>NZ_JBSHGA010000010.1:0-159850 GCF_053617595.1 Paenibacillus sp. NPDC055715
GACTCGCTTTGATAAATTGACATGCACCTTCAAGGCTTTTTTGACGTTGGCCTCGATTATGATCTGGCTTGCTTAGGTTTGAATACACGCCCTAGGGGACAAATTTAAAGATCGGTAAGTTTTGCGCAATTGGAACCCAGGCCAAACGTATTATGAATGGCGCCAATCATAATACAAATGCCTTTACCACTTTGTAATCTGTAACTCTATTTTTTAGTTTTTATTATATTATTTCAATATATGAAAAATTCATAATAGCAAAACTAAAGACCGCCGCTTCGCCGACTTTTTCACAACGCTTCATATTATATCTCTCACCATCTTCAAACAGGTCACAAGAGAGAGTGTGAAAATCCTCCCTATCATTAGTGTATGGGCGCTGAGTGGTTTATAATGGAAGGTAAGAAATGAGAGAATGGTGTGAAGAGGAGGCCATGAAATGGCGTTTATGATATCCCAGCGGGCTTTTATCAAAATTTATCTGATCACAATGGTGGAGAAGCATCGCGGTTATGGATATCAGATGCTCGAATCGATGAAGGATGAGTTTAGTGGCTTCGGATATGTTCCGCCTCAAAGTGAGGTTTATCGGGCGTTGCACGAGTTGGTGCAGGAGGGCGTTTTTTACCGTACCAAACGGTTAAAAGGAACAGATCCCCGCGTAGATTTTCAAGAAATTATACTTTATCATTTTACAGATGATGGGGAGGAGAAAGCGCGACTATATAAGAAGCAGGTCAAAACCGATTTGGACCGTTGTTTAGGTATGCTGCACAAAGCGGAACAAGACAACTATTCCTGAACACGAAAGGATGAGAATGATAGGTAGAAAGCTGAAACGGGGAATTTTAGGCACTGCGGAGATTGCCCAAATTGTTGTAATTTCGGCCATTCAGCAATCCGAACGCGGGGAAGCATGTTTTGTGCGAAAAACCATCCTCTCTTAGCTCAGCCGAGACAAGCCGCATGATTGAAGCATGTAAAAGGGCAGGGGTCATTTTTTGCAGAAGCTTTTATGTATCGCTATCATCCAAAACATCGGCGTATTAAGGAAATTATCTATAGCGGAGAAATCGGTGGCATTCGCGGCATGCATTGCACATTTACATTTAACAATACCGATCAGGCAGATAATGTGCGTTTCAATAAAAGTATGGGCGCGGATCTTAATACGATGTGGGCGTATATTCCATTTCGGTAGCACGTATGTATTTGGATCGGGAGCCGGAGGCCGTGACGGTGCAAGCCTTATATTCCCCCGAGCATGACAACGTCGATATGATGGCATCCGGCTTGCTGGAGTTTCCGGGCGGGGTGAACGTTACACGGGAGGAACGACTTAAAGGCTTCAATTCCTTTGAGCTGCAAGCGGATGTTTTTGCCAAAGCGGTGCTTGATGGTGTTCCGTTGGCGTATGAACCAGAAGATGCAGTAAGCAATATGAAGGTGATCGACGCTTGTATCGAGTCGGCTCGCAGCCGTAAACGGGTAGAAATCGGATAAACCAGATAAACGAGTCCTCAGAAAGCATAAAAAAGCGGCCTGTCACAGGGACAAGCTGCTTTTTTAGTTGAATGAATACATAGGCATACAGGGAAGCGCGAAGCCTTCAATTATTACATATTTTCATCGTAATCCTTGACATCGCGTTTGGCGGCTGCGGTAGGTGAGTTGGACGTACCGTATTCTTCCCCGCTTTCCACACATATGCCGTACGTCCCATCCTTCATCTGTTAAAGGGCCGCATTGACCTGATCCAGCTCGCTTTCCAGCGAATCGTTAATGGCCAAATCACGGGACCGTTTAAAGGTTTCTGTCCCTACATCTGTCGGATGGTTGGTCATACGAAGAGAGTTCCTCGGTGGAATCTGTCAGCGTTTCTCCCAGGGAGTGTAGCAACTATACCCGTTCATCGGGGAGGCGATCAGCAGAGGCTTTTATTACCGACGTAGAATGTGATATAAAAAGAATAGTGTGTTAAGGAGGGAATAACCGATGGATGAACATATGAAGCGTCGTCTGGATAAGCAAAAGCAGTTGTTTAAGCAATTGGGGATTCAGCTGGACGCGCTCTCCATTCATGAAAAACAGTTTAAAAATAAAATGCGCGGCTATGATCCGGACGAGGTGGATGCCTTTCTGGATGAAGTGATAAAGGATTATGAACGCTTCTATGCGAACATAGCCGACCTGATGGACAAGTGGCAGGAGCAGCAGGCAACCATACGTGACTTGAAAAACGTACCCAAGCCTGCCGTCGATTTTAACGCACTTGACCGACGCCAACTGGAGGACATCGTCAAGCAACTGGAGTATAGCGTCCGCCAGCTAAAGGTGCGAGTACGCCCTGAAAATGATTATTTTCCGGAGTAAGGTGCAGTAAGCGCTGTGTCGGTGCCTCTTATTGTGGTATGATGGGACTATGCATATGTACACAAACATTTAATGAGGCACACATATAAAGGTGGTTAACATGAGTACCCATTTTTCCGTTAGTATCCATTGTCTGCTTCTTCTGGCTGAAGGAGCGCCGGAGCGGATGACTTCGACACTTATCGCTTCCAGTATCAATACGAATCCGGTGGTTGTGAGAAGAATCATGAGCCGACTCAAGCAAGCTGGTCTGGTTGATTCTTCACCAGGAGCACGCGGCTTTCGTCTAAGCACGTCCGGTTCCAATATTAATCTTAAAATGATATATGAAGCGACCAAAGACGACGGCCCGCTGTTCGCTATCCATAGTGACAGCAATCATAATTGCGAAGTAGGCAAGAACATCGACGCTTTGCTGGACGGATTATATACCGTGGCAGAGCAGAAAATACAGGCGTTTTTCGAGACAGTTACGCTGCGGGATCTGGAGCAGGCGCTTCAGCAGCGGGTTGGGCAGCAGAGTTCATCCGTGTAAAGACGCCGGGAAGGAGAATTGTTATGAAAATCATCGTACTTTCAGATACTCATATGCCGTACCGAGGCAAAGCGCTTCCTAGTCGGCTTGTACAGGAGCTAAAAGGCAGTGACCTCATTCTCCATGCCGGAGACTGGACGGACTGGTTCGTATATGAAAGGCTATCCGAATTTGCACCTGTGCAAGGAATTGCCGGAAACAATGATGGAGTAGACATCGTAGAGCGCCTAGGCTATCAAAGAATCGTTGAAGTGGAGGGCAAACGGATCGGTATGATTCACGGTCACGGCTGGCGCGACTCGACAGAGAGTATCGCACTGAATACGTTTAAGGGAGAAACGCTGGATTGCCTGATTTACGGACATTCGCATATTCCGGTTGTCAAAAAGTTGAACGGCCTGCTCGTCCTCAATCCCGGATCTCCGACAGACAAGCGCGGCGAGGACGAATATTCATTTATCGTGCTGACGATTGAAGCCGGGCAAATGGAAGCACAGCTTGTTCTTTATCCAGATAAGCATGAATAAAGTAACAACCGTTGGTTAAAGGGGAAGCTATGTCTATTTTCGAATTGGAACCGATGAAGCATCATGTGTTGATCTGTAATGGAAGCACGTGTATGCGGCATGAAGGTGAAGAAGTTACACAAGCAATTCGGGATGAAATCCGTGATTAAAACGCAGAAGCTTATATTCAAACGACCAGAACTCGCTGTAATGCCCGTTGCCACGATGCTGCGGTTGTTCTCGTATATCCTCAAGGGAACTGGTATGATCAGATGACGCCTGCTGCGGGCACACAACTGGTACAGAAGCTTGTAGCGGGAGAGAAGCTGAAACCACATCTTTTTCACACAACCAACTATAAATAAGAACATGAGTAGAGAAAATCTTTGCGGAGATTTTCTTTTTTTTGCGTTTAATTTCCGACCTGAAAGGTAAAAGTATACTGTGGACACTAATCCGATAGGGAGGGGAGTGGAGGGAGCGAAAATGACCCCATTTGACGATGACCTGCACCATCAGGACAACCCGTAAATCGGAATCACGCTGAGCAGTATTCGGCGGAGCAGGAGAGCTTGTTTGATCGATTTGAAATTTCTCAGGAGGTAACAAAAATGGCTAAAGATTTCTTCACAGCTCTGAAAGAAAGACGCTCGTATTACGGTATTAGCAAAGAACAAGTAATTTCCGACCAACAGATTCAAGAGATTGTAGAGGAAGCTGTTCAATATACACCTACCTCTTTCAACTCCCAAACTTCACGTGCAGTTGTACTGCTCGGAGAGCATCATGACAAACTGTGGAGTATTACAGAAGATATTTTGCGCGAAGTGGTAGGCAATGAAGAGCAATTTAAATCTACTGCTGAGAAAATGAACGGCTTCCGTAGCGGCTACGGTACTGTATTGTTCTTTGAAGACAACAATGTAGTGGCTGGATTGCAACAACAATTTGAAGCTTATGCGGACAACTTCCCAATCTGGTCTAACCAATCCAACGGCATGCTGCAATTGGTTGTATGGACAGCTCTGGAGCAAGAAGGACTGGGCGCATCTCTTCAGCATTACAATCCATTGATCGACGAAAAAGTGAAAAATGAATGGAACATTCCTGAGCATTGGAAACTGATTGCTGAATTGCCATTCGGTAAACCGACATTCCAACCAGGTGAAAAAGAATTCCAACCTGTTGAAGAACGCGTAAAAACATTTAAATAAGCCAGACAATGCAACGATGATTCAGGGGTTAATTCAGGCGTAAGCGGGTGATGCTATGTTTAAATTGGGATGAGAGGGTTACATAGGTGTTATTGCTGCTTTACGTACTTCTCTGGGATGGGCAAGTATTTCCACGTTGTGCCATCAGTATCATAATATTCTGGGCTTTCCTGACGGGATTTCAGGTGAAGAGCTGCGACGGCTTGGACGTAGTGAGGCTACGAAGCTAGGCAATGAATTTGTTGAAGATGAGGCGGTAAAAGCGACCAAAAGAGATGAGTTTTTTGACGTTCAAGTGGAAGAGGGAACGGTGTATTCCTCAAAGACGCTGCTGCTGGCAATAGGGCTGACTGATCGCTTTCCAAAGCTGGACGGGCTTCTGGCCTGTTTGGGCAACAGTGTGTATGTCTGCCCAGACTGTGACGGATACGAGGCTCAGGATCGAAGCACGATCGTGATGGGAGAAGGTGCAATGTCAGCGATTTGGATACACAAAGTATTATCCGGTATGAAAACAAAAGTACCGCAGCTTTAAGAGCTGTGGTCTAAAATGGTAGGCGTGTACCGGTGTGAAGATGAAGGCCGAAGCGTTCCGATTGCTCGCTCATGCCATAGTTGCGCAAAATTTCCGTTTGTCTCTTGCGATCAGGTCAAAGTTTGTTGCGATCAGGTCAAAATGGGTATAGGGCTGACGCTGATTCACTCTCATCCTTTCTGGGTTCGTTCCGAAATCATGAGCTACCGGGTAGGCGTACATTATTTTCGTATTTTAGCCAGTATTACGATCCCTAAAGGGTAACACAATAACAGGAGACCGTGTATGACGATCTCCTGTTAGCGGTTAGAGCCATCTTTCGGCCCAGCTCTCTACGCCATTCAATGCATCACCCAGCTCTTTACCCTTACGTGTCAGCGAATACTCGGTACGCACGGGCCGCTCTGTAATGACATTGCGAAGGATCAGGCCACTAAGTTCCAGTTCCTTAATGCGTTCGTTCAGCATACGTTTGCTAAGATCAGGTATGGAAACATGAATTTCACTGAATCGTTTGGGATGTTCCATTAAAGAATGAATGATGAGAGCGGTCCATTTTTTGCTGATGATCTGAAAGGACTGTTCCACCTTGCCACACAAAAGCTTAGGCTGCCTGTCGTCGCTCATCGGAATCCCCTCAATTTCATTGGTTGTTTTAATCAGTATACTAAAAGTAACTCTGTATACCAATAGTAACTATCTTGGTTTATGTCAACAATGACATTTTTAACAGTTTTTTCTCATTCCTTGCGTCAATCATAGCACAGAAAACGTTATCATTACAGGAAATATCGAATGTCCACGATTTCGTTAAAGTTTGATTGACTTTCCCTTTATTTTGGGTGTATTATGGGTTACGTTAATTCCTCAGGTAACTTTTAATAACTTCATCTTTTTTAATGGGAAGAAGGAATAATTCATGGATTCAATGACATTTGTCTTATTTGGAGCGACAGGGGATTTGGCTAAACGCAAAATCTACCCTGCCTTGTATAATTTGTTTGTAGAAGGTAAAATTCCAGCTTCCTTTTCTGTAATTGGTATGGGGCGTCGTGAAGTGGCTGACGAACAGTTTCAAAGTAACGTAGAGCAATCCATCAAAGATTTTTCTAGACACGTAAATGATGACCGTGCACAGATGGATCAGTTCTTAAGCGCTTTCCGCTACAGTGCATTGAACGTCAATCACCCGGAAGATTATAAAAAGCTGTTACAGCTTGCTGAGCAACGTGAAAATGACTTGGGAATTCCGGGGAACCGCATGTTTTACTTATCGGTGGCACCGGAATTTTTTGATGTGATTGCCCTTAACATTCGGGAAAGCGGTTTGGCTGAAACGAAGGGCTGGAAACGGCTTATTATCGAAAAACCATTCGGACATGATCTGGAATCGGCACGCGAGTTGAATGATCGCTTGAGCAGAACATTTGCCGAGGATGAAATTTATCGTATTGACCATTACCTCGGTAAGCCGATGGTGCAAAACCTGGAAGCCTTGAAGTTTGCTAATCCATTGCTTCAGGGTGTATGGAACAATCAATACATTGCCAATATGCAAATTACCGCTTCCGAAACTGTAGGCGTCGAGGAACGCGCAGGCTATTACGATCACTCCGGAGCTATTCGGGACATGGTACAAAATCACATACTGCAAATGCTGATGATGGCGGCTATGAACAAGCCGGGACATGTAACGGCAGATCAGGTGCGCGACGAAAAACGCAAGGTGATGGATGCGCTGCGTGCGCTCGATCCGTCCGACATTGCTTCCAGCGTGGTGAGAGGGCAATATACGAACGGTGAGATTAACGGAAAAGCAGTTCCTTCCTATAAAGAAGAACCGGACATTGGACCGGATTCGCAAAATGATACTTTCATCTCAGCTCGTCTGTGGATTGACAATGAGCAATGGTCAGGTGTGCCGTTCTATATTCGCACAGGCAAACGCATGAAGGAAAAATCCACACGTATTGTCGTGGAATTTAAAAAGGATAGCACAGACCCGTATGCGGCCCAAGGACAGCCATCCGAGCCGAACTTGCTTACGATTCATGTGAACCCGGATGAAAAGGTAACGCTGCGTCTGAACAGTAAGGACATGATGAACAACGGTCAACTGGAGACGGTGCTGATGAATTATGCATCAGAGGCCAAGGATATACCGGAAGCTTATGAGCGTCTCATCTTTGATGCGCTGCGCGGCGACTCCACCTTTTTCGCTCACTGGAATGAAGTTGAGCTTTCATGGATGTGGGTACAGCCTGTACTGGAAGCTTTTACTCGCGGAGAAGTTCCACTTCATACGTATGCAGCAGGTTCCTACGGTCCAGAAGCATCTGACAAATTGTTGAAGGAGCAGGGCTTTACTTGGTGGCTGGACCAAAAGCCTGAAAGCTCTGAAAAAGCGGTTGTTTGTTCGTAAACATTACACATGACTACATTGAACATATATTTTTGCTTAGGCAGGAGGCCTTTACAATGCAAGTTGGATTAATCGGTTTGGGAAAAATGGGCTTAAATCTCGGAAAAAACTTGATTGATCACAAGCATGAAGTTGTCGCGTACGACGTCAATACAGAAGCGATTCAAGAAATGAAGGATTACGGCGCTACAGGTGCTTCCACGCTGCAAGGGCTTGTGCAAGCAACGCAATCCCCGAGAGTACTGTGGATTATGGTTCCCCATCAAATTGTTGATTCCGTGCTGGATCAGCTTCAACCGATTTTGTCCAAAGGGGACATTATTATTGAAGGTGGTAACTCTCATTACAAAGAGTCCATTGCCCGTCATGCTCGTTTGAAAGAATACGGTATCAGCTTCATGGATGCAGGAACTTCCGGCGGTATGGAAGGTGCACGTAGCGGCGCTTGTTACATGATCGGTGGCGACCCGGAGACATGGGCGTTTGTTGAGCCTATTTTCCGGGATACAGCAGTGGAAAATGGTTATCTATATGCAGGTAAATCCGGTAGCGGACATTTTCTCAAAATGGTTCACAACGGTGTGGAGTACGGCATGATGGCCTCTATTGGTGAAGGCTTTGAAGTGCTGGAGAAAAGCAGCTTTGACTTCGATTATGAGCAAGTGGCGCGTGTTTGGAACAACGGCTCCGTTATTCGATCCTGGTTGATGGGCTTGACCGAACGTGCATTTTCCAAGGATGCAAATCTGGATGAAATCCGCGGGGTTATGCACTCTTCCGGCGAAGGTAAATGGACAGTTGAGGAAGCATTGGACATTCAGGCTGCAACTCCGGTTATCGCGTTATCCCTGCTGATGCGTTACCGTTCTCTGGATGGAGATACGTTCAACGGGAAAGTTGTTGCCGCGCTGCGCAATGAATTTGGCGGTCATGCAGTAGAAAAGAAATAATAACGATAAAAGTTAGCATCGATCCCCGCAGCTTCAAAACTGTGGGGATATTGCTATATGTTCTTGCCGTTCGTTTTTTTTGCTTTATGCACAATTTTCCTTGAATAACCGCACAATAGATGAAAAAGAAGGCGGAAGGATGAGTAGTATATGTGCAAAAGGTTTTCGTTATCGGCTGATTGGACAAGGAAAAGGATATGGATTCATGGCTGGACCCATCCATTAGGAACATAGATGAGTTGCTGCCGTTGCTGCGCACGTATGAACAGGGCGATATGAGCATTATCCGGTAACCCCGTTGGTCGAGAATGATGAACATATAACCGCGAATACAAGATTTTTTACTCATTAAAGATCATAAGCTTCCCGCCACCTGCATAGGTATGTATTGGGGAACAAGCGTCATGATCGGTGAGAGGGGAACCGGCCGAAGGAGTATCTCATATGGGATGGAGGCGATTGAATGAGCAACGATACACTCATCCAACTGCTGGTGCTCATGGTGACGATCATCGGTCTGGTCCAAAACCGGTAAGTGGCAGGTTCCAGAAGGCGGGAGAATTGCCCTAGGCAATCTTCCGCTTTTTTTCGTTTTCCTTTCAAGAGCGGCAACAAGGGATTTTTTTGCGTTAAAATGCTCGCAGATGGAGGGAGCTTGCAGTACAATAGATACTAAGCTATAGGTGACAAGACACCTGAATATACGGCTGTATATGATGCATTTTTAAGGGAGAGCGAATCATGAGTGAATTGACTTCATTACGACCATCCAAAAAGCGAAAGCTGCTATTTAGCGCGGGACTCAGTTGGCTGTTTGATGCCATGGACGTTGGGCTGCTTTCGTTTATAGCCGCAGCGCTGGCTAAGGAGTGGCATTTGGGATCAGAGCAGATTGGTCTGCTGACTGCGATGAATTCAATAGGGATGATATTTGGAGCCGCTTTAGCGGGGATTTTGGCTGATCGCTATGGTAGGCGTGCGATATTAGTGTGGACGCTGTTGATCTTTTCTATTGCAAGCGGCTTGTCAGCTTTGGCAACCGGGCTCGGTGTACTGCTGGTGCTGCGCTTTATTGCAGGCGTAGGCTTGGGAGGGGAATTGCCTGTAGCTTCGACGCTGGTGTCGGAATCGGTGCCAGTTCAGGAACGGGGAAGAGCGGTTGTGCTGCTGGAAAGCTTCTGGGCGGCGGGATGGATTCTTTCGGCGCTTATTGCCTATTTTGTTATCCCAAAGTACGGCTGGCAGATGGCCTTTATTCTCGGCGCAGTACCAGCCCTGTACGCTCTTTATTTACGCAAAGCGGTAGAGGATTCACCGCGATACAAGCAACAGAGTGTCAAGCTTCCATTGCGTGCAAGACTGGCTTCCATTTGGTCAGGGCCAAACCGCAAGTCCACGCTCATGCTGTGGATATTATGGTTTACAGTTGTATTTTCCTATTATGGAATGTTCCTGTGGCTGCCAAGTATTATGTTTATGAAGGGCTTTGAACTGGTTAAAAGCTTTGAGTATGTCCTGATCATGACGCTGGCGCAATTGCCAGGTTATTTTACTGCTGCATATCTGATTGAAAAGCTGGGCCGCAAATTCGTGCTGATCGTCTATCTACTGCTGACGGCGGTGTCCGCGATTTGGTTCGGTACCTCGGAAACGGCAGGAATGCTGCTGGCTGCGGGTATCTGCTTGTCCTTTTTCAATCTCGGTGCGTGGGGAGCCATGTATGCCTATACCCCGGAACTGTACTCGACAGCCGTTCGTTCTACCGGAGTGGGTATGGCGGCTGCGTTTGGCCGCATCGGTGGCGTAATCGGTCCTTTTCTGGTCGGATTCTTGGTCGGACAGGGCATGGCGATACAATCTATCTTTGTGATTTTCTTCGTAGCGATCCTGATTGGAGCGGCGGCGGTATGGTTGCTGGGTACCGAAACGAAAAATCGGGAGATCGACTAACCTTTACATTCACCTGTGTAAAGATTCATAATGCAAGAGAGAGGAGTGACCTTAAATGGAGCATACCTTTCTGCTCAAGGCAGACTGGAACGGGGGGCGCAACAGCGATGGGCATATTGAGGCCGGACAGCTGCGGACAGCGGTTTCGATCCCGGCTGAGATGGGTGGTCCCGGTGTGGGCACTAATCCGGATGAAATGCTGCTAGGCGCTGCCGCGACCTGCTATTTGATTACATTGGCGGCGATGATGGAGCGCGCTGGTCTTCCGGTAGCTTCACTGGCGCTTGAATCCGAAGGGATTGTCGATGTAACGAACAATATTTTTACATATCGTCGAATTATCCATCGTCCGCGAGTTCATTTAACCGCCGATGCGACAGAATCGCAGATCAAACAGGCATTGCGGCTGGCAGAGCAGGCAGAGAGCTCTTGTATGATCTCGCGCGCTATAGCAGGAAATGTGGTCTTATCTACAGAGCCCGTCGTGGAATGCGCCTCTTAGTGCTATTTGAACCAGGAGCAATCATTCCAATTGCCCATTATTTTCTTATTTGAGGAGGATTCAACCATGACAGCACAGCAAAAATTACTCGTTTTCGCAGGCTCTTACGCCGAATTGGAAGGCAGCGGAGTTTATGCATACACTTTTAATGAAGAGACAGGGGTTCTTACATTACAGGATGAGTTCTCCGGATTGAAAAATCCAACATTCCTGAATGTGGACGTAAAGAATCGAAAGCTGTATTCCATTGGAGAAACGACTTCTGCCGCTGGAGCGAAGGTGGGCGAGGCTGCTGCTTTTGAAATTGATCCGGTCAAAGGAACATTTACATTACTTAATCGGGCGGAAAACGTTGGTGCAACAACCTGTCACATTCAGCGTGATCCATCCGATCGCTACCTGATCGTAGTTAGCTACCACGGAGGTATGGTGGGACTGGTGTCTCTAACCGAGGATGGTCGTATCGGCGAGTTGCTGGATGTTAAGCAGCATGAGGGCAAGGGAGCGCATCCTGAGCGTCAGGATCGTCCGCATCCACATTCCAGCTTCTTTAGCCCTGACGGTCGTTTCCTGTTCGTACAGGATCTCGGTCTGGATCTGATCCGTGTCTATACTATTGATGACAGTAAAGGACAACTGGTGCTTCATGGCGAAACCAAAACCCATGCAGGTGCAGGTCCACGTCACTTGACGTTCCACCCGAATGGTAAGTTTGCTTTTGTTATTAATGAGGTAGATTCTTCCATTACTTCTTTTGCGTATGACGCTGAAGCAGGCAAGCTTACCGAGCTTGAGAGCGTGCCTACATTGCCGTCTGATTTTAAGGGCGAAAACACAACCGCTGAGATTGCTATTTCAGAGGATGGTGCTTATGTGTACGGTTCCAACCGTGGGCATGACAGCATTGCAGTGTTCGCTGTAGATGCCGCAACAGGCAAGCTGAGTCTGGTAGAGCATGTATCTGCTGAAGGCGAGCACCCGCGTCATTTTGCTCTGACTCCAAACGGTGAGCATCTGCTCGTGGCAAACCGCGACACGAATAATATCGTTACGTTCAAAGTGGACAAGGCTAGCGGACGACTGACCTATACTGGACAACAAGTAATAGTGTCCAAGCCGGTATGCGTGCAACCTTTTTACTTTTCTGTGTAAAAAGGGCGTTACTTCCTACATGATGCTGGAGGAATAAGTAACGATATACGGGTAATGGTCGCTACGAGGACGGATCATTCTTACGATCGCTGTTGCCCCCGGATTTCTTAATTATTTTCAAGGGTAGAAGTCCGGGAACAAAGGCGAACGCTAACGCTTCTTCAGAACGATTCCGTTCTCTCCGCTGCTTTTGGCGATCATTCACCTTTATACAGGATTAAAGGAAAAAAAGACTATGTATATGCGTGATGGTTTCGATTGATTAACCAAGCATAGAAGATCTTTTAGTAAACGGTCCGTAGATTAATCTGCGACCGTTTTCCTTTTTACGCTTAGTCATTTCTAAAGAAGTTATTACCTATTACATATGAATATATGAAAATATTTTATGTATATATATCTATAAAAATGTATAACTTAACTAAATATATTAGAAATGGATGCATAATATTCATATTGGAAATTTTAGATGTGATAGGATAGAAATCATTAATATTTTAGCATCATGAGGAAAAATACCTATCTTAAACCGTATTCCAAATGGGAATACAAAGGAAATATTTGCTTGAGAAATGATATGTATTAGTATGTAATATTATGCAATAAAGTGTTGACTTTGTAATATTCGCTAGCCAATTAAAAAAAAAGCACACTGAGTATTTATTAAGAGTATAATAAAAGAAGATTAGATGAGAAGAAGGGTGGCTATCGTTTTGAATATAGAAAATATTGAGGCATTCGTCTATGCTATTCATTTAGGGAGTTTTGTTAAAGCAGCTGAGGCACTTTATCTTACTCAACCTTCTGTAACTGCCCGTATTCACTCCTTGGAACGTGAGCTCAATGTGGAATTATTTCATCGTTCTGGGAAGCAAATCTCAATAAATGAAAAGGGAAAGTCATTTTTACCATATGCACAAAACATTTTACAATCTTATCAGGAAGCCAAATTAAGGTTGCACCAACCAATACTTGCTCTTGATAAATTGAAGATTGGATGTGCTACCTCAATTGCGAATTATATTATCCCTGAAATTCTTCCTGCTTTTAAAACTAAATTTCCCAATGTAAACGTCAACATTCTAACCGGACATTCTAATGATATATTAGATAAGGTTCTTAATAACGAGGTGGATTTCGGAATGGTTCGAACAGTTACACATCCTCAAATTGAATCTGTTATATTTCGCCATGATCCGATTGGATTGTTTGTCCCTATTAACCATCCTCTGTTACTCAATAGTCAGGTAACCATTGAGAAAATAAGTGAAGAACCGCTCATATTTTTTGATTATGGATCGGTAGACTGGCTTATGATTTATGGCTTGTTTGAATCCAAAAATCTAAAGCCAAATGTGGTTCTTGAAGTGGATAGTATGGAGGCTGCAAAAAATTTAGTGGTAAATGGGATGGGAATTAGCTTTTTACCGGAGCATTGTGTGAAGAAAGAACTGGAAAGCGGCCAGTTATTCCGTGTGCCATTAGTCTCATCTGGGAGATTCGATGTAAAGATTGATTTTATCTACACAAAGGAAAACAATAAACCTCCATATATAGAGTATTTTATTAACAAATAGCTGGCTACAACTGATCTAGAGGTTTTCAACTGATGAAAATATAACGATTACCCATTATTTTATTTCTATATAGATTTATCTTATATAGAAATAAAATGCTTTAATTTTTCTACATGACAGCTTATAGTTTATAATAGTCGAAGGTCTAAAGGGAATGTAAACACTTACATTTTTCTGATCGCAACCTTAGAATAAGAATAGGGGATGAAGGATAAAGATGAAAAAGTTAGGACTAGCATGGCAAATACTTATCGGACTAGCTCTAGGCATTGCAGTGGGAGCCATTTTCTACGGAAATCCTCTAGTAACGGCGATTTTGCAGCCGGTTGGTGATGTATTTATCCGACTTATTAAAATGATTGTTTTGCCTATTGTCATTTCTTCTCTAGTAGTAGGTATAGCGGGCTCTGGAGATATGAAAAAATTGGGGAAGATAGGCTTTAAAACGATTCTGTATTTTGAAATTATAACTACTGTAGCAATAATTATAGGTTTGTTTGCGGGAAATATTTTCAAACCAGGATTAGGCATTGATATGTCGCATCTGGCCAAAACTGATATACAACAATATGCAAATACCGCAGAACACGCTAGTCACAGTATGGCTGACACGTTCGTTAATATCGTTCCGACAAACATCGTTCAAGCTATGGGTAACGGTGATTTGTTAGCCATCATTTTCTTCTCTGTACTGTTTGGGGTCGGTATTTCTGTAATTGGTGAAAAGGGTAAACCGGTGATTCATTTTTTGGAAGCCGTCTCTGAAACGATGTTCTGGATGACCAATCAGATCATGAAATTGGCTCCTCTCGGTGTGTTTGCTTTGATTGGTGTTACAGTTGCTAAATTTGGCGTTTCTTCTTTAGTACCACTTGGCAAACTGGTAATTATACTATATTTGGCCATGTTTGTGTTTGTAATTGTCGTATTAGGCATAGTAGCAAAAATGTGCGGCACCAGCATTGTGAAAATTTTAAAATTATTGAAGGATGAAATTATTCTGGCTTTCTCGACCGCAAGTTCGGAAGCCGTTCTGCCGAAACTGATGCTTAAGATGGAAGAATTCGGATGCCCCAAATCGATTGTATCCTTTGTCGTTCCTACCGGATATACTTTTAATTTGGCCGGCTCTGCACTGTATCAATCGCTGGCTACTCTATTTATTGTACAAATGTATGGTATCAATTTACCGATCATGCAACAGATCACCATAGTGGTGATATTAATGTTAACCTCCAAAGGGATGGCTGGTGTTTCCGGCGCTTCCTTGGTTGTTCTGCTAGCTACTGTTAATTCCGTAGGGCTTCCTGTTGAGGGTGTTGCGCTGATTGCTGGAATCGACCGTATTCTGGATATGGCGAGAACCGTTGTTAACGTGGTAGGTAACGGCTTAGCTTCAGTCGTTATTGCCAAATGGGAAGGCCAGTTTGATCATAGAAAAGCAGATTCTCAAAAATAAATCACGCTATCCTTTTTTGTTTTCCAATTGTTTCTGTTGTATATATAAAATTTCTATATTTTAATAAATTATCTTAATATACACCTCTTTCCACTCTAGGCTTATACTGTTAATGTGCAAAAGAAAAAGTGGAGGTATATCTTCATGATAAAAACCGTTGGGATTATGGGAGGGATGGGACCACTTGCAACAGTCGATTTGATGAACAAAATTATTCGACTAACCCCTGCCCAAAGTGATCAGGATCATATTCATATGATCGTTGATAATTATCCTAAGATTCCGGATCGTACAGCAGCCATAATGGGTAAAGGCAATGATCCTCTCCCCTTTATGAAACAATCTGCTAAGAGACTGGAGGATGCCGGGGCGGATTTGATTGTAATCGCTTGTAATACTGCACATTATTATTTGCAAGACATTCAGGAAACTGTTCGGGCTCCGATTGTTAATATGCCCAAAGAAACGGCAAAATTCATAGGTGAGGTTGGTATAAGACGTGTCTCATTGTTAGCGACTGACGGTACATTGAAAACGATGCTTTATCAACACTCTCTCCGTGAGAAAGGTATTACTGTATTGGAGCCTGATGAAATTACACAAGCTAAGGTAATGGAAGGTATTTATTCAGTAAAAGCCGGAGATATCGAAAAAGGCAAGAGTTTATTGGTTAACACATTTCAAACGATGATTGCCAAAGGAATGGAGGCCATTGTCGCAGCTTGCACGGAGATTCCGATTGTTATGAGTGAAGTAGACGGGATTAAAGTAATTGATCCGACTTATATTTTAGCGAAGAAGGTTGTAGATGTTGCCTACCGGGAGCATGTATTGTAAATGAGACTTAAAATTAGAATAAGGGAGCTAAAACTCATGAGCGAATATCGTAAGGAAAAAGATTTTCTTGGAGAAAAAGAAGTCCCATCTCAAGCCTACTACGGTATACAAACCCTTCGAGCGGTAGAAAATTTTCCGATCACAGGCTATCGTATCCATGAATCGTTAATTCGGGCTATGGCTATTGTTAAAAAGGCGGCAGCATTGGCTAATATCGAAATTAGACAATTGAATCCACATATTGGTGATGCGATCGTATTGGCAGCACAAGAAATCATGGATGGTAAATGGCATGACCAATTTATAGTTGACCCTATACAAGGCGGAGCAGGCACATCCATCAACATGAATACCAACGAGGTTATCGCCAACCGGGCGATCGAGCTGCTGGATGGAACCAAAGGGGATTATTTTAAAGTGAGCCCCAACACACATGTGAATATGGCCCAATCAACCAACGACGCTTTTCCCACGGCGATTCATATTGCAACACTTTCTTTGATTGATAAGCTGATCGTCACGATGAAGGAGATGCTCGCTGCATTTCAGAAAAAAGCTGTACAATTCGACGGGATTATCAAAATGGGCCGTACTCATCTGCAAGATGGCGTGCCGATCCGTCTTGGGCAGGAGTTCGAGGCCTATAGCAGAGTGCTGGAACGTGATATTAAGAGGATCAGTCAGACTCGTGACCATTTGTACGAAGTTAACATGGGTGCAACAGCCGTAGGTACTGGTTTAAATGCCGATCCCCGATACATTAAACGGGTTGTTGAATATCTTGCGGAGATCAGCGGGTTGCCGCTTACCAATGCCACGCACCTGGTGGACGGGACACAAAATACGGATGCTTACACCGAGGTGTCCGCCGCTTTAAAAATTTGCATGATCAACATGTCGAAAATTGCCAATGATCTCCGTTTGCTTGCCTCCGGGCCGCGCACCGGGCTGGGGGAACTGAGTTTGCCGGCACGCCAACCCGGTTCGTCCATTATGCCGGGCAAGGTCAATCCGGTCATGGCGGAGGTAGTGAATCAGGTGGCGTTCCAGGTCATCGGCAATGACCATACAATTTGTCTTGCCTCCGAAGCGGGACAGCTTGAACTTAACGTTATGGAGCCTGTGCTCGTGTTCAATTTGCTGCAATCGCTCAGCATGATGAACCAGGTGTTCAACGTATTCCGGGTATATTGTTTGGAGGAAATCGAAGCAAACGTAGAGCGCTGTAAAGAGTATGTGGAGAAAAGTGTGGGAGTCATAACGGCGCTCAATCCGCATTTAGGCTATGAGACAGTAGCGAGAATTGCGCGTGAGGCGATTTTAACGGGGCGTCCGGTTCGCGAGCTGTGCCTTCTTTATAACGTTTTAACGGAAGAGGAGCTTGAGATTATTCTTGATCCATATGAAATGACGAATCCAGGTATTGCAGGAGCGGAACTATTGGAAAAGAGTTAAAAAGAGACGCGCAATAAAACGTTTTATGAGAACAAAGGGAGAGTGACAAAAAATGTCAGTATTAAGCTGTGCCAGCACTTATATGATATTTCGGATTCAAATTGATAGAGGACGAACTCTCCTCAGCGAAATCGCTGCAATGATTGAAAAAACAAGCGGAGATATTGTGGGAATTGATGTCATCTCGTCCGATCACACGTGCACCATCCACGATGTCGCTGTGAACGTATTCGATCAAGCGCACAGCCAATTGATCAGCGAGTCGCTTCAGAAGCTAAGCGGTGTCAAAATGATTCACGTGTCAGACCAGACTTTCCTCGCACATTTGGGCGGGAAGATTGAAATTGCCTCTAAAATATCGGTGAAGAACCGTGACGACTTGTCACGGGTGTATACCCCCGGTGTCGCCAGCGTATGTACGGCGATTGCGGAAGATCCGAGCAAAGCCTACTCACTGACGATCAAACGCAATACGGTCGCGGTGGTTACCGATGGATCGGCCGTTCTGGGGCTTGGCGATATCGGACCGTTAGCGGCCATGCCCGTGATGGAAGGAAAGGCTATGTTGTTCAAGGAATTCGCAGATGTGGACGCATTTCCGATTTGCCTGGACATGAAAGACCCTGACGAAATGGTTCGAACCATTAAGGCAATGGCTCCGGCATTCGGAGGCATCAATTTGGAGGATATTTCGGCACCGCGTTGCTTTGAAATCGAGGAGCGTTTGAAACAGGAGCTAGATATCCCGGTATTTCACGATGACCAGCATGGAACAGCCGTTGTCCTGTTAGCGGGTTTGTTGAATGCACTCAAAATTACCGGCAAGCAAATGTCGGAGATTAAGGTCGTTGTCAACGGCATCGGAGCAGCGGGTATCGCTTGTTCGAAAATGTTACTGTCCGCCGGCGTGAGAAATTTGATCGGTGTAGACCGTAATGGCGCTATTCATCGAAATACACATTATGGCAATCCTTATTGGACTGAGTTTGCTCAGATGACGAATCCGAACCTGGAAGTCGGCAACTTGTCCGAAGTTATCAAGAATGCGGATGTTTTTATTGGCGTATCGGCTCCGAACATTCTAACGGTGGATGACGTTCGTTCTATGGCGAAGGACCCAATCGTCTTTGCCATGGCGAACCCGATTCCGGAGATTGATCCGGAGTTGGCCCAACCTTACGTTAAAATCTTGGCAACTGGGAGGTCCGATGGTCACAATCAGATCAACAACGTGCTTTGCTTCCCGGGCATTTTCCGTGGCGCATTGGATTGCAGAGCGAGCGAAATCAACGAAGCCATGAAGCTTGCAGCCGCACAAGCGATCGCCTCCGTTGTAACAGATGAGGAACTGAACGAAACATATATTATTCCGAGCGTATTTAATCAGGAAGTGGTAAAAAAGGTTAGAGATGCTGTGATTGAAGCGGCGTATCGTACCGGGGTCGCACAAAAAGCATGAGAGATGCAAATTATGGATAAGCCCGTACGTCGTAACGAATGTACCTACTGAGCAGTTGTCGCTGAGAGTTCCTCGGCGACAACTGTTTTTTAATGGTTCAGTTCTGAAAGTTGATGGATTTTCACTATAATGAGTCAAAAGCACTAGCTAAACACAATCACACGTAAATCATAATATACAAATTTTAAAGTTACAAGTTACAAATAAGAAACGAATAATCTTGGCAGGAAAAGGGTACATATGTTATAAGCGGGACTAGAATCCTTCGAGCGAATCTAAGACAAGCATTGCAAATTCATCATAGTGTTAGAAGCTTTTTAAACAAAGGTACACCGTTTTTGGAGAAGCAACAGGCAGTCTGCTCATAGTGTGGCAGAGATAAGCTGAGTAACGGAGCGGGCAGATGGATTTCGGAGAAGCGATAGCGCTACAGCCATCAGAGAAACCATGTGTTCGAGCAGTGCGCCACACAGACCAACAGTTATGAAGTACAACCATTTTACACAAGGAGGAGGAAGTGATATGAAAATTATTATTACGCAAAAGGAAGCCGCCGATAAAGGAATCTGGACAGAGATCATGGGTATGTTCGCTGTAACCAAAGAGGACGAGGTATGGCAAAATGAAGAGTTTATTCTCACCGAAGAACAGGCACGTCAGGTCGGATTGATTAAATAGTGAGGCGTAGATAGGAAATGTAAGCAAGTTTTAAGACCAAGTCTTAAAAAATCGTAACTTCTTTTTACGTATCTGATACACTTTCTAACCTTACAACGTTTATAGTAAGTGCATAAGGGTAATGAAGCTTACAGACACCGTGTACATACCCTAACGGTAAGGAGAGATCAGACATGATGAAACTAGCTTCGAAATGGACCGTATTGGCTTTAATGATGATGTTGATTACGACGGCAGGGGCAACAGCGCAAGGCTACACGCCAGTAGCACCTGCTGAAAATCAGGAGACCGTTTATATAAACCAAATGGAGTTCCGTAACGGACAAATCTATTTGTCGGCTGACCCGATTGAATGGTATGAAGGCGTGGCAGCAGATAAGGCATTTTTGGAACATGAAGGAAATACAGGGTTGGACGGAGCACCGGACGGCTACTACATCGTGAATAATTCCGTGCAAAATGACGTGTACCAGGTTGCGCCAGATGCTTCGGTAGAGGTACAAATTTATGATCATACAGGTCATATAGAAAATACAGATGTGAAATGGAACGAATCGATCCCTCTGGCACAGTTTGAAAAAGATTTTGCCAAAAAAGATGTATTGGATCTCAGCCAATTTCCATACCATGTTACGCTGCGTGACGGTAAGGTCGTTAAAATCGTCCAACAGTTCATTCCCTAAAATAGAAGTATCGCAAAGCAGACATGTGCTTACATTTGATCGCAGATCGGTGGGAGCACTTTTTTTTGTGCAAAATTTGAACGATATTCTCAGGATAGCAAGGAGATGAAAAAGCGCATGTCGAATATGGGGAAAACAGGTTAGTGCAACGATATCACATCATTTTCTGGAGTGAAAGGAATGAAGAGATGAAGGCTGTTATAGTTGAACAATTCGGATCGCCGGAATATATGAAATATGTAGATATTGAAATTCCACCCCTTCAATCCACACTGATGTTTGGTAACTCCAGCAAAAGAAGCGCACAGCTCAAAACAAGCGATCTGTCGTTCTGTTCTTGGATTTAGTTTGAGCACGACCCGAAAAGAGCGGCCTGAAATGTTACGGGAAAATGCTGCTATACACGTAAAACAACATCCATAAAAAAAAGAGGATATCCTCCCACCAAGGGGCGGATATCCTCTTCTGTTCATATATATGGGATTAGAACGATTTTGCTGCGTCTACTGCACGTTGTACAGCGGACGCCACGATTTCTTGTGCTTGATCTGGAGCTTGGTTATGTCCTTCCAGTACAACCTTCACGATGTCTTTCACACCGAAGAAGGATAAGATGTTGCTCATGTAGTTCAAAGACATTTCAGCAGCAGCAGCAGGCCCTTCGGAATAAACGCCGCCTCTTGCATTTAACAGCACTACTTTAGTTTCAGTTATCAGACCAACTGGACCCTCAGCAGTGTATTTGAATGTTTTACCAGCTTGGTTCAAGTAGTCAATGTACGTATGCAGTACAGCTGGAATCGTCATGTTCCAAAGCGGGAAAGCGAATACGACTTTGTCTGCTGCCAGGAATTGATCCAGATATCCATTGGCTATATTTGCCAGGCGAGCTTCTTCTGCGTTCAACTCCAAGCCTCTAGCGGATTTGAACGTGCCGTTAATCATGTTGGCGTTCAAATAAGGAAGCTCGACAGAGAACAGGTCCAGTTCAGTGATTTCATCGGATGGATGGGAAGCTTTGTAGCTTTCCACGAAGGCGTTATACAATTTAACAGTTGCGGATTCTTCGGCTGTACGATCATTAGCTTTGACAAATAATACTTTAGACATGATTTATTTCCCCCTAAGTAAGTAAGTTACCTTGCAATATTACAATATAAAGATAATACATGTCAACACTTTTATATTAAATTTACTTTGAAAAGTTACTTTATTTTTTATACTGTAAAATTTATGTGTTTCTTTTGCAAAGTATCAGTTTTACGGTAAAATTTAAATATGAGCCGATTAGAAGAATGGATTCAAAAGGCGAAAAATGGAATTACCATGTAGTCAGCAGGATAGGCACAACAGATGAATGAAAAAGGTGAGTAGCTTGAATATTGGTTTTTTTGATTCAGGATTGGGTGGAATTACGGTATTATCTGAGGCCTTACGACGGCTGCCAAATGAAAATTTTGTATACTTAGCGGATACGCTTCATGTTCCTTACGGAACGAAAACACCACAAGAGGTGTGCGGATACGTCAAGGCTTCGGTACAAACTATTTTAAAAAAGGACGTTAAGGCGCTGGTCATTGCCTGCAATACAGCCACGAGTATCGCGGTTGTGGAGCTGAGGAACGAATACCAGATTCCGATTATTGGCATGGAGCCCGCGGTAAAGCCTGCGGTGGAGATGAATCGAGCGAATGGTAAAAGAGTGCTGGTGTTAGCCACGCCGTTGACGTTAAAACAATCCGGTTATGCAGCGCTGGTGTCCAGAGTTGACGATCATGGAAGTGTGGATTCGTTGCCATTGCCCGAGTTGGTTCATTATTGTGAGCAGTTAAATTTTGACCGGGCAGAAATGGCCGAATATTTTAACCGTAAGCTGGCTGTGTTCGATCTCGACTTATACGGTACGGTCGTTTTGGGATGTACACACTATCCTTTTTATAAGGAGATCTTGAAGGGGCTGCTGCCTTCCCATATTCAGCTAATCGACGGGAGCCAGGGAACGGTTAGACGGTTAAAACAAGTGTTGTCTGAACGCAATTTGCTGGCATCTCCGGCAAAAGCGGGTCAATCGCAGGAGGGGCACATTACGTTCCTGTGTACCAGCCAGGATGAGGACTATGTCCACAAAATGGAGCGTGCGCTTGAAATTTATGCGGAGCATGAAAAGATTTCTTTTTAGAGTAGGTGCGACTGGCGAACGGATTGAATCATAGCGATGAATCGAAACGTCAGTCGCGTAGTGGATTAGAGGCATGGATGGAGTGGAGGCTTTTGATGGACGTTCAACTGATCCTAAAAGAGCTTCATGAAGCAGGTGTACTTGAAGGTCATATGCAAGAACTCAAACCCTTGACTGGAGGAACTTCAGCGAAATGATTAACGTCATGGACGGAATTAGGCCGCGATATATGATCAAGCAGAATGATCCGGTTATTGTAGAAGCGGAAGCAGAATTTGTACATACTGTGTCTGGATTTTTATACTGCTGTACAAACGTATAAGTGCGCCGATCCGCCTCCGTTATTAGGTACAGCTTCAATGGAGCAAGCTGGTGGCCATCCTGAAAATCGGCATCCCGGCGGGACTGGAATGGTTGTCTTATCAACTCAGCCAAATGATGGTGACCCGGTTTGTCAGCTTCATGGGGACCACGGCGATTGCTACTCATTTTTATACGAATACGATTGTGTACTTTTTTATGGTGTTCGGAATGGCAGTGGGCGAGGGGACGGAAATTATTGTTGCTCGCCTGATAGGTGCAGGAGATAAGAAGAAGGCGTATCACCAACTGCCTGCGCAGCCTGAAATGGTCTCTGGTCATTACGATTGCGGTGATCGTAGTGGTATGCTTTTTCCGGTATGAAGTGATGGCGATCTTTACAGATGAGCCGGCGATTATTCAACTGGGAGCAGCAATTTTGGTTAATGATGGCGATCATTTCGATGTGGGGAATCAAAATTCCGTTGGCATATGTGCTGGGTATTCATCTGGGATATGGCGGTGCTTGAGGTGTGGATTGCGCATGCCTGCGATGAGTGGGTACGAGGTATTTTCCACTATCTGCGCTGGAAAGGTCGGAAGTGGCAGCACAAGTCGCTGTTGTCCAAGGCTGAACTTCAAGCGGATTCGTTGTCAGGCTGACACTTGAAGCTGTAGTTGCTCTGTCACCTCTATACACAGGCATTCTCCATGGATATTGGGGGATGTCTATTTTTTTTACAAAAATAAGGAAAAGGGGGATGTTCAAACTTTTCAAAAATTGCTAGAATATAGTAACCTCGAACAAGAGTTTCAGTAGAGGTTTTCAAAGTTTCGGTTTTGAAAGTTTTGGTTTTGAAAGTTTCAAAGACGGATGGTTTCCGATTGAATCCATGAAGGAGGGAATAGGATGGAACGTAAAGTGCATATCATTCCTTACCAAGTGATCAAGCAGGAGCAACAGGTGAATGAAATACCGCGAGGGGTAGAACTGATTCAAGCCCCTGCGGTGTGGAGCCAGACCCGAGGCCAGGGAGTGAAGGTCGCTGTGCTGGATACGGGCTGTGATGCGGACCATCCTGATTTGAAGGAACGCATTATTGGTGGCCGGAACTTCACAGATGATGATGACGGTAATCCGAATATTTTCACGGATTACAACGGTCACGGTACGCATGTAGCAGGCACAATCGCGGCAGCAGAAAATGAGAATGGTGTGGTGGGTGTCGCCCCGGAGGCGGATTTGCTCATTATCAAGGTGCTGAACAAGCAAGGCTCAGGTCAATACGACTGGATCATTCAGGGCATTCATTATGCGATTGAGCAAAAGGCAGACATCATTTCGATGTCGCTTGGCGGCCCAAAGGATATGCCTGAGCTGCATGAAGCGGTGCAGAAGGCGGTGGCAAACCAAATTTTGGTCGTCTGCGCAGCGGGTAACGAAGGAGACGGTGACGACAGAACGGACGAGTTGGGCTATCCCGGCTGCTATAATGAGGTGATCAGCGTAGGCGCTGTGAACTTTGACAGACATGCCTCCGCTTTCAGCAACTCCAATAATGAGGTGGATGTGGTTGCGCCCGGAGAAGATATTCTGTCTACCATTCCGGGAGGAAAATATGCAATCTTCAGCGGTACTTCAATGGCTACCCCGCATGTAGCGGGTGCTTTGGCACTGATTAAGCAGTTGGCGAACGCGAGCTTTGAACGAAATCTCACCGAGCCGGAGCTATACGCCCAACTGATCAAACGCACGGTTCCACTCGGCCATTCTGCTAAGCTGGAAGGCAACGGGCTGTTGTACTTAACGGCAGTAGAGGAGCTTTCCCATATTTTCGACGCTCAGCGTGTGGCGGGGATATTGAGTGCAGGATCATTAAATGTTAAATAAGCCGTAACTATGGTTATATAGCGGTTCTCCTGAGGGGGAGCCGCTTTTTTTTATGTTTCAGGACATGAACGATATTATTACAAAAACCAGTGAGCTAAGGCGTACAGGGCAGGCGGAGGAAGCGCGGAAGCTGTTATTAAAGGCATTGGAACAGGAGCAGAATGATGCCGAGCTGTGATATCAGACGGCTTGGACACATGATGCATTAGGACTGGAAAGGGAAGCTTTATCCTTTTACAAAAAAAGTCTGGGTATGACGTTATCGGCAGAATCGAGGAAGGGGCGATCCTGGGATTAGGCAGCACGTACCGTGTATTAGGAGAGTATGCCAAGGCGAAAGCGTGGCTGAAAACAGGTATGAACGAATTTTAGGATTACATGCCGTTTCGCGTATTTTATGCGATGGTGCTATACAATCTTGGGGAACATGGGAAGGTTATGCAGGGCCTGTTAACAGAGCTGGCTGGAACCACCTCGGACTCACCAACACAAGCGTACTCACGCGCAATTCAATATTATGCAAATAAGCTGGATCAGATTGAGACGTGAGTATGAAATGATGAGAAAAACAACAGATAACCACTATCGCGCACTTATTCGGAATTGCTTATAAAAAGGATCTCAGCCGGAGAGCATCAAGCATCTCTTCCGGGCTGAGATCTTTTGGTTTCATTATGAGGTAGAATCTCATTCATAAATAAAGTCGACTGTATCTTGTTGAATCATACGTTGCGATTATTGCGCACCCTCGGTAATGGCGATTTCCTCCTCCAGGTTTTCTCTGGACAGGTTAGCGGCCAAATAATCCGGTGTATCGGGCAGGACGAGGTGCAGATTGGATTTTTGACAAACACGGATTGTGCACTTGTCGACAACAAAATCAAAGACATGCCCGCCACCGGTGCGTTCATCGTTAATAAAGTGCAAATGGAACCCGGCCACTCCAATTCCTTGAGCATACGCAGGTGTCCAAAACCCGGTAATCACGCCGGAAGCGTCGTTAAAAGAGAACGTGGGCTGTGATTTGGTTGCTTCGATAAAAGGCTTGTAAGGCTTCACCTGGTGAGGCACGGTGCGTGTCTTCACTTCACGAAAATTGCCATCCATACGGAAGGCATAGAACAGATTACGGCTTGGAAACAGCTTTAGCAGCAGGGCTTCCAGCTCTTCACGATGCATGGGGCGGTCAATAGTATATGTGAAATCTTCACGGAAAAAGGTGACTGTGGAAAAGGGAGTTGTCTCTTCCGATTTTACACGATGGGCCGTACCGTTTGGAAGCAAGTGATAAAACTCACCATCGAACGCAATCATCTCTCCATTCAGTTGATCAAAGGTACCGAGCCCGAAATCCCCGTGCTTTTGCAGTTCCTTGAAGGTAACGACTCCGTCATAAAGACCATCCAGTAAAGCGAGCATGGTGGACGTTTGGTAAATATCATGATCAGCTTCTTGCTTTGTTTCCATTTCTGCAACAGTCATGGCAATACACTTCCTTTTGTGATTGGATACATTTATTTTCTTTCTTTTTCATAAAAAAACGTTAAACTACATTCATTGTCACGAAGCCGTACGATTGGGCAACTGTGAAGTCAGTTTAACTGATTGGGCAGTAGTTTACGTCCCAGCTGGATATTGTCCTGATAATCAATCGGAATATCGACGACCACGGGGCCATCGGTATGGAGTGCCTGTTGCAATACGCTTTCCAGTTCTTCAGGGGAATGCACGCGCAATCCGGTTGCCCCGAAGCTTTCGGCATATTTCACGACATCCACATCTCCGAATTCTACGCCGGACGTTCTGCCATATTTAATTTGTTGTTGAAAAGCGACCATGTCGTAGGTGCCGTCTCTCCATACGATGTGCACCAGTGGGGAGTTGAGACGTACGGCAGTTTCAAGCTCCATGGATGAGAAAAGGAATCCTCCGTCGCCGGAAATAGAAACGACTTTTTGACCGGGATTGACGAGAGTGGCAGCAATGCCCCAGGGAAGAGCTACACCTAGCGTCTGCATCCCGTTACTGAACAGAAGGCGACGCGGCTCATAGGAGCGGAAATATCGGGCCATCCAAATGTAGTGTGAACCCACATCGCAGGTGACCGTGACATTATCATCAATCAGGCTGCGCAGAGTACGAATGAATTGTAATGGATGAATCAGATAGTCGTGCTTGCGAACAGGGACGGCAGCTTGCTCGTTCAGATCGTGGCGGAGACGGTTCAGTTGGGCGCATGAGGCTTCAGACAGCTTTAATGCAGGCAATTCTTCTGCGAGACTGCGCACGATCAGGGCTATATTGCCGATCAGTTCGTAATCCGGTTGATAATCATGGTCGATATCCGCCTGATGATCATCGAGATGAATGAGGGTCCGGTTTGCAGGAATGTTCCAGTTTTTCGGATCGTATTCAATGGGGTCATAGCCAATGGTCATAACCAGATCTGCGGCTCCAAGAAGCATGTCACCTGGTTGATTGTGGAACAGACCGACTCGGCCAAAATAATGGTCCTCCAGTTCGCGGGAAATGGCCCCGGCAGCCTGGAAGGTTTCGACGACAGGCAAATCCGTATTTTGAATGAGTGCGCGGATGGCTGCTGTAGCTTCGGGAGTGCTGGCTTTCATACCGAGTAAAAGAACAGGCAGCTTGGCTTGGCTGATTTGGCCTGCTACTTGTTTGATAAGTCCGGCTGGTGCGGTTCCAAGCTGTGGAAGGGAAAGCTTCTCAATGGCGGTCACTTCGGATGACGAAGTCAACACGTCCTGAGGTAGACTGACAAAGGTTGCTCCAGGCTGTGCTGAGGTCGCAATCCGAAATGCGTTGGTGATGGCTTCTGGTATACTATCGGGATGCTCCACTTCCACACTGTATTTGGTGATAGGCTCGAATAACCCGGCGTTATCCATGGATTGGTGGGTGCGTTTCAAACGCTGGGATCTTGGGACTGCACCTGCGAGAGCGACGACGGGATCACTTTCCGCATTAGCGGTAACAAGTCCTGTAGCCAAATTCGACGCACCGGGGCCGGAGGTGACGAGACATACGCCCGGTTTGCCAGTTAGGCGACCGACGGCGGCTGCCATAAAAGCGGCATTTTGCTCGTGACGGCATACAATCAGTTCCGGGCCGCGTTCTTGAAGGACATCAAAAACCGAGTCAATCTTTGCACCTGGAATACCAAAAATGTGCGTTACACCTTGTTTAATCAAGCAATCGACAACGAGGTCAGCTCCTTTCGTATCGGTCTTAGCATGTACAGCTTGAACTTTTGTGCTCAACGCGATCACCTCTTCTTAGGAATATGATTATGAAATACTTTCAGTGTAAAACATTGGTTGTATATGACAATTATAATACAATAACTGGTACTTTCAAGAGCAAAATTTTCTGAAAAAGAGCAAATATATAAAAAAACGTTTTCAAAGCGCGGTTTAAGTAGGAAAAATAAAAAGTGCAGAGATTTGGAAATAAAGGATTTTCAAACAACGCTCATGCTCTAAAATAAGTGAGGGTCATTTTATTAAAAGTGACAAGATGAAGGGGAAGAAGGAGTGAAAGTTGAAACATAAAATTTAAGGAGAAGTAATCAAAGGTGGTTTGACATTCAGGCATGGTATTATAGCGTTATCATCTGATATAACAGGTAACCTGCTATGTTTTATAGAATGCTGTTGCCGAATAGCAGCAAGATTGAATTCTTTTTGTTCACGTTAACAATTCTATAGTGATTATTCCATATGATTCACTTGGCGCATTGTGCCTTCGAATGTATATATTTTCACCATTCTGGCCAAGATTTTGTTCATTGGTATTAGTATTCCTAACGGGTGTCTCTATCTGGCTATTGCCCTGCTCATTGCCATGCTGGTGATCGGTAAAATGTACAAGCTGACAGACAGCAGACAGGCAGAAAGGGTTCAAGAACTACAGCGTCGACATGCTGATAACCGCGTATAATTTGTGAAAGTCTTCTTTTCCGGGCGGCTCCTGTGGTATGGTGGGTATATAATTTTTTGAGCCTCAGTAAAGAAAGGATACGTATATGGCAGCTACCATTAAAGACATTGCCAAATTGGCGAATGTTTCCCATACGACCGTCTCCCGGGCGCTCAACAACAGCCCGCTGATCAAAGAAGATACCAAACGCAAAATTATGGAGCTGGCGGAGCAACTCAATTACATTCCGAATTTTAACGCCAAAAGCCTTGTCCTCCAGCGCTCACATACGATTGGCCTGTTTTTCACCAGTATTTCGGAAGGGACCAGCTCCAGCTTTTTTGCGGATACCATCCGTGGAGTGAATCATGTCATCGGGGTGGATTACAATCTGTTTGTGCGAGGGATTGACGATTACGCCGATTTTTCGGCCATTCACCGCAAGCGTTTTGACGGCATCATCCTGATGAGTCAGAGCGAGGCGGACAACCCGTTTATTTATCATGTGCTCGGTCAGGGCATTCCGCTCGTCGTGCTGAATCGGCAGGTGTCCGGGGCAGGCATTGTGAATGTTATTTGCAACGATAAGGAAGGGTCTTATGCGGCAGTTACCTTTCTCATTGAAAGCGGGCATGAACGCATCGCGATCATTGCAGGGGTAGAAGGCTTTAAGTCAACCCAGCAACGGCCTGAAGGTTTCATGAATGCGCTGATGGACAGCGGCAAGCCGATTCGGCACGAATACATCGTGCATGGTCATTATGACACCGAAAGCGGAAGCCAAGCGATGAAGCAGTTGCTTTCCTTGGAGGAACCACCGACGGCGGTGGTTTGCTCTAACGATGACATGGCCATCGGGGCGATGAACGCGGTATTCGAGCATGGCTTGAAGGTACCGGAGGATGTCTCTGTCATTGGATTTGGCGATATCGGCTTTTCGATGTATACGAACCCGCCGTTAACGACGGTCAAAAGACCGATTGACCAGATTAGCGCGCGTGGAGCCGCCTGCATTATGGAACGAATCCAGTCACCGTCGAATGAGGGCGAGCTTATATTTATGGAAACCGCGCTCATGAAGCGGAAATCGACGGCAGTCAGGCAACGTTAAATCTTGATTTTTCTGGAAAAAGACAGACCCCAAAGGGCAGGTTCAGTGCATGACGCGCTGTTCCTGCCCTTTGGTATTCAAGTCTGTGCGAGTGTGGCGGCTTTTATCGTAAAAGATTAGTTTTCGCCAGTTCAACAATTTCGTCACCGCGCCCGTTCAGCACAGCTTTCATCATCCACAATGTAAAACTTCAGCCTGTTTGAGATTAATTTTGGGCGGCATGGATAGCTCCTGACGATTGACTACTACATCCGCGACTACAGGGCTATCGTGATCCAATGCCTGTTGAACCGCGTTCTCCAGCATCACCGGATCTTCGACTCGAATTCCCTTGAGACCCATGGCTTCCGCCACAGCGCCAAAATCAGGATTCACCAGCTCGGTGCCATTTTCCAGAAAACCGGCTGCTTTCATTTCCAGCTCAACAAAACCGAGGGTGCCGTTATTGAAAACAATGACTTTTACAGGTAACTGATGCTGTTTCAGGGTGAGCAGATCGCCCATCAGCATCGTCAGTCCGCCATCCCCAGAGAGGGCAATCACCTGTCAGTCGGGCTCAGTGGCTTGTGCCCCGATCGCTTGCGGCAATGCACTTGCCATCGTTCCGTGATTGAAGGAGCCGATCAGTCGGCGTTGGCCGTTCATTTGCAAATAACGTGCTGCCCACACGGTAGGCGTACCAACATCACAGGTGAAAATGGCATTTTCATGCGCGGCGTCACTGACGATCTTGGTGAGATATTGCGGATGGATCGGCGTATGACCTGGTTTACCAACCGCCAGTTCATCCAACTCCTGACGCACCTTGGTATAGTGGGAGACGGTTTTTTCCAAATGCTTGGTATCATGCTTTGTCGTTAAAAGAGGAAGTAGCATTTCGAGTGTTGCTTTTACATCCCCGCACAGCCCATACGTTAAAGGAGTGCGTCTGCCGAGGTGGACAGGCTCAATATCCACTTGCAGCACAACTGCATTTTCGGGATAAAACTGTCTGTAAGGAAAATCTGTTCCGAGCATGAGCAGGACGTCACAATCCATCATTGCATGGTACCCGGAAGAATATCCAACCAGAATGTTGTTGAAATTATTAAGGTAATAATGGGAGGTTACTCCGGATGAAACAAGTAGATGAGCTAGAACAACTAAACAGAAAAAACTTTATCGTGACAGACCGCATCCTGAGAGGGTGCTGCAATTTGGGGAAGGGAATTTCCTGCGTGCTTTTGTAGATTGGCCGGGAACAGCGCGCCCAGAGCATAAGCAAGGAGGAAACCGAAATGCTGGAATTCATTCAAATCCATGATCAAGATAACGTGGCGGAATTCATTCCGCTTCCTTTTTCGTTTGAATATTTCTAAATAGGCGTGCTAGACTTAGGGGAAACACACCGAATTGCGTAAGGAATTGGAGGAAATAAAGTGCAAAATGCAATTATTGCTTATCGGGAAGAAAACCATGATCAGCTGGTAGATATTTGGCATCGGGCTGTACGCCGGACACACACTTTTTTAGAGGAAAAGGACATTCAATTTTATTATCAAATCGTACGAAATGGCGCTCTTAGAGAAGTGGAAATCTGGATGGATTGGAATGAAAGTGACGGTCCAACGGGTTTTATCGGGTTGGACGGACCTAAAATAGAGATGCTATTCGTCGATCCGGAGCGGCACGGACAAGGCATAGGCCGCCGGCTTATTCAGCATGCCAGGGAAATAAAGGGGACACAACTCAAGGTAGGCGTGAATGAGCAAAATGAAAAAGCGCATGCTTTTTACAAGCATTTAGGCTTTGTTCAAACAGGGCGATCTGAACTGGATGGATCAGGCCGGGCATTTCCTTTGCTTCATATGCAGTGGAATCAGTGACCGAAGGCCATCCGCCCTCCATTTTCAAAATTGGAATATATTATCATAATATTCTTGCCACACGTTTGATTTTATGATATAACTTAATTAAGTAATAAATACGTAATTAAGTTGTGTTTTAGGTGGAATGCAGCTCATGCTTTGGTTTGATGAGTACTAATAGTCGGACATGGAGGTGGGTAGGGTGGATGATCTTGTTCACTCCGACATCACAGATTTAGACACACTTGTTAACATGATTAAGCTGTCATTTTCATTTGCAGACGGAGCTGACATGATTGCTTTATGTGATCATCTGTATAACCATGCCAGCCAAAAGTATCAGGAGCTGCAGCTTTATAAAGCGCGCAAGAAGCCTGTACAACTCATACATAACAAACGGCCGCTAGTATATTACTACGGCTACAGTCATCTTATGAAAGGTATGACCTTCCAAAAACAGGGCAATTATGAAGCCGCCCGGGATTGTATCGAAAAATACGCGGAATTGGGATGGTTTAATGGTCTTGATCCTCACGGGGAAGCGGAAGTCGAGTATTATCGCCATGCCGCCAAAGCCAATCTGTATGCCCTTGATATTTTGTCAGGCCGTTTTGAAGTGATGCAGGAATACGTTCAATTTCTTCAGGACAATCCGGAAGAACTGTTACCGGGGCTTCTTTCCATCGTAGAGGGGGCATACAGGCACGACTATCCTTTAGAGGCTGTGCTTGAACCCTTTGCGGAACAAATTGACGATTTCAAATATCTCGAAGAGCCTGTGAATGTATCTTATTATTTTCGCTTTTGCTATCAATTGTCTCTCTACTATATCAAGCAGCAGCAATTTACGGTTGCGCTGAACTATATTCTGCAATCCCTCATGTTGTCAGATACCCTGGGTATGGAACATGAGCATGAGTTTAGGAAGTGTACCGCCATTTTTGAGATTTTCAGATCCCAAGCTACGGCAACACAGCAAGATCAATATATAACTATTTTAAAAGGAGTGTTGAAGGATGAACAAATTGATTTCACAGTCTCTGTCGCTCAGTCTGTTTAGCTTGCTGGTGTTTGTTACAAGTCATGATCTCATTACAGTGTTCTATCATGGAGCAAATCATTAATTGGACAGAAGTAAGTAGAAAAGAAGCTCTCTGACAGCTAGTTATTTGATGTGAAAGCATGCTAAATAGCAAGTAAGCTCATTAGGAACCGGGCTTGCTTGCTATTTGGCGTTTTATGAAGACTAAGCTTAAGCAGTTGTAGGCTTATGCAGAACACCCTGCTCTGATGGATGCAATGAAATTTTCAACTGCTGGTAGGCTGGGAAAGTTTCTTCCATATGGTATGGACTGCTCTTTAGGGCCCCATCCAATGCCTGTAGCAAGGAGCTCACGAACTGCTCTGGAGAAAAGAAAATACTTTGCCCGACCATATGAATGTGAAGCTCGTTATGGTCACGGTTGCTCACCGACAAGAGCAATCCCCGACCCTGAAAACCAGTGCCGATGGCTCGTACCTTATTTATGCCCGAAAGCAGCATTTCCGTTTTCAACGCACGACCTTGTTCCTCTATAAACACGGAAATCAGGCGTTTATCCGTCACGATAAGAATTTGGTTCCCCCGAAACGTATGGGTAAGATGCACAAAATCTTTATACACTCCAATTGCCTGCTCATCAGGAGAGATGATCCCCAAACGCACAAACTCAGCTAACTTGGCAGCATCGGGCTCCTGATGATTTTTAATCCGTTTCTTGATACTGAACTGAATAGTGAGGATACACATGATAGTTATGAGAAAAGAAGTCAGCGGGATGTTGAACACGAAGAACATCAGGGCGATAGAGATGCCTACAACCCATTGTGCCCAGGTGAGATAACGCAGCTTTTGTTGAACAGTGCGGCGATAGTAACGGTAGCCCTTTCCAGGTTGGTATTCCGAAGCAAACTGGTTCATACCGCGCATTATCCTTAAAGCATAGATCGATAAAACCGTAATTGCCAACGAAATGAGCATCATAAGCCATTCTTGAGCCGCAATGCTAACTAAAGTACACAGACCAAACAAGATGATCCCCACCCAGCAGGCCACCTTTTTAATCCATATCTGTTTTTGAATCGAACGAACTAACTCTTCCATTTTTTAATCCTCCTGATCTAGATGTAATAGGTAATGATTGGAATTACATATAGGCTTATCGTACCATTGAATAGTCTTTTTCGTAAATCATAGATTGTAAAAAAGATTGATACTATTCATGAACAGCGGGGTTAGAGCATTTTTGGGCCTTTCTGGAGGATGATAATTGTTGGTATGTTGTCAAAAATACGCTGGGCATCAGTCTGCTCAAACTGGCAATCGGGTTCCCGTTGTCCATTCTATTTGATCTGTTCCTGAATAAAATCTATGAAGAAAACCTTAAGAAAATCAAGCAGTTTGCCAAATGATCTGATTCATTGAATCCATAAGGGTGTGATTTCATGCCCAGCAGTTTCGAGTGAGGAAGCACACGGGTAATTAGAAGTAAGAATGCGGAAAACTTCACTGCCTTTTTACCCTTATCCTGATATAATGATGATAAGTATAACCATGGCCTTCAAACAAAGGTTTTTACACGAATCAGATGAATCTCCGGACGGAAGGGGAGAGCATATGGTTATCTATGAAACGGACCAAGCTTATATGATGACGACGCAGCATGACCATGCCCATATTTCAGGTGATTTGGCTTCACGGTGGGAAGAAAGTGCTTTTAAGAATAGACGGCATAAGCAGGATTTTGTATATGCAGCACGGGAGCATGACCGGGGATGGATTGAGTTGGACGCCGCTCCTTTCTGGAATGACCAAGTGTCTGCACCCTATACGTTTATTGATTTTCCACTCAGTCCACGTTTGGTGTTCTATCGTCTCGGGATTGATGAAGTCGAGCAAGTGAATTCCTATGCCGCACTGCTGTGCAGCCTGATGTACAAGGAGCTAGTCGGACGGACCGAGCATAAGGATGCTCAGGACAAGCAAGTGATGCGTGCTTATCAGGAGGCGGAGGAACAGCGTCGGCACAGGCTCAAACGGGAGATGTCATTTGGTGTAACCTTTGACCATCAGGTGCGGACGGATGTACGCAGAATGTTGTTCTGCGACGAATTGAGTCTGTTTCTGTGTAGCCGGGAGCCGGGTACACCTGCCGCAGATTATGAATGGTTCGCTGACGGCTTGAGCTTTCCGGCGGTTCGCCATGATTGCGGGCGAGTCCGGGCCGAGTGGCTGTCGAATCAGGCTGTAGGCCTTTCCTTTTTCCCTTTTACATGCAAGGTGGGAATAACCCATACCTTCAAAAAGATAGATAAAGAGCAAATTCGTACAGCAGGTCTTTTACAGGCCTACCGATCTTCCGAATGGATGCATCGAACCTTTACCGTCGAACATATTATGGAAGTAGAGGAACATCAGGAGAATGCCTGACCGTCTTCCAATATTGCTTCGAACGGGGATTTCGTTCGTGGACGCAGAGGAAGTCAGAAGAGAGCCTCCCTGAATGACCATTCAGAGAGGCTCTCTTAAAGATTTACCATTTTGTAATTCTCGCGTGGTGGATCAAGGTCTGCGCCTTGTTCAATACCTTATCGCCGCCCCTTTATTTTTCAACAGATATTCAACACCCATTCCCAATGCAGCTACCACCAGTTTTCTAGTCTTCATGATTCATGCCTCCTTATGCTCATGTTTTCATACACTAACGAGTTAAAATCATCCAAAATGTGAAATGATGAACGAGATTTCACGATTTAGTGCTTCATTGCGCCCGTTCCGCATAACTATGATTTTACCCTTTCTATCAAATCTTACCCGTTCCTTTGGCCATGAAACGATTACGACTGCCTATTCACGTTTAATGGATATTATCAAGTATCCTGCCGCAATGGCTTCAGATGCACATGACAGGGAGGTCTTTGTTATGAGAAAGAAGGAAGTAGTTGCCATGCTGCTCGCAGGCGGACAAGGCAAAAGACTCAAAGGACTGACCCGTACACTTGCCAAACCGGCTGTTTTTTTTGGAGGGACCTACCGCATCATTGATTTTCCCCTCAGCAATTGCACTCATTCCGGTATTGATACTGTGGGCGTGCTGACCCAATATGAACCGATGGTGCTTCATTCCTATATCGGTGTCGGCAGCGACTGGGATTTGGACCGTCTGGATGGAGGAGTTTTCGTTTTGCCTCCCCACGAGAAGGAGAATGGAAACAACTGGTATCGAGGTACGGCGGATGCTATTTATCGGAACCTGCATTTTTTGGATCAATATGACCCGGAGCATGTACTCATTTTGTCAGGAGATCACATTTATAAAATGGATTACAGTCGCATGCTCGACTATCACAAGGAAAAGGGAGCAGACTGCACCATTTCCGTCATCGACGTCACGATTCAGGAAGCCAAACGATTCGGGATTCTCAACGCCGATGATGATCTGAAAATATACGACTTTGAGGAAAAGCCGGAACAGCCGAAAAGCACGCTGGCCTCCATGGGCATTTATTTATTCAAATGGGAGGTGCTGCGCCGATATCTGCTAGAGGACGCGAGCAATGCTGAATCCTCGCATGATTTTGGCAAGGATATCATTCCGTTGCTGCTCCATCATGGGCGTTCGCTGTATGCGTACCCGTTTGCCGGGTACTGGAAGGATGTAGGCACCCTTCAGAGCCTGTGGGAGTCCAACATGGATCTGCTGGCTCAGGACCCGCCTCTGGGTCTGAACGACCCCTTCTGGCGCATCTATACCCGTAGCCCTAATCAACCAGCTCAGTATATAACCCAACGGGCGATTCTGAAAAACAGCATCGTGAATGAAGGCTGCATGGTGGACGGAGAGGTCAGGCATTCCGTGCTATTTTATGGAGTTGAGGTAGGTGAAGGGAGTGTTATTACCGATTCTGTCATTATGCCGAACGTCAAAATTGGCCGCAATGTACGTATTCACCGGGCCATCGTGAGCGAAAACATAATCATTGAAGACAACGCAGTCATTGGATATGAGGGCAGCTCGGATGAAATTATTTTGTTCGATCAGGAAAGTCATCTTCATGTACGAATATAACCTGGATAAGGACGGTGTCCGCTATGAGCCGACTCATTGGAGTCATCAACCTGGATCACGAACTGGATCAATTGAAGGAGTTGACCTATTTCCGGTGCGGGGCCGCAGTACCCTTTGCCAGTCGATATCGGCTCATTGATTTTGCCTTATCCAATATGATGCATGCAGGGGTGCATGATATCGCACTGTTCATCCGCCGCAAATACCGTTCGTTACTGGATCATCTGGGTGAAGGACGGCCTTGGGATTTGGATCGCAGACGGGGTGGGCTGTTTATTTTGCCACCGGACTGGAATGATCCGACGGATGCATCACTTGGAGATTTGCAGCATGTACACAACAATCTAGACTTTTTTCATCGCTCATCGGGTCAGACTATTGTTCACGCCGGAACCCAGCAGGTGAACAAGGTTGATATCAAGGATGTATATCGTTACCATCGGGAGAAGAATGCGGACGTCACCCTTGTGTACAAACCAATAGATCAGCTCGAATCTGAGCATGCTCCCTGTGTTCGATTGGAGATTGATGAGGACGGACGGGTGACGGGCATCCATCAGGAGCAGGATCATCATAATATTTATCTGGAAATTTTCGTCATGGACAAAAGTCTGTATCTCGATCAGGTAAAGCATTGCATTGCTCATCAGGATAACCATTTTTTCCGGGATGCCATTCAGAAAAACCCAAGCGGCCTGCGCATTTATGCATATCCCTATGAAGGCTATCATGCAGTGATTAATTCCGTTGAGAGCTACTATAAAAATAGCATGAAGCTGCTGGATCAGCAGCAGTATCAAGCACTGTTCCAGAACCAGCCGGTGCATACCAAAATCAAATATGAAGCCCCGACCCGTTATACGGATACCGCTGAGGTGGATCATTCGCTTATCGCCAACGGTTGCACGATTGGGGGCAAGGTGAAGAACAGCATCCTTTTTCGCGGAGTACGGGTGGAGGAGGGCGCACGGGTAAGCAACTCGATCATTATGCAGAAATGTCTCATCCGTAAAGGCGCAGTGGTGGAGAATGTGATTTTGGATAAGGATGTGCAGCTTACACCGGATCGTACCCTGATCGGAGACGCCAGAGTTCCCTATGTCATTGCCAAAAATAGCGTGATTTAAAAATATAATTTAGCATTTAAAACGGAAATAACAGGAGGTCACACCTTTGTTCAGCAATAAAGAAGCATTTAAGCAGGCTTTTCGAGAGCAACTGGTCGGAAGGTTGGGCAAGCCGATGCAGGAAGCTCAGGCGGAAGACATATACAAGATTTTGGGCGGTATGATCCGCGAACAAGTCGGCAAGAATTGGGCGGAAACGAACCAAGTCTATAAAGAAGGACAGGAGAAGCAGGTCTATTACTTTTCACTGGAATTTTTGATAGGCCGTCTGCTGGGCAGCAATTTGCTGAATTTGGGCGTGCTGGATATGGTCCGGCAGGCACTGGGAGAGCTGGGCTGGGATCTGGAAGAGATTGAAGAACAGGAGGCGGACGCGGGGCTGGGCAATGGCGGTCTCGGCCGTCTGGCGGCTTGCTTCATGGATTCGTTGGCATCCCTTGGCTATGCAGGACATGGCTGCGGCATCCGTTACAAGTACGGTCTGTTCGAGCAGCGGATTGTGGACGGAAACCAGGTCGAGCTGCCGGATTACTGGCTGCAAAAAGGAAACGTCTGGGAAGAACGCCGCCCCGACAAGAAGGCCGGGGTTCAGTTCTGGGGACGTGTGGAAACTCGGGAGGCGGACGGTCGTCTTGTATTTGAGACACAGGATGCGGAGACGGTCTGGGCTGTTCCGTACGATATTCCGCTTGTGGGCTATGGACATACGCAGGTGAATACGCTGCGGATCTGGAGCGCCGAATCAGCGCTCGACCCCGTTCGAGGGCCGATTCGGGGCGAGGGCGGCTACTATCGCTTTCTCGACTATAATCGCTCGGTAGAATCCATTTCGGCGTTCCTATACCCGGACGATTCGAATTATGAGGGCAAGCTGCTTCGCTTAAAGCAGCAGTATTTTCTCTGCTCGGCCGGCTTGCAAAGTATTTTGCGGACGTTTGAGAAGCTGCGATTGCCCTATAACCAGTTGCCTGACAAAATAGCGCTGCATATTAACGATACACATCCTACGCTCGTTATACCGGAGTTGATGCGTATTTTAATGGACGTGAAGGGCTTGGGCTGGGATGAAGCGTGGGATATTACGACGCGGACGGTTTCGTATACGAATCATACGATATTGAGCGAGGCGCTGGAGCAATGGCCTGTCAATATGGTGCGGGAGCTGCTTCCGCGTGTTTTCTTGATCATTGAAGAAATTAACAAGCGCTATTGTGCCATGCTGCTGGAGCGTTATCCGGGACAGGACATTAAAATTGGTGAAATGGCGATTATTCACGGTGAGCAAATTCGGATGGCCCATCTGGCAATCGTCGGCAGCTACAGCGTCAACGGGGTGGCTGCGCTGCATACGCAAATTTTGAAGGAGCGGGAAATGAAGCCGTTTCATAAGCTGTACCCGGGACGTTTTAACAATAAAACGAACGGGATTGCTCATCGCCGCTGGCTTATGCACGCAAATCCCGAGCTGGCAAGCTTGTATGATGAAACGATAGGCACACGCTGGAGAACCCGCCCACGCGAGTTGATCGACCTGCTTCGTTACAGCGGGGACGAGTCGTTCAGGGAACGGATACAGGCGATTAAGCAAAGTAATAAAGTCAGGCTCGCCAAGCATGTTTTTGCTAAACAGGGCGTGCGACTGGATACGTCCTCAATTTTTGATGTACAGGTCAAACGACTGCATGGATATAAGCGACAATTGCTTAATATTTTGCATGTGATGCACGTTTACAATCAGCTCAAACATAATCCTTCCCTGGATGTGGAGCCGCGCACGTTTATTTTTGGAGCTAAAGCTGCTCCCAGCTATTATCTTGCCAAGCAGACGATTAAGCTCATTAACAACGTGGCGGACACGATCAATCGGGATGTGGATGTCAGGGACAAGCTGAAAGTCGTTTTTCTGGAAAATTATTCGGTTTCGCTGGCCGAGCTGATTATTCCTGCGGCGGATGTCAGTGAGCAGATTTCCACGGCGGGCAAGGAAGCTTCGGGCACCGGAAACATGAAATTTATGATGAACGGTGCGCTCACCCTGGGTACGTTGGACGGAGCCAATGTAGAAATGCATGAAATGGTGGGCGACGCCAATATGTTTATTTTTGGACTGAAGGTGGATCAGATCGAGGCGTATTACCGGGACGGACAGTATTCAGCGCGTAAAACAGCCAACAGTGACGAACGGCTGCGTGAAGTGCTGGATCAACTGGTAAACGATGCTCCTTTTACGCGGCATGAGCGAGAATTTGACGCTATTTATCAATCCCTGATTGACCATAATGACGAATACTTTGTGCTCAAGGACTTTGCCGCTTATGTAGATACTCAGGTGCATATCGAGCAGGTGTACCGGAATCCGTCCGAGTGGACGCGGCGTGCTATTGTAAATATGGCTCATTCCGGAAAGTTTTCCAGTGATTGTACAATTCAGCAGTACGCGGCGGATATTTGGGACATTGTACCTCTCCAAAACGATGTCAACAAGCGAATCTTGTCCTAAAATGGTGAAACAAGCGGAATGGCATTGCTTTTCGAACGCTGAGGGTTATAATGACAGTATAGACATAAGTAAGGATGAGGGGCTGTATAACCTCATTCCTGAACTTGAATTGTACTGTTGAAGGAGTCCTCCTGTTGATAAAGCTCAATCCGAAAAGGCTCAAACCTCATAAATCGAAGAAGAAATATAATGTATTTCAAAATATAGGGCGGGCGATTCGCCTGAATTTCATCAAGCTGCTGCGTACGCCGGGTGGAGTGAAGAAAATCTCTCTGGGCTTTGCCATCGGCTTCGCTCTGGAGATGATTGTTATCTCCACGGCATCGCTGGTATATCTCGTGTTTTACCCAATTGTCCGGCTGTCTGGCGGCTCGTTGCCTGCGGCAATTGTAGGCAACGTTGTAGGTAAGCTGACCTTTTTGCCGATTGTGCTGATGCCGTTCGCCAAGCAACTGGGAGCTTGGGTTTATCCATCCCATTACCCGGTACATGTCCGGGGAGGTAGGCTTCACGAGCATTCTTTTTTGGAGCTGTTTCATGGCAACTGGTCTGAATTCAGAGACTTGCTGCATGGAGGGCTGCACATTCTGATCGGAATGTCGATTTTCGGCGTGGTGCTAGGAATTATCTCGTATTTTGTCATTCAAGTTTTGTATAACCGTTCGCTGCACAAACGGCTGGAAAAGCGGAAACTGCGTCACGGCGCAGCCTTTTCAGGCGCCAGACTGCTAAAGAATGGATAACGTAGTGAATAAGAAGCTCTTAGCCTATGAATTAGGCCTTAGGGATGCATCCTTCCTATCGAAGCACCATCTGTGGAAGCGAAGTGAGCATTGACGATGAGTGCTGGGTGACAAGAAGCGAATCGCAAAGAAGCAGCAGATCAGGAATAATTTCCTGGACCTGCTGCTTTTTTTTACTACTTGCTCTGTCAAAACCTGAACGATAAGCGATCATGATCAGAATAATCCTTCGTTAAACGTGATCTGTCTTTTTGGGCATCATCCGAGGGACGATTTTCTTATCATCTGTACTATAACTGTGCAGAATCATGCCGAGGAAGACGATGAACATCGATCCATGATAAAAGAGTAGGAATCTGTATAGATAAAAAGATCAGTGCTCCCATTAACACGAAAAGTGCTTCCAGAGATTGGATTGCTACCGTTGCTAGCTTTTGCATATTTCCCGCGAACCTGTGCCTATCGCTCAAACTTTTACGTACGCCGATGAAGGGACAGGCATTGATTTGGCTTCCCTGGCAAAACTCGATTATATGGTGACTGTGGTCGATGCGAACCGTTTCTGGCATGATTTTGAATCGGGTGAAACGCTGCTGGATCGCAGGCAGGCTACGGGGGAAGACGACACGCGTGATATTTCGGACTTGCTGATTGACCAGATTGAAACCTGTGATGTACTGATTCTGAATAAATGCGATTTGGTTCAGCCTGCGGAGCTGGACAAACTTGAGGGCGTACTACGCAGATTGCAACCCGAAGCCAGAATCATTCGTACTTTCAAGGGACAGGTTGCTCCTTCGGACATTTTGAACACGGGATTGTTTAACTTTGACAAGGCCAGTCAATCGGCCGGATGGATTCGTGAGCTGGAGCTGGAGAACCATACACCGGAAACGGACGAATATGGCATTCATTCCTTTGTATATCGCCGCAGAAGACCGTTCCATCCTGCGAGATTAGCCGAATTTATGAGCTACTGGCCGGAAGAAGTCGTTCGCGCCAAAGGTTTGGCCTGGATTGCGACCCCTCAGGATTGGGCGGCCAGTATCAGCCAGGCAGGTCCCTCCATCCAGTTTGGTCCTGCTGGAAGCTGGCTGGCGGCGTTGTCCGAGGAAGAACGTCAGGAGATCGTCGCGGCTGATCCTGAAGCTTTAGATCACTGGGATGAGCAATGGGGCGATCGCATGAACGAAATCGTCATGATCGGTATCGGAATGAATCAACTGGAACTGGAAGAAGAGTTGGATGAATGTCTGCTGAACGATAGCGAAATGGACATGGACTGGTCCGGCTTTGAAAATCCATTGCCATGGCCGACAACGGATGAATCCTCGTTTATCAATTAAAAGGTGTATCCAATTTACAGGAATAGGATGTAGTGTATTGTCATATGGACCTAGTGATCCATTCAGCAATGAAGTCCATACATGTTTTGGCGGCTGGAGAAACATTCTTTAAAGAAGCGGTAGCGATACCAATGGTGCGGGAATGTTTTCCCTCCAAAGGTCGAATAGAGATGTCATAAGGAATGTGTGATAAGATCATTTCAGGAAGAATGCTCACACCTAAGCCGTTCTGTACCATGGCCATAATGGCATGGTCATCCTCTAATTCATATTTGATTTTCGGTGAAATGTTATGCTGTGAAAAAATATTTCGCACATCGGTGTCACAGCCTGCAACAGGCATAATGAAAGGCTCATCTATGAGCTGATCCACACGAATAGCGGCTTGCTCCCCGAGAATATGATTAGAAGGAAGCAGGCAAAGCATTCTTTCTTCTTTTAGTGGCAGCGCCTCTAACGTGTCTAACGTGGGTAGGTTTACGAAGCCAAAATCAGCCTCTCCGTTGACTAACCAGCTTTCAATTTCATGGTAGTTCCCATCGAGCAGTTTCAGCTCAATAAGAGGAAACTGCTCGTTGAATTTTTTTATAATACGCGGCAACCAATGAATAGATACACTTGAGAACGTACCTATTTTTACAGTTCCGATTTCCAATCCTTTAATTGAAGCTACCTCTTGATAGAGCTTTTCGTCCATTTGTATAATCTCTCTGAAGTGCTTCATCAATCTTTCTCCGTTGTTGGTCAATCTGATGCCTGAACGACCTCTGATCAGGAGTGTCAACCCTATTTCATGTTCCAAAGCAGAAATGGCATGGCTAATTGCTGATTGTGTAAGATTTAGAACTTCCCCCGCCTTTGTGAAACTTCCCATTTCAACTACACTAAGAAAAACCTTATATTTAAACAACTTGCGTTCACTCCTACTTTATATGAAATATATTCATGTATCGTATCATATAAATTCATTTTTTTTATTTAATCATTATAATTATAATCAAATTATAGAAAGGTTACTTATTTTGTTCTTGGGAGGTACGGTACACATGGACTCAATTGCTAAAACTCCACAGCCGCCTTATTATGCGGTCATTTTTACTTCTGAACGTAACGAAGGAGATCGTGGATACGAAAAAATGGGTGACAAAATGTTAGAATTAGTTGCTAAACAACCTGGTTTTTTAGGAGCGGAAAGTGTTCGGGATTCACAAGGAGTAGGCATCACCGTCTCGTATTGGGAGTCTTTAGACGCTATCAGAAGTTGGAAGCAACATGAAACGCACCAAGTCGCACAGGAAAAAGGAAAAGCAGAATGGTATAAAAGCTACGGCCTTAGAGTGTGTAAGGTGGAACGGGATTATTTTTTTGAAATGTAAAGTAAAGATATCTATAAGTTTAAGGGAGCATCTTCATGGCCATTTGTGGCTTTGAAAGTGCTCCCTTATGGATGTTTCAGATCTTAAAATATGAGATGCTCAGGAATTGGCAGAGTTGATTGGCTTCATATCCTGTATGGCTTCCTTCAGACTTTGGGAGCATTGCTCATACAGTTGTTTTCTTTGCTGTTCACTGGAGTCCGCCGCCAGCTTTTGCAGTTCCGTCGTACATTGTTCCAATAGCGTCAGCACGGCTTGATTAGAGTCTTGTACCTTGGACATCTGCACATTATCGCTGTATTGGTCAATGTATACATCTCCTTGCGGGTCCACCTGCGCGAAAAATACGTCTTTAACCGTCAGGCTCTTTTCTTTCAGCTTTGCATCCAGCCATTGTTGCGTAATTCCCATGTATGCCATTTGCTGCTCCATGACTTGTCCATCCATAATAATGGCTGTTGGTTCCTTCTCCGGTAACTGCAGCATATTGAGATCCTTAAGCGTCACAGGCTGCTTGTCTTTGGTCAGCAGTACGTTGACCTCACCGCTGGTCTCCATAATGGCAAATTCCACATCAGATACCTTAAATACATTTTTACTCCGCAATTGCTCCATGAGCTCATCCAGCGTAAGTCGTTCCTTTCTCAAATTATCCTCTAAAATTTTGCCGTCTTTGATCAAGGTTCTAGTTTTTCCATCCGCAAAATCCCTAACCTTCTTGCTTTTAATCTGCAATATTTCAATCACAAATGTTGTCAGGACCCATACTGCCAAGGCTACAAAGCCCAAGTACCAAGTGGGTCCTCGCTCCATAGGAATGCTAGCGGCCAGGTTACCCATCGTGATTCCTGTTATGTATTCGAACAGGGAAAGCTGAGATACCTGACGTTTCCCGAGAATTTTGGTAATTAAAAATAATACAGCGACAGCCATTAATGTGCGTATAGCAACCTCGGCCCAATCCTGCATATACTCAACCTCATTTCATTTCACTTCATTTCGCTGCAAGTGTGCTGGTATTCCAAGCATGTCCGCACTAAGGTCTGTTTAAACTCCAAGTATTCTTTTTTCGTTCAGCTTAAATAATATTAAAATTTTCTATCGTTGCATTATCAATGCCTATTACGCAGGCGATTGACGGAAAAGGGCGAGCAGAGGGTAGCCGTTAAAATACTTCTCTCTGGCGCTGTCCCAGCCCGAATCGCAATCGGCAAGTCCTTAGGCACGACAATCGCAAGTGGACTTGCTTCGAAGCCTACAAAATTCTAATATAATAGCCGTTTGCAGCGTAGCGTCTTCACACAAATGAACCCCGATGTCCTTTCTTTTATAGAATTTCATAGCGAAATAAAAAAATGTAAGCTGTTCGCACAGTTTCCATGTTCTTTTTAGGTTGTTTTGCGTTATAATGAAAGGATGCACATTATGAACGAATTGGAGGCACAGCCCGATTGACTACTTATCCTTTTGCCTTTGATCCGTCCAAGCCGTTTATTGAGCAGGCAAGTGACTGGATTGCAGATGTATTTTATGAAGTTTTGCCTGAAGCCGGCTTTGAGGTTCGGGATGAACAAATTTATATGGCATTCCAGTTGGAGCGTGCCTATAAGGAAAAGAAAACGATTTTTGCGGAAGCAGGTGTGGGCACAGGTAAAACGCTGGTGTACCTCCTGTACGCTATTGCATATGCCCGGTACATGAGAAAGCCTGCGATTATCGCCTGTGCGGACGAGTCTCTGATTGAACAACTGGTGAAGCCAGAGGGAGATATCGCCAAGCTGGCGAAGCATTTGAGCCTGACGATTGATGCCCGACTAGGGAAGTCGCCGGATCAGTATATTTGCCTGAACAAGCTGGATGAGTTGCGAAGCGGACTGGATGAGGACGCGGATGTGTTCCGTGATATCTATCAGGACTTGCCGGATTTTGTCCATTTTCCGGATACGTTACAGATCTTTACTCCTTACGGGAACCGCAAAGAGTATCCCGAGCTAACGGACGGACAGTGGAGCAGATTGGGCTGGGATGTTTTTCAGGATTGTCTCGTTTGCCATCAGCGGCATCGTTGTGGACAGACGTTGTCCCGCGATCATTATCGCAAAGCGGCAGATCTGGTGATCTGCTCTCATGACTTTTATATGGAGCATGTATGGACCTATGAAGCGAGAAAGCGTGAGGGCCAGCTGCCGTTACTGCCGGAGCACAGCTCTGTCGTCTTTGACGAAGGACATCTGCTGGAGACAGCGGCGCAGAATGCACTCACTTATAAGCTGAAGCACGCTCAATTCGAGGCCATTATTACCCGTCTGCTGGAGGGGGAGGTGCGAGAATCTCTGGCAATGACGATTGAAGATGCGATATCTCAAAGTGAGGCTTTGTTCGCTGAGCTCGATAAGAACAGTCAGCCTATACAGGGTTCTAATCGCAAGGAGTTTACCTTGAATGAGTCGCTGATTCGAGAGGTAAACCGCTTTGGCGAACTGATCGGCACGATTGAGGAAGAGCTTGTATTCGAGAGTGGGTTATTTTCTCTGGATGAGTACCAGGTCAAAATCGTGGAAGAGCATCTGGAAATGATTCAGACGGCGTTGGCCTTGTTTAAGCGTCCGGAACTCCTGATTTCTTGGGTGATGGAGGATCAGGATGGATTAACGCTTGTGGTTATGCCCAAGATGGTAAAAGAGATTCTCAAAGAACGGGTATTTGCACAGCATATACCGATTGTATTCTCCTCAGCTACGCTTTCCGTGGAGAACTCCTTTGATTATATGGCGCAAAGTCTCGGTATTGAGAATCCGCTCACGTTTTCCGTTGCTTCACCGTATGATTACAACGATCAGATGAAAGCGACATTGTACCCGTTGCAGCCCGGGCATGATCCCATTGAGAGAGCACTGGCTCTGCTGGAGAAATCGCAAGGAAGAGCGCTTATCCTGTTTCCTTCACAGGAGGAACTGATTACATTCAGAACGGATCTCGCGGCTTATCCTCAGGCATCCAGCTATCGCTTTTTATACGAAGGATCGGCTGAAATCAGCCATCTGATCTCATCTTTTCAGAATGATGAGGAAAGCGTCTTGTGTGCTGTTACGTTATGGGAAGGACTGGATATTCCCGGCCCGTCTCTATCTCACGTCATCATCTGGTCGCTGCCTTTTCCTCCGAATGATCCGGTTTTTACGGCGCTGCGCAAGGATGCGACAGATCCGTTTATGGAGATAGATATGCCTCACATGGCGCTCAGACTCAGACAAGGCATCGGGCGATTAATTCGCTCGCGTAATGATCGAGGCTGGATCTCCATCATGGGTCAGGATCTGAACCGCCAAGAAGTACGCACACAGGTTTTACAACTACTGCCTGCGGGCGTAGAATGCACTGTAATCGAAGGAAATCCGGAGGGAATGAAGACATGTTAAATTTTACATCGTACACGGTAGATCAGATTAAAGACGCTTTTGGTATTTTGAGTGGGCAGCGTTATGAATTTATGATTGATGTAGAGGTTGAAGAGGACGACGAGCTCTATACTGAAAACGGGCTGTATATCCGTACGCTTTATTTAGTAGACGAAGAGAAAACAGGAATATTGAAGTATGAGCTGATTGAAAAAGTAACGAACCGTTACATCGAGCTTGAATTGGAAGAGGATGAGTTGCAGGCTGTCGAGAGCTTCTGCAAAGAGCATGTGCAGGATGGAGCCGTAACGTAACAGAACGCTTGGCTGTGGAAGCCATCGTATAACGAACAACCTAAAAGAATACAAACGTATGTAAAGGAGTCCTGGTATTATCAGGCTCCCTTTTTTCATGACCACATAGATTAAACCTATGATGCCGAGAGCCGTCCAACCGAGCAAATGAATATGAGACTGAACGCTGGACAGGTTGTAATCGCCCGATACGCCAATCATCATACTAAACAGCGCAGCGAGAGCAAAATACACAGCAGTTATTTTAATGAATTGACACCATCTATCATATCGGGGAAGAAGGTCAGGGGTGTTAGTGCTGTGAAGGATGTCATTTGACAAAAGCTCCAAATACACATAAAATCTTATTGCGTCAATACTTACCGTATTACTGTGTTTACTCGGAGATGATAGCGAACTTCTCCGGCAATAGGTCGCTATTTTTTGAACATTTGTTTATTAGGACTCGCCATTAAAGGAGCTTGAAATCATGAATGTATATCATAATACCCTGGAATTAATCGGGCGCACGCCGCTGGTAGAACTGAACAGCTATTCTCTACCGAGAGGAATTCGTCTGTTTGCCAAGCTGGAGTTTATGAATCCCGGCGGCAGCGTGAAGGACCGGGTGGGCAAGGCTCTGATTGAAAAAGCCTTGAAAACAGGACAGTTGAAGCCTGGTGGAACTTTAATTGAGGCCACAGCAGGCAATGCAGGTATTGGTCTTGCAATGGCAGCTCTTCATTATAATGTCTCGGTTATTTTTGCTGTGCCTGAGAAGTTCAGCCAAGAGAAACAGGACCTGATGAAGGCATTGGGAGCACGCATCGTTCATACCCCGACAAGTGAGGGGATGAAGGGAGCCATCGAAAAAACGAAGGAGTTGGCAGCTGAATTTCAAGATGCCTATTTGCCGCGTCAATTCAGCAATCCGGATAATCCAGAGGCTTATTACACGACGATGGGACCGGAAATTTGGAACGATCTGGACGGAAAAGTAGATGTATTTGTAGCAGGAGCAGGTTCAGGGGGAACCTTTATGGGGACCTCGCGTTACCTCAAGGAACAAAATGCATCCATAAAAACCGTAATCGTGGAGCCGGAAGGTTCCATTTTGAACGGCGGAGAATCGGGTTCGCACAAAACGGAAGGAATAGGCATGGAATTGATTCCTGAGTTTGTGGATAAAGGTTATTTTAATGCTATTCATACGATTAGCGACGTTGATGCGTTTGACCGTGTCAAGGAGCTGGCATCGCGTGAAGGACTTCTTGTTGGCAGTTCTTCCGGGTCGGCATTACATGCGGCTTTACTGGAAGCAGAAAACGCACCGGATGGTGCACATATCGTCACCATTTTCCCAGATAGCAGCGAACGCTATCTGAGCAAAAAAATATATGAAGGCGGGATATAAAATGAAACGTAAAACCAAGCTGATTCACGGCGGCCTCCCTACCGATCCGCATACAGGTGCAGTTAACGTCCCTATTTATCAGGTAAGCACTTATGAGCAAGAGGAAATCGGCGTTCATAAGGGTTATGAGTATTCGCGCACAGGCAATCCGACCCGGTTTGCACTGGAGGAACTGATCAAGGAGCTGGAGGAAGGAAAACGCGGTTTTGCTTTCGGTTCAGGTATGGCGGCGATCCATGCGGTATTTTCACTGTTTAAAGCAGGGGATCATATTTTGCTGACTGATGATGTATACGGAGGTACCTATCGCATTGTAAGCAAAGTGCTTAGTCGGATCGGAATTGAGTCCACATTCGTGGATACGACTGACTTGGAAGCCATCTCCAAAGCGATTCGTCCGAATACGAAGGCACTGTATGTAGAAACGCCTACAAACCCGCTGCTGAAAGTTACGGATATCCGCGCAGTTTCGGAGCTGGTAAAAAAACATGACCTTTTGCTGATCGTCGATAATACGTTTGCTACCCCTTATTGGCAGACGCCAATTACACTTGGGGCCGATATCGTCATTCACTCTGCTACCAAATATTTGGGTGGCCACAGCGATGTTGTAGCCGGTCTGGCTGTTGTGAACAGCGACGAACTGGGAGAGCAACTTCATTTTCTGCAAAACGCCATTGGCGCTATTCTCGGCCCGCAGGATTCTTGGTTATTAATCCGCGGTATTAAAACATTGGGTCTGCGTATGGAAGCGATTGAGCAAAATGCGAAGGAAATTGCTGCCTTTTTGGAAAAACACCCGAAGGTTAGCAAAGTGTACTATCCTGGACTGGAAAGCCATGCGCAGCACGAACTGTCCAAAATTCAGGCCGAAGGCTATGGCGGCATTATTTCCTTTGATGTAGGTAGCGATGCCAACGCGGTTGCCCTCCTGAAAAAACTGAAATATTTTACACTGGCTGAGAGTCTGGGAGCGGTTGAAAGTCTGATTAGTGTTCCGGCACGTATGACGCATGCCTCCATTCCGGTAGAACGTCGTGCAGAGCTAGGCATTACCGAAGGTTTGGTGCGGATTTCGGTTGGGATTGAAGACCTGGAAGATTTGATCGAAGATTTGCAGGCAGCATTGTAAGAAAATAAGCGTAATGATCATGAGAGGTGGCCTCGGCTGAGGCGGCCTCTTTTTTTGGAAGCAGAAAGGAGTACGCAAAGGCGACGTGTCGGTTTTTGACCGAGTTGGACCCCCGGAACGCCGAATTGAATTTAGACGTCTTTTCGTCCCTGACTGAGCAAGAAAGACTTCTGCTGGTTTCGAATCTCCGATGTGCCGCAGCACAGGAAGTGATTTTCAGGCCGTTCGAGGGAACGGGGCAAATTTGGGTGGACGGCATATTGGTATATGCGGAAGCTGGCCCTTTTCGCCTGGTTCTGGATGAAGGCGATCACACGGTGGTGGTGGTTGCAGCCTTTATTCCCGGTGAAGCTCGCTCTATTCGGATTAGTGGAACTCATATTTATGATAGTGCAGATGTGGCGGAACTGCATCAGGAATTCGTAGAGCGTAATATACGTTTTCATATGGCTTGGACGGTTCCTGAAACCGAGCTTTCATCCGACCCTTATAAAGGAGTGGTGGAACGGTGGGCCAACCATTGGGACACGCATGAACTGAGGCTTTTGGACGGTGTACTGAGCTGGCTTATGCAATGGAAGAGAGTGAGGGTACCTCAGTGTATTGCCTACCGAACGGAGCGGGGGAGACATAAACGTGCTTATTGGCTGGAGCTGACGCAAGTGGATGAAAATGAGGAATACGCCGAGCTGTACGGTGAATTGAGCAAAACGGGTGATCTGGATATCAGAGCTGTCCACGCTGATGAATTTATCATTCACCTCACGGGGTAGCGAAACGTATGGAATTTCTGGAAAGGATATTATCGTGTATGACAGCAAGGGTGTGCGTGCTTTTAATTTCACTTCCATAAATCATGCGCAGCAAAAGCTGCAGGGCTGATCCAAAAGCCGTAATTAAAAAACCGTAATTAAAAACCGTCCGGAGGCACGCTGGCGATCCTGACGGTTTTTTGCTGCTTCATTGCAGTGGTCTGTCATTGTAATGGCGTCATATATAGAAGGGCGTTAGGACAGATCAGTTTTTGTACTGCTCCATCAGATATACGATCTTGACCTCATCGGCCAAATCGCCAAAGGGTTCATAAGGATTCTCCTGAATGATATGATATAAACGCTGAACTCGTTCCTTCGGCAGCTTGCGCACATATCTGGAAATAAAACCGGCGTGCGTGACCACGTAGCGCTTTTTACGGACAGCCGCGCTGGCAACACGGACGAGAATATCCTCGCCTCCTGCCATTTCCAGAATGCGACGCTCATAAAAGGTCACGTAACGCAACGTCCGATCCTTAATTAGCTCGCGATTTAATCTGGCGATCTCTCCGATATATCTGACCATAAGCGGTTCAAAGCTTTTGATCAGGAGAGGGTCGAGCGTTAGCTCCATATCCTTGCGTAGAACAAAAGATTGCAGCAAGGCGACCTGTTGAAGCCTTATCCGGTCGTTGTGAATGAGTATGGCAATCTCACGCAGCATTTCATAGGAGACACGCTCACTGAGCTGTCGCAGGGCAACCGCGTTTTTATGATTGATGTTCAGGCCCTCTTGAATCTGCTCTATGTGGCCTCTGAACAGGCGTATAAGCTGCCTGCGCTGCTCATAGAGGCAAATACGCTGCTGTAGAAGCGTCAAGGTAAGCAGGAGAAGCGCACCGACGATACCACACAGAAGCATTTGTTGGAGTGAATGGCCGAAAAAAACGGCTGCGGCCAGCAGCACGATGCTGAAGGCGAGGTCCTTATGAAAATAAAGTTTGGCTTTGCGGTTGGCATATTGCTCTACAGGAACCAGCGCATCCCGACCGCATGACGTACATTCCTCTTCCCATAGGGCAGTGAACTGTCCGCAACGCTTGCAGATCCGCAGCTTTTGATACGCATGCTCAGTGTGGATAAACGGACGAAATTGTACAGGTTGTTTGGCACTACTCATTGCGATCACTTCTCCGGTTCAGCAGGGCTAGAAGCTCAGTGTTCATTTGCGTAATCAAGGGAGCGCGTTTTTTATGTATAGAGTAAATGATTAATTTGATGGCGACAAAAAGAAACAAAATCGCCAAACATCCGTATGAGATCATAGTGTACTTCCTCTTTCTGCTCAGATTTTTACAGCGATATTTTACTAGGGCGGGTTTCGCTTCTGTTATTTTTGTCGTATAAAGGAGAAGGCTGGTGCCCGATTGCTCTTGTTGAGGTATAATTATATCATTACTTCAGGATATTGGTAAAATATCGCGGTATAATAGGCTTCTTGGCTGTATTCAGGCTATTCGGGCATCATTTTCAGCTGGCTCTCATGTAAAACTCATTATAATTTAATAGTAGGGGAGTACAACTGTATTTTAGAATGAGAACTAACCGGCAAAGGGGTACAAGCGATGTTTAGTAGAGACAGAAAATGGTTTTTGGTCATCGGAATCATATGTGCAATGATCATGACCTCAATTTCGGCATGGCAGCCGCAGACGGCGAATGCCGCTTCAACCTCCGCCTCCAAGGTGGATGCGGTGCTGGTTGTCGATGTGAGTAATTCCATGAACACCAGTGATCCAGGCAAAATTGGCAATGAAGCCATGAAAATGTTCATTGATATGCTGTCGACGCAAAATGACAAGGTCGGCATTGTAGCGTATACGGATGTCGTACAGCGTGAGAAGGCATTGCTTAAAATTACGTCCGAAGCGGATAAGCAGGAACTAAAGTCGTTCATTGACGGGCTGAACCGGGGGGCGTATACTGACACCTCCGTGGGTGTCAAGGAAGCGATCCGCATTTTGCAGGATGGCAAGACAGCAGGACATGCGCCTATGATCGTCATGCTGGCCGATGGTAACAACGATTTAAATAAAACGACGGGTAGAACAGAAAGCCAATCCGATCGGGATATGGCGAAGGCTGTGGCCGAAGCTAAAAATAGCGGCGTTCCGATCTACACCATCGGTTTGAATGCAGACGGAAAACTGAATAAAAACAAGCTCGCAGACATTGCGCAGCAAACGGGCGGTAAATCTTTTATTACAAGCTCGGCGGATGATCTGCCGAACATCTTGAGTGAAATTTTCGCCAGCAATTTGAAGCTGAAGGTTGTTCCTTTGAAGTCCATTACAGCGAACGGCACCTATCAGGACGTTACGGTAACTGTACCGAACGATAGCGTGATGGAGGCTAACATTTCGATTATGTCCTCCAAGCCGGTGGATGCGAGACTGATAGACCCGTCGGGTAACACCAAGCCGATTCCTTCAAGTGATGTACTGCTATCCAAATCGAAAAGCTACTCGCTGATTAAGCTCCTCAAGCCTGTGGCTGGCGACTGGAAGCTCCAGGTCAAGGGAGTCCAGCAGGATCAGATTGATATTAATCTGGTATTCAACTATGATTTGGAACTGAAACTGGACGTACCGCCTGCCAAAGCTTACAACAAAGGTGACGCAGTCCAAATTCGTTCCTACCTGACGAGTAACAACCAGCAGCTTCAGGATCAGGAACTGTATGCAAATATGAATGCAGTTCTGAAGGTCAAGGACCTTGATTCCGGTACAACGAATGAGGTTCCATTGAAGAATGAGGGGAACGCCTTTACCGGCTCCTATACGATACCGGATGAGCATGACTACGAACTGACCGTCAGAGCAGAGGAAAAGAGCTTTTACCGTGAAACCCAGCCTGTGACCATCAGTGCCAGAGCTGCGGCGGGTAGTGGCTCTAATGCGGGCACTACATCTCCAGCAGCACCTGCCGAGAAGTCCAAGTTGCTACCCCTCATTCTGTTGGGACTGGGACTGGTCGTTCTGCTGATCGCAGCCTACTTCATCTGGAAGGCTGTCAAAAAAGCCAATCGTGGCTTCGTCGGACAAATCGTTCTGGAAATTCGGGATGAAAATACCGGCGAAAAAACGTATCCGCAATACAAAAAGCTGAACACCTTCCGTGGCAAATTCAATCTGCACCAGTTGCTGCAACTGGCACCGGAATTTGCCGGAACCGATAAGGTGGTGTTCACGCCAGCCAATCAGGACCGCATCATGGTGCGTAGCACTCCGGAGATTACGATTGAAAAATCCGGGCGCGCTGTAGACACAGGCAATGGCCTTGAACTGAAAAACGGCGATCGTCTGACGATCCCGCTGGCGAGTGTGGACAAAACCATTTTACTGGAATTCATTTCAGTAAACAGCTAAACGAACCCTTAGGAGGTCAAAGCTATGAAACCAGTAGTTAGAGAGCATATCCAACAATTAGACGTATCACTCGGTGGAGGGATCGTAAGCGATAAAATCAGGGTTGATACCATTGATAATCCCATTTTGATTATCGGACTCGGAGGGACGGGGATTGATGCCCTACTCCGTTTGAAATATCAAATTAACCGCAGATTCAAGCTTCCAGCAGATCCGGTTTCCAAGAAAAAGAGCGAGAAGCCGGACAACGTGGAATTTCTCGCTTTTGAAACGAATGAACAGGACCGAAACAAAAAATATAAAGGGATTGGCTTGGACCCGATCAACGAGTTTGTACTGCTGTCCAATGCGGAAATCGGCGGGTTGCTGCAAAATCGCAGCATTTTGGAGCCGTACATTACGGATTGGCTATCACCCGAGCTGAGTATTACGGATGGCATGAACGGGGCGGCAGGGGTTCGTCAGGCTGGACGTTTGCTGCTGTTCACCAAAATCAATCAAGTCGTGCAAAGCATTGACAAGAAAATTAAAACCCTGTCTGAAGGCACCAATAAGAAGCTGATGGTGTTCCTGCTGTCCGGTTTGTCCGGCGGTACGGGTAGCGGTACCTTCCTCGATATCTCGTATATCGTCCGTGGGATTATTGAGCGCGATTACGGCTCCGCAGGTGTAGACCGTGTAAATACATTGGGGTATCTGTTTACGCCGGACATTAATCTGGCGAACAAAAGCCTGAGCGAGCATACACGTGAATATATTAAAAAGAACGGCTATGCCGCGCTGAAAGAGCTGGACTACTGGATGAATGTGGACAGCCGCGGTGAACGGTTCAAGCAGCAGTACGGTAACATTTTGACCGTAAACTCACCGTTGCCGCCGTTTAATCTATGTCATCTCATTTCGGCCACCAATACAGAAGGCAAGCTGCTGGAAAATGCTTATGATTACTGCATGAATGTCACCGCTGAGAATATTACCAACTTTATGGCGAGTGAGGAAAAGCAGTCGGGCGAAGAGTTTGCCATTCATGACTATATCAGCAACATTCGTACCAATATTGCACAAATGAACAAGACATATCCTGCCAACTACGATTACAATATTATCGGAGCTTCCTCAGCGGTACTGCCGATGGAGGAAATGACAACATATCTGGCCTACCGGATGTTTGGCAAAATGTCCAAAATGTTCGAGCAATCGCCGAATCAAGAGGATGTCGAGAAGTTCGCCCGCAAGCTGGGTGTCGATCTCGACAGCATGATCAAAAACTTCGAATCCCGTGTACCCGAGCCGCTGCCGGGCTTTGAAAACAGTGAACGATTAAGCTACACCAATGTAGTCAAAATGCAAGTTGTCAATATGGATACCGAGCTGGAGCAGACGTTCCTGACCCGTGCTCGCGAGGAATATATCAAGGCGAAGAAGCAGCTTCCGGGTGAAATTACGGGGCAATTTACCGACCAAATTCGCCGGATGTTCCTGCATCCCGAGCAAGGGCCGTTCTATGTGTCCCGTATGGTTTATACCGAGAAGGGCTTTAGCTTGCTGAAAATGCTGCTTTCGTACATTGAGACGCTACGTGAATCACTGCATCGTATCCCTACGGATATCGAATGGGCGCGTGAGCAGGCGAGTGAAAAGTTGGGCGATGCCAAGAGCGCATTCGTGTCCAAGGATAAAAAGAAAAATGCATACATTGAAGCGAAAATCAATGAATACTGGCTTCGGGCAGATGTAGAACGTACAGAGCAGCTTATTGAATTTTATGAAGACCTGTATGATCTGCTGAATAAGGAAAACAGCCGCATTTATAATGTATTTACTGAAATTTTGAATGCACTGAGCGCGATTTTTGATAAGAATGGCGATCTGCTGATTAACGGTGAAGAACAGTCCGATCACAGAGGCAACAAGACGTACTATTGGAATCTGGTCAGTGTGCCGGATATTTCCGAAGTCGTGACCAAGTTGCTGGATAAGCGTGACGGTGACGATCTGATTCGTGATTTTGCCCAAGAGTTGCTGGAAAATTCGGATCATTGGGTGAAGGATCAGGATATTGACATCATTAGTTCCATCTCCAACTTCCTGACCGATAAATTCGGTGATCTTATTACTCGTTCGATGGAGGATTTCCTCGTTATGAAATACGGGCAGGATGAGGCCATTGAAAAATTCGTGGAGCGCTATATTGCAACTAAGTTGGATGAAGAGGCCGTGCCTGTGTTCCATCTGAGCAATAGCTCCGGTAACCTGTACTTCCCGTCATGGGGCTTTGTCTCGGTTCCGGTGCAGTCGCCTAACATTCTGAAAGGTGTTCGCAACTATCAAAATAATGCCATTGGTAAATCACACTTTACAATTAAGGAAAGCGAAGTCCGTAACCGGATTTTCTGGCTCAATACGCGCAATGGTGTGCCATTGTTTGTGTATACACCACTCAAGGTGTATGAAGAAAGCTATGAAAAAACGATTCTCGACCGCGAAGGTATTGGCCGCCATCTGGTGCAAACGAGCCAGAACAACTGGACCAATCTGCCATCGCCGATTCCTGAAAAATCATGGGGCGAAACGTACGTCAATTCGCGTGTGCAAGCTTACAATGCCCGCATCCGTAATGACTTCGATCGTGCCAAGTCCCTTGGCGTGATCCGTGAGAAGGATGTCGATCAGAATACGAGCAGCCGCTTTACTGTGCTGCGTTCACGTGCGCTGGATCTGAATGGTCTGCTGTCAGGCTACGATATGCGTTTGCAAGAATCCAAGCCGAATCTGGGTGAGGTGAAGAGAGCTTGGTCTGAGCTGAAACGTCTGCTGGATGAAGGACTGGAACAGGCGGGAAGTAAGGACATCTTTGGCAGCATCAATGAAGAGATGGCGAAGGAAAACCTGATCCGTTCACCGGAGTTAACGCAGGTGGTTCGTGAAGAGCTGACGAAGTATACCCAAATGGAAGCGAGGGCCGCTGAGCTGGAAGCTTTGCTGGACAAATATCAGGATGAGGAAAAATGGCTGGATCAGTTCATTCAGGCGCTCTATACCGACACGATTACGAAAAAAGGCGCATTGTACGTCTATGACCGTGACGAAGAGGAAGAGGCATGGGAGCCATTTGCCAATGTCATGAAGAGCCGTAATTACGTGGAGTTTGAAGTGTTTACGAACTTCCGTGGTCTGGAGGAGAAAAAATATGCAGCTCTGATGCGCAAGGCGGATCGTCGTGATGCTGTCCTGACTTCGTCCGAGGATATTACGCCTTTGCTGGCGAAGCTGGATGAACTGGCTGCAACCTACATGGAAGCCCGGAACCAATTGGAATATGAAAAGGTGGAGCTGGCTAATGGAGCGGAACTCTATGCGTTCTACGCTCAAATGTCCGGGAAACTAAACGATATCCGCAGAAAGTTGAAGTAAAGTATGAGAGAGCAACTGTTACGTTATGCGGCTGACTATGCAGTCGCAGAGGATCAATTCATCGGTAGCGGGGATGGACGCAGCAGCATCCATTTCCCGTCCGTGTTTCTTTTTATCGGTGACCGTATGGGCCCGGTGATGAACACCATTGCAAATATCAACCGGACCAAGTGGGATAACAGTACGGGGGTAACGTACATCCACATCCGGTCGCAGGAGGATCATGCCGCTGTAGATCGTTCGGTGGATGCCATTGTCCATGCAGTAGCGGTACCGGAGGAAAGCAGCCACAAAACCGGACGCCGTGATTTGCATCAGGCTTTTTATACACATGAAGCGCAGTTGATTGAGCTTAATACCGCGTTGCGTCGGGCTAGTGGGAACTTGGCGGATTACGGTCGTTTGTATTCCTCGTTCGAGCGTGTCCATCTGTCCATCCTGACGACAGCCGATGATCCCATGAATGTATTGGTTCCCGAGATTACGTTGTTGGCGGAATACATTTTTGCGCAGTCCTTTAAGTCGGTACAGATGGATCTGTACGTATTGGTCAGCGAAAGCGATCAGACAGCCCAATTTGGCTATAGCAGCGCAGCGTCAGTTGCCTTTATGAGAGAGCTGGACTATATCCAAAGTCCGGATTATACGTTCACGGCGCCACTGCATATGACTGAGGACAAACTGACCATTCCAGTATCTCATGCTCCGTCGCCGTTGTTCGATCTCGTCTATGTGCTGTCCGACAAGAACGAACGTGGTGTAACGGTGATAAATAGCCTGCGAGAGAGCTGTGATATCATTTGCCATATTCAGCTTCTCAAAAACCGTTATCAGGCGGGAGATTCCTATCGGTCACAAGATGGGGGATACAACAATACATCGTTTAAAAACAACATTATGACGGAATCCGGGCGGCAGGGCTATGTGTCGGCTGGATTTTCCCGGGTCAAGCGCCCTAATGAGTCGATTGCGCTTACGGTGCTGCATCACTTTTATGTGAAACTGCTGGCGCGTATGAGAACAGAGCAGGAATGGGATATACGCGATAAGCTGGATTATTTCGGTTTGGATGCTGCCGGGCGTAGCCGTACACGAAATGACCTCGTTCCTGGTCATGAGGCCATTATAGACATGAGCAGTCTCATGACCAGCGGCGCCAGCTACGGCTCATTGAAGCGAATGACACTGCACGAGGCGGAGGAAGCCTTGTTCGGACAGGGCTGTGAAGCCTTTTTCCACGATAACTGTGAACGGGTCGTACACAAACGGTTGGCGGATTTTCAGGCGGAATTACGTCTGCAAACGGCTGTGAACGAAGCTGCCAAGGAGCACCCCGAGATCGGTTTGTTCGAGCTTACGGACTGGACGGATGAGAATAAGACTGGGAATGTGCTTACCGCTATTCGGGGACTGATTCGTGATTCGTCCAATGATTTGCAGATCAGCGCTGCTGAGATGGATGCCCTGTATAGCGGACGCGTGGAAGACCAGCCCTTTCAACGATTGCCGCTGATGGATAAACATAATGTGCGCAGCTTGATCCGTTACCTGACCGAGACGGTCTATGGGCACAAGCTGCACATGCTGCGGATTCAAACGGACCTGGAGCTACTTCGCCGTTATGAGCTGGCTCTTGAAAAATGGCATATGCAGGCGAAGCATATTACCGTACAGCTTGCCAATCTGGAGCGTGATCTGCATCAGGCTGCAACGGACAGCGTCCGTCAGGCCGACAGCTACACAGGTCAAAACCTGTTTGAGTATTACGAGCGTGTGACGGAAGATGTTATGCGGGAGCTGGAAACCAAGCGGGGAAAAGCTGTATTTTTTGATGCCCGGCATATGGGCCCTGTGTCCAGTTTGCTAGATGGAGGTCCGTCCAAGCTGGTGGATCGACTCACACAGACTTGTCGCACCCTGATCCTTAGCGCACAGCCGTTTAACCAGACATTCGAGGAAGAATTGCTGCGTCGGGCGAATGTGGCTGCTGCCTATGAAAATCGGCTGGTCGTTCCGAAGGATGAGCTGTTTAAAAAACTGTACCAGACGCTGGAGGAAAACGGAGGCATTAACGTGCGTTTGCTGGATTACACTCATGAGCATCGGTATGAGGAAAAGTATTTCTTTGGTGACTACGAAGGCGAATTTCTTCCTTATGCGGTGGACGTGGATATTACCTCACGCATTTACAAGCTGGGGTTTGTGCATGAGCGCCGCAGCAGCGGGGTAGAAAAGCTACATTTGATGGGTGGTTTCCATCTGGAGGATCTGATGGTCTACCGTAACGGCAAGACGTATTATGAGACATACATCGCGAATGGTTTCGTGTTTCACGGGATCAACGCGGATCGGCTGCCGGAACTGCGGTAGCAGCATGTTTATCCTACTTTAATTATGGAAGGAAGCAACGATTCTTATGAAGCAGCGTAAATTTAATGTTCTCCTGCTGCTGTTCGGCTTGCTGGGCGCTGTAGTGGGCTTCATCATTGGAGAGCTGGTTCTCAACAAACTGATAGGGCACTGGCCGCATATCATCGTGGTTGGGCTGTATTTTGGCATCATGGCGCTGTGTATTGGTCTGGGATGCCTGATCGGCGAATGGATTTCTCCACAACTGAACGGGCCTTCATGGAGGCAGCGGTACTCCGGGCTGTCCTGGAAGCTGCTGGTGCCTGCTACGCTGGTGATGCTGTTCGTGGCAGGGCTGCTGCTGGAGCTGGGCTATCAGGTGAACCCGGAAGGTCGCAAAAGCGTACAGGACCTCGTGCTGGTCATTGATAATTCCGGAAGTATGCAGCAAACAGATCCCGATAATGAACGCCTGACGGCCGCCAAGAGTCTGATCGGCCAAATGGATGGAGACAAGCGGGTAGCCATTGTTTCCTTTGAGTCCACTGCGCAGTTGGTTCAGCCGTTTACCCCGATTGGCACAGATGCGGAGAAGCAAGCCGTTTATGCCAAAATCGACAGCATGCAGACCTTAATGACAGGCGGCACAGAAATCGGTCTTGCTTTGGATGAAACCATCAAGGAAATCGAAACTCAGGGAAATGCAGAAAAGGGCTCTCTCGTTATTATGCTGTCTGACGGCTTTAGTGAGCTGGATACTCAGACGGTATTGGCTCCTTACATCGCCCGGCAGATTCCGATTAATACGATCGGTCTGAAGCTCGCTGAATCCGATGGTATAGCATTATTGCAAAATATTGCCCAAATGACGGGTGGAACTTACTCCAATGTAGCGAATGCACAAGGTCTTACTCAGGCGTTTGGTAAAATTTATGACAAAATCGGCGACCGTACACTGGTAACGGAGCGAACAGGTGAGTATGAGGATAGTGTGTATTTTGCCATTTACCGTGTAACCGCTCTGGTAATTATTGGGGTCCTGCTGGGATTGGCGCTCGGACTGATGTTCGATAACCGTTTTCTGGCGCGGAATTTCGCGATTGGCGGGGTTCCTGCCGGATTGCTGGCTGGCTTTATTTTGGAAAAGGGCCTGTCCGGCTCGCCCATCGGTGATTTGATGATTCGTTTGGTGGCAGCGCTCGTATTAGCGGCCCTGATCGCGGTCTTCTCGCTCGTGCTGCCGATTGCGGAAAATACTCGCCGTTCTTCCGGCGGAGGAAACCCCGGTGCGCCATCAGGTCGCAGGACAAGAGCGCCGGAAGGCCCGCCGCGTAATCGACGCAGCAGTGGATTTTAGAACGGGAGGCGGAACTTATGCAGTATAGGGATGCACAGCCCGGTGATCCTGTTATTTCGGAGCTGAGCCACAAAATTGACGACAACCGGGTTGTGCTTCGCTGGCAATGGCCGGAAGGAGCCGCCGTGGTATATATTGCGAAACAATTAGCCGATCCGGGTGTGAACGGGCAGGAAAATGCCGAAGCTTTGCCACCTTTTTCAAGCCTTAAACTCTTCACACGTGAGGAATACAAGGCTGCTGGCAGCTACCGTGACCGGATCGATGGCATTGGACGCGTTCGGTATACCGTGTATCCGGCTGTACGGGAGGAAGGAGATACTTTTGTGATCCGTCAGCAGGATGGAGCTAACCGACTGGAGCTGAGCACGGGTAAAGCTAGAATCAGATATGCGGTTCACCACAAAAAAAGCTGGCTTCGTAGCCGCAAAACGGTGCAGATTCAAGTGACGGCTGAAGTCCCTGTTCCGCAGGAGGCGCTTTGCTACGTGAAAAAGCGTGGTGGCTATCCGGCGAACCGGGAGGACGGAACCTTGTACCCGTTCACGGCACCATTTGCTGCGGGACGGAATGTGTTGCCCGCTGTCGAAGTAGGCGGAGATGAATATGTGCGGCTGTTTTTTACGGACGGCCAGAAATATGGCACGGTATATGAATTAGTCCCTGAATGAAAGGAGGCCACAACCGATGAGTTTTCTTAGCAATTTATTCAGAAGAAAGCCGCAGGCAGCGCCAAGGCCGTTATTTTATGATATTGTGTGCCCTTATTGCTTTAGTAAATTTTCCCCGGAGGAAGTTGTATTCCGTGCTTCTCATCACCGTGAGGATGACGAGAATTACGCTTTGGGCGAGGATGAGCTGCTGAACAAATACCGGGAGCGCTTTGGTTTGGACAGTGTGCATGATATGGAGGCCATTCTTCACCCCCTTGATGTTCCTGAGGAACATCGTTTGTACTCGGATCATGTACTGACAGGTCTGACGGATCGCTACGGCGAGCTGACACGTCGCAGATTGTGTCCGCATTGCCATAATGAGTTGCCTGTGACCGCAGGCAAGGTGCCGAGTAATATTATTTCAATTATTGGAGCTTCGCAGGCGGGGAAATCCGTCTATATGACCTCCCTGATCCATACGTTGCAGCATGTTACGGCCGATCATTTTGATGCGGCTTGCATGCCGCTCAATGCAGAGATCAGCCGCAAGTTCCGTACGATGTATGAGGAACCGTTGTTTGAGCGTGGGGATCTGCTGACCTCCACACAGAAAGAAAAGATGCAGGAGCCTTTTATCTTCCAGTTTGTGTTTAAGGATGAGGAAAAGCCGCCACTGACGCTGGTGTTTTTTGATGTCGCCGGTGAGGGGATGGTCGATCAGGACTATCTGGGTCTGCACGGGCAGCATATTAAAAACTCGGCGGGCATTTTGTTTATGGTTGATCCGCTGCAAATTCGCTCTATTCGGGAGCGTATCAAGATCAACATCGGCGACAAGCCGGGCGAATGGGTTTCGCAATATGATGAGCCGCGTGATGTCGTGCTTACGATGTTCGGTGATTTTATCGCGTATCAGGAAAAAGGGAAGACGGACATTCCAACCGCCATTGTCTTGACCAAAAGCGACATGCTCACTGCGCTGGCAGATGAAGAAGGCACGTACATCAAGACAAACAGCAATATTTTTAATCCAATGGAGCACCGGAAGTATATGGATTTGGATGAGTTTTCCAACATTGATGGCGAAGTTCGACGGTTCATTGAAAAGGTGGATAAGCCGTTTAAGGGCACGATGGATGTGTATTTTACAGATACGGCCTATTTTGCGGTTTCCGCCTTGGGTAGCAATCCGGTAGAGCAAAAGCTTCAAGGACTAGTTAGTCCGATCCGTGTAGATGAGCCATTCATCTGGTTGCTTTACAAGCTGAAGTACATTGAGGGGAGAGAATCACAGTGAGTTATTCTACCTCTCATTTGATACAACAGCAGATGTACACACGGGAACGGCGCGGTATTTTCCGTTCAACAGAAGGTTTCGATACGGTAGCCAATTCCAAGGGGCTGGACGCTTCTTTTATTAAAAAGGTGCTACATCCCTTGTGTGTGTATGATGCGCCTGCTGCTATAACAGCACGTGGTGAGAAGCAGGAGAGCGTCTACCCGGAAGCCATGCATCTGGTACGGACGGAGTCAGGGGACGTGGTGCTGGGACGCAGTATCTACAAGGCAGCGGATTTTACCGGGCTGCGGAGTGCCTTTTTTACGCACAATTATATGATTCCAGCTGGGCAGAGTGAATCTCCGTCTGATTATAAGCAGTGGCTGAACACTTCGTTTGTCGATGCTTATGATATTGAGCAAGGAACGGAATTGCCGGAATTGGAGCGTCTGCCGGGTGGGAGCATATTTCCATCTGTTGACCCGTCTGCGGTGCTGTCTCAATTGCAGATCGGCGAAGAAACGTTCAAGCAGCTTCTATATGCAGTCATGATGTCGGCCACGGGCCGTAAAAAGGTATATGTGGCATTGAATGTTCCCGCAGAAGGGGTAGCATCTTCAGCTAGGATGCTGCTGGGTGTGTTGTATGCGGCGCTGCCTTATGCATTTCGCAACAGGCTCGGATTTCTTACATATGCGAAGGAGCCACACAGCAGAAAAGGCATTCATTTGATGTTTGTTGAGCCTTTCAGTTTGCGTCCCGGTGATCGGAATGTGGAAAAGGATTTTGTATTTGACCTTACTAACAGTGGGCGGGTACTCAATGTGGATGCAGAGCAGGTGAGACAGCCATATTTTGACTGGATTGCTCGTACGCTGCTGAATGGTGGGACGCCGGACGATTTTTTCAAATTTGCCGAGCAAATGCTGACAGGCATGGAGGCGGGGCGTGATCTGACGCTATCTAGCTATCACGAGCTAATTACGTTGTACAAAATAGAGCAGGGAGAGCGCGGGCTATATAACGAACGGCGAATTTCCGTGCTAAGAAGCTTGACCGACTATTTGTCTTCTCCCGATGCGTTGCCACGTAAAATGCTGCTGAATGACTTGTTTCTGTCGTTTTTTGATCATGAATTTGATCGGGTGAAGGATGGATATATTCCTGACGTGGGTCTGGTCGACTGCTTCAAGGATTACTATAAAGTTCACGCGCGTAGCAGCGAGAATCGGTTGGTGGAGTATTTGATCCGCTCGCTGAATAACGCCTATACCGCCAAAAATACGGAAGCTGTCACTTATATTTATCATACAATTGAAGAAAATCCTTCATTGGGCAAGGCGTATTTCACGAAGGTGCTGGGTAATCCGGCGCTCACGAAGATGCTGTTTATTCCCTACATGGACAGTCAGATGAAAAGAACACCGGATGTGAAGGGTTTGTTGGCTGTCGTGCATGAATGGGGCAGCCGATATATTGAAGTATCGTCGAATGCTGATTTTCAGCTTTTGTCTGAGTCCGCATTAATGGGCAGACTGCGTGCCGAAAGAAATCCGGTAGAGGCTGTGGCTGCTATTCATCAAAGGTTGCAACAATGGAAAATTAGCTCTACGGGGGGCAAACTCTCTCCACTGGAGCAATCCAGGTTAACGGAACGCTTACAAGAAGCGTCGGATCGGTATTTGCTTACCGAAGTGGAGTTAAAGGAAATCTCACCTGATCAGGTCGTACAGATTCCGTTCTTTACTCGGTCTGATTTGGTGCAGTGGGTCGGGAAGCTGCCGGCTCCGCTCAAGGGACAAGCGGTGCGATTGATTGCGGCTTACGATTGGTTTAGCACGGAGAACCCAGAACCGTCAGTGCTGGAGGGTCTGGAGCCGGGCGAAGTGGAAAAGGTGCAGGACTGGGCTTACAGCTGGCTGCCCCAGCAGCTTGCGGAGGGCCATTTTGCCCGTCTGCTGCCTGCCTTCTATCGTTCTGACGGCACAGGCGAAGGAATATTGGATTTTGCCCGTCTGGTCAGCTCGATCCGTAAATGGGTGAAGGATAACGATACGATGTATCGTTTTATCCGCTGGTCGGAGGGACAGGCTGAATTTGCTACGCCACGGGGCGGTTATGAACCAGCCTACCGACGTGCGTTGCTTTTGTTCTTTCAAAATGAAGGACGCGAGGGGCTGCATAAAAAAACGCTGTGGCGTCAATATTTTGAACCCGCAAAGCCTGTCTTTAAAAATTTTTATCTGACAGCAAAGCGTGATACGGATACGTCTTTGGTCAAAACGCTTCGTCGTTTCCGCAAGGGTGGGGTGATTTCTGGGATCGTACTTGTCGTCATTGCTGGCACGCTAGGCGGCCTGAAGGCAGCAGGGATTATCGGCTCTGATGCCGCCGCACCTGTCACCACACCCAAGCCAGTGCAGCAGCCTGTAGTGAAGCCTAAAGTGCCCGTAAAGGAAGAGCCTGCGGCGATTGTGACTCATGTACCTAACACCAAGACGACTACGAAAATGATCAAGCTGTTGTTTGCTTTTCAAACATCGGCGGAGCAGGCAGCGTTTAAGCCTAAAAAGCTCGTCATTGTCGGTGCGGATCAACAGGAGCATTCATACGAAATTTTTACGCTTGCTGAACAGAACGACAAGGAAGCAGCCAGTAAAGCTAACACTAGACAGTCCGGTGACGCGCCAACCGAGTATGACTTGAAGCAGTATCCTTATCGCACACTGCTGACTATTTGGCAACGACTGGAGCTAGATGATGCTAGTACAGTTACGGTGGATGGAGAAGAGTACCCGCTGGTTCAAGTGAAAACTGCTGACTAAGTTGTTTTTCAATGCTTTTTCATGTACAAGCAATTATACTTGAACCAACAAGCAAAGAGACGGGCTTCCCTTACTGGGCTCGTCTTTTGCTATACATAAGATTTTAAATAAGCTTAACTAGAAAATGTACTTAAAAACGACTAAAGTATTGACATTAGTTAGGTGACTGTTTAAAATTAGTTGGAATTCAAACCAAAAAAAATAAATGATTATGGAGGTTAGTAACGACATGGGAAGTGAAGTGTATCCCGTTTGTCTTCCCTGGGAGGAAGAGAACATGATGTATTTAATTAAATGGATTTTCACTACAGTCCGGCGCGAAATTGAGACGGCGTTGCGTCCTTTGGGGCTTACCTCCTCGCAATCGCAGACGCTTTATGTACTGGCAATGTCGCCTGGAGTGACCAATACGGATTTGGAGAAGTTGCTGCTTATTGATAAATCAAGCGTGACCAGTCTGGTGAACGGGATCGTTAAGAAAAACTGGGCAGTACGCAAAAGTCACCCGCAAGATGCGCGCATGAAGCAGATTTATTTGACTGAGGAAGGTTTGAAAATTCACAAGGTAGTTGAGCATACAGTTGAGCAGATTAAAAGCTCGGTAGGCGAAACCTTATCTGTGGGGGAGTCAGAGACTCTTCGGGGTCTGTTGAAAAAAATACTTCACGATTACCGTCCTGCGACTGAACACGTTTGAACAGATATATATAAGTTTGCCCGGATAGGGGTACTCAAAACTTGAGTTATTGCAGCATAGATAAGATTTTTACAGGAGAGGGAGAGACCAGATGATAAAAGGACAAACTTATTCCAATGCGGATAAGCTTATGCGTGTGTTGGCCTTCACACTTGTTTTTTCAGTAATGAACGCCTTTATGTTTAATGTAGTCATGCCTGTGATTCGTGAGGAGTTTCATATTAGTGCTTCCGATGTGAGCTGGCTGCTGACTGGTTATATGATTGTGTATGCGGTTGGCTCCGTGACCTACGGTAAGCTGGCGGACAAATACCGTCTCAAGGATTTATTGACGTTTGGGATTATCTTTTTTGCGTTAGGTTCGCTTATTGGTCTGTTGTCCAATCAATTTTGGATACTGATTGTAGCCCGCTTGCTTCAGGCCGCAGGGGCTGCTGTTATTCCGGCGACAGCTATGATCATTCCTGTCCGCTATTTCTCTGCTGAAAAAAGAGGACGCGCCTTGGGCATTACTGCAATCGGATTGGCACTGGGTACGGCGCTGGCTCCGATTGTTTCCGGTTTGATTACAGGCTTTGCAAGCTGGCGTTTTCTGTTCGTTATTTCCATGCTGCCGCTTATCGCCTTGCCGTTCTTTCGCAAATATTTGGACGACCAGCGTGGAGAGAATCAGAAATTTGATTTTCTCGGTGGATTGCTGCTGGGCGGAACGGTAGCATTCTTACTGCTTTCCATTTCGCAAAGCAATATTATATTTTTTCTAGTTGGTATTGTGCTGTTTGCTCTGTTTATATGGCGGATCACTACTGCTAAAGATCCATTCATTCAGCCCAAGCTGTTCCGGAACAAGCAATATTCTTACGGATTGTTTATAGCCTTTTTGGGAGCAGGGGTCAGCTTTGGGCTGCCGTACCTGGCGCCGCAGTTTCTGAACAGTCTCAATCAGCTTACGCCTGCAATGATTGGATTGATTATGTTCCCGGCTGCCATTGCGTCGGCGTTGCTTGGTAAAAGCGGTGGGCGTTTGGCCGATAGCAAAGGAAATTCATTTCTAGTCTACACGGCAGTTACGCTTATGTTTATCTGCTTTATCAGCTTGTCTACCTTTGTGGGCGCGTCTCCGTATCTCATTTTATTTTTGCTCATTTTCGGCAACGTAGGTCAAACCTTTATGCAGATTGCCATGTCTAACACGATTTCCCGTACCTTGTCGAGGGATCAGATTGGTGTTGGAATGGGGCTGCTGTCTCTGCTGAATTTTATTTCCGGTGCAGTGACGACAAATATTTTGGGTAAAACGCTAGACACCTCGTCCAGCTTTCATCTGAATCCTGTCGTATCCAACGTGCAAGTGTTCAATTTTAGCAATATATTTACGGTTCTTGCGCTGATTGCGCTCGCGACCATAGGTCTTTACGCTTTGCAGTTTCGCCGGGGCCCACGCCGCAATACGACTGCTGCCCAGCAAGGATAAACATTTTATGCAAACTCATGCTAAAACAAGGGTATAATATAGAAGGAAAAGTTCATCTATGGAAGGATGGAGTGTCCGGCATGACAAGAAACCTTCAATATGTACCCTATGGCTATGAGCCTCCAGTCGAGACGCATAAAGGCACTGTGATCTATTATGATACGTTTGAGCAGATTACAGCTGGAGAGCTGGAGCTTTTTGCTGAAACGGGAGCTGCGTTATCTTTTAAAAAACGGGTACTATACCCGTTACATGAGGAAACAGTCAGAAGAATGTGGAAGCAGCCGGTTCGCTCGTATTACAAGCGGGTGGACGACCTTGGGGAGTGGCAGCGGGAGCAGGCTTTGAGTACTGTTGTAATCGAGAGCTGGGAAGGTAAACGCAAAAAGTATACGCCGATTGAAGCAGCAATCCGTTTTCTGGCCGAAAAATATCCTCCCCCGCTTTTTCTGTATATGAGTCCTGAAACTGCAAATTTGTGTGCATCCTATGCCTCGTTCGATGAATGGATCAGAAACGTCAGATTGGTGCTTTCCACCGAGCCATTGGAACTTCATCCGAAGCTGGCACAGTACCGTAATCGCTGGAATACAGTAGAAGAAGCGATAAACCGTCAGTCAAAGGTTGACAAAGAGCACCATGAATTATAAAATAGAACTAATCGTAAAAATTACTATTGTAATTGTATACCATGTATTCCATTTAAGGAGGAAGAGAAATGCGCGTAATTGTTACCTTGGCATGCACTGAATCTGGTGACCGCAACTATACAACAACCAAGAACAAAAGAAACCACCCGGAGCGTCTTGAAATGAAAAAATACTCTCCGCGTCTGAAAAAGTATACGATCCATCGTGAAACTAGATAATTTAGGTTTGCTACATAGCAACCTGAATTGTTTTGCATCTTGAACGGAGCCTGTATTCTAATGAATTTAGGGCTTCATGAAAGGAACTGCGGCATGATCTCTCCAGTGAACGATGAAGAAATCGTGTTAAGTTTGCGAAAGCCTGCGTTATGGAACCGGCGAAAACTTGAATTAGTCCAGTGGACAGAGCGTCCAAAGTTAAAGCTTGCATCTAAGCGAACGGCCTTTTTTCATGGCTCACGATAGATGCGGAGCTGCATGGTACGCTTTGCCTTTTGAATCGAAAGCACGTGGCTACCGAGTTCTCCTGTGCTGGTGTCAGCATTTGGGACGAGCCGGAGGACCATTTACTATATGCTTATATAACGATGAAGGCTGACGAAAGATCCGGAGCGTTCGTGCAATGGGCGATGCGATATATGCGGCATCGTTTGCTTGTCGTTTACGAACCTGAGCGCAACCGTTACGATCTGTCGTCTTTTTTTCTGGGACATAACCGTTTCTTTTGCCAACTGATGGAGTATTGCGCCAGCACGTTTGAGTTTGAACCAATAAAATGATATGAAAGCTTAGGTGAATAATATGAAAAAAGATCTTCATCCAACATTGAACAAAGTTATCTTTTTGGACCCTAGCTGTGGATTCTCTTTCCTGAGTGCTACCACTAAGTATTCCCAAGAAACGATGGAATGGGAAGACGGCAACACATACCCGGTTATCCGTGTAGATACCAGCTCTGCTTCCCACCCGTTCTTCACTGGTAAACAAAGAAACGTGGATATCGGTGGACGTGTGGATCGCTTTAACAAAAAATATAACCTTTAAAACAAGACAAGCGTTATGTTCACGGATTATACAAATAATTCGTGAACATCGCTTTTTTATTATCTACAGATAGATACATCCACAAATAAGAACAACAAACCATTTTTCACAAGTCTCATACAGGACACTATAACTATAGCGTTAGATACAAATAGATTTCATGGTTGAAGCATCAAGTGAACATGAAAACGATATGCTTTTTATGCGGGAGGGATATTTATCGCCCCCTGTTCAGCATTTCATCATAAATCAGGAAGAGTGTACAAGAATACATATCGCCTCCGGTCAATCAAAGAATCGTCGAAGAGTTCATTCTGCTTTCGAGATCGAAGAACGGTTGAGAAAGCTGGAAGCGGCCGGAAAGCCTGCTTTCGGTACTGTAGAAAAGGCCAAAATATTTTTAATGACATTGACAAAAGCTTTGCTGAGGTAAGCTGGGAAAAAAGTTGTGAAGCCAAACAAAAGAGTTGCCAATGCATTGACGAACCTTGCCTAAACTGTTAAACTTGCTAATGCGTAAAGGTTACGTTTATCAAACGCTTGTTTTTTTATTATCAAATCGTAATAATTACGGTAGATGGTTTAATGAGAATAAACGACCTGGAGAATCTGCGCGGAGGTATATCGTTTAGATGGCTCCAGGCTTTTTAAAGGAAAGGAAGATTTGCGTCATGTTATTAGCCTCACTGGAACAAGTTACATTTGGCTACGGGGACGTTCCTAATCTGGTGGATGCCAATGTTGAAATTTTTTCTGGCGAATTTGTGGCCATTACCGGGCCGAATGGGGCTTCCAAATCAACAATGCTCAAGTTGTTGCTCGGTTTGCTTCAACCTTGGAAGGGCAAAGTGTTTATGTCCGACCGCACAGGTGAGGGCAAGAAGCTTGTTGTTGGATTCGTATCGCAGCAAATTGCTGCTTTTAATGGCGGATTTCCAAGTACCATCCTGGAATTTGTCCGTTCAGGAAGATACACTCATGGCTCGTGGTTGCGCCGTATGCGGCACGAGGATCATGATCGGACAGAGCAGGCGCTTCGTCAGGTAGATATGTGGGATTTGCGTCATCGTAAAATTGGCGAGCTGTCCGGTGGACAGAAGCAGCGCATTTGTGTGGCGCGAGCGCTCGCTCAGGAATCGGATTTGCTCATTTTGGATGAGCCCACGACCGGAATGGACCAGGAAAGCCGCCATCACTTCTACGATCTGATGAATCAGCAGGTTAAGGAATATGGAAGAACCGTAGTCATGGTTACCCATGGACTATCGGAAGTGCAACATTATCTGGATCGTATTATTGAGCTTGAGAGAAAGGAAGATGGCGGATGGAAATGCTGCACTACGACTTCATGCAGCGGGCATTTTGTGCCGGTGGGGTAATTGCACTGCTGGCCTCGGTGCTTGGAGTGTACCTGATGCTGCGGCGTCAGGCTCTGATGGCGGACATGCTGTCGCATGTATCGCTGGCAGGGGTAGCAGCGGGTGCCTATCTGGGCATTAATCCGACGATAACTGGTTTTATCGTAGCTATAATCGGAGCGATTATCGTTGAATACGTCCGCAGGTCTTATAAAACGTACAGTGAGATTTCTGTGGCCATTATTATGGTCGGCGGCCTGTCGACGGCTGTGATTTTAATGAACCTGAATCAGAGTATTAATAAAGGATTTTCCGCTTATTTGTTCGGTTCAGTGGTGGCGGTCAATCAGACAGAGCTGATGTTGATGATCGCAGTCGCTGTGATCGGGGGTATTTTCTTTTTCGTATTTCGGCGTCCTTTGTATCAGATTACCTTTGATGAAGAGACGGCGAAGACAAACGGTCTTCCTGTCAAATCCATTTCATTTGCGTTTAGCATTTTGACAGGAATGATTGTAGCCGCTGCCATGCCGATTGTCGGTGTGTTGCTCGTCTCCTCGCTGATCGTGTTGCCGGCTGCATTGGCGATTCGAATTGCACCGAGCTTTGCCGCAGCCATCTGGATATCTATGGTGACCGCATTGGTCGGGGTATTTTCGGGTTTAACTGCATCGTATGAACTGAGTACACCCCCAGGGGGGACGATTGCCATGGTGCTGTTATTATTCCTGATCGTGGGAATCGGTATTCAAAAGCTGGTCCGCAAGCTGGGTAAGCAGCAGGCTTCCCGGCAGAAGAATGCAGCACGTCAGTAAATGAAACAGTTCGTATTCTGAAAAACCAAACAAATAAAGGAGTTATGAATATGAATACGTGGTTCAAAAAATCATTCGTATTGTCTGCGGGGCTGGCACTTATTTTGTCCGGCTGCGGAGCCAAATCTGATAATACAGCTACAAACACTCCCCAAACCGAGCCGAATCAGGCACAAACGACGGACAGCGGCAAGAAGCTGAACGTGGTTACCACTTTTTATTCGATGTATGAATTTACAAAGCAGGTCGCTGGAGATCATGCTGATGTAACCGCGTTGATTCCTGCTGGTGCGGAGCCGCATGACTGGGAGCCAAGCGCCAAAGATATGGCACAGGTGAAGGATGCTGACGTTTTTGTATATAACGGTATCGTCGAGGGCTGGGTAGAGCAGGCTTTGAGCAGTGCGTCTAACGACAAGCGTGTTGTGGTTGAAGCAAGCAAAGGGCTAAACCTGATGGAAGGTACTGCTGAGGAGAAAGAAGGAGAAGCACACACAGAGGAAGGTCACGATCATGTGTTGGACCCTCACGTATGGCTTGATCCGGTATTGGCCCAAAAGGAAGTAGAGTCCATTAAAGCGGGTCTTATCTCTGCAGATTCTGCGAACAAAGCAGATTATGAAAAAAATGCTGATGCTTACATCGCTAAATTGAAAGAGCTGGATACCGAGTTTAAAACAGGTCTTAAAGATGTAAAACGTAAAGACTTTATTACCCAGCATACTGCTTTTGGTTACTTGGCCAAGCAATATGGCCTGACCCAAATGCCGATTGCCGGACTATCTCCGGAGCAAGAGCCTACACCGGACAAGCTGGCGGGTATTATCAAATTTGCCAAAGAGAATAATGTTAAAACGATTTTCTTTGAAACCCTTGTTGATCCAAAGGTCGCTGAGACCGTAGCTACTGAAATCGGTGCAAAAACCGATGTACTGAATCCGCTCGAAGGACTGACGGATGAAGACAAGCAGAAGAACCTCGACTACCTTGGCGTTATGAAAAACAACCTAGAGGCTTTGAAAAAGGCTCTAAATGAATAAGATTGTAAACTGACATTGGAACGACTCCGGTGTCAGTTTTTTATGTCTATATAAGCTGAACTCAAAAGCGTGCCACTGCGCATCTGGATGGTGCTTCCCATCACTCCCGCCCCTCGATTTCTTGAATAAAACTATAATTAGGGGAGAAATCCGGGGACAAAAGCGACCGCTTTGCTTGTATAGCATCATAAAGAAAGAAAGGACTACCACCATTTAATCGAGGAATTAACTGCACGTCTGTATTTTTTACAAGCTTATTCCGACTTGAACTTTGAGTAGGAGTAAGTTTTTTGTGCCAAAATCACCAGTCAGATCATGTTTGACGATCAGCATCTTATGTAACAGGAGACATATCTGTAATGATACAAGAAATCGAATGGTACGATAGGTACCTTTTAAGTTCTGCTTAATAGTGCTAAGGTTCCAGCGGATACCTAGTACTTTATGATCTTCACCCTACAGAAATAATTTACGTCATTATGAAAACCTGTTTTGAAAACTAATTCAATAGTATCTAGTTTGAAATTCCGTTTGTAATCCAATGGTAGTGTTTTTGTTTTTACAGATTTTTTCTATTAACTTCAGTTATTATTTCACCGATATTGAAACTTGAATATGCATTTTGTTCAGCAGTCAGCATCTGAATGAAGAAGTACGATATATAAAACGACAGGAGAGATTAACTTGGCAACAATTATAATCGTCGACGATTCTTTGTTTATGCGATCTGTGCTTAAGGACATTTTTTTGGATTTGGGCCACTCTGTTATTGCGGAGGCGGAAAATGGGTATGACGCTGTTTTGAAATACTCGAACCTTCGTCCTGATCTAATCACCATGGATATCAATATGCCCAAGATGGATGGACTTGAGGCTGTTGGAAAGATTATAGGACTTGATCCCGAGGCTAAAATTTTAATGTGCTCTGCTTTGGGTCAGCAAGAAGCGATTATCAAAGCATTTCAGGCAGGTGCAAAGGATTTCATTGTTAAACCATTTGAAATGGAGAGAGTTGTGAATGCAATCACAAAAATATTTGGTAGTTGATTAATCGGGTTAACCGTACCTATTCATGATGATGGCTGCAATCCATAAGTTGAACAAGAGAGCACTTCTATCATAAGATTTTAATTTACATAAATATGAAGCATCTTGAAAAAGCTCATACCAGCTTCCGCATTTGTTGCCTGAATTATCTCTTATTTTACAAGAGCATAGTGCTAACGAGCCTGTTGATTTTCTGACTTATTGGAATGGCCCAGCCTATCCGCTAAAAGATTTGAATAAAAAGGATATCAAGCTGTCCAGCTACGAATTTTAAAGTGAGATCGGGTGCATGTGAAAATCCCTTGAGAAATCCAAATCTTCTCAGGGGATTTTTTTACATTGATAATCAAACGCATGTTCGCATATAATACAAACAAACGTTCTGACAAGGAGTGAGGAGCATGCTGGAAAAATACGTGGGACAGATCGTGGAAATCGTGTATATGGACCGGAAGGGCAAGCTGTCTCAGCGGCGCATTGAGGTGCATCGTGTGCGGAATGGTTTGATACGGGCCACCTGTTTACAAACAGGCCAGCCACGCGTTTTTCGATTAGATCAGGTACTGGCATGGCATCCGGTAACGAGAACAGCATAGGAGGCGTTTACGATGGGGAAAAAGCTTGAAGGGAACGGCATATGGGAAAGCTCGCGCATGATCTTACCTGAGCATCGGGATGCTTATTTGCGACTGATGAAGGAGCAGGGGAGACGCGGCAAGCCGACACTGGACGATCAGGAAATGCAGCAGATTGAGCGGGCGATCATTGTTTCCTATAACGAGCGGAAGCCCATTGCGCTGCGGGTATTCAATCCATTTGATGACGAGGAGTTGTACGGGTTTGTGACGGTGATTAACACGAGTCGGCGGGAAGTGAAGCTGTCCCGTGGGGAAGAGGATTTTAGCTGGATTAGGCTGGAGGAAATTATAGAGGCAGATATATAAAAAATAGCCCGATAAGTCGGACTTTTTTTTACGTCGCCCTGTTGGATGAAAATAAGATTGTAGCCGTAGAAATACAGGCTTAAAATGAATCAGTAATCGCAAAAGGAGGGGTTCATTTTGAAAATAAGTAAAAACAATGCCGAACATTACATATGGGGAGATCAATGTGATGGTTGGCGTTTGGTGAAAAATAAAGATTTGAGTATTATTTTTTATCAGGTACAGCCATACTTGAAGTGGATGGTGAACGAATCCAATTAGGATCTCAGGAAGGCTGTGAGGTTCCTCCTTTGGTTCCTCATCAAATGTTTAACGAAACGAATGAGGATGTTGAATTTTTGATGATCTCTCAGCCTGCGAGCAGAGGTGACCGGGTCTTGACTGAAAAATAATATTTCGGCAGACCTATTCAAGCGAAGTTTGACAAGTATGCATTAGTACTGTATAGTGCTAAATATGATAAAAAAAAATAAAACGACTAATCGGGATGTTGTTCTGCACACTGCCACTTCATTGTTCCTGACCCAAGGCTATCATACAACAAGTATGGATGAAATCGTGGCTGTAAGCAACGTATCCAAAACGAACATTTACTACTATTTTAATAGTAAGGAAGAGTTGCTTTCAGCCATTCTGGATCAACTCATTCAAACGTATAACGAGATGATTTATGAGGTTGTTTCGCGTAAGAATCAGTCTGTTCAGGAACGTTTTGAAATCCTTCTTCAACTGCTGACGCAACAAGAGACAGATTATTTGGGCGGCTGTCCATTTATTACTCTTTATACGCAGATGCCCCAGGATAACCCCTTGTTTCGGGATAAAGTCAGCCCATTTTTCCAAAGCCAAATCACCACCGTAGAGATGTTGCTGAACGAGGGAATGGAGAAATCAGAGATTCAGACTGAACTCCCTGCCAGGCCGACTGCCCAATTCATCGTCTCGGCCATCGAGGGGGCACTTTTTCTGCAACATGCAAGCCAGGACCCGAGCATACTAGAAAATTTAAAATTTACTTTAGCGTTTCTGCTAAAGTGATTTTTTTAATCATCATTAGCACTGATTGGTACTAAATTATAGAAAGCAGGTTATATTCATGGCACATATTTTCATCACGGGTGGTACGGGGTTTATTGGCATGCATACGCTACAGCAGCTTTCCCGGGAGGAACATACCGTTACCGTCCTTGTTCGTTCGCAGCAGAAGTGGGAACGAGTGTGCAGGCAAATGGGTTTGGAGACAGCGTGGCATACCGGGAAATTAACGCCGGTTATTGGTGATTTAAGCATACCCGCTCTGGGGCTGAATCCTTCTGACAGAAAGCGGGTTGAGACCGCAGATGTGGTGATTCACGCAGGAGGTCCGATGGATATTTTGCTGGGAGAGGAAGAAGCGAGAGCGGCTTTTCTACAAGCGGCAGAAGAAATGCTAACTTTGGCTACACATATTCATGCGAGCAAGGGGCTGCAACATTTTATCCATTTGGTTGGGTTCAAAAGCCCTTTTAATGATCATAACTGGAATGCCCCGGAGCCTGTCATCGCTCAATTGGAACAAGTACCTCCATACGAGCGTATGAAGTTTCTGGCTGATTTGCATATTCGGCAGGGGGCGCACAGGGAAGGGTTTCCGCTTTCGGTTATCCATTTGAGCACTGTCATTGGTGACTCTGAGCATGGGGATACGCCTCAAACCGTTGGAATCGGCATTCTCGTGGCTTCTACAGCACGCAAGCTCACGGGTCTCGTTCCCGGGGGGAAGTCTCATTGGCTTCCACAGGTTCACGTAGATCATGCGGCCGAATTTATCAGCGCTCTTGCGAAGGAACCGCGCCCTGCCAATGAGACATACTACTTGATGGATGAAAGGCAACAGAGCCCGACGATGCTAGAGCTGGGAACGAATATGGCGAAGGAGCTTCGAGTCCGTAAACCGTTAGGTTCGATTTCACCCGCTTGGCTATCCAAGATACTGGGTACTCGACTTGGTCGAAAGTTGGGTATCCCGAAGGAATCACTCGATTTTATCGTGGACGTGGACTACCCATTAGATACAACGCGGCGGATTCATCATAAATACGGGCTGACACATGCGGTGAATACCAGCACTTTCCCATTTGTTATTACCGATCTTGATTTTAGAATTATCCATTCCCATGCCGAAACAGATGGATATGTCCGCAGTAGGCGCGGGCCTTTAGCTACACTGGAGCGAAAGGTGGAAAAGGTGAGAAATGAAAATCCAACGATAGTGTTTGTTCACGGTACTTTAAGCGGGGCGGATTGCTTGATACCGCTGGCTGAACAATTTCCTGAATCCTCGGTTTGCCTGGTGGATCTTCCCGGCTTTGGACGCTCTCCATACCATCATAAGGAGGATGTACTGGAAGGCCATATTGAATCGTTAGTACAAGCCATTCAGGCTTTTGAAACGCCGATCCGCCTTGTAGGTCATTCTTTCGGCGGACTGCTGGCTGCTAAAGTATGGGAACGCGTACCTGAGCGCATCAGCAGCTTGCATCTGTTGCAGCCTGTATTGCATACCGCTCCGCCTAGATATCGGAGTGCACGAATGACGGAGAGTGTGCTGGGCAGGCTCAGCGATCCAGGCTTACGAAAGCAATTGCTTTCGCAGACATGTTTTGAAAGCATGGGAGATATCCCGCCAGCATACGTCACGTATGTTCTTGAAGAAATGCGTTCCCCGCGCGTAAGAAAGACGACTGCGGAAACGATGGCCATGTTAACGAGGTCGGATAGCTTCCAATTCGCTCCCCAAATATACGAAGCACGGTCCAAGGAGAAGGTTTCGATTCTGTGGGGGATGAAGGATCAGATTTATACGCTGCCTGAGCCATTCCGTTCCTTGCACACGCTGGATATTCCCGCAGCCCATCATTTTCCGATCTCGCAACCGGAACGAACAGCGCAATTGCTAAAGCAGCACATATAAATTATGTCTGACTGGTCTTTTCATTAAAAGATATCCTTCGCCTTTGCTGGCAGAGCTTTTACGTGGTAGGGAAGCTCCTGTCGCCATAATCCTTTAGCCACATAAGTACTGACCCACCAGAACTCGTTACAGGAGTTTGCAAAGGTTTGGAATGTTGGAGGTAATGTCATATAGTCTTGAAGGCTTGGCGGCGGGAAAGGCTCTACAAGTCCGTCTTTATCCAGCAGCAGCACACTTAAGCTGTCTCGCTCCAAATTGGCGATGTTATCCGCAGGATAGAGTGTAAGATCAATACGGTTGCCGTCCGTGAATAACATGAGGAAAGCAAAGCGATCATGAGAAATCGGAACGGGCTTCATGTTTTCATCGGTCGTTTGCATAATGATCAATTCTCCAAAACTGTTGATCCAGCGACGATCCTGAACAAAGCTGTCTACGGAGGATACGAGAAAGACGACGTCATAATCCTGAAATATATCCTGTGGAGCATGTGGATTGGCACGTGAACCATTCATAATCACGGCACGTACCTGTTCGTCCTCTTGGGCAAATTGGAGAATGGTATGAAGCATTTCATGTTCACTTCTCAGGGAAACAACCTCCTGTAGGTTCGTTTTTTATCCGGAAAAAAAGTTCTACCCTCACATTAGCTCATGAATGAGCGCTATTCAACTGTGTTGCCGTGAGGGGGGCCAGTCAATTGCTGGAGCAGTTTACCTCCATGATCAAGGAGGGACAGAGCCGGATGAAGATGTGCTGGAGGATGCCGTTTCCTTGTCGGGTGTTCACAGCTCAGAGGACGTCATAACTGTGCCTTGATGGGCTGGCAGGCTTTGCAAAAATCGCTAGGAGTCATTAATGTAAGAGAAGAGAGAGTAACCCCGGAACTGCCTTCCAAGGCAGATATCATCGGCCGTTCGGCTCAGTGGACCCTATCCCGGGAGATAAAGCGCCACTGTCGGTTGTCATTTATAACGAAGCGCTGGATGTATGGAATTCAGGCGCGTATATTGGTACTTTTCGTGGCAATCAGATGGCCATGGCTGCCGGGCTTGCCACGCTGAAATATATCAAGGAGCACCGTATACCCGACCATATCACCGCCAGAGGCGAACAACTAATGGGACGACTGAACGTCTTGAAGCAGCAGGCAGGCTGCATCGGAGATGTCCACGGCCGGGGGCTTATGATCGGAGTAGAAATTGTGGACGACCGACAGCCTGTAGATCCGTTGGGGCATCATCCGGTCTATAAGCAGTGGTGAACAAGCTCCAATCAAACAGTATGATCTACCTGCGGTCGATTTGCTGAATGCAGCTCAATGCGCCATGTATCTGGATCGGCTGGCAGGGCTGCATAATTTTTCTTCACGTAAGGTAACGGCCTCTGTCTTGACCAAGCGGTACGGTTTTTTGATCGTGTCCCCGGCTTTGTATGCCATGTCGGTGTATAACGAAATGCTGGAAGTTCAGATTGCTGATTGTACAATTCAATCTGCTTTTGTCAAGGATACCTGGCTTCCAAGGTTGCACTTGAACAGACTGCTGGTTAAGGAATGTCACAGCGGAAAGGGGTGTCTGCGATGGCATCGCTATCTGCCGCGTCCACTGCGGCTGTGAAAGCTGTACGTGTTCGCAAAACATGTTGCTATTTTTATCAGATGAAGGAAAAGGGTAGCTATTGTCCTACCTGCCCGAAGATACATTGTACGAGCTAAGTATGAGCTACGAAGTTTGGGCTACAGAAGGAACTGCTGAAGCTCTATCAGCATGTTAGTGCTTCTACCCTTGGGCATTTCACGGATTTTGGATGTATTTGTTAAGAAGTGAGGGGGAATAGAAAAAAAGAACTCTCAATCCACATGAAAGGTGCATGTAAGCACTTCAAGGTGGCTATGAAAGTTCTTCTTATTTAATTGTCGTCATACGAAGGCTACTTGCAACGTCTGATCTGTCCGCGAATGGCTCCATCTGGATGCCGAACGGTGTGGACATTAACGTAAGCATTGCCTTCTCTGATTTGGCAAACTAAATCATAAATGGTTCTGCCTCTGAGTGGACCGACGAGGTCACATGCACGCAGTATGCCGCTAACAACGCCTCTTTTGACCGTGATTCCAAATTTTGAAGGGCCGAACAAGACAGCTACGACCGGACCATTTTCACCTCTGCGTCCCAGATGAATATCTGCTTGGGTTACCCGTGAAATATTGCGTACAGTAAGTTCGAATTTTAATTGCCGCCGTTCCTTATGGTAATGAAACTCCGCGTTTCCCGTGGCATTTGTTCTGACAGGAGGTACTTCATGACTCCCCCTTAAAGTGGCTTTAAACGTAGACATTACATCGCTCCTTTTCCCAGTGTTGGTTTAGTGTATTCATGGGGCCAGGGAAAGGGTTGTATATTTGCCTATAAAGAAAGTTGTGTGTTTAGCAAATTATTTAGTCCAAGCATATAAGTCATCTTTTCATAGACGATGAGTATCTGGTAGAGAAAAGGGGGAAAACATGGGAACCTTTATAGATGGAAGAACATCTCAAAATGCTTCGACCGCTAACTCTATCTCCATTCCAATTACCGTTTTGAATACGCCGCAGTTGTTTGGGCAGATCGGATTAAACACACTAGGAATTACAGGCACGCCGCGGGTTCTACTTAAGGGTGCTCTGTCGGTTCAACTGCCACTGGCTTTAGTAGGAATTACGGTCAGTATTGTAAGAGGTTCCTTGCCAACTGATCCTATCGTTTACTCGGCAACGTCTACGTTTAGCTTAAGTTTATTGGCTCCGCAGGTCATCGCGTTCTCTGAAGATGATTTCAATCCGCCGATTACGTCACAACTGGAACCTGCTGAGTAGGATACGAGTAGGTCCAGAGAGCTTTGACGGTATTTTGGTTGGAGATTGATGTAATGTTATAACGGGGCTAAGCGGATTCTAGCCTTCGCCAACCGAAGACTGTGGGTGCTATAATGATAGAAAAACAGCACGAGAGCCGGAATGGTTTTGTTGTATAGTGTCAGCACTGTTCTGAGACGTGAAGGCCACAGTTTACGGCTAGGGAAAGGAGATCCGACGATAACATGCAGCCTTTTACAGCTTGTGTATTAAAAATAATCCAGCTCATTCCTGAGGGGAAAATCATGACCTACGGACAAATTGCATCGGAAGCAGGAAGTCCGAGAGGGGCGCGTCAGGTGGTGCGTATTTTGTATACGCTTAGCAGCAAGCACCGCTTGCCCTGGCACAGGGTCGTAAATCGATTGGGAGAAATTGCGCTACAGGACGATGAAGGAGCTTCTTTACAAAGGCTGCTTTTGGAAGCGGAAGGTATACAGTTTATGGAGAACGGACGAATTCCGCTAAAAAAATATCTGTATGATTCTCAAGCGATGACAGAAGATGAATAGATAGAAACAACCTAAAAATGCCGATCACGTACGCATCCAAGCGACGTTGATCGGCATTTTAGGTTAGAAGCGAGATTCATCTCTATTAAAATCATCCCTAGCTGATCACATGCTGCTGATTCCGTTGGGCAAGGTGGAAAGAAATACTGTTTATAAGCGGTATATCGTTATTTTTCTGGGCTTCCCGAACCAGTTGTTTCTTTTTTTGTTCTGATTCACGTAAAAATCGGGTCATCCATAAATCAGACGGTTCGTTCATAGTTGTCATGCGAGATTCTTTTATCATCTATTAACCCTCCCAGTGAGCGGCTGTTATTCTTTTTCTAGTATATATTCCAAACCTTAATAGATGCTGTTGGTTTCCTTAAAATTAGCTGAAAATTAGGTAAAGTTCAGGTAAAAACAGATTAAATCTATATCTAGTTGGCCGAAAAGTAATAAAGAATGAGTCATCTGGTAGTAAAGGTTACAAAAATGTATTGTTTTGACACCTTGTACCAAACTAAGCCGAAAAGTACAATTAGATTGCGAATAGATAGTGGAAATTTATGTCGAAAAGGGTGGAAATGATTCGAAGAATGCACCGAAAAGGGAGAGATTCATCTATGAAGCAAAAAGCGGCTGCCGTGCTGCTTGTGTTGTCCTTATCATTAGGCTTGGTCTCGATTGTACAGGCTGACAGTTCATCAGGAAGTGCAGCAGCAAGTACGTCAGTTACTTCATCTGCTGCGGCTACATCGAAGACCGCCTCCGTAACGGGTCAGGCTTTACCTCCATTAACGCTCAAGCAGGCAGCGGAATGGGCACAGACGAATAGCTACAACAAGCGTACCGCCGAGCGGGACGTGGAGCGTCGTAGAATAGAACTGAAAAATGCGGAAAAGGATCTGGGAAATGAATTCGTCGATTTTATAGATGGTAAATATGTTGGCAGTGAATCATCCTGGAGAAATTATAACTCTTCGACGTTATCCTATTTAGCCAGCAAAAAGCAGGCCCAGTTCGCCAAAGATCAGATTTATTTTAACGTGATGAAAAGCTATCAGAGCGTGTTTGTAGCAGAGAATAAGGTGGAAAATGATCTGGAAGCGCTTGGAATTGCACAAGCGGAGGAAAAGATTGCACTCGCCAAATTTGCGCGCGGCAAGCTGTCTGGGTATGCGAAAAACGAGAGTACACAGGCCAGAAGCCAGGCGGAGCAGACGGTCGAGCAGGGGAAAATTGCTCTGCAAAAATCGCGTGACGCTCTTAATTTTCTGATGGGCCAGCCTAACGGAACAGCCTATGAAATGGTGGATCGACCAGTGTACAAGGAACCGAAGAATCTGGATATCGAAATACATATACAACAGCTGATGGATATGAATCCGAACTTGTGGAAGCTGGAGGATGGCATCAAGACTTCAGAACTCAATGTGAGGAATTTCGATTTTAACAGCGGTCCAGGTGCTTACGATCTAGCCAAAATGGACGTGGATACAGCCAAGGAGGAACTGGGTAAGGCTCAGCAGGATTTTGCCGAATCGCTCCGCAATTTATATGCCACGGTCAAGGAAAACCAAAAAAAATACGCTCAGCTCGAAGAAAGCCTGCGCACGGCGAAAGAGGGGCTGGAGCTGTCCCGCAAAAAGTGGGCTAGAGGCTTAATTATCGAGCTGGAGCTGAAAAACAGTCAGTTGAAGGTAGACCAAATTGAACGGCAAATGGAAGAACTGGCGATTGAGCTGAGTCAGAATCAATACACGTTGAGCAAGCCATGGAGCACATAAGGAGGAAACAAAGTTGGCAGAAGCGGTTTTAAACGATGCCTTGTTAAAGTTACGAAGAAAACGGAGAAAAAAGTGGATCTGGACTGCGGTTGTGCTACTGGTTATAGGCGGGGGCGGAACAGCAGTATATTGGAAGCTGCCCAAAGAGCAGGCTGTACCATTAGTTCAAGACGAGACGCTTAAAGTGGAGCGCGGGGATGTGAGCGAGAAGCTGGATATGTCTGGTACCGTGCAGGCTTCCAAGGAAGTAAAGCTGAATTTCACAAGTGCAGGCGAAAATAAGCTGGCGGTGGTAAATGTGAAGGCCGGAGACAAGGTGAAAAAAGGACAAGTCCTGGCTCTTCTGGACAGTTCTGAAATTAAGTTGCAAATCCAGAGCGCATCCGATAATTTGGAAATATCCAAATCCAAGCTGATTGAATTGGAGAAGGGGCCAAAGGCGGAGGATATTGAAATTCAGAAGACGAACGTGCTTCGGGCTAAAATGGCTGTCGATAGAGCGCAGGAATCATTTGAGCTGGAAGAAGCGGAAAGTCAGAAGAAGGCTTCCAAAAAGCAGCTGGAGCAGGCGCAAAAGGCATATGAAGATCAAAAGTTTTTACATGATGCCGGGGCGGTGTCCAACAGTGAAATGGAGCAGGCAGAGCAAGCACTGGATAAGGTACAGACAGATTATAACGGTTTGGATTTACAATTTCGCAAAATCATGTCTCAAAAACGTCATGCCATCGCAGACGCTGAAATTGGCTATCAATCGGCTATGGCTGAGCTTCGCAAAACTGAGATTCCGGCCGATGCCTCCAATATCCAATCCGCACGGATTGAGGTTAGAAGACTGACCACCGAGCTGGAGCAGAAAAAAAATGACCTGAACAAACTTCAGGTCACGGCACCGTGGGACGGAGTCATTTTAAAGGTGGACGGGGATGTCGGAACCAGTCCGACAGCTCCTTTTATCGTCATGAATAACTCGGATTCCAACGATCTTAAGGTGGTTGTGAAGGTTAGTCAGACCGACATTGTCAAGGTGAAAAAAGGACTTTCAGCGGTGTTATCCACCAATGCTTATCCGGGTGAGTCGTTCCCTGGGAAGGTGCAATTCGTCTCGCCGGAAGCCTCCACAGATGAAGGCATGACGACTTATCTGATGGAGCTGTCCGTTCATGATCCGAAGGGCAAATTGAAAACGGGCATGATTATGAATGTCGCTGTTATTATGGGGGTACACAAAAATGTGTTGTTCGTACCAGCGACTGCGCTAAGATCAGAGGGGGGACAGGACGGCGTGTATGTTCCCTCTAATAACTCTGCAAATCCAGGGGCGCGCACATTCAAGCCCGTAGAACTCGGATTTTACACGCCAGATCGAGTCGAGCTCAAGTCGGGTGTAAAGGAGAGTGACACTATTATTGTGCCTGCTCCTGAACCTCCGCCGGACCCTTCCGCTATGGGCGACATGCAGGGAGGCTTTTAAACGGGTATGAGATACGTCATTCAGATTGAGGATTTGAAAAAAGTGTACCAGGTCGGAGATCAGGAAATTCATGCCCTGCGTGAGGTACAACTTGATATTGCTGACGGTGATTTTGTTGCGATCATGGGACCGTCTGGATCAGGCAAGTCCACGATGATGAATGTCATCGGTTGTCTGGATCTGCCTACCTCGGGACAATTTTATTTGGACGGTTATTCCATACTGGATGCACGTGAGGATGAGCTGGCTATTATCCGTAATCAGAAAATCGGATTTGTATTTCAAAAATTTCATTTGCTTCCGAGGGCAACGGCATTGGATAATGTAGAGTTGCCCATGATCTATGCCGGGATATCAGCCAAGGAGCGGCGCCTGCGGGCCATTGAGGCGCTAACCCGTGTGGGGCTGGGCGATCGGATGAACAACAAGCCGAACGAGCTGTCAGGCGGTCAGCAGCAGCGGGTATCTATTGCGCGCGCACTTGTGAACAATCCGGTCATCCTTTTGGCGGATGAACCGACAGGCTCATTGGACTCCAAAACAAGCATTGAAATTATGGGGATTTTTCAGCGTCTGAACGACCAGGGCAAAACGGTTGTGCTCGTTACTCATGATCAGGAGATTGCAGAATACGCCAAGCGTCTGATTCATTTTCGCGATGGGCAGATTGAAGAGGATCAGCCTGTTGGGAAACGAAGGATGGCGGCAGAGGAAGTGAAGGCATGAAATTTCGGGAAATTATCCGGGTATCGCTCAACAGTTTGCGAACCAATATGCTGCGATCCTTGCTGACCATGGTGGGCATTATTATCGGAGTGGCCGCTGTGATCATGATTGTAGCCATCGGTAAAGGATCAACGGCTACGATTACGTCGCAGATCAACAGTATGGGAAATAATCTGCTAATAATCTATCCTTATGCCCCATATGATGGGTCCAGCTCCATATCGTTCAGTCAGGAGAAGGGAATATCTCTGGAGGATATCGGTGTGCTAGAGCAGCAAAAAGCCGTAGCCGAGGTAGCTCCAAGTGCCATGACCAGTGCGGGTATTACGTGGAGTCGCAATAAGGTCGACGGGCAAATTGAGGGGACTTCGCTGGCATTCGTTCATGTGAGAAAGCTGTCGCTCGCTCAGGGCAGGTCGTTTACCCACTATGAAGTAGATAAACGAATGAATGTGGCCGTACTTGGGAGTGATGCGGCCCGTAATATTTTTGGCCCGGATGCTTCCAGGGCGGTCGGTGAGACGATCATGATCAAGCAGCTTCCTTTTAAAGTGGTCGGTGTGCTGACAAATTCCAATACCAATATGAGTAACAGCGGGCAGCAGGTGTATGTGCCGATTACAACGGGGATGGAACAGCTGGGCGATATGAGCATTCAGCAGGTGAATGCCTCTGCAACAACGGAGGAGAAGATTGATCAGGCAAGTGCTGAAATCCGGCAGGTGCTGCGTGCCAGGCATGAGCTGAAGCCATCAGAGGGCGATGATTTTCAGATCATGACCCAGACGGGAATCTTAAAAACAGTGTCCGGGGTTGATCGGATTATGAATATGCTGCTGGCCGGTGTAGCTGCAATTGCGCTTGGCGTTGGTGGTGTTGGCATAATGAATATTATGCTGGTGTCCGTCACGGAACGGACGAGGGAGATCGGGATTCGCAAGGCGATTGGCGCGCAGCGCAGTGATATTATGCTGCAATTTCTGACCGAGGCTGTTTTTCTCAGTCTGATGGGCGGACTGGTTGGCGTTATGGCGGGTCTTGGGGGCGCGAAGCTGCTGGAGAAATTTGTCCATATGCCGATTGTGTATACGATGGAACCGGTGCTGTACTCTTTTCTGTGCTGCATGGGGGTTGGTGTGCTGTTTGGAGTGTACCCGGCGCGGAAGGCGTCCAAGCTGCATCCGATTGATGCTTTAAGATTCGAATAAAGGAGCGGATACTTCATCTAACTCGAAATAGCAGGGTGTGAAGTATCCGTTTTTTGTGTGTGGTATAAGTGCTTTAAACGATAAAAAACTATCAATAACCGTTTTAATTTTATATATGTGATGTTTTATATGCTTTTATAGGTTGATTTATAATCATATATGACGTATTATATTTAATATCAGATAGCAAGGAAAAAAGGAGGGGCGTTCATCATCGATCTTACGGCGAGACAAGTGGAAATTTTAAACATTGTACAAAAGCATGCCCCGATTACCGGTGATCAGATTGCGGAAATGCTCAATCTCAGCAAGGCGACCATTCGGACCGATCTGTCCAAGCTGGGCATTCTGAATTATATAGATGCGAAACCCAAGGTTGGTTACTTTGTCGGAAAATGGGGCACGCCGAATCGGGAGGAAAAATTCCGACTCATGCAAATGAAGGTCGGCGATCTTCACGGGGTTCCAGTCATCGTACGTGAAACAACAACGATTCAGGAAGCTGTGGTTGCTCTTTTTCTGGAGAATGTGAGTAACCTGATCGTTACCGATGAAGATGGGGATTTGGCGGGGATAGCTTCCCGCAAGGATCTGCTCAAGGTTACGTTAGGCAATCCGAATGCGGCGACCATCCCTGTTAGCCTCGTGATGACCCGTCAGGCAAATATCGTCACCGTTTCCCCGGAGGACACGGTTCTTAAGGCAGCGCGCAAAATTATTGCCCGTCAAATCGACAGCTTGCCTGTCGTCGTCCCTTCCGATTCCGACAAACCAGGGGAGCACTGGAAAGTCGTGGGACGCATTACGAAAACGAATATTATTAAAATGTTGCTCGATATGGTAGCAGAGGATTAGTGGGAGGAATCGAATGGTTCAGGCGCGCAGTTATTTTATAGCGATCTGTTCAGACTCGATTGGCGAGACGGCGGAAGCCGTCGTTCAGGCGACCATGCGCCAATTTGAGCTACCGGACACAGAGATCAAGAGATTTATGAATGTAAGAGATGAAGACGAATTGAGCCGGGTGATGGAAGAGGTGGCCGAGCGTAAAGGTTTTGTAGCCTATACATTGGTACAGCCGGAGTTGAGAGAAGCAATGAAAGAGGAAGCTGTCCGGCTGAATGTGCGGGCCGTCGATATCATGGGCCCGATGATGCAAGCGTTTGCCGATACGTTCCATGATGATCCGAAGGAAAAACCCGGTCTGCTGCATCGGATGGACGAAAATTATTTCCGCCGTGTGGAAGCCATGGATTTTGCGGTTCAATATGATGATGGCAAAGATGTGAGCGCCATTCTCAAAGCAGATATTGTACTGCTTGGCGTATCCCGTATTTCCAAAACCCCTTTGTCGATGTTTCTGGCCCATAAAGGCTTTAAAACGGTCAACATTCCCATTGTACCGGAGCTGACCCCACCCGCACAGTTAAAGGATGTACAGCATGGTCGGGTGTTTGGGTTGACGATCCAGCCGGAGTTGCTGTTAAAAATACGCAGTGAGCGACTCAAGGTGATGGGATTGCCCAACAATGTGCAATATGCTACAGCGACGCGGGTGGAGGAAGAGATTGCGTATGCGCAATCCCTGTTTACGGAATTAGGTTGCCCGATCATTGATGTCACGGATAAAGCGATTGAAGAAACAGCGGGTTTGATTATCAAGATGGTATAGAAGCGTAACTGCTTTATAGATAATAGTTGCCGTAGGATATAGGAGATTAATAGATAAATAAAGATAGAAGTAAAGCTGCTCTAAAAATAATGATTTGCCTAAGGGTAACAATAATTTTTAGAAGAGGTGGAGGGATAGGTATGGAGAGTCAACTGGCATTGGAATTCGTTCGGGTTACAGAGGCAGCAGCGTTGCAATCGGCGCAATGGATAGGACGTGGAGATAAGAACAGCGCGGACGAGGCGGCTACGGTAGCCATCCGCACTCATTTTAACACAGTATCTATGGACGGTACGGTCGTCATTGGCGAAGGAGAAATGGATGAGGCTCCGATGCTGTATATCGGGGAAAGAGTAGGCAATCGCAGAGGGCCGGCCATAGACATCGCTGTCGACCCGCTGGAGGGAACCGAAGCGGTGGCGAATGGATTGAACAACTCCCTCTCGGTCATTGCTGCTGCCCCCCGTGGCAGTCTGCTCCATGCTCCGGATATGTATATGCAAAAAATGGCCGTAGGCCCGGCACTGGCTGGAAAGCTGTTGCTGGATGATCAGATTCCGGCTACTCTGTCAAAGGCCGCACGGATATTGGGTAAATCCTTGTCCGAACTTACTGTGTCCATTCTGGATCGTACACGTCACGCCGCAATCATCAAGCTGCTGCGGGAAAGCGGCGTTCGGATCAAGCTGCTTGGGCATGGAGATGTAATGGGTGCAATTGAAACATGCCTGGATAGCGGCGTTGATCTGCATATCGGATCCGGTGGAGCGCCTGAAGGTGTGTTGGCTGCGGCAGCACTGAAATGCATGGGTGGAGAGATTCAAGGTCGTTTGTTGCCTCATGGTGAAGAAGAGATCGAGCGGTGCAAACGTATGGGCATTGCTGATCCGGGGGCTTTATTGTCCATGGAGGATATGATCGGACGTAAAGACGTAGTGTTTGTGGCTACTGGCGTGACACCGGGCGAGTGGCTGCAAGGGGTTCGTTCCCTTCCGGGTCATAGAGCGGAAACCCATTCGGTCGTGATGAACTCGGAATCGAAAACGATCCGCTTTGTACGGAGTATTCACCATACGGCTGACTCTTCAGGAACGCTCGCGGCAGCCGCATCCTCTTAAGTCTTCACAGCTACTTCAAAGGCCAAGTCAAAATAAGCTTAAAAACAGCAAGCCTCTCACCACATAGAGACTTGCTGTTTGCTGTTTCCGGTTCGTTTGCCGATTGCAGAAGAGCCAGAACCAAAGATATAAATTTCCTTAAAATTTACACTTTTGAAGGAAGATGAAAACGTTTCTATAAATGTTTGACAAGCAAATTCATAGCTTCAGGGAAGAAAAATTTAATCTGAACTGAAATATTTAGACGGAGAGTCAAAAAAAAATCATAAAAATTAGTTCTATAGAACTATAAAACAGTATTACTTATTAAAAGATTAGAAAGTTAATAATTTGGATTGATGAAATTCAATCACATAAAATAGGAATTTAAGGATTGTTGCAGAAAAAGGCGAAATTTGTCGGATGATATCAGACTGAATTTGTTACATTTATGTTAATGCCATGTAAAGGTAAAATTGTTGTAGCACAAGGCTTTCGGACTCTATTGCAATCATAATAATTTAAAATTTATGAAAATCTAAAGCTTCGTTTTGAATCAAATTACATCATAATCAGCAGGCAACTCATGCAAAAAAGTGAAATTATTGCTTTTAAAGCCTGAAAATAAATAGCATAATATGGGTTTTATTTTATTTTTATGAACTCTATCAATTTAGCTCTTTTGTCCCATGTCAAGTGGTTTTAAAGTTTGTATATTTAAAAATGGATAGAAAGTGTTGGAAGAAAAAAAGAGATATAAGGATTTAATGTAAAATTCAGAACTATATAGAGGATGGAGGAATTCATATGACAACTCGGTCACAATCTTGGTTTGCGAAAACCGCGTTCCATCCGGCTGAGAAGCTCCAACTATTTTGCTTCCCTTATGCCGGTGGTGGCGCTTCTATATTTAATTCTTGGAAGTCTAGACTTGCGCCCGACATTACGGTGTTGCCTGTACAGCTTCCAGGACGTGAAAGCCGCTCAACAGAGGCTCCAATGGACACCATTCAGGACATCGTGCAATCGTTGATTCCCGCTATGGCTCCATACGTACATAAGCCGTTTGCTTTTTTCGGACATAGTATGGGAGCACTGATTGCATTTGAAACAGCACGGCAGTTGTATAGCAAAACCGGGATATTGCCTGTCCATATCATCATATCCGGTAAATCTGCACCACATCTTCCGTATTCCAAAAAACAACTTCATGATTTAGCAGACCAACCTTTCACCGAGGAGCTTCGTTTGATGCAGGGAACACCCGAAGAAGTACTACAAAATGCAGAGTTAATGCAAATTATTATGCCCCGTCTGCGTGCGGATTTTAAGGTGTGCGAAACGTATGCTTATCAGTTAGGGGATCCATTGGCCTGTACGATGACCATTTTCGGCGGCATGAAGGATTATCAGGTGACCACGGATTCACTCCATGCCTGGCAGCAGCACACCACATCATCCATAGATGTGCGAATGTTCGAAGGTAATCACTTTTTCATCCATGAACAAGAGCAAGAAGTGATCAGCGCAGTCGTAAATATTTTATCCGCATCTTCAGCTCTGAACCACGCTGTCGCAGCACATACATCTTACAGCACCAATACCCTACAACCACGATTCAGGCAGAGCTAAATGTCCCACACATCACGATACACTACGTTATTAACATCTCGGCAACCATTCGACAGCGAACCCACCACCATGATGCATTCTCAGCATAATTCAAGAACGATTTCATTCCATGAAAACACCCCTACATCCAGAGCCAGAGTTTATCTAACGGTGTCCATTGCAACTTAAAAAAGTTCGCACTGCGAAAGTGTGAGCAGTGAAAAAGAGGGATGTCCTTGTTTCGATCTAATTCTGCTTTTCGGAGACTCGTACGTTATGTAAGACCGTAGATTTAGCGGATCAACCTTTCACCGAGGAGCTTCGTTTGATGCAGGGAACACCCGAAGAAGTACTACAAAATGCAGAGTTAATGCAAATTATTATGCCCCGTCTGCGTGCGGATTTTAAGGTGTGCGAAACGTATGCTTATCAGTTGGGGGATCCATTGGCCTGTACGATGACCATTTTCGGCGGCATGAAGGATTATCAGGTGACCACGGATTCACTCCATGCCTGGCAGCAGCACACCACATCGCCCATAGATGTGCGAATGTTCGAAGGCAATCACTTTTTCATCCATGAACAAGAGCAAGAAGTGATCAGCGCAGTCGTGAATATTTTGTCCGCATCTTCAGCTCCGAACCACGCTGCCGCAGCACATACATCTTACAGCACCAATACCCTACAACCACGATTCAGACAGAGTTAAATGACCCACACATCACGATACACCACGATACACAACATGATTAACATCTCGGTAACAATCCGACAGCGAACCTACCCCCATGATGCAATACCCAGCATAATTCAAGAACGATTTCATTCCATGAAAACACTCCTACATCCAGAGCCAGAGTTTATCTAACCGTGTCCATTGCAACTTAAAAAAGTTCGCACTGCGAAAGTGTGAGCAGCGAAAAAGAGGGATGTCCTTGTTTCGATCTAATTCTGCTTTTCGGAGACTCGCACGCTATGTAAGACCGTACAATCTATGGGTCCTCATAACGGTGATCGCCTCCTTATGTTTGGCAGCCATAGACATTATTTTGGGTAAGGCCATTGAGCAAATGGCACAGGGGACATTCTCCTCCGCCCAGAACATGATCTATCTGGTTGTTGGTATGACGCTAATTGGAATGCCCTGTAAGTTTGTGATGAGGTACGCTTCAGCGCGATTTAGCGTTAGCGCTCTGCGCGACCTGAGAGGCGACCTCGTACATAAGTTTTGCGGTTTGCCGGTTTCAAGTGTGGAGAGGAAGTTCACCGGAGATTTAGTATCCCGTCTTACGAACAATACGGCGGTGTTACAGAACTTTTTTATCCAGCAGTTTGCCAATCTGTTTTATTTACCGCTTGTGTTTACGGCATCATTAACGTTGCTTTTACTGACAAGCTGGAAACTGATTTTGGCAAGTCTTGCGCTTATGCCTGTAGGAATGATCATAACATCATTGATGAGTAAGCCGATTGAAAAATATTCTGAGCAGCTTCAGGAGAAAATGGCTCATTTGAACGCAGTGGGGCAGGATGCGATCGGAGGAATTCCGATCGTCAAGGCATTCAATATGCAGGCTGTGCTGTTGAAGAAGTATATGGTGATTATGGAGGAGGTCGTCAAGCGTGGTTTGCGGCTGGAAAAACGCTATGCTTTCATTACTCCAGTAGGTGTGATGATGCTGGCAACACCGATTATTTTGGTCATTGTGTACGGAGGATACCTGATTCAACATGGAGAGCTGAATGCTGGAGGCATTGTCCTATTTTTATATCTGATTTCGTTCATATTGCAGCCCATTTCCATGCTTCCGACGATCATCTCGCAAATGAAGGAAGCAGGGGGAGCGGCGAAGCATTTGTTTGAGCTAATGGATTGGCCGGATGAACGTCAAGGTGGCGAAATCACTACAGTTGGTCAAGATGGAGGGGATAAGGCCCGTCGTTTGGAAGACGATGCAAAAACCAACGATGACGCTGCTGTGGTCAGCTTTGAGCATTTGACCTTTGGCTACAACGAAGGGAGCACAGTGCTGAAGGATATCAGCTTTCAGGTAGGACAAGGTGAAACGGTAGCGATTGTCGGAGCCAGCGGTGGCGGCAAAAGCACGATTTTCAAACTGCTTTGCGGATTTAATGAGCCGGGAGAGCATGCTGGAACCGTTCAACTATTTGGAAAGAGTTTGACAGATTGGAATTTAACAAGCCTGCGCAGCCATATTTCGATGGTATCTCAGGAGCCGTCGCTTTTTCCGGCCACCATTGCAGAAAATATCGGATATGGACGTCTGGAGGCGACCCGGGAAGAAATTGTCGAGGCGGCGAAAGCGGCACATGCGCATGATTTTATTGTTCAGCTTCCCGAGGGCTATGAAACCCTTTTGAGCGAGCGGGGAGGCGGATTGTCCGGCGGACAAAAGCAGCGTATTTCCATAGCAAGAGCATTGCTGAAAAATGCTCCGCTGCTTCTACTGGACGAGCCAACTTCAGCGCTCGATAGCCAGTCGGAGGCTCAGGTGCAGATCGCGATGAATGCGGCCATGCAAAACCGGACGGTACTGGTCATTGCTCATCGACTGTCAACCGTGCGTCAGGCGAACCGGATTATTGTACTCGATCAGGGGAGCATTGTGGAATCGGGGACCCATGACGAATTGCTAGGCCGTGATGGTGTGTACCGAAAGCTGTATTTGCAAAATTTCGAAGAAGAACAGCATACGGTGGAAAACGGCAATTCAATGCCGGAGGAAAGGAGTGAGCATCGTGACCTTCAAGCAGGGGTTTTATGAGTTAAAGCAGTTGATGTCCCTGATGAAGCCGCACCGGAAATGGTATTTTACCGGGCTGATTGGCAACAGTCTAACCAATGCGAGCATCACGATTTTACTTTCCTTTGTGGTGCATTATTTGCTGAATTTTGCGGTTAATGGCGATGTGCAGGAGCTATATCGGGCGGTTTATTTGGTCAGCGGTACATTTTTGGCATTAAGTTTTATTTCCCCGCTGTGCAGCTACATGTATAAGCGATGTGTGAAGCTGGCGATTGCCGACGTACGGATGAGACTATTCGGGCATATCGTCAAGCTATCGTATGAAAAGGCCGAAAAACGACATTCGGGTGATCTTGTATCCCGCATGACGAACGATGTACAGGCGTTGGAGCAGGCTTACACCGTTCATATTCGCTCGATTATACTGGAAGTTTCGCTTTTCTTTGGCTCACTGGTCATTATGATGGCGCTGGATTGGCGATTTGGAATTATGGCGGTTTTACTGGGGCTGGCCTCAGCTTGGGTAAATTCTCATTTCGCGAAGAAGATGCGACAGACGAGTGAAGAGTTACAGGGACGGATGAGCAGCTTCACGGAACGGTTGAGTGATTTGCTTTTTGGTTTGCAGACGGTGAAGCTGTTTGGATTGCGGAAAAAGGTAGGCGGACTTTGTAACGATGCAAGCGAGGACATAAACAGCATCAGCATCCGGCAGGGACGCCATATGGGCTTGCAGGATATGTGCAATTTTATCATTGAATTCATTACGCTGGGCGGTGTGCTTGTCGCCGGACTGATTCTGGTTTCGCAGAAGCAAATGGAGCTGGGAGCGCTGGGACAGATTGTGCAGCTGCAAAGCGGTATTTCCATGGTGTTTTTGCAACTGGGGGCGGCTGTATCATTGTTGCAAAACTCTCTGGCGGGTTTGGCGCGTATCCGCGAAATTCTGGATGAGTCGAAGGAAGAGGAGCACTTTCCAGCGGTGAAACAGAAGGAATCGCGGGCTGCGCTTATCGGCCCGGAGGAGGCAACTTTATCGACCAGTGAAACTAAGGGACCCGATGGTGATGTTGAGACCGTGGGCTCAGGCCACGCCATTGAACAAGTTCCGGCTGCTCTGGAGCTGCACGACATCACCTTTGGCTATCAGCCGGACCGTCCAACGCTGCGAAAACTGAACCTGATCGTGCCGGAAGGGCAGGTAACTGCGCTTGTCGGGCCGAGTGGTGGTGGCAAAAGCACAGTTATGAAGCTGTTGCTGGGCTTTTACCCACCGGATGAGGGTGTGCTGTGGGTCCGTGGTCGTTCGGCAGGAGAATTTCGGTTGGATGAGGTCAGGGATTTGATGGCCTATGTACCACAGGAGGCTACGCTGTTCCACGGTACAGTAGCGGATAATATCCGTTTTGGCTCACCGGATGCCACGGATGAGGAAGTAGAGGCTGCGGCCAAAACGGCCTATGCCAGCGGCTTCATAGCCGAGCTGCCGGAGGGTTACGACACCATTGTCGGTGAACGCGGAGCCAACTTGTCCGGCGGTCAAAGACAGCGGATTGCGATTGCCCGTGCTTTGCTCAAAAATGCACCGATTTTGCTGCTGGATGAAGCGACCTCTGCTCTGGATGCAGAATCGGAATACGAAGTCCAGCAGGGCTTGAATGAGCTGATGAAGGATCGTACGACATTAGTCATTGCCCATCGATTGTCTACAATTGAGCGGGCGGATACGATCTGTGTCCTTGCCGATGGCGAGTTGAAAGAGCAGGGATCTCATGACCAACTCCTTGCCGAGGGCGGTCATTATGCGGAGCTGTATGAGCTTCAGTTTCAAAAGCATCCCGAGGAACAAACTGCATAAATATGCGTTGTTTCTTTTTACCCATATCTAGTTTGCGAGGAGAGAGAAGTATGACTCAGCACGATGTTCAATTGTTTTCATTAAGCCAGCCCCAGCAACGCATTTGGTATACAGAGCTTTTATATTCCAATCGCAACACGTCCACGATTATTGCAACGGTTAAAATTAAGGGAACGGTTCGTATAGATGTATTGCAGCAGGCGATGAACCAGGTGATTGCGCAAAATGATTCTTTTCGTATCCAAATCACGGCTCAGGATGGTATTCCATATCAATATGTAGAGCCATTTGCCGTTCAAAGCATAGAAACGCTCCAAGTCACCCCGGAGGAAGCGGAGCTTTGGTTAAGTCGTCACAATCCACATCCATTCTCCTTGTTGGATTCGCAGCTGTACCGATTTGTGATTTTACAGTTGGGGACAGAAGAAACCTGGTTTAATTTCAAAATGCACCATATTATTTCAGACGGTGTGTCCATGAATCAGGCCATTAATGAAATTACCGCGCATTACATGGATATCGTGCATGGTACGGGTCAAGATACGCCGACCAAAGCCAATCCATATCTGGATTTTATTCAGGTAGAGCATAGCTATGAGCAATCGGACCGCTATCAAAAGGACAAGACGTACTGGACGGAAAAGTTTGCCGATTTGCCGGAGACTACAGGTTTAAAATCATACAATCCGCTCACGTTGAGCACGGCTGCACGCCGGGAAAGCTTCACGTTGGACCATGAATTGTATCGTGGTGTTACGGCTTTTTGCGAGGAACATAAAATCAGTATATTTACGTTCTTCCTGGCCGCCCTGTATATTTATTTGCATAAAGTGACGGGGGAACAGGATTTAACCGTGGGGACACTCTATGCCAATCGTACGTCTAAGAAGGAAAAGGATACCATCGGCATGTTCGTCAGCACCGTGGCTACGCGTCTGCTGGTCGAACCGGAATCCGAGTTGCTGACCTTCCTGCAAGGTGTGGGTAAGGAACAGGCGTCCATTTTGCGGCATCAGCGTTACCCGTACAACAAAATTATTCAGGATTTGCGTGAACAGCAAAGCAGTCTGGACATTCAGCGTCTGTTTGGCGCTTCCATTCAGTACCGTACACTGAGTTTCTCCCGCTTTGATGAAGCGATTCAGCAGGTGGATAACGATTTCTGCGGAGATACGGTGAACGACTTCGATATTCACATGGTCGAAATGCTGGATGACGATCGTCTTGTGTTGTACCTGGATTATCGTACCGAGCTGTTTAGTGAGCAGGAGATTGCTCGAATGATTCGACAATTTTTGAGTGTGGCGGAGCATATGGTGCAGGGTCCACAGAAGCGGATACAGGAATTGTCGCTGATCAGTGAGGAAGAACGGGCGCAAATCGTGGACGTATTCAATGCTACAGCGGTGGAATATCCACATGAAGCAGGCATTCATGAGCTGTTCGAGGAACAGGCAGAGCGTACACCGGATCAGACAGCGGTTGTGTTTGAAAACAGCCGTTTAACCTACGGCGAACTGAATGTAAAAGCCAATCGACTGGCTCACACGCTGCGCGGGTACGGTGTTACTGCCGAGCGAACTGTGGGTATTGTTGCTGAGCGTTCCACGGATATGATCGTCGGCATGCTGGCGATTCTCAAGGCGGGCGGCGCCTATGTGCCAATTGACCCGGATTATCCGTCCGAGCGTGTACGTTATCTACTGGAGGATTCAGGTGCGAAGCTACTGCTGGTGCAGCGTGCGGAGCAGCAGCCGGAGGATTTCAGCGGAAACGTGCTGGATCTCAGCGATGCCAGCGTATATGGGGCAGAGGATTCTCAAGACATAAATACCGTACAATGGGAGCAAAACGAGGCTCATCATGCGGATTATACTCATTATACAAATCCGAAAAATGAGATTTTACAAGCAGGTACATTCGGGAATCGACTGGCCTATCTCATGTACACTTCAGGCACGACCGGACAGCCCAAGGGGGTTATGGTAGAGCATCGTAATGTCGTGCGTCTGGTGAAGAATACAAACTATGCACGATTCGATGCTGACACGCGCATTTTGCAAACCGGGGCGGTTGTGTTTGACGCGTCCACCTTCGAAATTTGGGGTGCGTTACTGAATGGCGGACAGCTCGTACTGGTGAGTCAGGATGTCATTTTGGACGCGCCGAAGCTTAAAGAAGCCGTGCGTAGCCACGGTATTACGACGATGTGGCTGACTGCGCCGCTCTTTAACCAGCTATCCCAGCAGGATCTGGAGCTGTTCGAGGGGGTACAAGAGTTGCTGGTCGGTGGTGATGTGCTGTCCGTACCGCACATCAACCGGGTGCTGGAGGCTCATCCGTCCCTGCGGATGATCAACGGCTATGGCCCGACGGAAAATACAACCTTTTCCACAACGCATGCAATTGCCAGTGTGCAGTCGGAAGCGGTGCCAATTGGTCGTCCGATTCACAACTCGACGGCGTATGTCGTAGACCGTTCGATGCAGCTCCAGCCTGTCGGGGCATGGGGTGAGCTGCTCGTCGGCGGTGACGGGGTGGCCCGTGGCTACCGCAACCGCCCTGACCTGACGGCTGAAAAATTCGTAGACAGTCCGTTCCGCAGCGGAGAACGCTGCTATCGCACAGGGGATCTGGTGCGCTGGAATGCGGACGGGACGCTGGAATACAAGGGACGGATCGACGCACAGGTGAAAATCCGGGGCTACCGGATTGAGCTGGGCGAGGTGGAAGCTCAGCTGTTGAAGCTGGAAGCGGTGCGTGAAGCCGTCGTCATTGCACGTGAGGATGAGCAGGGTCAAAAGCAGCTCTGCGCGTATGTGGTGACCCATGCGGATATCGCGGCAAGTGAGCTGCGCAGCGCCTTGAGCCAAGAATTGCCGGGCTATATGGTGCCGTCGTATTTCGTGCAGATGGAGCAATTGCCACTGACGCCCAACGGCAAGGTGGATCGCCGGGCGTTGCCACAGCCGGAGGGAAGTGTGGATTCCGGCGAGGATTATGTAGCCGCCCGAAATGATGTGGAGCGTACGCTGGTATCGGTATGGCAATCCGTACTTGGCATCGAGCACATGGGCGTACTGGATAACTTTTTCCATCTGGGAGGCGACTCGATCAAGGCCATTCAGGTGTCTTCAAGACTGCTGCAAAATGGGTACAAGCTGGAAATGAGGGAGCTGTTCCAATATCCGACGATTGCTGAGCTGAATGGACGGGTGCAACGGGTGAGCCGCGTTTCCCATCAAGGAGAAGTCAGTGGAGCTGTGGCGTTGACGCCGATTCAGCAATGGTTCATTGAGCAGCAGCCGTCCAAGCCTGAACACTATAATCAGGCGTTGATGCTGCACCGTGAGGAACGTATGGACGAAACGGCGCTTCGTCAGGCATTGCAGCGCATAGTTGAGCATCATGACGCCCTGCGTACTGTATTCCGCCAGAATACAGAGGGCGGGTATGAAGCATGGAACCGTGGCGCGCAGGAAGGCGAGCTCTACAGTCTCGAAGTGGTGGATTTGACGAACGAGCCTGATTTTGCTCATATGTTGGAGAACAAAGCCAGCGAGATTCAAAGCAGTATCCGTCTGGATGAAGGCCCTCTGGTGAAGCTGGGTCTGTTCCGTTGCACCGATGGAGATCATTTGCTGATAGCCATCCACCATTTTGTGGTCGATGGTGTGTCCTGGCGTATTTTGCTGGAGGATTTGGCCTCCGGCTATGAGCAGGCTTTACGGGGCGAGTTTGTCCGTTTACCAAACAAGACGGATTCGTTCCAATTGTGGGCGGATCAACTGTCAGCTTATGCGAGCAGCACAGCATTGGAGAATGAACGTGCGTACTGGCAACAGCTGGAGGAAGCAGGAGCCAGCCAAGCAGCTTTGCCTAAGGATTACACGCGCAAATCTCAGGGCAAGCCGCAGCTTCGCGATGATCGGACGCTTACCATAGCGTGGACGGTCGAAGAAACGGAGCAATTTTTGAAGCAGGCGCATCGTGCCTATAATACCGAAGCCAACGATCTGCTGCTGACCGCGCTGGCAACCGCCGTTTACGAGTGGGCAGGCATCCGTCAGGTGCTGGTGAATCTGGAGGGGCATGGACGGGAAGCGATTTTGCCGGATGTGGATGTGACGCGTACGATCGGTTGGTTTACCAGCCAATTCCCGGTTGTACTCGATATGGGTGAGGACCAGAATGTGGGACAGTGTGTCAAGAACGTCAAGGAAGGACTGCGCCGCTTACCGCATAAAGGGATTGGATACGGAATTTTGAGATATCTGTCTGCTGGTGGGGAAGGGGAAGCGTCTTTTATCACCGAGCCAGAAATCAGCTTTAACTATCTCGGCCAATTCGATCAGGATTTGAAAAATAATGCATTCCGCATGTCCCCTTATTCCATCGGGGCATCCATTAGCGACACACTGACCAAGCGGTATGCCCTTGATATGAACAGCATGATCACGAACGGTGCATTGGAGCTGACCATCAGCTACAGCAACAAAACGTTCATGAAAAAATCAATCAAAAAGCTGGCTGATCTGCTTCAGGAGAGCTTGCGTCAGGTATTGGCTCATTGCGTGGCAAAAGAGATGCCGGAGCTGACGCCAAGCGATTTGTCCTTCCAAGGACTGACGGCTGGAGAGCTGGAGCATATCGTAGAGCAAACAGCTACGGCTGGAGAGCTGGAAAACATTTATTCGTTAACGCCGATGCAAAAAGGCATCCTGTTCCATGGCTTGATGGAGCCGCAATCGGGAGCGTATTTTGAGCAGGCGACATTTGATCTGCAAGGCAGCTTTGAGGTGGAGGCTTTTGCTGAAAGCTTGAATCAGCTGGTAGCTCGCCATTCCATTTTCAGAACGAATTTTTATAGCGGATGGAATGAGCAGCCTTTACAGGTGGTGTACCGTCATAAAGCTGCCGGATTCCATTTTGAAGATGTGCGTTCGATGGAGCAAGGAGAGCTGGACGCGTACATGGCTGATTTTGCTGAGCGTGACAAAGCGGAAGGGTTTCATTTCAGCTCAGGCGAGCTGATGAGAGTATCTATATTACGTACGGGCGAAGAGTCATACCGTTTTGTGTGGAGCTTCCATCATATTTTGATGGACGGATGGTGCTTGTTCCTGGTGGTCGGTGAAGCCTTCAATACGTACTTTGCTTTGCTCGAAGACCGCAAGCCGGAGCTTGCCCCGGTAACGCCATACAGCGAATATATTGAATGGCTGGAACGGCAGGACAACGCGGAGGCTGAACAGTTCTGGAGTGACTATTTTGCTGGCTTCGAGCAGCAGACGGTATTGCCGCAGGCCAAACAGCTGGACGGTCACGCTAAAGCATATGAAGCGGACAAGCTTTCGTTTACGCTGGGCCGTGAAGTGACGGGACGGATGAACCAACTGGTCAAGCAGAAGCAAGTGACGGTCAACACACTGCTGCAAGCGGCGTGGGGCGTTGTGCTGCAACGGTATAACAACAGTCGGGATGTTGTATTTGGCAGTGTCGTTTCCGGTCGATCAGCGGATATTCCGGGCATCGATAAAATGATTGGATTGTTCATTAATACGGTTCCGGTACGGATTCACAGTGAGAAAGATATTACGTTCACTGAACTGATGAAACAGACCCAGGAGCAGGCGCTTGCTTCCCGTGCCTATGAAACCTATCCATTGTATGAAATTCAGGCCCTGACCGAGCAGAAGCAGGATCTGGTGAACCATATTATGGTGTTTGAAAACTACCCGGTGGAACAGCGCATGGAGCAAATGGGTAGCCGTGGCACGAATGGCTTTACGATTGCAAATGCTTCCGTGTCGGAGCAAACGAACTATGATTTCAACATTACGGTTGTGCCGGGCGATGAAATCGGTGTTCATTTGGAGTACAACGCGCAGGTGTTTGAACGCGCAGCTGTAGAGCAAATCCGCGAGCATTTGCTGCATATAATTGAGGAAGCAATTGACAGACCGGATGCGCTGGTAGATGAGCTAGAGCTAGTGACTGCTGCGGAAAAAGCGAAAATTATCGACGGCTTTGGTTCCGTTGGTGTGTCTGCCTGGAGTGATGCGAAGGAAGCAGCCATGTTGTTCCACGTCTATGTGGAAGAACAGGTGCAGCTTGTGCCGGATCATGTAGCGGTTGTGTATGAGGAGCGTCAGCTTACGTACCGCGAGCTGAACGAGCGTGCGAACCAACTGGCCCGTAGACTGCGGAATGAAGGCATTGGGCGCGAGTCGATTGTCGGCATTCTGAGTGAGCGCTCGGTGGACATGCTGGTAGGCGTCTTGGCGGTATGGAAGGCCGGAGGTGCATATGTACCGCTGGACGCGGATTATCCGTCCGAGCGTATCCGTTTTATGCTGGAGGACAGCGGTGCGACGGTGCTGCTGACGCAAACAGGCTTGCAGGAGCGTGCACAGGGCTGGCTGGAGGAAAGCCGATGGACTTTGACCGAGGGGCAGTCTGAGGGCCAACTGGAAACGGCGGTTAGCGCGGAGACGATGGAAGCAGATACTCTCCATGAAGACTTGAGTTTACAAGTACATTCGCCAGCTAACAGCGAAGCAGCATCCGAGCCAGTTACTGGACTGCGTCTGAAAACTGTACTGGCGCTGGACGATGAGTCGCTGTACACCGGGGATAGCACGGATGTCGAACACATCAACGAGCCGCAGGATGTGGCGTATGTGATCTATACTTCCGGTACAACGGGACGTCCGAAGGGGGTCATGATTGAGCATCGCAGCTTGGTGAATACGGCTGCGGCGTATCGCCGGGATTACCGTCTGAACCAGTTCCCGGTACGGTTGCTGCAATTGGCGAGCTTCTCCTTCGACGTATTCGTCGGCGATATCGCACGGACGCTCTATAATGGCGGCACGATGGTCATCTGCCCGAAAGACGACCGGATTGATCCAAGCCGTCTGTATGGCTGGATTCGCGATGTTCAGATTACGGTGTTCGAATCGACACCGGCCTTGATCATACCGTTCATGCAGCATGTATATGAGCATGGACTGGACATGAGCAGTCTGGAATTGATCATCACCAGTTCGGACAGTTGCAGTGTGACAGATTATCGGATGCTGCAAGAACGGTTTGGTACAGACATTCGCATTATTAACAGCTACGGTGTGACGGAAGCGGCGATTGACTCCAGCTTCTATGACGAAGAACTGTCGAAGCTGCCGGACAGCGGTAGTGTGCCAATTGGTCAGGCGTGGCTGAACGCACGGTTTTACATCGTGGACAGCCAGTTGAATCCGGTGCCTATCGGCGTACTGGGCGAGCTATGCATTGGCGGTGCCGGGGTAGCACGGGGATACCTGAACCGTGCAGACTTGACGGCGGAAAAATTCGTAGCGAATCCGTACGTGCCAGGTGAACGATTGTACCGTACAGGCGACTTGGCGCGGTGGATGCCGGACGGGAATGTGGACTTTATCGGCCGGATGGATTATCAAGTCAAAATCCGGGGCTACCGGATTGAGCTGGGCGAGATCGAAACGGCGATCCAGCGGGTGCCGGGTGTACGTCAAGCGGTGGTGATCGACCGGACGGATGAGCGTGGACATAAGTATTTGTGTGGGTACATCACGGGAGAAGCAGAGCTGCGAATCGAGGAGGTACAGGCACAACTGGAAGCAGGGCTGCCAGCCCACATGGTGCCTGCACGGCTGATGCGACTGGAGACGTTACCGCTGACCAGCAATGGCAAAATCGACCGTAAGGCCTTGCCGGAGCCGGAAGGAAGTATCCATACGGGTGCAGCCTATGTGGCACCACGTACAACGGTCGAGCAGGTATTGGCTTCGGTATGGGCCGGGGTGCTCGGAGTCGAAGCGGTAGGAACGCAGGATAACTTCTTCGAACTGGGCGGCGATTCGATCAAGGCGCTGCAAGTATCGTCCCGATTGCTGCAAGCAGGCTACAAACTGGACATGAAGGACTTGTTCAGCTATCCAACGGTAGCTTCACTCAGTCCTTTGCTTCGCACAGACGGCAAAATCGCCAGTCAGGAAGCGGCCGTAGGGAAGGTGGAACTGACACCGATTCAACGGTGGTTTTTCGAGCAGCAACCGGTTGACCTGCATCACAGCAACCAGGCGATGATGCTGTATCGAGCTGGGCGCTTTGACGAAGATGCGCTGCGCCATACCATGGAACGCATGGTCCAACATCATGACGCATTGCGTACTGTATTCCGCGAGACGGAGCATGGCTACACCGCTTGGAACCGCAGTGTGGAGGAAGGCGAGCTATACACGCTGGAAATCGTAGATTTTAGCGGAATTGAAGACGAATCTACCGCTGTGGAAGCCAAGGCGAGCGAAATTCAAGCCAGCATTGACTTGAATGAGGGTCCGCTTGTGAAGCTTGGTTTGTTCCAATGCGCTCAGGGCGATCATTTGTTAATCGTCATTCACCATTTGGTCGTGGACGGCGTATCGTGGCGTATTTTGCTGGAGGATTTGGCATCCGGTTATGAGCAGGCCGTTGCAGGTAAAACGGGCAAAGCCATTCGACTGCCGCATAAAACAGATTCGTTCCAGACATGGGCCAAACAGCTGTCAGCCTATGCGAACCGTGCGACGATGGAGCGGGAGCTTGCTTACTGGCAACATATCGACCAAGCAGAAGCAAGCCTGGCGAAGCCATTGCCGAAGGATTTTGCCAACGATAATGCTTTGCTTGGAGACAGTGAAGTTGTTACTGTCCGTTGGACGAAGCAGGAAACGGATCTGTTACTCAAGCAGGCTCACCGCGCGTATAGCACGGAAATGAATGACCTGTTGCTGGCTGCACTCGGCAAAGCCGTGTATGACTGGTCTGGTTCCGAACGGGTGCTGGTCAACTTGGAGGGCCATGGACGGGAGGCCATTTTACCGGATGTGGATATTACGCGGACGGTCGGCTGGTTTACGAGCCAGTTCCCGGTTGTACTGGATGGAAGTCTGGGACAAGGTGGAAATACCGCTCGTTTGATCAAACGGGTGAAGGAAGGGCTGCGTCATATTCCGCAAAAAGGCATCGGCTACGGTATTTTGCGATACCTTTCGGCTACGGATGTTCTGGAGAAAGCAGGCGTGCAGCTTCAGGCGCAGCCAGAGATCAGCTTTAACTATCTGGGTCAGTTTGATCAGGATTATAAAGGAAATGATCTGGAGCCTTCTTCCTATTCCATTGGTGTGCCCGTCAGCATAAACGCGATCATGGATTTTATGCTGGATATCAATGGAGTGATCGAGGATGGCGAGCTGATCTTCACCATTCGTTACGGCACAACGCAATTCCGTCATGAAACGATTGCACGGCTCGGAGAGCTGCTGGCATCCGGCTTGCGTGAGGTCATTAGCCATTGTGTCGCCCAGGAAAGAACGGTATTGACACCAAGTGATGTTCTGTTAAATAACGTAACACTGGACGAACTGGAACAATTGGTGGAAGATACGCGAGATATGGGTGAGCTGGAAAATGTGTATGCCTTAACGCCGATGCAAAAGGGCATGCTCTTCTACAGTCTGATGGATGAGGATTCGGCGGCTTATTTTGAGCAGGCCACCTTTGAGTTGAACGGACGTTTTGATGTGGTCGCTTTCGGCAAAAGCTTTGATCTGCTCGTACAGCGTCATGAGGCGTTGCGGACGAACTTTATCAGTTCATGGAAAGATGAGCCTGTACAGGTTGTCTTACGCAATCGCGGCGGAGAATTGTACTATGAAGACTTGCGCGGATTAGAAAAAGAGGAACGTGAAGCACGTGTTCAAGCCTTTATTATTGCGGATAAAGCCAAAGGATTCCGTCTGGCAGAGGATGCACTCATTCGTGTCTCTATTCTGCAAACCGGGGATGAAGCGTATCAATTTATTTGGAGCTTCCATCATATTTTGATGGATGGCTGGTGCTTGTCCTTTATGACACAGGAGGTATTTGGCAGCTATCTGGCACTTCGTGCGGGTCAAGAGCCAGTGCTGGAGCCTGTCACGCCGTTCAGTCGATTTATTGAATGGCTGGAGCGTCAGGACCGTGAGGCGGCCCTTCAATACTGGAGCGGATATCTGGCGGACTATGAGCAGCAAATTACACTTCCGCAGCAAAAAACACAGCCTAAATCCATGCAAGTCGGGGAATATGTCGCCGGAGAACTGGAATGCGACTTCCAGCCAGAGCTGGTCGCTCAGATCGAACGGGTGGCGAAGCAAAATCAGGTGACGATCAACACGCTGATTCAGACGGTATGGGGCGTTTTGTTACAAAAATATAACAACAGTCCGGATGTCGTGTTTGGCAGCGTTGTGTCCGGTCGACCAGGCGATATTCCGGGTGTGGAGCACATGATCGGGTTGTTCATTAATACGATTCCAGTGCGCGTTCAGTCTGAACGAGGCGAAGCCTTTGTCGAGCTGATGAAACGAACACAGCGGCAGGCGCTGGCCTCCAATGCCTATGACGCGTTCCCGCTGTATGAAATTCAGGCACTGACCGAGCAGAAGCAGGATTTGATCAACCATATTATGGTATTCGAAAATTATCCGGTGGAGCAGCAGGTAGAGCAACTGGGAAGTGATGGGCAGGATAAATTTACGATTTCGAACGTGGTGGCTATAGAGCAAACCAACTACGATCTGAACGTAGTCGTTATGCCGGGAGAAGGCATAAAGATTCGTTTTATGTATAACGCGTCGAGCTTTGATCAAACAGGCATTGAGCGTCTGCATGGACATTTTGCGCGTCTGCTGGAGCAAATTTCGCTCAACCCGAATGTTCGCGTTGAAGAGCTGGAATTGGTCACAGCGGCGGAAAAACAACAGATTACAGGAGAGTTTAATGATACGGCTTCTGTATATCCGCGCAATCAGACAATCCAAAAACTGTTTGAGGAGCAAGCTGAGCGCACGCCGGATCATGTTGCCGTGGCTTTGGGCCATCAATCATTGACCTATCGGGAACTCAATGAGAAGGCTAACCGATTAGCGCATACGCTGCGCGCCGCTGGGGCGAAGGCCGATGAGCCTATCGGTATTCTGACGGAGCGTTCGCTGGATATGATTACAGGAACGCTGGCTATTTTGAAGGCTGGAGGCGCGTATGTGCCGGTAGATCCTCAATATCCGGAAGACCGTATCCGTTATATGCTGGAGGATTCGGGAGCCAAACTGTTGCTGGCTCAGCAGGATTTATTGGACCGTTGCTATTTTGACGGACAGATTGTCAATCTGAATGATGATGATTCTTACAGCACGGATCATTCCAATCTGGGGATAGATGGAGCGGGCAATTATGCTGCTTATGTTATCTATACCTCAGGTTCAACAGGCAAGCCTAAGGGCGTCGTAGTTGAGCATCAAAGTGTCGTGCGCTTGGTGCGCAATACGGATTATGTGCCGTTCGATGAATCGATTCGAATGTTGCAGACTTGCGCGTTTGTATTTGATGTGTCTACGTTTGAAATTTGGGGCGCGTTGCTAAACGGCGGTCAGCTTGTACTCGTGCATAAGGATGATCTTTTGGACGCAGCCAAGCTCAAGGAGACCATACGGGATCATCGCATCACCATGATGTGGCTGACCACACCGCTATTTAATCAGCTTTCGCAGCAGGACAGTCAATTGTTCGGAGATGTGAAGTATTTGCTGGTCGGAGGCGACGTGCTGTCTGCACCGCATATTAACCGGGTACTGCGTGATAATCCGGACATGAACATGATTAACGGCTATGGGCCAACGGAAAATACAACTTTCTCGACGGCTTATCCTATTACGGAAGAGCAGCTTGATTCTGTGCCGATTGGACGTCCTATCCGCAATTCAACGGCGTATGTTGTGGATACAGCGTTTAATCTCCAGCCGGTCGGAGCTTGGGGTGAGCTGGTTGTCGGCGGAGACGGAGTCGCACGTGGTTACCTGAACCGTCCTGAGCTGACGGCTGAGAAATTTCTTTCCAATCCATGGGTGGACGGAGATCGCCTGTACTGCACGGGAGATCTTGTTCGCTGGCGTGAAGACGGCACATTGGACTACGCTGGACGGATGGATCAACAAGTCAAAATTCGCGGTTACCGGATCGAGTTGGGCGAAGTGGAGACTCAGTTGTTAAATATGGATTCCATTCGGGAAGCTGTTGTGTTGGCACGTGAAGATGAATTTGGACAAAAGGTACTGTGCGCGTATTACACCTCTGATCGGGAATGGAATACAGGGGAGCTGAGAAATCAGCTTGCTCAGGAAATTCCTGGTTATATGGTACCGTCTTATTTCCTTCAACTGGAGCAGATTCCACTGACGGTGAACGGCAAGGTGGATCGTAAAGCACTTCCTGCACCGGAAGGCGGACTTCAGACCGGAATCGAGTATGTGGCGCCGCAAACAGTGGCAGAACAGGCGCTGGCAGATGTTTGGCAAACGGTGCTCGGTGCTGGACCAATCAGCATGCTGGATAATTTCTTCGATCTGGGCGGTGACTCGATCAAGGCGATTCAGTTCTCCTCCCGTTTGCTTCAAGCCGGATACAAGATGGACATGAAAGATTTGTTCAAATATCCGAGCGTAAAGGAGTTGGCTCCGCATCTGCGTTTGGCGGGTAAGAGAACAGCCGAGCAAGGCGAAGTTACGGGGAAAGTGGCGCTAACTCCAATACAATACTGGTTTGCAGAACAGGAGCAATTGGACGCGCATCACTTTAATCAGGCGGTCATGCTGCACCGGGAGCAGGGCTTTGACGAATCCGCTCTGCGTCAGGCGCTCATCAAGCTGACGGAGCACCATGATGCACTACGGATGGTGTTCAGCAAGACAGAACAAGGCTATGAAACATGGAACCGTGGATTACAGGAAGGCGAGCTGTATCACCTGGACGTGCTGGACTTTAGGGATTTGACGGATGAAGCCATGCTCAGTGCAGCGATGGAGGCGAAAGCTAGCGAAATTCAAAGCAGTATTCATCTGCATGAAGGGCCGCTTTTTAAAGCTGGTTTGTTCCACTGTGCAGATGGCGATCATTTGCTGATGGCGATTCACCATTTGGTGGTCGACGGGGTATCGTGGCGCATTTTGTTTGAGGATTTGGCTACAGCCTATGAACAAGCCGTCCATCAAGAAGTGCTTCAATTGCCAGACAAAACGGATTCCTTCCGTTCCTGGTCTGAACGACTGTCCACGTATGCGAATAGCCCGGCCATGGAAAGTGAACACGCCTACTGGGAGCAATTGAATACATCCGCTTTGGCTGATCAAGCACGGTTGCCTGAGGATCAAGCGCAGGCTAGTCCATTTACCTTGGCTGACACGGATACAGTTGTCGTCAAGCTTACGGAAGAAGAGACAGAACGGCTATTGAAGCAGGCGCACCGCGCATATAACACGGAAGTGAACGATCTGCTTCTGACTGCTTTGGGTATGATGCTATACACATGGACCGGTCATGAACGTAGCCTGATCAATTTGGAGGGACACGGACGTGAGGACATTTTAGCGGATACGGACATTTCTCGTACGGTGGGTTGGTTTACGAGTCAATATCCGGTGCTGCTGGACATCGGTCGTGATCATATTTTGTCGGGACGCATCAAACAGGTCAAAGAGAGCCTGCGTCATATTCCGAATAAAGGAATTGGATATGGTATTTGGAGACATCTCAGTGAATCCGGCCAGGCCGTTGGTCAAACAGTTGGAGGTTACGCCGAGCCACAAGTGAGCTTTAACTATCTCGGACAATTTGACCAGGATTTGCAAAACAGCGATATTCGCATGTCTCCTTACCCCATCGGATCGGCCGTTAGTGACCGGACGGAGATGAAATATGCTCTCGATGTGGGCGGGATCGTAACGAACGGCATACTGGAACTGGACATTCGTTATAACGGCAAGGCCTTCCGTCAAGACACAGTCCAAATGCTGGCTGACCTGCTACAAGCAAACTTGCTTGAAATTATCGAGCATTGTGTCACACGGGAGCGGTCCGAATTGACCCCAAGCGATGTACTGTTAAAAGGTCTGACACTGGAGCAATTAGACACGATTATGGAGCAGACACAGGCGGTTGGGGAATTGGAGAATGTGTATCCGTTAACGCCAATGCAAAAGGGTATGCTGTTCCATAGTCTGATGAACGCAGAATCAGGAGTGTATTTTGAGCAGGCGACGTTTGATCTTGAGGGCCATTTTGAGCCGAGCGTATTCGAGTCAAGCCTGAATTTGCTGGCAAGCCGACATGCTATATTCCGCACGAATTTCTACAGCGGCTGGCATGGTCAACCGTTGCAGGTCGTATATCGCCATAAAAATCCGGGCTTCCGTTATGAGGATGTCAGAGGACAGGAAGAAGCTGTAGCTGAATTTGTGGCCCGGGATAAGAATCAAAACTTTGATTTAGGCAAGGATGCGCTCATGCGCGTAACTGTCTTCCGTACAGGGGATAGCTCATACCGTTTTGTATGGAGCTTCCATCATATCGTGATGGACGGCTGGTGCCTGTCACTGGTGACGGACGAAGTATTCGGTGCATATTTTGCCTTGCTGGAGCACAAGCAGCCTGTGTTCGCATCCGTCAAGCCGTACAGTGACTATATTGAATGGCTGGAACGGCAGGAAGCGCAGGAAGCGACCCGCTATTGGAGCGACTATTTGGCGGGCTTTGAGCAGCAGACCTTGTTGCCTGGCGAGAACGCACAATCTTCCGTGATTGCAAAGGTTGAGAGCACAGACGGAATCGGTGTAGTTTCAAATTCCGGATATGTTTCGGAAAAGCTGTCATTTGGGCTAGGTAATGAACGGAGCGCGGTATTGAACCGAATTGCGAAGCAGCAACAGGTAACGATTAATACATTGCTGCAAAGCGTTTGGGGCGTTATTTTACAAAAATACAATAATAATCAGGATGTCGTGTTTGGTAGTGTTGTATCCGGGCGTCCGGCAGAAATTCCGGGTGTGGAAGACATGATCGGTTTGTTCATCAATACGATTCCGGTTCGCATTTACAGTGAGCGGAATGCTACGTTTGCTGAAATATTGCAACGCACACAGGAGCAGGCTTTGGCCTCCGGCGCGTATGACACGTTCCCGTTGTACGACATTCAGGCGCTGACTGAACAAAAGCAAGACCTGGTTAATCACATTATGGTCTTTGAAAACTATCCGATCGGGCAGCAGATGAAGCAGGTGGGCGGTTCCGGTGAGGCAGGCGTACAGGCTGGCTTCTCCATTACCAACGTGGCAATTGCAGAGCAAACCAACTACGATTTTAACCTGATTGTCGTGCCTGACGAAGATATCTCCATTTTGCTGGATTACAATGCTCTTGTTTATAACCGATCTGCCATGCAACGTATTCAAGGCCATATCAACCATGTCATCGGGCAAATTGTGAACAATCCGCATATTCGTCTCGATGAGCTGGAATTGGCAACCTCGGAAGAACAAGTCCAAATTCTGAAGGTTTGGGGAGATACGGCGGCAGCTTATCCGCACGATCAGACGCTGAGCGCACTGTTCGAGAAACAGGTGAAGCGGACCCCGGATCAGGTAGCATTGCTGTTTGGAACGCAGACGTTGACGTACCGGGAGCTGAACGAGCGGGCGAACCGTCTGGCGCGGACGTTGCGTGCAGAGGGAGTCGGACCGGAACAACCCGTGGGTATTCTCGTACGGCGTTCATTGGAGATGATGGTAGGCATTTATGCGATTCTCAAAGCAGGTGGGGCTTATGTACCGATTGACCCGGATTATCCTGCGGAGCGCATCCGTTATATGCTGGAGGACTCGGGAGCGAGGCTGGTACTGACACAATCGCATCTGGCAGAGCAAACGAGCCTGAGCTTTGACGGTAAGGTACTGGTGCTGGATAGCGAAGGCATTTACCATGAAAATGGTTCGAATCTGGAACCGTTAGCAGGGCCACACCATATGGCCTATGTCATCTATACCTCCGGTTCCACGGGGAAACCGAAGGGAGTTATGGTCGAACATCATTCGGTCATTAACCGGATTATGTGGATGCATGACCGTTATGGCTTGAGTGCGGAGAATACGATCCTGCAAAAGACCGCCTTCACATTCGACGTGTCGGTGTGGGAGTTGTTCTGGTGGTCGATGATCGGCTCGAAGGTGAGCCTGTTGTCGGTTGGCGGAGAAAAGAATCCGGAGGACATCGTCGAAACGATTGCTCGCGATGGAGTCACTACGATGCACTTTGTACCCGCCATGCTGCACGCGTTCCTGGAGTATGTGGAGCAGCAGCCACGGGAAGTGATGCAAGCAAAGCTGGGAACGCTGCGACATGTATTTGCCAGTGGGGAAGCGTTGCCGCCACAGCATGTCGCACGGTTCCAACGGCTCGTGGCAGGTATCACTGGAGCGAAGCTGATCAACCTGTATGGTCCAACCGAAGCGACGGTGGACGTATCGTACTTCGATTGCGAGCCGAATGAACAGTATTCAGTCATTCCGATTGGGAAACCGATTCAGAACATTCGTCTGTACATCGTCAAGGAAGGCACGGAGCAATTGCAGCCGATTGGGGTTGCGGGTGAGCTGTGCATCGGCGGTGTAGGCGTTGCACGCGGTTACTTGAACCGTCCGGAGCTGACGGCAGAGAAATTCGTGGCCGATCCATTTGCCGGTGGCGAAGCAGGCTATGAACGGATGTACCGTACAGGTGACTTGGCGAGATGGATGCCGGATGGCAACATTGAATATCTGGGGCGGATCGACCATCAGGTCAAAATCCGGGGCTACCGGATCGAACTGGGCGAAGTCGAGTCGCAGCTGCTAAAAGTGGAATCGGTACGAGAAGCCATAGTCATAGCTCGTGCGGATGAATCGGGACAAAAACAAATGGTGGCGTATTACGTCGCCAGACAAGAGATCGGTGCCAGCGAGCTGAGAAGTGAGTTGGGCCGGGAGCTGCCAAGCTACATGGTACCATCGTACTTTGTGCAGCTGGAGCAGATGCCGTTGAGTCCGAATGGCAAAATTGACCGCAAGGCACTGCCAGCACCGGAAGGCAGTCTGCAAACCGGAGCGGATTATGCAGAACCGCGTACCGAGCCAGAACGGGCCTTGGTAGGGGTCTGGCAGTCGGTACTGGGCGTGCAGACCGTCGGTATTTTGGACAATTTCTTTGATCTGGGCGGCGACTCGATCAAGGCAATTCAAATCGCTTCCCGTGTATTCCAGGCAGGCTACAAGCTGGATATGAAGGATTTGTTCCAGTATCCAACGGTTGCAACTCTGGCACCGCATATGCACGAGGTGAGCCGTATTGCAGATCAAGGAGAAGTGAGCGGGGAAACCGCTTTGCTTCCGATCCAACACTGGTTCTTTGCACAGGAGCGCGAGCGTCCGCAGCACTTTAACCAGGCGGTCATGCTCTATAGCGCCGTGGGCTTTGATGAGACGGCGGTTCGCCGGGCAATGGATCATATCGTGAAGCATCACGATGCGCTGCGTACGGTTTTCCGTCAGGCTCTGTCCGGTTACGAGGCTTGGACACGCAGCGTAGAGGAAGGCGCGCTATATACGCTGGAAACGGTGGATTACCGTGAACAGGCAATCGATACGGAGGCGCTGGAAACAAAGGCAACTGAAATTCAAAGCAGCATGGATTTATCCGAAGGACCTCTCGTGAAGCTGGGATTGTTCCGCACAGCAGAGGGCGATCATTTGCTGATAGCCATTCACCATTTGGTGATGGACGGGGTGTCATGGCGAATTCTGTTTGAAGATTTCTCCACAGGCTACGAGCAAGCGATGAAAGGCGAGCCTGTACGATTGCCATATAAAACGGATTCCTTCCAAACGTGGGCACGGGAGTTGTCCTCCTACGCCAACCGTCCTGAGGCTGCATCGGATGAATCCTACTGGCAGCAGGTGGAACAGGCTAAAGCCAAAGCCGCACCATTGCCTAAGGATTTTGCCTATGAGAGCTCCCTTAATGCAGACAGCGAAGTGCTGACGGTGGAGTGGACCGAAGCTGAAACCCGGCAGCTCTTGAAGCAGGCACATCGCGCCTACAACACCGAGGTCAATGATTTACTGCTGACTGCGCTAGGATTGGCAATACACAACTGGACAGGCGCGGGACAGGTCCTGGTTAATCTGGAGGGACATGGCCGGGAAGCGATCCTTCCAGAGGTGGATATTACGCGTACGGTAGGCTGGTTTACGAGCTTGTATCCGGTGCTTTTGGAAACGGGCAAGGGAATGACACTGGCACAGCGGATCAAGGAAACGAAGGAAGGTCTGCGCGGGATTCCGCATAAAGGGCTGACGTATGGTACATGGCGTTACTTGTCCCATGCGTCCGCAGCAGATGAAGAGCGTACGATTGTAGCAGAACCGGAAATCAGCTTTAACTATTTGGGACAAGTGGATCAGGATTTGCAAAATAGCGGCATCACACTGTCGTCCTGTGGTGTGGGTGAGACTGACGATGCGAATTCACCATTGCCGCACACGCTGGATTTGAACGCGATGATCTCGGAGGGTACGCTGCGATTGACGATCGCTTACAGCGGTAAGCAGTATCGCAAGGAAACGTTGGAAGGGGTGGCGGGACTACTCCAATCCGCTTTGCAAGAGGTGATTGCGCATTGCATCGCTCAGGAACGGCCGGAGTTAACCCCGAGTGATGTGTCTTTCAAGGACCTGACGAATAGTGAGCTGGAGGAAATAGCGGCGCAGGCTGCACATACTGGTGAACTGGAAAATGTATACGCACTGACGCCGATGCAGAAGGGCATGCTGTTCTACAATCTGATGGATTCGCAATCGGGAGCTTATTTTGAACAAGCATCTTTTGATCTGCAAGGAAACTTTAATGTTGCTGCATTTGCGGCAAGTTTGGATGTATTGGTGCAGCGGCATACGGCATTGCGCACGAATTTCTACAGTGGCTGGAAGGATGAGCCGCTTCAAGTTGTGTACCGCAATAAGCGCAGTGAACTGTATGTAGAGGACCTGCGGGATATGGAGGAAGAGAAGCAAAACGAGTACATCCTCGACTATACGCACAAAGACAAGCAGAAAGGCTTTGATCTGGCACATGATGCTTTGATGCGTGTCGCTGTTTTGCGCACGGGTGAGGAGTCATACCGTTTTGTATGGAGCTTCCATCATATCGTGATGGACGGCTGGTGCTTGTCGCTGGTGACCAACGAAGTGTTTGCGAGCTATTTTGCGATATTGGCCCAGAAGCAGCCAGATCTGGCACCTGTAACGCCGTACAGTCAGTATATCGAATGGCTGGAGCAGCAGGATCGTCAGGCCGCAGCAGGTTACTGGAGTAAGTATCTGGAAGGGTATGAGGAACAGTCCCGCTTGCCACAGGCAAAAACCCAGGGCAAAACGGGGTATCAGGCGGAGCGTCTGGACTTTGACCTCGGCGCGGATCTAACGGCAGCCATTCAGCGAATAGCCAAGCGTTATCAGGTAACCATCAATACGTTGATGCAGACCGTTTGGGGCCTTTTGCTGCAAAAATATAACGGCATGGATGATGTAGTGTTTGGCAGCGTCGTATCCGGACGTCCGGCAGATATTCCAAATGTGGAGCACATCATTGGCCTGTTTATTAATACGATCCCTGTACGCATCCGCAGTCATGAGGATAGCTTATTCTCAGACGTGATGAAGCAAAACCAGGAGCAATCTATCGCTTCCCATGCCTATGATACGTATCCGCTGAATGAAATTCAGGGGTTGTCGGAGCTTAAGCAGGATTTGATCAATCATATTCTTATTTTTGAGAATTATCCGATGGAGGAACAAATCGAGCAATTAGGTAATGGTGAAGAATCCAGCTTCAGCATTACAGGAGTCGAGTCTGTCGAGCAGACGAACTACGACTTTAACCTGGTGGTCATGCCGGGGAACACCATCCACATGAGCTTTGGTTATAATGCACTGGCATTTGAACGTGAGAGTGTAGAGCAAATTCGAGGCCATCTGGTGCAGCTGCTGGAGCAAGTGGCGGAGAATCCGGACATTCGGGTGCATGAGTTGGATGTGGTAACCGAGCAGGAGCGTGAACAGATTGTTGAGGTTTGGGGCAACACGGCGGCTGAATATCCAAGCGAGCAAACCATTCATGGCTTGTTCGAGGCGCAAACGGCCCAGACACCGGAGCTGGCAGCGTTGTTCTTCGAAGGAGAGCAGTTGACCTATCGCGAACTGAACGAGCGGGCGAATCGATTGGCTCGTACCTTGCGTAGTCAAGGCGTGACGAAAGATCGTTTGGTGGATCTGATGACCGAGCGTTCGGTGGACATGATCGTCGGCATCTTTGGGATTTTGAAAGCCGGGGGCGCATATGTGCCAATTGATCCGACGTATCCAGAGGAACGTATCCGTTACATGCTGGACGACTCGGGTGCGAAGCTGCTGTTAACGCAAAGCCATTTGGTGGACAAAGCAGCTTTCGACGGCCATGTGCTGGTGCTGGATGGAGAGCAAAAGGTATATCACGAGGATGGTTCCAATCTGGAGCCGTTGTCCGGTCCGAACGATCTGGCGTATGTGATCTATACGTCCGGTACGACAGGACAGCCGAAGGGCGTTATGCTGGAGCATCACGGGCTGTGCAATCTGAAAACGTATTTTGATCAGACACTCCGGATCAGCACGTCGGATCATGCGTTGCTGTTCGCCAGTTATTCGTTTGATGCGGCTTGCTGGGAAATCTTCCAGGCGCTGTTCTGTGGAGCCACGTTGTATGTGCCAACGTCAGAGACGATTTTGAACTATGAACGATTCGAGCAGTACATGGCGGATCACCAAATTACTGTTGCAGCCTTGCCGCCGACCTATGCGGTATATCTGGAGCCAGAGCGGATGCCGAACCTGCGTATTCTGTTCACTGCCGGATCAACATCGTCGACAGAGCTGGTGTACAAGTGGAAGGATCAGGTGGCGTACTACAACGGTTACGGTCCAACGGAAAACTCGGTCGCGACGTCGATCTGGCCGGTATCCGAAGACGAGAGAGCAGGACAACTGATTTCCATCGGACGTCCTGTGCCGAATCATCGGGTATACATGGTGGATGTGCATGGACATCTGGCGCCGATGGGCGTAGCGGGTGAGCTGTGCGTATCTGGTCCGGGTCTGGCCCGTGGCTATCTGGATCGTCCAGAAATGACGGCTGAGAAATTCGTACCGAATCCGTTTGCGGCTGGAGAAGCGGGCTATGAACGGATGTACCGCACGGGTGATTTGGCGAGATGGATGCCAGATGGCAACATAGAATACCTGGGCCGGATCGACCATCAAGTGAAAATCCGGGGATACCGGATTGAGCTGGGCGAGGTCGAGGCCCAAATGCTGAAAGTGGAAGATGTGCAAGAGGTCATCGTGCTGGCACGTGCAGACGAGCAGGGGCAAAATCAACTGGTCGCCTACTATGTGGCAGAACGGGAAGTGAATGTGGGTGAGCTACGTAGCTTGCTGGGTGAGGAACTTCCAAACTACATGGTGCCTTCGTACTTCATACAGTTGGAAAACATGCCATTGACTCCGAACGGTAAAATTGACCGCAAAGCACTGCCAGCACCGCAGGGTAGTCTGCAAAGCGGAGCGGATTATGTAGAGCCGCGCACAGCGCTGGAGCAGACATTGGTTTCGGTGTGGCAGTCGGTCCTGGGCGCGAAGAGAGTCGGCATTTTGGACAATTTCTTCGATCTGGGCGGCGACTCGATCAAGGCAATTCAAGTATCCTCCCGTTTGCTGCAAGCGGGCTACAAGCTGGAAATGAAGGACCTGTTCCAATATCCTTCCGTGTCACTGCTGAGCGGTCATGTACACAAGGTCAGCCGTACAGCTGATCAGCGGGCGGTATCCGGGGCGGTCCAACTGACCCCGATTCAGCAATGGTTCTTTGGACAATCAGCAGCAGAGCCGCATTATTTTAATCAGTCAGTGATGCTGTATAGAGCACAAGGTTTCGACGAAGCGGCATTGCGTCAAACGGTGACCAAGGTTAGCGAGCATCATGATGCATTGCGTATGGTCTTCCGTCAGACCGAACAGGGCTATGAAGCGTGGAATCGTGGCTTGAACGAAGGCGAGCTGTATAGTCTGGACGTTGTTGATCTGACAGACCTAGGAAATTCCGCAGATGTGGTGACGGCGATTGAAGTGAAAGCGAATGCCATTCAAAGTTCCATTCGTCTGGACGAAGGGCCGCTGTTGAAGCTGGGATTGTTCCACTGCGCGGATGGAGATCATTTGTTGATCGCGGTTCATCATTTGGTCGTAGACGGCATTTCATGGCGGATTATATTTGAGGATTTTGCAACCGGGTATGAGCAGGCCGTTCAGGGAGAAGTCATTCGTTTGCCATACAAAACGGACTCATTCTCCGCTTGGGCAGAGCGTTTGTCCCAATACGCGAACAGTTCGGCCATCGAAGACGAACGTGAATACTGGCAGAACCTTGCCCCAACGGAACTCGCATCGTTACCTAAGGATCACGAGAGAGCAGAAGGACAGCATTCTCTGCTAAGCGACAGTGAGACCGTGACGGTGGCCTGGAGTGAGCAGGAAACACAGCTGTTGCTTCAGGAAGCACACCGGGCGTATAACACAGAGGTCAATGATCTGCTATTAACCGCACTCGGCACAGCGTTGTACAACTGGAGCGGTCAAGAGCGCGTGCTGGTCAATCTGGAGGGACACGGTCGGGAAGCGATCATTCCGGATATTGACATCACACGTACGGTGGGCTGGTTTACAAGCCAATATCCGGTGCTGCTCAATGTTGACGGAAAGGTAGAAGTGGGGCAGCGAATCAAGCAGGTGAAGGAAGACTTGCGTCATGTGCCGCATAAGGGCATTGGCTACGGTATTTTGAAATATATGTCTCAAGATGATGCAAATGATTCCTTTACTTTACAGCCTGAAATTAGCTTCAACTATTTGGGTCAATTCGATCAGGATTTGGAAAATGGCGATATCAGTCTGTCTTCACATACAGGTGGAGAGCCGATGAGCGACAGTACCCTTTTGGAGCATTCGCTGAATGTGAACGGAATGATCACAGCGGGCGTGCTGACGTTGGAAATTCGCTATGACAGTAAGGTATACCATCCAGAAAATGTGGAGAACTTTGCACGGTTGCTGCAAGCGAGCTTGCAGGAAGTGATTGTTCATTGCGCATCCAAAGAGCGGAGCGAACTGACGCCAAGTGATGTACTGTTCAAGGGACTGACGTTGGAGCAGTTGGAACAATTGACCGTACAAACGGCCCATGTGGGTGAGTTGGAAAATGTTTATGCGCTGTCGCCTATGCAGAAGGGGATGCTTTTCCATAGTTTGATGGAGCCGGAGTCAGGCGCATACTTCCAGCAAGCGTCGTTTGATCAAAAAGGCAGCTTTGATGTTGCTGTTTTCCAACGGAGTCTGGAACTACTGACACAGCGGCATGAAGCGCTGCGGACAAATTTCCATATGTTTGAGACAGGGCAGAATCAGGAGCCATTGCAGGTTGTGTTCCGTCACAAAGATAGCGACCTTTCCTTCGAGGATCTGCGTGGAATGCAGGAAGCGGAACGGAAGGCGTATATCCAAGCGTTCAAGCTTCAGGATCAGGATCGGGGCTTTAATCTCGGTGCCGATGCGCTCATGCGCGTACAGGTTTTGCAGACTGGAGAAGAAATGTATCACTTGATCTGGAGCTTCCACCATATTGTGATGGACGGCTGGTGCTTATCGCTGGTTACAGGTGAAGTGTTTGGTACGTATTTTGCTCTGTTGGAGCAAAAGCAACCAGAGCTTGCTGCGGTCACACCATATGGCCAATATATCGAATGGCTGGAGCGTCAGGATGAACGTGAGGCAAAAGATTATTGGAGCAACTATTTGGCGGGATTTGAACAGCAGACTATGTTGCCTGGTTCGGATGCTTCATTAAAGGGCCAAGCGGTGGACAGCAACGAGAATGCTGCATCCATTACAGCAAGTGAGAGCAGCGAATATATTTCTGGAAAAGTAACGATAGAGCTGAATAGCACTTGGAGCGAAGCGATGTACCGGATTGCGAAGCAGCAACAGGTAACGATTAATACGCTGATGCAGAGCGTGTGGGGCCTTATTTTGCAGAAATATAACAACAATGAGGATGTTATTTTCGGTAGTGTCGTATCCGGACGTCCGACGGATATTGCCGGCGTAGAGAATATGATTGGCTTGTTCATTAATACGATACCGGTTCGGATCCAAAGTGAACGGAATGCTACTTTTGTGGAAGTTATGCGGAAAACGCAGGAGCAGGCACTGGCCTCGGGAGCATACGACAGCTTCCCGCTGTATGAGATTCAGGCGCTGACGGAGCAGAAGCAGAATTTAATTAACCACATTATGGTATTTGAGAACTATCCAGTGGAACAGCAAGTGGAGCAGCTTGGCGAAGTTCGTCCGTCCGCTTTTGAGATTACTAACGTGGAAGTTGTCGAGCAAACGAATTATGATCTGGACTTGATTGTGATGCCGGATGAGGTGTTCCGCATCATGTTCCGATATAACGCCAATGTATATGATCGTGCTGCGGTTGAGCGTATACAAGGACATGTATTGCATGTGATCGAGCAAATTGTAGAAAATCCGCATATTCGTGTGAATGAGCTGGAATTGGTGACACCAGCAGAACAAGCGCAGATTGTTCAGGTTTGGGGAGATACAGCAGTAGCTTATCCGCAGGATCAGACGCTGAGTGCGCTGTTCGAGGAACAGGCGGCACGAACACCAGATCAGGTGGCGGTGCTGTTTGGAAATCAGAGTCTGACTTATCGGGAGCTGAATGAACGGGCCAACTCATTGGCACGAATGCTTCAAGTGCAGGGAGTAGGACCTGACAAGCTGGTCGGCCTGATGGTGCATCGCTCAGTGGAAATGATCGTAGGTCTCCTTGCCGTTCTAAAAGCAGGCGGTGCTTATGTGCCGCTTGATCCCGAATTTCCGTCATCTCGTATTGAATACATGCTGGAAGACAGCGAGGCTGCAGTGCTTCTGACCAGTCGTGATCTGGTGGAAGAGCACCATTGCAACGCCAATACCATATTCCTTGAGGATACAGAATTGTATCAGGGAGAGAGCGGCAACTTGGAGGCGATTGCCCGTCCAGAGCATTTGGCTTACGTCATCTATACCTCTGGATCAACCGGAAATCCGAAAGGAGTTATGCTCCAGCATCGCTCGGTACTCAACTTTATTACAGGGATGCGTGAAATAATCGACTTTGAAGCGGGTAAAACCATTTTGTCACTCACGACCATTTCATTTGATATTTTCGTATTGGAAACCATCCTGCCACTGTTGGGTGGAATGACTGTTGTACTTGGCGACTACCAGCATCAGGTCAATCCTCAGGCGCTTAGTGAGCTGATTGTTCATCATCATATTGATATGTTGCAAATGACACCATCCCGGCTGCAAATGCTGCTGGGTCATGAAGCAGGTTCCCGTGCGCTGCGAAGCGTGAAGGAAATTATGGTCGGGGGTGAAGCATTTCCGCCTAAGCTGCTGGCAACACTGCAAGAAATGAATGGTCCCCGCATTTATAACATGTACGGACCTACAGAAACGACGGTTTGGTCGGCGGTACAGGAACTAACCCATGCTCATCAAATTAATATTGGACGTCCTATCGCTAATACACAAATATATATCATGAATGCGGATAGGGGATTGCAGCCAATCGGTGTGCCGGGCGAGTTATGTATTATAGGGGAAGGATTGGCCCGTGGTTATTGGAATCGCGAAGAACTGACGGCAGAAAAATTTGTGAATAATCCGTTTGCCAGTGGCGAAGCAGGCTATGAGCGGATGTACCTCACAGGCGACTTAGCAAGATGGATGCCGGATGGCAACATCGAATATTTGGGCCGGATTGACCATCAGGTGAAAATCCGGGGTTACCGGATCGAGCTGGGCGAGGTCGAATCGCAGTTATTGCAGGTGGAGTCGGTACGAGAAGCCGTAGTCATAGCTCGTGGGGACGAATCAGGTCAAAAACACATGGCGGCCTACTATGTCGCCGGGCAAGAACTCGGAGCCAGCGAGCTGAGAAGTGAACTGGGGCGGGAGCTACCAAGTTATATGGTGCCCTCGTATTTCATTCAGTTAGAGCAGATGCCGCTGACACCGAACGGCAAAATCGACCGCAAGGCACTGCCAGCACCGGAAGGCAGCCTGCAAAGCGGAGCGGACTATGTCGCACCGCGGACGTGGGTGGAATCCAAGCTGGCGCAAATTTGGCAGGACGTGCTGGGTCTGGAGCAGGTCGGCGTGAAGGAAAACTTCTTCGAGATTGGCGGACACTCGCTGCGGGCGACGACGCTGGCCTCGAAGATTCACAAAGAGCTGAACAAGCCGCTTCCATTGCGCAGCATTTTTGAAGCGCCAACGATTGAACAGCTGGCGGCGGTTATAGAGAGTCTGGATCAAGTGGCGTACGCGTCCATTCCGGTGACGGAAGAACGCAGCTTCTACCCACTGTCCTCGGCGCAAAAACGACTGTATGTGCTGCATCAGTTCGACCCGAATGATGTGAACTACAACATGCCGTCGGTGTTGCAAGTGAGCGGCCCGCTGGACGTGAAACGAGTGGAAGAAGTGTTCCGTCAACTGATTGCCCGCCATGCGACCCTGCGTACTCGCTTTGCACGGGTGGACAGTGAGCCGATGCAATGGATTGAAGACACCGTGCCGTTCGAGGTGGAGTATACGAAAGTACAGGCAGCAGGTGCGGTTACGGACACGATGGTCAGTCAGGAAACGAAAGAGCTGGTACAGCGCTTTGTGCGTCCGTTCGATTTGCAAGCTGCTCCCCTGCTGCGGGTCGGTTTGGTGGACTTAGGCGTAGCAGGAGTGGAGCCAGAACCCCAGCATCTGCTGATGCTCGACATGCACCACATCGTTTCGGATGGCGTGTCCATGGGTGTCCTGACCGACGAATTTGTCCGCTTGTATGGCGGCGAAGCGTTATCGCCCTTGCGGATTCAGTACAAGGATTATGCGGTATGGCAGCAAAGCGAAGCCCATCAGGAGTGGATGCAGCGTCAGGAAGCGTACTGGCTTGACACTTTCCGGGGCGAACTGCCTGTGCTGGATCTACCAACCGACTTTGCCCGTCCGGCCGTGCGAAGTACGGCAGGTAATACGGTCGTATTCGGACTGGAGCGTGAAGTTAGCGAACGCCTGAAAGAACTGGCGGCGCACACAGGCTCAACGCTGTATATGGTGCTGTTGGCAGCTTACACAGCTCTACTGCATCAATACACTGGACAAGAAGATATCGTGGTTGGTACACCGATTGCGGGAAGACCACATGCCGATCTGGAACCGATCCTCGGAATGTTCGTCGGCACCTTGGTGCTGCGGAACTATCTGACGGCGGAGCAAACCTTCCGCAGCTACGTGGAAGATGTGAAAGTTCGTGCCTTGCAAGCTTACGAACATCAGGACTATCCGTTTGAGGAACTGGTGGAAAAGCTGAACGTGAAGCGGGATATGAGCCGCAATCCGCTGTTCGATACGATGTTTACGCTGCAAAACACCGAGGAAGGCGAACTGCAACTGGCGGACCTGAGCTTCCGTCCATACGGTTTGGAGCAAACGCCAGCGAAGTTTGATCTGACGCTGGAAGCCAGCGAGGAAGAAGCAGGTATCCAGTTCGGATTGCAGTATGCGACTGCGTTGTATCAACGGGAAACCGTAGAACGGATGACACGTCACTTTATTCGTTTGGCCGAAGCCGTGGCGGCGAACCCGGATGCGAAGCTGGGTGAGCTGGAGCTGATTACGGCAGAGGAAAGCCGGCAGATTCTGAGCGTGTTCAACGATCCGAACGCGCATCACATAAGCGGAGCCGGATACGTACAGGATCAAACGTTAAGCACCCTGTTCGAGCAGCAGGCAGCAAACACGCCGGAGCAAGTGGCTGTGCTGTGCGGAGCGGAATCGTTGACCTACGCTGAACTGAACGAGCGTGCGAACCGTTTGGCCCGCACGCTGCGCGCAGAAGGCGTCGAGCCAGATCAGCCGGTAGGTATTCTGGTGCAGCGCTCACTGGAGATGATCGTAGGTATCTATGCGATCCTCAAGGCAGGCGGAGCCTATGTGCCGATTGACCCGGAATATCCTGCGGACCGAATCCGCTTTATGCTGGAGGACTCGGGAGCGAAGCTGGTACTTGCACAAGCGCAGGTAGCCAAGCAGGCATCCTTGAGCTTCGACGGCAAGGTACTGGTGCTGGATGGCGAGGACGTGTACCACGAGGATGGAGCGAATCTGGAGCCGCTGGCTGGGTTGCGTCATATCGCCTATGTGATCTACACCTCCGGCTCCACCGGAAAACCAAAGGGCGTTATGGTCGAGCACCATTCCGTCATCAACCGGATTATGTGGATGCATGACCGTTACGGCTTGGGCGCGAAGGATACGATTCTGCAAAAGACCACCTTCACGTTCGACGTGTCGGTGTGGGAGTTGTTCTGGTGGTCGATGGTTGGCTCGAAGGTGAGCCTGCTACCGGTTGGCGGAGAAAAGAATCCGGAGGACATCGTCGAAACGATTGCCCGCGATGGCGTAAGTACGATGCACTTTGTGCCTGCGATGCTGCACGCGTTCCTGGAGCATGTGGAACAGCAGCCGCGGGAAGTGATGCAAGCGAAGCTGGGAACGCTGCGCCATGTATTTGCCAGCGGTGAAGCGTTGCCGCCGCAGCATGTGGCGCGGTTCCAGCGGCTCATATCGAGCCTGGCCGGAGCGAAGCTGATCAACTTGTACGGCCCGACCGAAGCGACGGTGGACGTATCGTACTTCGATTGCGAGCCGAATGAAGAATATGCCGTCATACCGATCGGGAAACCGATTCAGAACATCCGTCTGTACATCGTCAAGGAAGGAACGGAGCAATTGCAGCCGATTGGGGTTGCAGGGGAACTGTGCATCGGCGGTGTAGGCGTGGCACGCGGTTATCTGAATCGTCCGGAATTGACGGCAGAGAAATTCGTGGCCGATCCGTTTGCCGGAGGCCAAGCAGGCTATGAACGGATGTACCGCACAGGCGACCTGACGAGATGGATGCCGGATGGCAATATCGAATATCTGGGCCGGATCGACCATCAGGTGAAAATCCGGGGCTACCGGATCGAGCTGGGCGAGGTGGAAACGCAACTGCTGAAAGTAGAGTCGGTACGAGAAGTCGTCGTCATGGCCCGCGCGGATGAAACGGGACAAAAACAATTGGTGGCGTACTACGTGGCGGGGCAGAAGATGGGTGCCGGCGAACTGAGAAATGAGCTGGGCCGGGAGCTGCCAAGCTATATGGTGCCATCGTACTTTGTACAGATGGAGCAGATGCCGCTGAGTCCGAACGGCAAAATCGACCGCAAAGCGTTGCCTGTGCCGGAAGCACGCTTCGAAGGAGGAACGGAGTACGTTGCGCCGCGGACGCCGCTGGAAGAACAGCTTGTGCGTATCTGGCAAAGCGTATTGAATCATCCGCAGATTGGAATTACGGATAACTTCTTTGAAGTGGGAGGACACTCTCTGCGCGCGACAACACTGGTGGCGAAAATCCATCAGGAGCTGCATCACAAGCTGGCGCTGCGAGATATTTTCCAATATCCGACGATTGAGCAATTGATACAGATAATGGGTGAACAGACACAGCAAACGTATGCATCCATACCTGTTGTGGAGGAGCGCGCATATTATCTAGTTTCCTCGGCGCAAAAACGGATGTATGTGCTGAGTCATCTGGAAGGTGGAGAGGTTAGCTACAATATGCCGGGAGCTTTGATTATTGAAGGGTCCCTGGATAAAACGCGACTGGAGCAAGCCTTCCGCCAGCTGATTGCCCGTCATGAAACCCTGCGAACCAGATTCGACATGGTGGATGGCGAGGTTGTTCAACGGATTGATAAAAACGTCGAATTCCACGTCGAGCATGTGCAAGCAAGCGAAGAAGAGACACAGCAGTACGTACTGGATTTTGTACGCGCCTTTGATCTCGCACAAGCGCCGTTGCTTCGGGTTCAGTTGGTGGAAAACGGACCGCAGCGGTACGTTATGCTCTATGACATGCACCATATTATTTCGGACGGCGTGACTGCAGGCATTATCGTGCAGGAGTTCTCTCAATTGTATGAAGGCAAGGAGCTGCCGCCGCTTCGCATCCAATATAAGGACTATGCTGTTTGGCAGCATGCGGATATGCAAAGTGACCGTATTCGGGAGCAAGAAAACTATTGGCTTAAAACCATGGCTGGTGAAATTCCGGCGCTGGATATGCCAACGGATTTTGCAAGACCAGCCGTACAGCGTCTGGAAGGAGCTCGATTGGATTTTGCCATCAGCATGGAGGACAGCGAACAGTTGAAACAGCTGGCCGCTCAAACCGGATCAACCTTGTACATGGTGTTGCTTGCAGTGTATAGCACACTTTTGCATAAATATTCAGGGCAGGAAGACATGATCGTCGGAACGCCGATTGCCGGAAGACCGCATGCGGAACTGGGGAGCCTGGTGGGCGTATTCCTCAACACGCTGGCGATCCGCAATTATCCGTCTGGCGACAAAACGTTCCTTGATTACCTGCAAGAAGTCAAAGAGCATGCGCTCAGCGCTTATGAACATCAAGATTATCCTTTTGAAGAGCTGGTTGAAAAACTGAATTTAACGCGGGATACAAGCCGGAATGCGCTGTTTGACACGATGTTTGAGCTGAAAACATTTGAGCAGAAGGAGTTCCAGTTGGATGGTCTGACCTTAAAGCCTTATCCGACGGAAAATAATACTGCCAAATTTGATCTGACCTTGGATGCAGTGGAGCAGCCGGAAGGTATTCTGTGCAGTCTGGAATACAGCACGGCGCTGTACAAGCCTGAGACCATCGCGCGATTGGCAAAGCATTTTACCGAACTCGTTCGTGCCATTACAATTCATCCGCAGCAGCCACTGGCAGCAATGGATATGGTAACCGTCGAGGAAAAAGCGCAAATCATCTACGGTTTTGGAGATGTCGGGGTATCCGATGTTGCTGCTGTTGAAGCAGGAACCTTGTTCCATACCTATGTAGAAGAACAGGCGCAGCTTGTACCGGATCATGTGGCAGTCGTCTACGAGGAGCAACAACTCACGTACCGCAAACTGAACGCGCGTGCGAACCAGTTGGCTCGTAAATTACGGAGTGAGGGCATTGGACGCGAGGCGATTGTCGGCATCTTAAGCGAACGCTCGGTGGACATGCTGGTGGGTGTGTTGGCGGTATGGAAGGCTGGAGGTGCGTATGTGCCGCTGGATGCGGACTATCCGTCTGAGCGTATTCGTTTCATGCTGGAGGATAGTGGCGCGACGGTGCTGCTGACCCAAACAGGCTTGCAGGAGCGTGCACAGGCGTGGCTAGATGAAAGCAAGGTCACATCCGAACCAGCAACTGGACTGCGTTTGCATACCGTACTGGCGCTAGACGATGAATCGCTGTACACCGGGGATAGCACGGATGTCGAACACATCAACGAGCCACAGGATTTGGCGTATGTGATCTATACTTCCGGTACAACGGGACGTCCGAAGGGCGTCATGATTGAGCATCGCAGCTTGGTGAATACGGCTGCGGCGTATCGTCGGGATTACCGTCTGAACCAGTTCCCGGTACGGTTGCTGCAACTGGCAAGCTTCTCCTTCGACGTGTTTGTCGGCGATATCGCACGGACGCTCTATAATGGCGGCACGATGGTCATCTGCCCGAAAGACGACCGGATTGATCCAAGCCGTCTGTATGGCTGGATTCGCGATGTTCAGATTACGGTGTTCGAATCGACACCGGCCTTGATCATACCGTTCATGCAGCATGTATATGAGCATGGACTGGACATGAGCAGTCTGGAATTGATCATCACCAGTTCGGACAGTTGCAGTGTGACAGATTATCGGGTGCTGCAAGAACGCTTTGGCGCGGATATTCGCATTATTAACAGCTACGGCGTGACGGAAGCGGCGATTGACTCCAGCTTCTACGACGAAGAACTGTCGAAGCTGCCGGACAGCGGTAGTGTGCCAATTGGTCAGGCGTGGCTGAACGCACGGTTTTACATCGTGGATAGCCAGCTGAATCCGGTGCCTATCGGCGTACTGGGCGAGCTATGCATTGGTGGTGCCGGGGTGGCACGGGGATACCTGAACCGTGCAGACTTGACGGCGGAAAAATTCGTAGCGAATCCGTATGTACCGGGTGAACGATTATACCGTACAGGCGACTTGGCGCGGTGGATGCCGGACGGCAATGTGGACTTTATCGGCCGGATGGATTATCAGGTCAAAATCCGGGGCTACCGGATTGAGCTGGGCGAGATCGAAACGGCGATCCAGCGGGTGTCGGGTGTACGTCAAGCGGTGGTGATCGACCGGACGGATGAGCGTGGGCACAAGTATTTGTGCGGGTACATCACGGGAGAAGCCGAGCTGCGAATCGAGGAGGTACAGGCCCAGCTGGAAGCAGGGCTGCCAGCCCACATGGTGCCTGCACGGCTGATGCGACTGGAGACGTTACCGCTGACCAACAATGGCAAAATCGACCGGAAGGCCTTGCCGGAACCGGAAGGAAGTATCCATACGGGTGCAGCCTATGTGGCACCGCGTACAACAGTCGAGCAGGTATTAGCTTCGGTATGGGCCAGGGTGCTCGGAGTCGAAGCGGTAGGAACGCAGGATAACTTCTTCGAACTGGGCGGCGATTCGATCAAGGCGCTGCAAGTATCGTCCCGATTGCTGCAAGCAGGCTACCGATTGGATATGAAGGATTTGTTCAGTCATCCAACGGTATCGGCATTGGCGCTGAGAGTCCAATCTGTTACAAGATTGGCGGATCAGAGCGAAGTAGTCGGCGGTGTGAAGCTGACACCCGTTCAACAATGGTTCTTTGAGCAAAATCTGACGGAAGCTCATCATCATAATCAGTCCATCATGCTGCACAGCAAGGATGGTTTCGATGAAGCGGCATTGCGTAAGGCGATGGATCAGATTGTCAGCCATCACGATGCGCTACGCACTATTTTCCGTCATACCGATCACGGATACGAAGCATGGAACCGCGCGATTGGTGAGGGTGAGCTGTATACGCTGGAACGGACGGACTTCAGAAATGAGGCTGAGGTGTCTGCGGCTATCGAAGCCAAAGCGAATGAAATTCAAGCGGGGATTGATCTAAGCGAAGGACCGCTGGTGAAGCTGGGGCTGTTCAGCAGCAGTGACGGAGATCATTTGCTGATTGCTATTCATCACTTAGTGGTGGACGGCGTATCCTGGCGCATTTTGTTCGAAGATATTACGACAGCCTATGAACAAGTATTGAACGGACAAGCGATTCGTCTTCCGCACAAAACGGATTCGTTCCGCACTTGGGCTGGTGAACAGTCTCAATATGCGAACGGTGCGTCAGTAGCAGCAGAACTCGCGTTCTGGCAGGAAATAGAACAGGGAATGTATGAGTCGCTTCCAAAAGACCAGCCACAGCCATATTCCTTGAATAGGGACAGCGAGATCATTACTGCCACATGGACAGGTCAGGAAACGGAGCAGTTGTTAAAACAGGCGCACCGTGCCTACAACACGGATATAAACGATTTGCTGCTTACCGCATTAGGCATGGCTATTCATCGCTGGGCGGGCATCGAACGAGTGCTGGTCAACCTGGAAGGCCATGGACGGGAGTCCATCCTGCCAGAGCTGGATATTACACGTACGGTGGGCTGGTTTACGACTCAATTCCCGGTTGTGCTGGAAATGGGCGTTGAGCAAGACCTTTCACAGCGTATCAAAAATGTGAAAGAAGGACTGCGCCGCATTCCGCAAAAGGGCATCGGCTACGGTATTTTAAGATACCTGTCCGCAGCACGTGAGCAGGAGCGCTTTGTAACCGAACCGGAAATCAGCTTTAACTATTTGGGACAATTTGATCAAGATTTGCAAAATCAATCGATTGGCGTATCTCCTTACTCCAGCGGTGCAGATCTTAGCGCACATGCGGCAAGATCGTACGCGCTGGACATTAACGGGCTGATTTCGGAAGGCGAACTGCAATTGACGATCAGCTATAGCAACCAGGAATACCGCCGTGAAACGATGGAGCAACTAGCCGAGCAATTCAGAACCAGCTTGCAGGAAATCATTACGCATTGCACAGGACGCAAACAGCAGGAACTGACTCCAAGCGATGTAATGCTTAAAAATGTAACCATGGCTGAACTGGATCAATTGGTAGAACAAACCCGTGACATTGGCGAGCTGGAAAATGTATATGCGTTGACGCCGATGCAAAAAGGGATGCTGTTCCATAGTCTGATGGATAAAGAGTCAGGAGCTTACTTTGAACAGACGACATTTGATCTGCGTGGACGCTTCCAAGTGGGTGTTTTCCAAGACAGCTTGAATCATTTGGCGCAGCGGCATGAGATTTTTAGAGCTAATTTCTACAGCGGTTGGCAAGATGAGCCTGTGCAGGTCATTTTCCGCCATAAGGATATTGGTTTCAGCTGTGAAGATCTGCGTCATTTAGATGATGGGGAACGAGACGCGTATGTGAAGGAATTTATTCGCAAGGACAAGGCAACCGGCTTCGATTTGTCCGGGGATGCGTTGATGCGCGTGGCGATTTTACGGACCGGTGACGAGGATTATCATTTTGTATGGAGCTCGCATCACATTTTGATGGATGGCTGGTGTGTGGCACTGGTAACGGATGAGGTGTTTGAGGCTTATTTTGCAGCCGTGGAGCATAGAGATCCACAGCTTGCCCCGGTTTCACCATACAGTCAGTATATCGAGTGGCTTGAAGCACAGGATATAGGGGCTGCGACGGAATACTGGAACGGTTATTTGTCTGGCTATGATCAGCAAACCTTGATTCCGAGCGGAAAAGTGGGAACGAAAGCAGAAGGTGCTCAATTTGAGCATGTGCTGTGCGATCTGGGCAAAGACTTGACGGGCCGCATCGAAATCATTGCCAAGCAGCACCACGTGACCACGAATACATTGCTGCAAACGCTATGGGGCTTGCTGCTTCACAAGTACAACGGCAGTGACGACGCTGTTTTTGGCAGCGTAGTATCTGGTCGTCCGGCTGATATTCCAGACATTGAAAATATGGTGGGCTTGTTCATTAACACCATTCCGGTACGCATCCGCAGTGGAGCTGAGGAAACAGTTGCCGACATGATCAGAGCGAATCAGAAGCAAGCGCTGGCTTCTCAAGCTTATGAAACGTATCCGCTCTATGAAATTCAAGCATTGTCTGAGCAGAAGCAAGACCTGATCAACCACATTATGGTGTTCGAAAACTATCCGGTAGAGCAACAGGTCGAGCAACTTGGCGAAGGTGCAGAGTCGGATTTTGAAATTAGCAATGCAGGTATGGTTGAACAAACCAACTATGATTTCAATTTGGTCGTCATTCCGCAGGAAGCGATGAAAATCCGATTCGAATACAATGCGAAGCTATATGATCGTAAAGCTGTTGAACGGACTCAGGGCCATCTGGTGCAGTTGCTGGAGCAAGTGGCGGCGAATCCGAACATTCGGGTGCATGAGCTGGATATGGTAACCGAGCAGGAGCGCGAACAGATTGTTGAGGTTTGGGGCAATACAGCGGCCGAGTATCCAAGCGAGCAGACGATCCATGGCTTGTTCGAGGCGCAAACAGTGCAAACGCCGGAGCAGGCAGCGTTGTTCTTCGAAGGAGAGCAGTTGACCTATCGCGAACTGAATGAACGTGCGAATCGTCTGGCTCGCACCTTGCGCAGTCAAGGCGTGACGAAAGATCGTTTGGTGGGTCTGATGACCGAGCGTTCGGTGGACATGATCGTGGGCATCTTCGGGATTTTGAAAGCCGGGGGCGCATATGTGCCAATTGATCCGACGTATCCAGAGGAACGTATCCGTTACATGCTGGACGACTCGGGTGCGAAGCTGCTGTTAACGCAAAGCCATCTGGTGGACAAAGCAGCTTTCGACGGCGATGTGCTGGTGCTGGATGGAGAGCAAACGGTGTATCACGAGGATGGTTCCAATCTGGAGCCGTTGTCCGGTCCGAACGATCTGGCGTATGTGATCTATACGTCCGGTACGACAGGACAGCCGAAGGGCGTGATGCTGGAGCATCACGGGCTGTGCAATCTGAGAACGTATTTTGATCAGACACTCCGGATCAGCATGTCGGATCATGCGTTGCTGTTCGCCAGCTACTCGTTTGATGCGGCTTGCTGGGAAATCTTCCAGGCGTTGTTCTGCGGAGCCACATTGTATGTGCCAACGTCAGAGACGATTTTGAACTATGAGCGATTCGAGCAGTACATGGCGGATCACCAAATTACCGTGGCCGCCTTGCCACCGACCTATGCGGTATATCTGGAGCCGGAGCGGATGCCAAACCTGCGTATTTTGTTCACTGCCGGTTCAGCCTCTTCAACAGAGCTGGTGTACAAGTGGAAGGATCAGGTGGCGTACTACAACGGTTACGGTCCAACGGAAAACTCGGTCGCGACGTCGATCTGGCCGGTATCCGAAGACGAGAGAGCAGGCCAACTGATTTCCATCGGACGTCCTGTGCCGAATCATCGGGTATACATGGTGGATGCGCATGGACATTTGGCTCCAATTGGTGTAGCGGGTGAGCTGTGCGTATCTGGTCCGGGTCTGGCCCGTGGCTATCTGGATCGTCCAGAAATGACGGCAGAGAAATTTGTACCGAATCCGTTTGCAGGTGGCGAAGCAGGCTATGAACGGATGTACCGCACGGGTGACTTGGCGAGATGGATGCCGGATGGCAACATCGAATATCTGGGCCGAATCGACCATCAGGTGAAAATTCGGGGGTACCGGATTGAGTTGGGCGAGGTCGAGGCACAAATGCTGAAAGTGGAAGACGTGCAAGAGGTCATCGTACTGGCACAGGCGGACGAGCAGGGGCAAAACCAACTGGTGGCGTACTATGTGGCTGAACGGGAAGTGGGCGCAGGTGAGCTGCGCAGCTTCCTGGGTGAGGAGCTTCCAAACTACATGGTACCTTCCTATTTGGTACAACTGGAGCAGATGCCACTGACACCAAACGGCAAAATTGACCGGAAAGCACTGCCAGCACCGGAAGGCAGCCTGCAAAGCGGAGCGGATTATGTCGCACCACGGACGTGGGTGGAAGTGAAGCTGGCGCAAATTTGGCAGGACGTGCTGGGCTTGGCACAGGTTGGCGTGAAGGAAAACTTCTTCGAGATTGGCGGACACTCGCTGCGGGCGACGACGCTGGCCTCGAAAATTCACAAGGAGCTGAACAAGCCGCTTCCATTGCGCAGCATTTTTGAAGCGCCAACGATTGAACAGCTGGCGGCGGTTATAGAGAGTCTGGATCAAGTGGCGTACGCGTCCATTCCGGTGACGGAAGAACGCAGCTTCTACCCACTGTCCTCGGCGCAAAAACGACTGTATGTGCTGCATCAGTTCGACCCGAATGATGTGAACTACAACATGCCGTCGGTGTTGCAAGTGAGCGGTCCGCTGGATGTGAAACGAGTGGAAGATGTGTTCCGTCAACTGATCGCCCGTCATGCGACCTTGCGTACCCGCTTTGAGCTGGTGGACAGTGAGCCGATGCAGTGGATTGAGGACATCGTGCCGTTCAAGGTGGAATATGCGAAGGTAAAGGCAGAGGGTGCAGCTGCCGATACTGAACAACTTGTTAGCAAGGAAGCGCAAGAGCTGGTGCGGCGCTTTGTACGTCCGTTCGATCTGAAAGCCGCTCCGCTGCTGCGGGTAGGCTTGGTGGATTTGGGTGTACAGGGAGCCGAGCAGAAATCCCAGCATTTGCTCATGCTCGACATGCACCACATCGTTTCGGATGGTGTGTCCATGGGTGTGCTGACCGATGAATTTGTCCGCTTGTATGACGGCGAAGCGTTGTCACCACTGCGGATTCAGTACAAAGATTATGCCGTATGGCAGCAAAGTGAAGCCCATCAGGAGTGGATGCAGCGTCAGGAAGCGTACTGGCTCGACACCTTCCGGGGTGAGCTGCCTGTGCTGGATCTACCCACGGACTTTGTCCGCCCGGCGGTACGAAGTACAGCAGGGGATACCGTCGTATTCGGACTGGAGCGTGAAGTCAGCGAACGCCTGAAAGAACTGGCGGCGCAAACAGGCTCTACACTGTATATGCTGCTGCTGGCGGCGTACACCGCGCTCTTGCATCAATACAGCGGCCAAGAGGACATTGTAGTCGGCACGCCGATTGCAGGACGACCACATGCGGATCTGGAGCCGATCCTCGGGATGTTCGTCGGAACGTTGGCTCTGCGGAACTATCCGACTTCGGAGCATACCTTCCGCAGCTACGTGGAAGAAGTGAAAGTTTGTGCCCTGCAAGCCTACGAACATCAGGACTATCCGTTTGAAGAACTGGTAGAAAAGCTGAACGTGAAGCGGGACATGACTCGCAATCCGCTGTTCGATACGATGTTTACGCTGCAAAACACCGAGGAAGGCGAACTGCAACTGGCGGACCTGAGCTTCCGTCCATACGGCTTGGAGCAAACTCCGGCGAAATTTGATCTGACGCTGGAAGCTAGCGAGGAAGAAGCAGGCATCCGGTTCGGATTGCAGTATGCGACCGCGTTGTACCAGCGAGAAACTGTGGAACGGATGACACGTCACTTCATTCGTTTGGCCGAAGCCGTGGCGCGAAACCCGGATGCGAAGCTGGGTGAGCTTGAACTGATTACGGCGGAAGAAACCGAGCGGATTCTGAAGGTGTTCAACGATCCAAACGCGCATAGCGTGCGTGATGCTGAACACGGACAGGTGCAAGGTCGTTCGCTCAGCGAACGGTTTGAAGAGCAAGCCGAGCGCAACCCTGAGCGGGTAGCAGTGGTATTCGAGGACACGGCGCTGACTTACGCCGAGCTGAACGAGCAAGCGAACCGATTGGCCCGTGCGTTACGGGCAGAAGGAGTAGAAGCGGATCAACCGGTAGGCATATTGCTGGAACGTTCTACGGATATCCTGGTGAGCATTCTGGGGGTACTTAAGGCCGGAGGCGCGTATGTGCCGATGGATACTATGTATCCGCAGGAACGCATCGACTACATGCTCCAAGATAGCGGGGCAAAGGTCGTGATTACAAGCAGAGTCGCCAATCTCTCGCTCAGCTTGCCATCCACAGTTCGAGCTGTAGTTCTTGACGACGAGGACGTTCAGGCTCAACTGGACGCACAGGATGCGAGCAATCTGATCCCTGTCGCCGGCTCGCATAACCTGGCCTATATGATTTACACGTCAGGTACAACCGGTCAGCCGAAAGGGGTCATGATTGAGCAGGGCAGCGTCAGCAATCTGGTAGATGCTTTATCCGAGCGGGTGTACAGCCGCTACGAGCAGCCGCTTCACATCGCATGGCTGTCGGCGTTTGTATTTGACGCTTCGGTGAAGCAAATCTTTGCCAGCTTGCTATTAGGCCACACCTTGCATGTGGTATCCCGTGACGTAAGCCTGAACGGGGAGCATTTGATCGCTTACTACCGCATGCACCGGATCGACCTGACGGACGGCACACCTGCGCATCTGCATATTTTGAACGAAAGCGTCAATGTGACGGAAGCGCCGGAAGTGAAGCACTACCTGATCGGCGGCGAAGCGTTATCGGTGCAACTGGTAAACGTGTTCCTGCACAAGTGGTCTGGGTACCGCCCGGTGATTACCAACGTGTATGGTCCGACCGAAACGACGGTAGATGCGACAACTTATACAATCGAAGATGTGGAAGCCTTGAACGTGCTGCTGGAAAAAGGTGAGCATACGGTATCCATCGGAACGCCGATAGCGAACCAGTCCGTATACATCTTGAACGCCCGACAACAGCTGGTGCCGATCGGTATCGCAGGTGAGCTCTATATCGGGGGTGCAGGTGTAGGACGAGGGTATCTGAATCTGCCGGAACTGACGGCAGAGAAGTTCATCTCGAATCCGTTCGCCTCAGCCTCATTGGAAGCCGAGCAAGCTCCAGATGCCCACAACAACCGGATGTACCGGACGGGCGACTTGGCACGGTGGCTGCCTGATGGCAGTATCGAGTATTTGGGCCGGATCGACCACCAGGTCAAAATTCGGGGGTACCGGATCGAGCTGGGTGAGGTGGAAGCGCAACTGCTAACTGTAGACGGTATTCAGAAAGCGGTGGTCACCGCATGGGAAAACGAAGACGGACACAAGGACTTGTGTGCCTATATTGTAGCCTCAGCGCCGCTGAGTCTGCCGGAGCTGCGGAACGCATTGCAGCCGAAGCTACCGGATTACATGATTCCGACGTATGTGGTACAACTGGATCGTTTCCAGCTGACCCCAAGCGGAAAAATCGACCGCAAAGCGTTGCCTGCGCCGGAAGCACGCCTCGAAGGAGGCCTGGAGTACATTGCGCCGCGGACGCCGCTGGAAGCCAAGCTTGCTCAAATCTGGCAGGATGTATTGAAGCTGTCCAGCGTTGGAGTCACCGACTCATTCTTCGACATGGGTGGACACTCCCTGCGGGCAACGACGCTGGTGGCCAAAATCCATCAGGAACTGGACAGCCGGATTACACTGCGTGAGGTGTTCCAACACTTTACCATTGAGCAGCAAGCCCAACTCATAGCTACACACGGCACAGACACCTATACGGTGATCCCTGCTGCGACGAAACAGGCGTACTACCCGGTTTCCTCGGCTCAAAAACGACTATACATCTTGAGTCATCTGGAAGGTGGGGATGTCAGCTACAACATGCCGGGTGTGTTAACGGTGGAAGGCCCGCTGCAGGCAGATCGGCTGGAGGATGCGTTCCGTCAGTTAATTGCCCGTCATGAAACGTTGCGAACTTCCTTTGAAATGGTGGAAGGCGAAGTCGTTCAGCGGGTTTACGATCAGGTTGAGTTTGCAGTAGAGCGTCTACAGGCCAGTGAATCCGAAGCCCAAGCGCACATAGAGTCATTTGTACGCAGTTTTGATCTTCGGGAGGCACCGCTGCTGCGTGTTCGTCTCATTCAAATCGGACTGGAGCGCCACCTCCTGATGTATGACATGCACCATATTATTTCGGATGGTGTATCGTCTAACAATATCGTGCAGGAACTGGTAGAGCTGTACGAGGGGCAGGAATTGGAGCCGCTACCGATTCAGTACAAGGACTATGCCGTGTGGCAGCAGCAGGAAATGCAACGTGAGTCATACCAACGCCGGGAACACTTCTGGTTGGATCATTTAGCTGGGGAATTACCGGTACTGGATCTGCCGATTGCTTATCCAAGACCTGCTGCTCGCAGCTTTGAGGGTGCGCTGTATGAATTTACAGTGGATCCGAATGTATCTGAGCAACTGCACCGAATTGTGGCTCAGACCGGAAGTACGCTGTACATGGTACTTTTGAGCGCCTACACCGTACTGTTGTCCAAATACAGCGGTCAGGACGATTTGATTATCGGTACTCCGGTAGCAGGCCGTCTGCTGCCTGAGTTGGAGCCACTGATCGGAATGTTCGTCAATACGTTAGCCATCCGGCATCAGCCGAAGGGCAACCAAACGTTCCACAACTACTTGCTGGAAGCCAGAGATCGCACACTACAAGCCTTCGAGCATCAGGATTATCCACTTGAAGAGTTGGTGGAAAAGCTGGATGTAGTGCGGGATGCAAGCCGTAATCCGTTGTTTGACACCATGTTTGTACTGCAAAACATGGAGTCGCAGGAAGCGAAGCTTGAGACCCTGTCCTTCAGTCCGTATGTGCAGGAACATCGTATGTCCAAATTCGATTTGACCTTGTCCATGAGTGATGAAGACGGGGTGATCAAGGGTTCCTTTGAATATTGCACGAAGCTGTTTGGAGCAGATGCGATCGAACGATTAACGGGAGATTTGGTAGCGATTCTGTCACAGGTTGGGGCAAACCCAGATTTGATGTTAAGCGATGTTCAGGTGACCTCTGACGAGAAGCCGGAAGGCTTTTCACCGGATTCCATCGACTTTGTTTTCTAAATCAGTTTTCTAAAATGCAATGATCTCACTTTGCGTGTGCAGAGGGCGGCGGCTTGTCCGACTGCCCTTGCCTGCAAAGTATTATTTTTCCGACACAACGGTCATTTACGTATCAACAACGCACCATTCTAACCGGGGCACAGGCCCCATAAAGCAGGAGGGATGTCATTGAAAGCCTTATTTGAGAAGGAAAAAAATTACTGGAGTCATAAGCTGGAATCTGAGGATCATATCATCTGTCTGCCATACACCAACGACGTGTCCAAGGATACAACTGCAACGAGTTCAAATTTCCATACGTACACGCTCACATTTCCATCTGAAATTTCCGGGCGAATATCGTCTATAACAGGTGGGGCTCCATGGGCTGTGTTTATGGTTCTGCTTGCTGGAGTAGAAAGCCTATTACATAAATACACAGGTGAGGAACGTGTGCTGCTGGGCATTCCGGTAGCCAAGTCTGGCAACGGTGCTACAAAGCCGATGAACCATCTACTTTTACTGAAAAACACGCTGGATTCCGCAACGACCTTCAAAGCCTTGCTGTCTCAAATCAAAACCTCCGTCAGCGAAGCTATTGAGCACCAAAATATTCCTTTTTGGAACTATACCGAGGGGCTTGAAATTCCACGTAACGAGGACGAAAAGCCGCTTATTCACACCACGGCGTCTCTGCAAAATATCCATACTGCCGATTTTTTGAATCATGTACAATCTGAGCTGGAATTCCAATTTCAATGGGAAAATGCAGCGGTTTCTCTGAACGTGAAGTATAATAGCGACCGTTATAACGAGGCGACGATTGAACGCTTTGTTGAGCAGCTGTTGCGCTTGTACACCATTGTTTTGGATCAGCCAGAGCTGGCGATTTCCGCAGCACAAGTGCTGTCAGAGCAAGAAGTGGAGCAACTGGTTCATACATTCAACGATACAGCTGCGGATTATCCACGTCATGCGTCCATTCATGAGTTGTTCGAGAAACAGGCGAAGCAGACACCGCAGCAGGTGGCGGTAGTGTTCGGAAGAGACAGCCTGACCTATGGAGAATTGAACGAAAAGGCCAATTGTCTAGCTCATACATTACGTAAGCAGGGGGTCTGCACCGAGCAGACGGTCGGCATTGTGGCTGAACGCTCGATGGAGATGATCGTCGGTATGCTCGCGATTCTCAAAGCAGGCGGAGTGTATGTACCGATTGACTCCGATTACCCGGACGAGCGCGTGCGCTATTTGCTGGAAGATTCCGATGCAAAAATACTGCTGGTACAGCGTATGGAACATCGACCCGCTGATTTTACAGGAACTGTGCTCGACCTGAGCGATTCCGCAATCTATGGAACGAATGACTTAAACCCGCTCTATTCCATTTCCGCCAATTCTGAGCTTGCTTCTACTACAACCACGCAGTCAGAACAACCGAAGGCAACCGCTGCTGATCGCTTGGCCTATATCATGTACACCTCAGGGACAACCGGCCAGCCGAAAGGGGTTATGGTGGAACACCGCAATGTCGTCCGTCTAGTGAAAAATACAAACTACGCGCAATTGAATGCCGATACGCGCATTTTGCAGACCGGGGCCGTTGTCTTTGACGCGTCCACCTTTGAAATTTGGGGTGCGCTATTGAATGGTGGACAGCTGGTACTGGTGAGTCAGGAGGTCATTTTGGACGCGTCCAAGCTCAAGGAAGCGGTCCGCAGCCATGGCATTACCACGATGTTTCTGACCACACCGCTCTTTAACCAGTTGTCCCAGCAGGATCTGGCGCTGTTCGAGGGGATACGGGAGCTGCTGGTCGGCGGAGATGTGATGTCCGTTCCACATATGAACCGGGTGCTGGAGGCTCATCCTTCCCTGCGGATGATCAACGGCTACGGCCCGACAGAAAACACCACCTTTTCCACAACGCATGCGATTACCAGCGTGCAATCGGAATCGGTGCCAATTGGCAGCCCGATCCATAACTCGACGGCGTATGTCGTAGACCGTTCGATGCAGCTCCAGCCTGTCGGGGCATGGGGTGAGCTGCTCGTCGGTGGTGACGGGGTGGCCCGTGGATACCGCAACCGCCCTGACCTGACGGCTGAAAAGTTCGTAGACAGTCCGTTCCGCAGCGGAGAACGCTGCTACCGTACAGGCGACTTGGTGCGGTGGAGTGCGGACGGGGCGCTGGAATACAAGGGACGGATCGACGCACAGGTGAAAATCCGGGGCTACCGGATCGAACTGGGCGAGGTGGAGGCGCAGCTGTTAAAGTTGGAAACAGTGCGTGAAGCCGTCGTGATTGCACATGAGGATGAGCAGGGGCAAAAGCAGCTCTGCGCTTATGTGGTGACCCATGAGGGAGTAACAGCAAGTGAGTTGCGCAGCGCCTTGAGTCAGGAGCTGCCGGGCTACATGGTGCCGTCATATTTTGTACAGATGGAGCAATTGCCACTCACGCCCAACGGCAAGGTGGATCGCCGGGCGTTGCCGCAGCCGGAGGGAAGTGTAAGCTCAGGCGCAGAATATGTACCTCCTCAAAATCAATTACAAATACAACTGGTGAGTATCTGGAAAGATGTGCTGGAGCTTGACCGCATCGGGATTAAGGATAACTTTTTTGAAGCGGGAGGGCACTCCTTGCGGGCGACACATGTCATATCGCTTATTCATAAGGAACTGCACAAAAATGTGCAGCTAAAGGACCTGTTCCAGCACCCGACGATTGAACAGCTTGCACACGTTATTGAAGCGCTGGAGCAAACCGCCTATAAATCCATACCTGTTTCGGAGAACAAGCCATTTTATGCGGTATCCTCGGCACAAAAACGGATGTATATCCTCAATCAGCTTGACGGAGCGGGAAATAGCTATAACATACCTGGCGCCCTGACACTGACAGGTCCACTTGATCATAAAACACTGGATAATGCGTTCCGCCAGCTTGTTGACCGCCATGAAACATTGCGTACAAGCTTTGAAAGCATAAATGGTGAGCCTGTCCAGCGGGTGCATGATGAGGTTCCTTTTTGCATGGAGCTGATTCATGCCCACGGAGCTAACCAGAAGCAAACGGATGAGCTGGTACATGGCTTTGTCCAGCCGTTCGATCTTGCGCAAGCTCCGCTATTCCGGGCTGGTCTGGTTGAAATCGGGCCAGAGCATCATATTTTGCTGCTGGATATGCACCATATCATTTCGGACGGTACCTCTATAAATGTGCTGATTCAGGACTTCATCCGTTTATACGCAGGCGACACGTTGCCACCGCTGCGCATTCAGTATAAGGACTACGCCGCCTGGCAGCTAAAGCAGCAGCAAGGTGAGCGCTACCGGGAGCAGGAAAGCTACTGGCTGAATACTTTCGCAGGAGAGCTACCTGTGCTGGATATACCAACCGATTATCCACGTCCGGCGACGAGAAGCTTTGAAGGAGATGTGCTGGAATTTACGCTCGATCAACGGCAAAGCGAAGGATTAAAAAGCATTGCGGTACAGACGGAATCGACATTATATATGGTGCTATTAGCTGCCTATACGTCTTTGCTTAGCCACTACAGTGGGCAAGAGGATATTATCGTCGGTTCGCCGATTGCGGGACGGCCCCATGCTGATCTTGGTAGCCTGATCGGGATGTTCGTGAATACACTGGCAATCCGCAATTACCCGGAAGGGGGTAAGACATTCCGCGATTATGTATTGGAGGTCAAGGAAAACGCGCTGAAGGCGTTTGAACATCAGGATTATCCGTTTGAAGAGCTGGTGGACAAGCTGCGCGTGGATCGAGATTTAAGTCGCAATCCGTTATTTGATACCATGTTTGCTCTGCAAAATTTGGAGCAAAAGGAGCAGCGGCTGGAAGGATTGCAATTAATACCCTATCCGAGTGAACAAAATACCGCGAAATTTGATTTGAGTCTGTTCGCGATGGAGGATGGGGAGCAAATTGCCTGCGGTCTTCAATACGGAACCCGGCTGTACAAACGGGAAACCATCGAACGACTGGCTGCACATTTGCAGCAGCTTATCCATGCGGTGATAGAACAGCCGGATATCGCTCTTTCGGCTATTGAAATGGTTTCGTCCCAAGAAAAAGAGCAGATTGTGCAGCAATTCAACGATACCGTAGCAGATTATCCGTATCCACGGGATCAAGTGCTGCATGTGCTGTTCGAAGAACAGGCAGCACAATCACCGGATCGGCTGGCCGTTACCTTTGCGGACACACAGCTCACTTACCGCGAGCTGAATGAACGCTCCGACCGTCTGGCACGTATACTCGCTTCCCATGGGATACGGCGCGGCTCCGAGCCAGAGATACAGCGAGTAGGGATTATGGCGGAGCGCTCCATTGAAATGATCGTCGGCATGCTGGCGATTTTAAAAGCCGGGGGGGCTTATGTTCCCATTGATCCCGAATATCCTGAGGAGCGTATTCGTTATTTACTGGAGGATTCCAGTGCTAGGCTGTTACTTTCACAGCGACGTGAGCAGGTTCCTTTTGAACCAGGCATTCCGATCATAGATTTGAGTGATGAACAACGATGGAGCAGCGAGAATGTATTTTACGATCCTACGGATGAAGCTGCTGTTACTCCCATTGAGGGATCTTCCTCAGATCTTGCGCATGTCATATACACCTCTGGTACGACAGGCAAGCCGAAGGGTGTTATGATCGAGCATCGTAATGTTGTCCGTTTGGTGAAAAATAAAAGCTACGTCACACTTAACGAAAATATGCGTTTGCTGCAAACGGGTGCAGTGGTGTTCGATGCCTCTACGTTTGAAATCTGGGGAACGCTGCTGAACGGGGGTCAACTGTATGTGGTAAGTCATGACACTATTTTGGACGCCGCCAAGCTCAAACAGGCGATTGACAAGTATCATATTAACACCATGTTCATGACCACGGCTTTATTCAATCAGCATTCACAGCAAGACATTGGCGTGTTTGCCTCCCTGAAGGAATTGCTTGTGGGTGGTGATGTATTGTCCGTGCCACACGTCAACCGTGTGCTGAAGGAGCACCCGCAGCTTCGGCTGATCAATGGTTACGGTCCGACGGAGAACGCTACCTTTTCCACCACCTATGACATTACAGAACCGCAAACTCAGGCTGTTCCCATTGGACGTCCGATTGATCATTCGACCGCGTATGTGGTCAATCGTTCATTGAAGCTGCAGCCTGTCGGGGCCTGGGGCGAGCTGATCGTCGGTGGCGACGGCGTGGCGCGAGGATATCTGAATCGCCCAGAGCTAACGGCGGAAAAGTTTATAGAAAGTCCATTCCGGCCCGGAGAGTACTGCTATCGTACAGGGGATTTGGCGCGTTGGCGTGCAGATGGCATATTGGAGTACAAGGGACGAATGGATGAGCAGGTCAAAATTCGTGGCTACCGCATCGAGTTGGGTGAAATTGAGACCCGATTGTCCACCATTGCAGGTGTGAAGGAATCCATTGTTACAGTACAGCAGGACGATAACGGGCAAAAACAGCTGTGTGCCTATTTCGTAACAGACAGCGAATTAAGCGCCAGCGACTTACGTAACGTTTTGTCACAGGATCTGCCTGGCTATATGGTGCCTTCCTATTTTGTGCAGCTTACCGAGTTGCCTTTGACGCCGAACGGTAAAGTAGACCGCAGGGCGTTGCCTGCACCTGAGCACAATGTGGATACAGGCATGGATTATGTGGCACCCGAGACGGATGTCCAGCAAGCGCTGGCTACCGCCTGGGGGGCAATTCTTGGGATTCAGCGAGTGGGCATACAGGATAACTTTTTCCATCTGGGTGGCGACTCCATCAAGGCCATTCAAGTGTCGTCCCGATTGTTTCAGGCTGGATACAAGCTGGAAATGAAGGATTTGTTCAAATACCCGACGATTGCAGGACTAAGCCAATGGATTCAGCCTGTTAACCGAATAGCCGAGCAGGGAGAGGTTACAGGATCTGTTTTGCTTACACCGATTCAGCGTTGGTTTTTTGAACAGTCAACGGCAGAGCCGCACTATTTTAACCAATCTGTCATGCTTTATCGGCAGGAAGGCTATGATGAACAGGCACTTCGGCAGTCGCTCCATCAGATTACATCGCACCATGATGCATTGCGTATGGTTTTTCGTTCGTCGGAGAACGGGTACACGGCATGGAATCGTGGTATAGAGGAAGGCGAACCATACCATCTGGATATTTTTGATTATAGGGACAGCGATGTAAACGAGGGCGATTTGGCGAAGATGATTGAAGCCAAATGCAATGAAATTCAATCCGGCATTTCCCTAAGCGAAGGGCCGCTCATGAGGCTGGGGCTGTTCCGTTGCCCGGATGGAGATCATCTGCTGGTCGTGATTCACCATTTGGCGGTGGACGGGGTATCCTGGCGCATTTTATTCGAGGATTTGGCGGCTGCTTATGATCAGGCCTCCAAGGGTGAACCGGTGATTCAGTTGCCTCATAAAACGGATTCGTTCCAAACGTGGGCCGAGCAGCTTTACGATTATGCCAATAGCCCAGCTATTGAACGTGAACGCTCGTACTGGGAGGAGCTTGCACAAGCTGAGCTGGCTCCCTTGCCGCAGGATTACGGGCATCATGAGCACGAAAAGCCGTTGATTGGTGACAGTGAGTCGGTTACCGCTGTATGGACAGGTGCGGAGACAGAGCAACTGCTCAAGCAGGCCAATCGTGCCTACCACACGGAGGTTAACGATCTGTTGCTGACGGCGGTAGGAATGGCATTGCAAGCGTGGAGCGGAAATGAACGTTTCCTGATACATCTGGAGGGGCATGGACGCGAATCTATTTTACCTGAGGTAGACATTACCCGAACAATAGGGTGGTTTACAAGCCAATATCCTGTTTTGCTTAATACACCGGAAGAAATGGCTCTTTCGCAACGGATTAAGCATGTGAAGGAAGGACTGCGCAACATCCCGCAAAAAGGGATCGGCTACGGCGTGCTGAAATATGTAGCCGATCGCCAGGAACAGGCGGCACCTCCAGCCAGATTTACAGCAGAACCGGAAATCAGCTTTAACTATTTGGGACAGTTTGATCAGGATATGAAGGGGAACGACCTGCAGTCATCCACCTACGGTGGAGGCATGCCGCTAAGCCCAACCATGGCACGGACGTATACGCTGGATTTTAACGGCATGATTTCGGGTGGCCAGCTGGGTCTGACGATCAGCTATAGTCGTACCAGCTATCGACCGGAGACGGTAGAGCGATTGGCGAAATTACTGGAATTGAGCCTGCGTGAAATTTTGACGCATTGCATCCATAAAGAACACCCGGAGCTGACCCCAAGTGATATTTCCTATAAAGGAATGAGTGTGGAGGGCTTGGACAGCCTGTTAACTGAAATGGGTACTGCGGGTGAGGTCGACAATGTATATGCACTGACCCCGATGCAAAAAGGGATGCTGTTTCACAGCCAGCTGGATAGTCAAGCAGCCGCGAATGACGCGTATTTTGAGCAGGTTTCTTATGATATGCGAGGTCGGATGGACATTCAGGCTTTTGCAGAAAGCCTGAATATTCTGGTTCGGCGACATGAGGCGCTGCGTACACATTTTTATTTTGGCCGGGATACGGAACCGTTGCAGGTGGTGTATCGAAGTCGGGATTGCGGCTTTCAATATGAAGATTTACACAAGCTGGATGTGGATACAAGGGATACCTGGGTGAAAAGCTTCGAGTTGGAAGATAGAGCACGGGGCTTTGATCTGCGTCGGGATGTCCTGTTGCGTGTAGCGATTTTACGTATCGGAGAAGATAGCTATCATTTTGTATGGAGCTTCCATCATATCGTCATGGACGGCTGGTGTCTGTCCCTTATAAATAAAGAAGTGTTTGAAAGCTACGCAGCACTTCAGGAGGGCAGAGTGCCAGAGTTGGCACCGGCAGTGCCGTACAGCAGCTATATTGAATGGCTGGAAGCACAGGATCGCAAGGCGGCAGCCAACTACTGGAGCAGCTATTTATCCGGGTATGAGCAGCAAACAGCACTACCAGCTGTAAAATCCGGTCGCAAGAGTGAAGGCTACGCGGCCAGCGATTGGGCGACGGATTTGGAGCGTGAGCTGTCCCTCCGGGTGGAGGAGACAGCTAAGCGGTATCAGGTGACCATGAATACGTTATTACAAACCGCATGGGGGATTGTGCTGCAAAAATATAACAACCACAGTGATGTCGTATTTGGCAGTGTCGTCTCAGGTCGTCCATCGGATATTATAGGGGTCGAGGCTATTATCGGCTTATTCATTAATACCATTCCCGTTCGCATCCGCAGTGAGGCAGGGGAATCTTTTGCAGAAGTTATGAAGAAAATGCAGGAGCAGGCGCTGGCTTCTCATGCGTATGACACGTATCCACTGTTTGAAATTCAGGCATTGACCGAGCAGAAGCAGGATTTAATTAACCATATTATGGTGTTTGAAAATTATCCGGTGGAGGAGCAGGTCGAGGAGATGGGAAGTGACGGTCAGGAACCATTCCCGATTTCCAACGTGGTGGCTGCCGAGCAGACCAACTACGATCTGAACGTCGTCGTTATGCCGGGAGAATGCATAAAGATTCGTTTTATGTATAACGCGTTAAGCTTTGATCAAACAGATATTGAGCGTCTGCATGGACATTTTGTGAATCTGCTGGAGCAAATTTTGCTTAACCCGAATGTTTGCGTAGAAGAGCTGGAACTGGTTACAGCGGCGGAAAAACAACAGATTACAGGAGAGTTTAATGACACTGCCTCTGCATATCCACACAATCAGACGATCCAAAAACTGTTTGAGGAGCAGGCTGAGCGCACGCCGGATCATATTGCCGTAGCTTTGGGTCATCAATCATTGACCTATCGGGAGCTCAATGAGACAGCCAACCGATTAGCGCATACGCTGCGGGATGCAGGGGTGAAATCCGATGAACCTGTCGGCATTCTGACGGAGCGCTCGCTGGATATGATTACTGGAACACTCGCTATTTTGAAGGCTGGAGGCGCGTATGTGCCGGTAGACCCTCAATATCCAGAGGACCGTATCCGTTATATGCTGGAGGACTCAGGAGCCAAGCTGCTGCTGGCTCAGCAGGATTTATTGGACCGTTGCTATTTTGACGGACAGATTGTCAATCTGAATGATGATGATTCTTACAGCACGGATCATTCCAATCTGGGGATAGATGGAGCGGGCAATCATGCTGCTTATGTTATCTATACCTCAGGTTCAACAGGCAAGCCTAAGGGCGTCGTAGTTGAGCATCAAAGTGTCGTGCGCTTGGTGCGCAATACGGATTATGTGCCGTTCGATGAATCGATTCGAATGTTGCAGACTTGTGCGTTTGTATTCGATGTGTCTACGTTTGAAATTTGGGGCGCGTTGCTAAACGGCGGTCAGCTTGTACTCGTGCATAAGGATGATCTTTTGGACGCGGCCAAGCTCAAGGAGACGATACGGGATCATCGCGTCACCATGATGTGGCTGACCACACCGTTATTTAATCAGCTTTCGCAGCAGGACAGTCAATTGTTCGGAGATGTGAAGTATTTGCTGGTTGGTGGTGATGTTTTGTCTGCGCCCCATATTAACCGGGTCCTGCGTGACAATCCGAACATGAACATCATTAACGGCTATGGGCCAACGGAAAATACAACCTTTTCGACGACGTACCACATTACGGAAGAGCAGTTGGATTCTGTGCCGATCGGACGTCCCATCCGCAATTCGACGGCATATGTTGTGGATTCGTCATTTAACCTGCAGCCAGTCGGAGCCTGGGGTGAGCTGGTTGTCGGCGGAGACGGAGTTGCACGCGGTTATCTGAACCGTCCTGAGCTAACGGCCGAGAGATTTCTTGCTAACCCGTGGATAGATGGAGATCGCCTGTACCGTACGGGAGACCTTGTTCGCTGGCGTGAAGATGGCATGCTGGAATACGCTGGACGGATTGATCAACAGGTTAAAATTCGCGGTTACCGGATTGAGCTGGGCGAGGTGGAGGCGCGGCTGGCAAGTGTACCGTCCGTACGGGATAGCGTTGTTATCGCTTTGCGGGATGGAGTAGGCCAGCAGCAATTATGTGCTTACTTCACTTCCGATGAACAGCTGACTGTCCGCGAGATTCGGGCTGTGCTGTCGGGTAGTCTGCCGAGCTATATGATTCCATCCGCATTTGTACAGCTGGATCGGTTTCCGCTGACGACCAATGGCAAAATCGACCGCAAAGCGTTACCTGTGCCGGACAAAGCGTTGCACACGGGCATAGAATATGTCGCACCGCGAACCGATGTGGAGCAGTTGCTGGCAGCCATTTGGCAGGAAGTGCTCGAAATCCCGCAAGTGGGTATTCACGATGACTTTTTCACGTTGGGGGGACATTCCTTGAAAGTGCTGGAGCTTGTACGCAAAGTTCACCTTGCCACAGACATCGAGCTTCCAATCCGCAGTGTTCTGGAGTTCCCGACCATAGAAGAGCAGGCGCTCGCATTATTAAAATCGGATTTGCAATCCAAGGCAGATAGTCCAATCATTCGTTTGAATGAACACGGTCCGGTCTCCATCTTCTGCTTTCCGCCCATGCTTGGATACGGGCTGTCGTTCGCGGAGCTTGCGAAACAACTGGATCAGGACGCAGTCGTGTATGGATTGGAGTTCGTAGATGATGCTGCGGATGAGCAAGAAATGTTGGCACGGTATGTTGATTTGATCGTTAGCACGCAAGCGCAAGGACCGTATGTGCTGCTTGGTTATTCCATAGGCGGTAATCTGGCGCATAAGGTTGCCGGTACGCTGGAGCGTCAAGGTCATGCTGTATCCGACATTTTGATGCTCGATTCGGTCAAAAGGAAGGAAGCACTGCCCTTCACAGTCGAAGAAACAGAGCAGGAAATTCATGACATGCTGGAACAGGTTCCCGAATCCTACCGTGAGCTGTTGAATGAAACGTACCAGCGTAAAATGATCGATTACGCGGTGTATGGCAACCAGCTTGTGAACACAGAGAGCGTTCAGGCGAATATCCACGGCTTTGTCGCCGTTGGATCGGAAACGGTCAAGGGTACAGGAGATAACCGACTTTTATGGAAAGACGCTACACAAGGAAGCTATGAAGAGCATAGTTTGATTGGCAATCATTATGAACTGCTGGAACTCGGATTTATCGAGGAAAATGTAAAAAGTATCCGTACCGCAATACAAAACATAACCCGGAACATGGACAAAGATATGTCACAAGATTTGGCACATCATAATTCTTGAGAATCTACGGTCGTTGATTTGACTGGAGTTCACTAATTTTTAATCTGTAACCCATGAATCCTGATCGAACATGTAAGAAGCCTACTGCTTACGTGATTCGATCAGGATTCGCTCTATCATCTGCACTCCCGCTATGGGAAGTGCGATGATTCCATAGCGCCATGCTGATGGCTCCGAATCCGAGTGAAAATATCTGCTCCGCTATGCAATCACCGCACCGTTCAATCGAGAAGCCAACTTCATATATAAGGATGGTACTTCACATGAAGAATAAAGGCATTTGTTGCCTATCCGTATTCATAGCATCGTTGTTTTTCTGGAACCTGTTCAGTGCCCCGGCTTGGGCAGAAGGCAGCATAACACCGGATCAATTGGAGAAATCAGTGAACCAAATCATGAGTACGGAGCTGGAAAAATTGCATATTCCGGGGGCCGCTGTCGTCGTGACCCAAGGAGATCAGATTTACTTCAGCAAAGGGTACGGATATGCGGACCTAAAGCAGAAGATGGCTTTTGACCCGACTAAGACGATTGTACCCGTCGGCTCGCTGACCAAATCGTTCAGTGCAACCGCCGCTATGCAACTGGTAGAGCAGAACAAGCTTGATTTGAACGAGGACGTGAACGCCTATCTCAAAAGCTATAAAGCTTCGCAATTTCAAAATCAACCTTTTAATCTGCATCAGCTTTTGACACACACATCTGGATTGGACGAAGCAGTGTACGGCATTAACAGTCTGACCAAAGCAGGCTCACTGCCCACAGATCAGTATCTCAGTGCCTATTTTCAAAATCAGCCTCCCATCCATAAGCCCGGCGTTCAGTATGACTACAGTAATGTGGCCTACGGGCTGGTCGGTAATCTGGTGGAGCAAGTGAGCGGGCAAGGGCTGAACGACTACCTCCGTACCCATTTGTTCAACCCGATGGATATGCCCAGTGCGACACTGGATTTGCCGCTAAATAATCCTGCATTGGCCCAATCGTATCGGTGGAATAATGGAACGTATCAGAATCAGCCTTCTTTGTATATTAACCTGCCGGGAGCAGGGGCGTTAGACGTCACGCCAAATGAATTTTCACATTATCTGATCACTCATTTAAACGAAGGCAAGTATGAGGGAAAGGCGGTGCTTCAGCCACGAACCGTAAAAGTTATGCATGCACAGCAATTTGCAGCCGATGCGCGTCTGGATGGCGTGGGCTACGGATTTTTTCGAGGTCAACTGGAGACGGGAGTACCCATGCTGTGGGCTACAGGGGAAATTGATGGCTTTATTTCCGAAATGGTACTGATTCCGTCCCAAAAAATCGGTATTTTTGTGACCATCAATTCGGCTAACTCGGGCGTCGAGCTTCATGGAGAAGTCATAAATGCGATAGCCCAAATGCTGCCCGCCGAGTCGCAGGCTGCTCCTCAATCATTGACTCATTCTGCCACGGAAGTGAAGCTTTCGCCAGAGATGGAGGGAGTATATCAGGTAAGTCTGAACCCTGTTCATGGTTGGGGCAAATGGATTCGGATGCTGGGAAGCATTAAATACACCCTTAGGATTCAAGATGATCACACGTTAATCGTCAACGGAGAGTACCCGAATGAAAATGAAGCAACGGACAAAACCTTTCAAGCGGCAGGCGATGGGTTGTTTGTGGAAAAGGGAGGACAGCTTAAAATTTTGCTGTATCAGCAAAATGGTACATGGACGATGATCGCCCCGGATAGTAAAACCATGAAGCAGACGACACTTTGGCACCGTACCTGGATGTTGCTAGGTAGCTACGCTGCCGCCTCCTTGTTTTTCATCACAACCCTGCTGATTTGGATCGTAAGGTATGTGATAAGAGTAATCCGCAAAAATAAAGCTCACATTTCTTCCACCCTTGCATTCATCGCGTTACTGAATACGATTTTTCTCGGCGTGCAGTTTATTTATGGTAACAGTCAGATTGTATATGGCTATCCCGCCTGGTATATCTGGGGGATTTGCACGCTCCCGCTGATTTCAGCCCTCATTGCCGTATGGGTATTGATCGTGAATGGCGCAAAGCTGATTACAGAAGAGAGGAAGACCAAAGTTACCGGAAAAGTCCTGTTTGCGATCATCACGTTATTGCACACGGTATATCTTTTCTACTGGAACTTCCTTCCTATTCATGACTCCTAAACATTTACAAAAATCGCATGTCCGAACATAAATGAATGCTAAAGTTTATACTGGGAGAGCCGAATATTCCTTTTAAACAAAGCGAACAGGCTGCAATGGAACAGTATGTAAAAGCAGGCAACAGCATTTTCTTCATTGGAGATCACTATAATGCGGACCGCAACAAGAACCGCTGGGACGGATCAGAGAGTATTAACGGCTACCGTCGCGGAGCATGGGAAGATTCTGCCAAGGGAATGAGCGCGGAAGAAAAAAGCTCGGCAGCGATGCAGGGCGTAGTCAGCTCAGATTGGCTGGGCAGCCAGTTTGGTGTGCGTTTTCGCTACAATGCATTAGGCGATATTACCGCCAATCAGATTGTCCAGCCTGCGCAAGCGTTCGGCATTACAGCAGGAGTGAGCAATGTCGCAATGCACGCGGGATCAACGCTGGCGATTATCGACCCGGCGAAAGCCAAGGGCATTGTATACCTGCCTGAAACAAATCAGGCTTGGGGGAATGCGGTAGATCAGGGCGTCTATAACGGAGGCGGCATACCAGAAGGACCCTATGCAGCCGTATCTAAAGTAGGATTAGGCAAGGCTGCCTTCATCGGAGATTCATCTCCTGTTGAAGATGCGACACCGAAATATCTGCGCGAAGAAACAGGAACCAAGAAGACGACGTATGACGGCTTTAAGGAGCAGGATGATGCCGTGCTGCTGGTTAATATCGTCGACTGGTTGTCCGAGAAGGAGAACTATACCAGTCTGACAGATGTGAAAAGCTTGCAGCTTGACCAGCCGACAGCACTGCTGCCTTTTGAAGAGCCGCAGGCTTCGACGGAGCCACAAGTCGAGCCTTGGTCCGCTCCCGCAGCTGGTTACAAATGGTGGGATCAGCAAACTTTCAAGGCTGGCTCCTATGGCGGACCTACTGCCAGTGCACAGCCCGTGTACAGCATCGTTCGTCAGGAACAGTTGCCGAATGCAGAGCCTTTTCAAATTCGGATTGCAGCCGATCAACTTGCACCGAATACAACGGTTAGCGGATTCAGCACAGGTATTTATGTAGCGGGCGGCAATCAGGTAGCCCAGAATCAAAACCCGGATGGAAGCTGGCCGACCCCTTACAGCTATAGCGGAACATTCAGCCTGGAGTCCGACAGCAAGGGGCACGCCTACAAAGACCTCACCGTGCGGATCAAGCCGGGAACCAGCGGCTCGGCCAATCTTAGGCTGAGACAAAACGGCAGCAACCTGCTAACCCAATCGGTCGTGTTGGCTGATGTTCCAGCCCAGCCGTTGCCCGAGGAAGGGAATACCGTTCCGGCTCGTATCAGTGTTGCAGAAGCACGGAGTCTCCCGGCTGGCAAAGTGGTTACACTGGAAGGTACGGTGACGACCGAGCCGGGTGCATATGGCGGCCAAGCCTTTTATGTGCAGGATGAAAGCGGCGGTATTTATGTATATCAAAACCAAAGCGGTTTTCACCAAGGCGATCAGGTGAAGATTACGGCAGCCTTGGCGCTGTATAACAGCGAGCTGGAACTGACCGATCCGGTAGCCATTGAAAAAACAGGAGAAGGGCAGCTTCTCGAAGCTCTACGGATCACCGAACTAAGCGATGCTAACCAAGGACGGTTGGTCGAGCTTCCACATGCCATCATTCGTAATGTAGTAGACGCGACTCCCGTGGGCTCGTTTGAATTTGATGCGGTGTCCGGCGAGGTAAGCCACCATGTGCGTGTGGATGCACGTACAGGCGCAACACGGACCTCTTTTCCATATCAAGAGGGACAGCAAGTGAAGATTAAGGGGATTTCAGCGATTTTCAAAGGGGATTACCAGTTAAAACCTCGTGGTCTCGATGATTTTACAGCTCAGGCAGGGGCGGCATTGCAAGAAGTGAAGCTTTCGCTGGATCAAACAACCCTCAACGTTGGGGATACAGCAGTAACACATCTCCGTGGTACGCTCACGGATGGCATCGAAGCGGATTTAAGTCATGCTTCCGTTCAGTATGCCAGCAGTCATGAGTCTGTTACCCTTGATACGTATGGACAAATTAAGGCAGAAAAAGAGGGGAGCGCCGAGATTACGGCTAGCGTAACCTTGGACGGTAAAACGGTCGTATCCAATCCTGTAACCGTTACAGTCCAGAAAGCAGTTGCAGGCGAAGTGCCGGGCAAACCTGTACTGTCCCATGATAACGGGCAGAATACCGGATTGAGGGACGGCGATTATAATATCACCATGAATCTATGGTGGGGTACGAACGGTGATGAACTCAAGCTGTATGAAAACGGCGAGCTGATCGGAACTCGACCGCTGAAACCAGTTTCCCCGGGGCACAGAACGCAGTCATCCCGGTAACGGGCAAGGCAAATGGCACTTATACGTACACCGCCGAGCTGATCAACACTTCCGGTAAAACGGTTAGTGACCCGTTAATCGTCGAAGTGACCGATGCTTCGCCCGGCATTCCGGTGCTGTCTCACAACAACTGGGATGGGGACGGCAATTACACCGTTGCTATGAACATGTGGTGGGGCACGAATGCGACCCAATACAATTTATATGAAAATGGAAAGCTGGTCGACACGCAAGAGCTGCCGAACCAAACGCCGAAGGCCCAAAGCGCAGTCACAGATATCCAAGGCCGCAAATCGGGCACTTATGCGTATCGGGCCGAGCTCATCAATGCCTCAGGAGAAACTTCCGGCAAAACGATAATCGTCGAAGTAAAGGACTGTTAAATCGTAAGGGCATCTATTGACTTTTCGAGAGTCGATAGATGCTCTTTTTTTGTTCGGGCTGTCGTTCCTCATGTCTGTTCAAGGTTCCCATCCGAATATCGGTATCATTACTAAAAAGCCCTCGCGAACGGGGACCTGCCCATTTAAGATTGAGTGGGTTGAGCCGAGAGGTTATCTATATTGGTGGAGCCAAAGAAAAATAAAAAAATCAGAATAGTGATAATGATAAACTCTGCAAAATGCTCTCCGTCAAACTCACTTGCCGCAAGCTCACTCACCGCAAATAACCCCTTTCGTAATCGGCATATTACTTTTCCATTTTCTTTTGAAAGGCTTGTATTACTTGATCTAGCGTCATATTCCCGTTATCATTTAAAAATTTTACCATGTTATCGACATTGGAAGGGTCTGCTCCTAATGTTTTGTATTTTCCCGTTAATCCTACAGTTAGAGTTGCTTGTCTGTATAAAGTAACGGAATCGACGTGCAGCTTTCCTGTTAATAACAGGGCTGCTACCACGATCTCCACATTTTTTCCATGCAGGGCGGAGAAGATCGCCGAGTTACTATTTAACCCGTTTTTTTTTTGTCCGTTGGGGTTAGGGGATGATTTGGATTTCTGATTACGATTTCGGTTTCCATTTCCGTTATTTCCCAAGGAAGTCATTGAATCTTCCTCCCGCCATATGCTGTCCATGCCCGTCTTTATGCCATTGCGGGACAAGGACAACGGAACTGCGCGTGCTCATTCAAAATGCCGTTATATTCATATGATATGCGAACAAGAAAGCGTTGGTTACTGTAAGAATAACCCTGTCTGAGTGACCTCGGCTCCTATACCCTATAATTTCTTTTCGCATGTTGATCGAATATAGGTTAAACTACAATAAAGCAAGCCAAATAGGAGTTGTATATAAAATATGTCGAATGAAGAAGTTTTGTTGACTAAAGAGGGATTGACCAAGCTGGAGGATGAGCTTAAGGAACTGAAGACCGTAAAACGTAAGGAACTCGCCGAACGCCTTAAGCTGGCGATCAGCTACGGCGATTTGAAAGAAAATAGTGAGTATCACTCAGCCAAGGATGACCAAGCGTTTATGGAAACCCGGATTCTCATATTGGAGAAGATGCTAACCAAAGCCCGGGTCGTGGATGAGAGTAATTTGGATCTTAGAACCGTTAGTATCGGATCGACAGTTATTCTGAACGATATTGAATTTTCCGAAAAGGTGGAATACAAGATTGTAAGTCCTGCCGAGGCGGATGTGCTGGATAACAAAATTTCCTATGAAAGCCCTCTAGGCAAGGAGCTTTTGGGTAAAGAAGTGGGCAGTATCGTTCATGTGAATGCACCCATGGCTGTCATCAAATATGAATTGCTCGAAATTAAGCTAACGTAATCCGTTCCCGATTCCCTTGTATGAGGGGGCCGGGTTTTTTACAGCACGTTTTTAATCATATAGCCGCCCCACCGGAGCGCAGGCTGCGCTCCACATGCAAGACAGGGGTTACATCGTATCTGCTATAACACTGCAAGCTAGTCCGTCATTAGAAAACCAGCGTTCTCCAATGCAGCACAGGCTTCATTAATTTTGGCTTCATCCGGGGCTTGCAAGGTATGAAGGTGAATACCTCCAGTCAGTTGGGACAGATAAGTTGCTTGGGTGGAGCTGATTTTGTGGATAAAATCGTCCACTTCCTTGCGGGTTCCAACCCGAATCGGAGCAGTCAGATCGCCGTATACGGGATGCTCTACAATAACATCCTGTACACTTACGCCATAGTCGACGATCAGCTTTAGTTCCTCTTCTGTCTGTTCAGGTCGGTGCTTACACACGATAATACGCGAGGCCTGAGGGGCAGCCTGACCCGCAGGTTCCATATAAATGTATCCTTGGCTCGTCGCAAGAATAGGCTCTTGGCTTGCTTTTAACAGAGATATATCCTGCACGATTACTTGTCTGGAGACAGATGCCCTACGTGCCAGTTCGCTCCCGGTCAGCGGGGATTCGCTCTTAAGCCACAGTAATAGCTGTTCGCGGCGTTCCGTGCCCATCCGTTTTAAAGGTTCAATCAACGGGATAAGCTCCTTTCTTGTCTGCTTGTTAAGTCTGTTAAAATATCCACCAACACATCCAGATCCCCGGTGGTTGTCGTTTTTCCGAAGGAAATACGGATAAACTGCAATGCCTCCCGACCGGATGCTCCAAGCGCTTGCAAGGCAGGAGAAGGCTCATGATGTCCAGCAGCACAGGCGCTTCCGGTGGATATACAGACACCGCTACGGTTACATTCCAGCATAACATATTGTCCCTCATAACCGTGAAAAAAACATCCCAGAATATGACTGAGTCTGTCAATCTTGTTGTTTTCCTGTGCGGCCAAACGCAATGGAATTGATCTTTCCTGAATTTTGGTGAAAAAATACTGTCTCAGCGCGGCATATCGTTCCTGATGTAGCTTCATTTGCTCTGTCATCATTTCCGCTGCCGCAACAAACGCCGCAATGCCGGGAACGTTGACCGTTCCGGGGCGAAACCCGTTTTCATGCAGTGTATCAGGATACACAGGGCGCCACGGGGTTCCCGGTTTGAGATATACAGCACCAACACCTTTCGGACCATACACTTTATGGCTTGATACGGAGAGGGCATCCACCCCCATAGTTGCTACATCAATGGGAATATTCCCAAAGGTCTGTACTGCATCACTGTGTAGCAAAATACCACGATCTCGCAGTAGGGTAGAAAAGCCAGCAAGATCCTGAATCAGTCCAGTTTCCGAATTGGCATGCTGTACGGATACAAGCCCAGTGTCTTCTCTGAGATGAGGTAAGAGAATGTCACGGGTGATTCGTCCTTCCTTGTCTGGCTGTACAATGGTCAACTCATAGCCCTGCCGCTCCAGCAAAGTAGCAAGATTGTACATCGAATGGTGTTCCAGGGCGCTCATAATCCAGTGCTTTTTATGCTGTGGCAGTCCGTTCAGGATGGACTGTACGGCCAGCATGTTAGACTCCGTTCCTCCTGTTGTAAAATAAACTCCTTCCTTTTGACCTCCAATCATGTTTGCGATCCGTTGTCTGCTATAATCCAGTGCATAAGCTGCTTGACCGCCCGCATCATGGAGGCTACTGGCATTTCCGAACATTTCCTTATTTAATGTGTTATACATATTCAAAGCTTCGTCACACATCGGTGTAGAAGCGGCATAGTCCAGATAAATCATGGCGAATCTCCCCCTGCTAAAAATAATTCCATCCAAAAGGCCTTGAGATTATTGTAGGCATGTGTAAATATAAGTGTCAAGACACTTGTAAACATATATGAACACACAACGCTTGTCTGTTCGTGGGAAGACGGGCAGACAGCCGCAAAGATAATGGAGGGATTTAAATGTCAATGCTTGACGTTTTACAAGGAAATCGTGGACTCATGCCAGAGTACTACAAGACACTGACGATTGCTGATATGGAGCAGCGTGTCGCCCAATTGAAGCAAAAATGGGGCCAAAAGCTGCTTATTCCGGGCCATCACTATCAGAAGGATGAGGTTATTCAGTTTGCAGATATGACAGGGGATTCTCTTCAGCTTGCCCAAATGGCGGCACAAAATCAGGAAGCGGAATTTATTGTGTTTTGTGGAGTGCATTTTATGGCAGAAACAGCGGATATGCTGACTACGGATCGGCAAACGGTCGTGCTGCCGGATATGCGCGCAGGCTGCTCGATGGCAGATATGGCGAATATGGAGCAGACAGAACGGGCCTGGAAGCATTTGCAGGAGATGGTAGGCGACACGATCATTCCGCTGACCTATGTGAATTCCACAGCAGAAATTAAAGCTTTTGTGGGGAGGCATGGCGGGGCTACGGTGACCTCTTCGAATGCCAAGCAGGTGCTGGACTGGGCGTTGAAGCAGAAGGAACGTATTTTGTTTTTGCCGGACCAGCACTTGGGCCGTAATACAGCTTACGATCTTGGCATTCCGCTAAATGAAATGGCCGTCTGGAATCCAATGACCGATCAACTGGAGACGGAACGTGACCCGGCAAGCTTGAGAATTATTTTATGGAAAGGGCATTGTTCTGTTCATGAAAAATTTACGGTTGAGAATATCCATCGTATCCGTGAGCGCGACGAGAGCATCCGGGTCATCGTTCACCCTGAATGTTCACATGAGGTTGTTCAGCTTGCAGATTGCGCAGGTTCCACGAAATTCATCATCGACACGATCCATGCGGCAGAGCCGGGGACAAAATGGGCCGTTGGCACGGAAATGAATCTCGTGCAGCGTATCCTGCAGCAGTACCCTGAACAGCAGATTGAATCGCTTAATCCCGATATGTGTCCCTGCCTGACGATGAACCGGATTGATCTTCCACATCTGCTGTGGACGATGGAGCAGATTGACCGTGGAGAGCCTGTTGGTGTGATTCGTGTCAACGATCAGGTTAGCCAGGATGCTGTGCTGGCACTGAATCGTATGCTTGCTATTCGTTAAGGGTTTTTCCAGCCTGTATCTCTATTTAAAGGTTAGTCGCTTGCCCAGTTTCGTGCTATAATCGTAGCAACGAACCGAAGGAGGTGAATCCCTTGTTTGAGCTTCAAGACCTGCTCCCCTATTTATTTACGATCGGCTTGCTGTGTACTGTAACCTACGCATATCTCGCTCATTTGTACGGCAATGTGCCCGAATGCTGGATAGAAGGCGGGCTCGTGCGGTCGCATGCTTCTCCGCTGATGCCGTTAACTGCCCGTGGGCAGGACATGCCTGTCCGGCTGGCACGTCATATCCGGCGTAAGGAAGCGCCGGATGAAGACGCGTCAGATTGTCCCTCCTCGTTGAACGATGGCACAGCCAATCAACGAGGAGGAACATATGAAACGATTCAAGGGATTCACCTTTTGGGGTAAAAAAGAACGGATATTCGGAATCATGGTAGCGCTGGCGGTGGTTATGTTGCTTTCCGGCTGCGGCGCGAATGCTGCGGAGATTAATGCACAGACACCCGGATTTTTTAATCATTATGTGGTGTTCCCGCTATCCTGGCTCATTCAGCAACTAGCGCAATGGTTTGGCGGAAGCTTTGGACTGGCGATCATGTCATTGACGTTAATCGTCCGTCTGGCGTTACTGCCGCTTATGATGCGACAAACGCGCGCCCAACAGGGGATGAAGCGCAAAATGAGCGCTATGCAGCCTGATTTGGACCGCATTAAGAAAAAGTACGAGAACAAGAAGGATGGCACTAGCCAGCAGAGTATGCAGCAGGAAATGATGTCGCTTTACAAAGAGCATCAATTTAATCCGCTGAATATTGGCTGTCTGCCTATTCTCATTCAGCTACCCATATTGAGCGGTATGTACACAGCCATCCGGCTTACCCCGGAACTGGCGTCTCATTCATTCCTATGGTTCCGACTCGGGCAGCCGGACTGGATTTTGGCAATCTTCGTCGCAGCTGTTTACTTGGCACAGGCCAAGCTTTCTCAGCTTCAAATGACGGCTGAACAACGCAAGCAATTTGCCATCATGGGATATCTTTCACCCATCATGATGGCGGTCTTTTCCTTCAATGCCCCTGCAGCCATGCCATTATACTGGACAGTAAGCGGCACCTTTTTGCTGCTCCAGTCGCTATGGTTCCGTAAACGTTATCCAACGGAGGAAGCAGTGGATAAGGTGAAGCTCGACGAAGTAACCCCCAACACCTTAGAACGAATATAGTGGCTTTAGCGTACACGTATTTAGTCACATCATAAATAGATGCCTCTTGAACCGTAAAGGTTGGAGGCATCTATTTCATTTTCAGACATCAACTTTTTGAAGTTTTCAGCTTTACTCTAAAGCATAACCTCATCATGATAAGGATAAACGAAATATGGGTACAGTAAATAAATACACTATGCAGACTAGGGCGTGTATTCAAACTACAAAACAAAGTTAAATCGTGGTAAATTAAGAAGTATGAAGAGACGATACGAAATCCAAGATGATCAGTGGAAAA
>NZ_JBSHGA010000011.1:0-94597 GCF_053617595.1 Paenibacillus sp. NPDC055715
CGACTCGCTTTGATAAATTGACATGCACCTTCAAGGCTTTTTTGACGTTGGCCTCGATTATGATCTGGCTTGCTTAGGTTTGAATACACGCCCTAGTTAGCTCTGTGGATGAGGTTAGGATAAGGAAAGGAATGAGGGTCATACAATCCAACGAGAGTGTTAAAGGATAGTGTGGAATGGTGAGGGCAATAAAAAGGAACAACCTTATGGGATTGCTCCTTTTTTAATATGCGGTTCTAGCTCATTGGAGATACGCCAGATTAGGTATAAGCATCTATTTATATGGATAGATGAATGGCTAGTCTACTGCTGATAATATGAGACATCTTCATCGGTGAACTTCAGCATGCCGTCTTTCTTTTCGCCTGAAAGGCGGCTCAGGATGTATAGACGCGGTGCAATAAGCCACAGATGCCAAAAGAGCAAGGATACAGTAAAGGCTGGCGGAGACCAGAGAATGAATACAGCGGACAAGCAGATGCCGATCCATAGCGTATGTATATGTACACGGCGAAAGAGGCCGTAGCTTATGTACTGGTCTGTCATATAGCCCAGCCAAGGCAGCTTGCGGTGAAATGCCCAACGCTTGCGGAAGGATGTTTTGCTTATGAACAGTACAGATCGGGAGATCACGAAGTGTACCCATAAGGTCAGGAACAAAGCTAAAGCAAACAAAAACAGGCTGGTCCATGAAAAGGCAAGAAGCAGGAAAAGAAGCATAATAACAGGCAACGAGATGTGACTCCATATCAGCTGACGCAGAATACTGATTTTTTTAATGAGCTTGTAGTGATAGTAGGTAGCTTTGGTTCCGGTTTCCTCTGTCATGCAAACAGTCCTTTCATTAATCTACTGCGTCACAAGTGATTTTTCGACAGCACACAGCTGGAAAAAGGGACGGTACTGCGCTCATGCGGCTCTGACAAGCATTAAATTGCTTGGGTAAGGCTATAGAATGATCGGCTTCTAGTGTTAGCCAACCTATTCTATAATTACAGGGGAAAGCTATCATGAATGAAGTGTACAACGGCTCCAATGAAAGGGTATCCATATGTAGGAGCTTTTCTTATTATATCGGCATAAGCGGCTGATTTTTTAGACATGTGGGGTACAAACACCATAAGGGCTCACATGGAATATATATAGTGTATATCGTCGATCTGGGCTATGAAAAGGTTTAAAATAGTAGAAAGTGCCCCATACTAATAGTAAAAGAAACAAGGGTGGGATGGATATGCATGATCAAGGCGGCCACCGCTGCATTATATGCGGACAACACAAGCATGAAGGCATCTTTATCGTTTCCGAGTTTATCTGTGATGCGTGTGAAGCTGAAATGGTACGCACGGATGCGACAGACGCCAAATATCATTTTTTTATTGATCAACTAAAGCAAATTTGGGTACAGAAAAATGCATAATATCCTTTGTCAGCTAGTCTTTAAAGGGTTAGTATTCCAGGGCCTGTCGGTACGGGCTTTTTTTTCTGTGAGTAAAAGTAGGATTCCGCTTGATTTTACGATAAAATAGGGTAGATATAAAGCTTTGTTTCGGAAGGATTGCAGAATGATGGGGAAAAAGGCTTCACACGCACCATTAATGGAAGCTCTATTACGTTACCGGGCTGAAGGCAATGCTTCTTATCATGTGCCTGGCCACAAAAATGGACAAGTATATGAAAATGAAGATATGGCATCTCTCTTGAGAGAAGTAATGTCTATTGATGCAACCGAAATTACCGGACTGGACGATTTGCATCATCCAGAGGATGTGATCCGTGAGGGTCAGGAACTGGCGGCGATGTGCTTTGGTGCGGAGGAAAGCTTTTGGCTGATCGGAGGAAGTACGGTCGGTAATTTGGCAATGATTTTGACTGTGTGTACGGAACCGGGGGATTTGCTGCTGGTACAGAGAAATGTACATAAGTCAGTTCTAAATGGTCTTATGCTGTCCGGGGCTGCTGCGGTGTTCTTGGAGCCGGAGATAGATACGACCAGCGGGCTTGCGGTTGCTCCATCGGTGGATACGATACAGACTGCATTAAAAGCCTATCCTTCCGCCAAAGGAGTACTGATTACGCTACCTAACTACTACGGGATGGGTCATGGTCTGACGGCGACGGCTAAAGCCTGTCATGCGCGCCATGTGCCCTTGTTGGTGGATGAGGCGCATGGTGCCCATTACGGGCTGCATCCCCGTTTGCCGGCTTCTGCCTTGTCCTGTGGGGCTGATGTGGTCGTCCAATCGACACATAAGATGCTTCCAGCCATGACTATGGGAGCCATGCTGCACGTGCAGGGAGGACGGATCAATCGGGAGCTGCTTCGTCAGCGGTTGGCTATGGTGCAAAGCTCCAGCCCTTCGTACCCGCTAATGGCTTCGCTTGATTTGGCAAGGCAGCATATTGCGGTTCATGGGGCGAATGCCTTTACGGAAGGTTTGGCGGCAGCAGATGCTTTTAGAAAGGGTCTGAGGCAGCTTCCACGCTTTCGTCTCGTAGAGCCAATTCAGCAAGCGCCTCAGAGGAATGAGACCCAAGAGGACATTTCTGAGCGCTTGGAGGGGGATGGAGAGAAAGCGGGCGGATATTCGACCCATGACCCTTTTAAAATGGTGCTGTACGATACATTTGGTGTACTGGATGGGTTTGGCTTAAAGCGTGGTTTGGAAGCGTATGGCTGTATTCCGGAGATGAGTGACGAAAAACATGTTGTTTTATTGTTTACGTTAGGCTCGACGCTTAAAGATGCTAATTACCTGTTGCAGGCTCTTGTGCATATAAATAATGATATACGGTTTAAGGAGACGGCTGGTGGGCCGGGTTCCATGCAGAAGGAACAACGTGGGCCAGATTTAGATTTTTCCACGTGGAACAATGATAGTATGACGGTTTACTCTAGTCCGGTGCAGTTTGGGCTTCAACCGGTTAAACCGGATCAGATGGAAGTAGTAGCTGTGGAGGACTCCGCTGGCAGGGTGGCTGCGGAAATGATTATCCCGTATCCTCCAGGTATTCCACTGTTATTCGCAGGAGAACTGATCACGGTATCAATTGCTCAACGAATGAGACGCCTTCGTGAGTTGGGAGCCAAATGGCAAGGGGCAGCAGATGAAAGGTTGCTTACAATTCGGGTATTCCGTTTAAAATAAAGATTAGATGTTAGAAATTCAACCAATAAAGAAGACTGAATAAAAGAAGCATACGAGCCTGTAGATGACTCTTATTTTTCAGGCTGGAAAGCAGGGAATGGCATGAATCGCAAAGGGATTTTTATTACGCTGGAGGGGGGAGACGGCTCCGGTAAAACAACCATGATCCAACGGCTGGCCAAGTTTATGGAGGAAGAAGGCTATCCAGTTATTACGACGAGAGAACCGGGTGGTATCGAAATTTCGGAAAAGATTCGCTCTATCATTTTGGACCCTGCCCATACAAGTATGGATGCCAGGACAGAGGCGCTTCTATATGCGGCAGCCCGACGTCAGCATCTGGTGGAGAAGGTAAAGCCGGCTATTGAAAAGGGAGCTATCGTATTGTGTGATCGTTTTGTGGATAGCAGCTTGGTCTATCAAGGGTTTGCGAGAGGAATTGGGATTGAGGAAGTGGCTTCGATTAATCGTTTTGCGGTGGATGATTGGGAGCCTGATGCAACATTTTATCTGGATATCGAACCTGAGTTGGGATTGGCCAGAATTAATGCGTCCCGGGGAGAGGAAATGGATCGCCTCGATATGGAAAGTATATCCTTTCACCACAAGGTACGTGAGGCGTATCTGGAGCTGGCCCACAAATTTCCAGAGCGAATTACGATTGTGGATGCATCTCCCGCACCGGAGCGGGTAGAGCAAGTTTTGAAGGATTTGCTGAAAAAGCGGTTTATTCAAAATTTTAGCATGTAATTGACAGAGGATATACGGTAAAATTGGGCTGAGGACTAGCTTGTTCCTAATATGGGCTTGAAGGAGGAATACAGGATGAAGCTGATTATTGCGATTGTGCAGGATAAGGATAGTTATAGATTATCCAGCGGACTGGTGAAAGCTAATTTCCGTGCTACTAAGTTGGCGAGTACAGGCGGCTTTTTGCGAGCAGGGAATACGACGTTTATGATCGGTGTCGATGACAATCAGGTGGACTCGTTGATGAATGTCATTCGCAGCAGTTGCAAGGTACGTGAACAGCTGGTCACACCCGTTACCCCTATGAGCGGGACGACGGACTCCTATTTGCCTTTGCCTGTTGAAGTGCAGGTGGGTGGAGCGACGGTGTTCGTGATGCCTGTAGACCGATTTGAGCACTTCTGAATCTACACAAAAGGACCTATTCTGCCGATATGATAGGGGAATTGCCTGTTTCTTGCCCGCATCATGGGAATGGGGAACAGATCCACTATAACGGTAGCGCCGAGGCGCAGTCCCTGGAAGGCCGCTGGATTCCCTCAGCTCTATGTTCAACTGTTCATGAAGGGGAAAAGCGGAAGTATTCGGGGAGAAAGCAGGTCTATATGAAAATAAATCCGGGCTATCGCCCTTTACAGAGTACATTGTCTACAAATGAAATGAATGCGAAGCCGATTCAGTCCAAGAGCTTTTCCGATGTTATGCAGCAAAATGGGCAGCAGGCTTCGCAGGAGGAATTAAACCGTCGTTTCAAGGAAATTCAGATGCAGGGAGACCGTCTGGCACGCTCGATGACGATTCGTGAGCTGAAGGCTTATAAGATGCTGGTTAAACGGTTCCTGGAGGATACGGTTCGGCGCGGCGTGTCTATGAAGGACACAAAGGGCTGGGATCGCCGGGGACGTAGCAAGCGGTATAAGCTGATTGATGAAGTCGATGAGTTGTTGCTCAAGATGGCAGATGATCTGCTCGAAACCGAGCAAGGCAAGATTGAGCTTTTGCAAGGAGTTGGTGAAATTAGAGGGCTGCTGATTAATCTCTCGTTTTAAAATATAAACTTCTTCCATAAACGAATACAAACGGGCTGTCGCCACGAAGGAATAATCTGCTTGCTGATGATGCTGGCAGATTATTTTTGACTATATTCATGTAGGCAACGTAGGTGGCGAATATGAATATAGCAGCAAAGCTGCCCTGAAAACAGCTATTTGCTGATAAATAACAGTTGTTTTCAGGAGAGAAGGTGAGGAAATATGTCTTTCCAAAATATAATGGGGCAGGATATAGCTAAAAAAATGCTGCAAAGCGCACTTCGGAATGGGGCGGTCAACCATGCCTATGTATTTAGCGGGCCGCCGGGAAGCGAACAGATGAAGATGGCACAAACCTTTGCCAAAGCATTATTTTGTGAGCGAATGACGGATAATGCATGTGGCGAATGTCTGTCCTGCCGTAAGGTAGAGCACGGCAATCACCCGGATCTGTTTATCGTAGAGCCGGATGGAGCTACGATCAAGATTGACCAGATTCGCGGGCTTCAGCGCATATTCTCTTACAAATCAGAAGGCTCCAATCCGAAGGTATATATTATCCAGCAGGCGGATACCATGACAGTGCAAGCTGCAAACAGTCTGCTCAAATTTCTGGAGGAGCCTCAGATGCCTGTGGTGGGCATACTCATTTCAGAAAATGGACAGGCATTGTTGCCCACAATCCAATCCCGGACGCAACAGGTTCCTTTTTATGCTTTACAGCCTGAAGTGATGATGCAGGTCTTAATCGGGGAAGGCTATACCGCAGGACTTGTCCGGTCGGCGGTTCACATTGCCTCGGGACTGGAATCATGTATAGAAATTCTCCAGCAGAATTGGTTTGCAGAAATTAGAAATGTAGTGTTACAATTAGTGAAGGAGTCCATGAGCCGGGGAAGCTCGTCCATTATTCTCGCTCAACAGAAGATTTTTAAAACTGGACTTTCTGAACACCTGGATATTCTGTTTCATTTGTTTCATTTATGGTTCAAGGATATGCTTCATTTCCGTTACGGAAGGCACGAAAGCATTGTTTTCATAGATCATTTGGAGTCCGTCTCCAAATTGGCAATCACCCGCAGTACGGAACAATGGGTCTCTTATATGGATTTGGCCGCGAATTGCAGGAAGAAGCTCCGTTTTCACGTCAATGGTCAATTGTGCGTAGAGCAGCTTTTGATTGGGTTGTCCGATACAAGCGGTTCCATCACCGACTAACAGGAAGGCGCGCTTGTTCCACTCTGCACAATCCGCGACGCCAGGTTCCCGGTTTGTGCGACAGTGAGACTTCAATTGCGGCCATTCGTACATGTCGGCTTCAAATGAGGTTTAGTGGCATACAAGGGGGTTAATTTTTGTATAGTGTAGTGGGTGTCCGTTTCAAGAAGGCGGGCAAGACTTATTATTTTGATCCGCTGGACCTTCCGGTGGAGAAAGAAAACTGCGTTATTGTAGAAACTGCACGCGGTATTGAGTATGGCAAGGTTGTGGTGGGCAAAAAAGAAGTAAATGATTCGGACGTTGTCCTGCCCTTAAAGAAAGTCATCCGTATTGCCGGAGATGATGACGCTCTTGTTGTAGAAGAGAATAAACTGGCGGCCAAGGACGCATTCGGTACGTGTTTAAATAAAATCAAAGACCATGGCCTTAAAATGAAGCTGGTAGACGTGGAATTTACATTTGACCGCAATAAGATTATTTTTTATTTTACGGCAGAGGGTCGCGTGGATTTTCGGGAGCTTGTAAAGGATTTAGCCAGTATTTTTCGTACACGGATTGAGCTGCGGCAGATCGGAGTACGAGATGAGGCTAAAATGCTGGGAGGGATCGGTCCTTGCGGACGTATCCTGTGTTGCTCTTCGTGGCTGGGAGATTTTGAACCGGTATCCATTAAGATGGCGAAGGATCAGAGCTTGTCGCTGAATCCGACGAAGATTTCCGGGTTGTGTGGAAGATTGATGTGCTGTCTCAAGTTCGAACATGATAACTACGAGAGCATGAAGGAAGAATTGCCGCAGGTTGGCAAGATGGTCGTCACTTCTCTTGGAGAAGGCAAAGTCGTAGGCGTAAATGCTGACCATCGTACAGTACATGTTCAACTGTTTGAGATTAGCAAGGTCAAGGAACTTCCAATGGACGATGTAGTCGTCAAGTAAACCATTAGGTTGCTTCGGGGTGGAAACTTGGATAAATTAAATGTTTTTGCGCGTATTCACGAAATGGAAACCCAAATGGGACAGTTGCATAGCGATCTGGGTGAATTGAAACTGGCAGTAAAAGAGCTGCTGGAGGAAAATCAACGACTAACGATTGAAAACGAACAGGTGCGCAAGATGCTCAAACGTGAAACCTCCAGAGAAGAAAAGACGGCAAAAAGGCCGAAGCTTTCTCCTCCGATCGTCATTAAGGATGAAGAGGAAACGGGCGAGGTTGTGGGCGAAGGCCACGACAATCTGGCAAGGCTGTATCATGAAGGATTTCATATATGCAACGTGTATTACGGACATTTGCGAACGGAAGGCGATTGCCTTTTCTGTCTGTCATTTTTGAATAAATAAAAACAAGCCGTAGGAGCAGGGTGCCTACGGCTTTTTTGTAAGGAAGTATGGGTTCAGAACGATTTGGGGTAAAAAGATGGGAGAGCGCTATGTACGAAAATGAACAGAAGTCTGAACGAATTGACGATCTATTGTCACATAATTTGCGTATTATCCAAAGTGATGAGGTGTTCAGCTTTTCCATGGATGCGGTTTTGCTGGCGCGGTTTGCCGGTATTCCGCAGCGTGGAAAGATTTTGGATCTGTGTACAGGCAACGGGGTCGTCCCCCTGCTGCTAACGACACGAACTAAAGCGGCTATCGAAGGAATTGAGATTCAACCGCGCTTGGCTGATATGGCTAGACGCAGCGTCAGCCTGAATGGACTGGAGGCAGCGATTCAGATTCGGGAAGGGGATCTGCGTGAGCTGGTTCAAATCACGGGGCATGGTGTATATGATGCAATTACGGTAAATCCCCCCTATATGCCGCTAAACGGCAGTGATATCAAGCTAAACCCTCATCAGGCGATTGCACGTCACGAGGTGCATTGTACGCTGGAAGAGGTCATTCAGGCGTGTACACGGCTTGTCCGTAATGGTGGAAAGGTCTCCATGGTTCATCGTCCGCAGCGGCTGGGTGAGATTATAACACTGATGCGCGCCAACAGACTGGAGCCGAAACGGATTCGGTTTGTCCACCCACGGGCCCATATGGAGGCGAATATGGTGCTCATCGAGGCGCTATGTGATGGTAAGCCGGAGGTTCGTCTGTTGCCTCCGCTCATTGTATATCAGGAGAGTGGGAATTATACTCAGGAAATAAGGGATATCTATGGAGAAGTAAGCAAGGGGGATTTACTGTGAAGGCAGCGGTGCAAAAAAGTTTTATAACCAGCGGAGAAGAACGGGGCAAGCTGTATCTCGTTGCGACACCGATTGGTAATCTGGACGATATGACCTTTAGGGCGATTAATACCTTAAAATCGTGCAGTATTATAGCGGCGGAGGACACGCGGCAGACGCGCAAACTGCTCACACATTTTGATATCACGCCGGAAATGCTATTCAGCTATCATGAACATAATAAAGCTGCCAGTGGGCCTGAGCTGATACGTTATATAGTAGAAGGAAAAAATTTGGCACTGGTCAGCGATGCAGGTCTACCGGCCATTTCGGACCCGGGTTCGGATCTGGTCAAGCTGGCGCTGGAAGCGGAAATTAGCGTTATTCCCATTCCCGGGGCGAACGCGGCATTGTCAGCTTTGATTGCCTCCGGACTGGATACGGAAAGATTTACATTTGCCGGATTTCCTCCACGGGAGAAAAAGGATTTGGAGAAGCTGCTACAATCATTTCAGGTATCTCACGGCACGATCCTGTTTTATGAATCTCCTCATCGTATTGTGCGGACGTTGACGGTATTGAAGGAAACACTGGGGGAACGCAGAGTGGTGCTTGCACGCGAGTTGACCAAGCTGCATGAGGAATGGATACGAGGAACATCGGAGCAATGCCTTGACAGACTGGAGGTGCATCCACCGCTCGGTGAATATTGCCTGGTAGTTGAAGGGAAAAACGAAGCAGAAGAGGAAGAGGAGCGACAGGCATGGTGGCGATCCTTATCTTTGGAGGCCCACGTTGCGCATTATGAGACAGAAGGGCTGACACGCAAGGACGCTATGAAGCGTACAGCTACCGACCGCTCCATTTCCAAAAGGGATGTATATAACGCGCTTTTATGAAAACTTCCTTGAACAAAAAAAGGGCCTTCCAGCGGTTGAGTTCAAACCGTGGAAGGCAACAAGGAGTATATATGAAAAAGGTTAGAATTAACAATCTCTTATAAGTCTATTATATACTAAAAATCTTAGTTTGTCACAGGTGCTGGAATTTCCGAGATGCAATCTTGGCAAACAATTTTTCCTTTGAAGTAAATTACGTTCTCGGCGTTGCCGCAGAAGATACAAGCAGGCTCATATTTTTTGAGCATAATGCGTTCGCCATCAACGTAAATTTCCAAAGCGTCTTTTTCGCCAATACCCAATGTGCGGCGCAATTCGATTGGAATAACAACACGTCCGAGCTCGTCAACTTTTCTTACAATACCAGTGGATTTCATCATAATAAATCAGGCTCCTCTCGCCGTTTAAAATAATATAAGTGTCATGATTCGACAAATTTTTCTCTTTTCTGATACTTACTATACCAACGATTCCCAAAACAGTCAACCTTAAAAATATGCTAACAGGTTAATTATGCAAAAGTATTTAGAATAAAGGTCATAATGCGTGTGCACTGCCTTATTTTATTGATGATTTAAGCCATTTGTCGATTTGGAAATGCCGAAAAGTTATAATTCGACATATTACGACAAACAATGTCGAATGAAGGGGATTGTTTAGGATTTCTTTGTATCTTAATCCATTATTCAGAATATTAAAGGAGCTGATATCTTGCACCAGCCACTCAGTGAAGAAAAAGTTTTTAAGGACCCGGTACATAACTATATCCATGTTCAGGATACAGTGATATGGCGTTTGATCAATACTTCAGAGTTCCAACGCTTGCGCCGAATTCGGCAGTTGGGTACATCTTATCTTACGTTTCATGGAGCGGAACATAGTCGTTTTTCGCATTCGCTGGGTGTATACGAAATTACACGGCGTATTATTTCCCAATTTGAACGCGATGAATTTTCCGATTGGCCGAAGGAAGAAAGTTTAGTCGCGCTGTGTGCAGCTTTGTTGCACGATGTGGGGCATGGCCCGTTTTCCCATTCTATAGAAGAGGCCTTTCATATGAACCACGAGGATTGGACATGCCGGATTGTATTGGGGAATACGGAGATTAACGCTGTGTTACGGCAAGTCGATGAGGAGCTTCCGACGAAGGTGGCTGCGGTGATTGCCAAAACGTACGACAAGCCGATTGCCGTAAACCTGGTTACAAGCCCACTGGATGCAGACCGCATGGATTATTTGCTTCGGGATGCGCACTCGACAGGCGTCAATTATGGCACTATTGATCTGGATCGTATTTTACGGCTGCTACGTCCACATAATGGAAGGATTGTTGTGAAGGAGTCAGGCATGCATGCGGTAGAGGATTATCTGATGTCGCGTTACCAGATGTATTGGCAAGTTTATTTTCACCCTGTGACGCGCAGCTCGGAAATTTTATTGCGTAAAATTTTCAAGCGGGCGAAGGAGCTGTTTAGAAATGGATATGAGTTTAGTTTTCTGCTGGAGCCGTTGCCGGACCTCTTTCGGGGAGAGCTTACGGTGGAACAATATTTGATGCTCGACGAGTCTTTGATTCAGACAGTGTTCAGTCAGTGGAAACGGGAAAAGGACGAGATTCTAAGTGATTTGAGTGCCCGTTTTATGGATCGCAAGCTGTATAAATATGTAGAGATCGAAAATATGGATACAGATACCATTGACGACATTCGGACAGCGCTGGAGCAGGTTGGTTTGCACCCGGAATATGATCTGGAAATTGATTTTCCGACGGATCTTCCTTATGATGTGTTTCGGCAGGGTGGCTCGACGGACAACCAGATTTTACTGCTGGGACGCAAAGGAGAAGTGAGAGAAATTTCCGAAGTATCGGAAATTGTGCGCTCCATTAGCGGTATTCATCGGGGTAAATATCATATGTACTATCCCCAAAACAAATTGGATGGGGTAAAGGACAAGCTTCCTGACGAAATAAGGAATTATTTTGTCAAACAATAGACAATTATATGACAAATAAAGTAATAAAGGAGACGAAAATTTTGAATTTATTCGACACTCATACTCATTTGGATGCGCCGCAATTTGACGAAGACCGCGAAGAAGTTATAGCACGCGCTTTCGAATCGGGAGTGACCCGTATGATTAATATCGGATTTAACCGTGAGACCATTCCGTCTACCATGAAATTGGTCGAAACATATGATTTTATTTATGCGGCGATTGGATGGCATCCACAGGATGCGATTACGATGCAGGAGGGCGATCTGGAATGGATTGCATCGTTATGCAGTCATAAGAAAGTCGTGGCGATCGGGGAGATTGGTCTGGATTATTATTGGGACACATCACCAAAGGATGTACAGCATCGGGTGCTTCGCAACCAGATTGGACTGGCTCGTGAGCTGAGCATGCCCATTGTTATCCATAACCGGGATGCACATGAAGATATTGTTAAAATTTTGCGTGAAGAAAAAGCGGGTGAGGTTGGCGGAGTCATGCATTCCTTTTCCGGGAGCTGGGAGACGGCTAAAATGGTGCTGGATATGGGCTTTCACCTCTCTTTTGGAGGGCCAATAACATTCAAAAATGCCAAGCAGCCAAAGGAGGTTCTCGCACAGATGCCGCTGGACCGTCTGCTTATTGAAACGGACGCTCCCTACCTGACGCCGCATCCGTTCCGCGGAAAGCGAAATGAGTCCGCGCACGTGGGATTGGTCGCAGAGGCGGCTGCCCAAATCAAGGGAATTACGGTGGAGGAATTAGTGTCAATTACGACCCAAAATGCACTGGGAATATTTGATATTTAGTGGAAAAGTGAAGAAATCGATTAAAATAAAGAGATAGGCGAAGATAATCATGAGTTTATTGCAGGAAACTCAAGAATATTACAATATTTTAACCGAATATTTTTAAAAATGTACTTGAAACCTGCTTTACAACATGAATAGAAACAGGATATCATCTTTTCAGTGAATTGTTGTTTGAGTGTAAACATCAACAGCTCATTTCATGAACCAGTCTCGCTGAGTCCCTTTTACAGGGAACGGGGGAACCGATATGGCTAACAGTACGTCCGGCGTATGGGCAAGAAGGGAACGTCTCTTCCGCCAGCCGGCTCGACCGAAATTCTTTTCCCGGATGGGATTGAACAGGTGGAGGGGCCGTATTTCGATTTCTTTTTGGGTCTTCGGGGTGAATGTGAAGGCGACCGCCATGAGCGGTTGACCCAAGCTAGGGCGTCTCTCTACGTCCGAACCCGACAGCTAACCCCGTAAGCGTAACAAGAGAGAAGCCATCTCGTGCATGATTTTTCCGCATATTCGCACATGCCGGAAGCCACGAAAGAGCTCTCTAGTCTCTTTTTTTGGCTTTTTTGTTGTGAATAAAAGAAAATCTGTCATCATACTGTGATTAAACAGGGGAGGACAGCATGCCGCGAAGACGGGTACATGGTGCAGGACAGTCGCAGTACGGGCTTGTCTTGTAGAAAATCTGTTATAGTCACGTCAATCTCGACTATGTCTTACTCCAGACGGCGGGCTATGTAAGGAGGACGGAGGAAATGGGCATTTTCCAAAAAGAGGAGTCCCATGAGTCACGCTCATCCAGCATGTCTTACGTATTGCGTTGGAAGCAAGAAAATGTGCGCCAGGCTGCTTTGGTTGCTATTTTTCTAATCGCACTAACGATTATGATTTCAATTCTGGTGTACACTCAATCTAAAAAACAGGTCTTTTTTGTCATCGACGGTAAGGCATCTGCGGTAGAAACCCGGGAATTCAAGCTCCAAGATTTGCTCAAAGAGCATTCTATTTCACTTCAGCCGCATGATACGGTTTCGATGCCGCTGAACGGAGCAGTAAAGGATGGGGATCGCGTAGTCATCAAACGTGCCAATCAGGTCAAAGTATCCTCAGGCAATGAGACGAAGAAGCTGTACACAACAGAAAATACAGTAGAGGGTGCCATTCGCGCCTCGGGCTATAAATTATCGTCAAATGATAAAGTTTACCCTGATCTGGATGCCTCTGTTTCGTCTAACATGGACATAAAAATCGTCCGTGTGAAGAAACAGCAGGTCGAACAGAAGCAACAGGTACCTTATCAGGTCATCAAAACGTCCGATCCGAGTCTCTATAAAGGGGATAATCGGGTCATCCAAAGCGGTAAAACGGGTATTGTGGTCCAGCATGTTCAAAAGGTATACCATGACGGAAAATTGGTATCCAAGCAGCTGGTAAACAAGGAAGTCGCGCGGAATCGTGTGGATAAGGTAATTGCGGTAGGAACGAAGAAAAAACCGGTTGTTCTTGCTGCTTCCGTTGGTCCCAAAGATGCCGTTAAGGCAACACGAGTTAGTTCGGGCAATGCTGTCCGTAAAGCAGGTGTGAATTTTAAATACAGCAAAGTATTACAAAACGTCTCCATGACGGCGTACTCCTCACAGGAATCAGGTATCGGTACACGTACCGCATCCGGTTCGCGTGTCACGGAAGGACGCACCATCGCTGTCGATCCGAGTGTGATTCCAATCGGCTGGTGGGTGTATATCGAAGGGGTGGGCTTCCGCCGTGCGGAGGATACCGGTGGCGCAATTAAAGGCTACAAAATCGATGTGTATTATGAGAGTTTGGGTCAGGCCAATCAGTTTGGTCGGAAGCACGGTAAAACTGTATATGTGATTGGACCCGTGAAGCCTGAAATCAACTAAAAACGTGTTGTATATGTTTAGGGCAATGCGATAGTATTAACATCATAGTTATGCCATGCTAAGAAGAGGATACCCTCTTCTTATTTTGTTTTCAAAAGCAGGGAAAGATGAATATAGCTTACTGTGTAGCAGTGGAGGGAAACGCAAATGATCAAGGAAGTGATCGTGGTAGAGGGTCGGGATGATACGGTGGCTATTCGCCGTGCTGTCGAAGCGGATACAATAGAAACGGGCGGCTCTGCCATTAATAAAATGACGCTGCGCAAAATTGCACTAGCGCAGGAGCGGCGGGGTGTCATTATTTTGACCGATCCCGATCATGCAGGGGAGCGCATCCGCAAAATTATCGCCTCCAAGGTGCCCGGCTGCAAGCAGGCCTTTATACCAGAGGAGGAAGCGACGCGCAAAGGGGATATTGGCGTGGAGAATGCCTCGCCTGAAGCGATCAGACATGCTCTCGCACGGGTGCATACGACGGTGGAAGGGGCCGATCCTCTAATCGATTGGGCGGATCTGATTGACGCCGGACTTATCACCCACCCGAATGCTGCTGCACGACGTATGGCTTTGGGTAATGTGCTGGGTATTGGTTACTGTAACGGTAAGCAGCTACATAAACGGCTCGCTGTGTTCCAGATTAGCCGTGAGGAATTTGCCGGTGCGCTGGCACAAATTGAAAGTGAAGGATTGTGATATCCGTATGACAGGGATTCAAGATATAGCAACACCAAGGCGCACGAAGGAAATTATTCAGCGGCACGGGTTTTCGTTCAAAAAGAGTTTGGGACAAAATTTTCTGATTGATCAAAATATTCTGAACAAGATCGTGAATGCTGCGGGATTGGACGATACGAAGGGCGCACTTGAGATCGGTCCGGGGATTGGCGCTTTGACCGAGAAGCTGGCGCAATCGGCCAAGGTAGTTACTGCTGTCGAGATTGACCAGCGGCTTCTGCCTATTCTCGAAGAAGTGCTGGCCCCTTATGAGCATGTGAAGGTACGCCATGGGGATGTGCTGAAGCTGGATTTGCGAGAGGTATTCGCTTCCGATTTTGCCGGGGTCAGTAAAGTGAGCGTCGTCGCTAATCTGCCGTACTACGTCACTACACCGATTCTGATGAGGCTGCTGGAGGACAAGCTCCCTCTGGAGAATATCGTCGTCATGATCCAAAAGGAAGTGGCTGAGCGTATGGCTGCGTCTCCTGGGACGAAGGATTACGGCAGTTTGAGTATTGCAGTGCAATATTACAGCGAACCTGAATTGGTCTGCATCGTGCCGAATACGGTGTTTATTCCCCAGCCGAATGTAGAATCGGCGGTCATTCGTCTGCGTGTGCGGGAAGTGCCTCCGGTAGAGGTGGTGGACGAGCAGCATTTCTTCGAAGTCGTTCATGCTTCCTTTGCTCAACGCCGCAAGACCATTTCGAATAACCTGAAAAGCCGCTTCTTTACCAAAGAGAACAGGGACACGCTAGAGCCGCTGTTGCTTCAGGCAGGCATAGACCCTTCCCGTCGGGGAGAGACGCTGAGTATCGAGGAATTTGCGCGTCTGAGCGCTGTGTTGCTGGAAGCCGGGATTTCCTGAGCTGACGCACGAGCTACCGCTTAGCAGTAGTCAGGGGGCCTCTGGTTACGCTCTGCACGGTTGTGGCTGGGATGCATAAGCTCCTGAGAAGGATAAGGAACCAAACTGTGCATTCACCCATACGATATGGGAGGGGTGATACAGTGTGATGATTTTAGGAGACTTGGTCGTTCGGAAATCGTACGGCGGAGACGTCACGTTTCGCGTTGAGGGCATCCAGCGGGATAAAGCGATCATTAAGGGGACGGAATTTCGGTTGCTTGCCGATTCCCCCGTGAACGATCTGGTCAAGGTGCCTGCAGACCAGATTAGCGGGAAGACACGGCAGGCCCATATTAAGGCGGGTGAGTCTCTCAGTCTGTTGCAGCAGGCACGACAGAAGCAAGCAGCCCGCAGTCAGGCGGCTTTGATCGGGGAGTGGAGTGATCCGGTGGAGTCGACGTATTTTGAAATGCCCGGCAAGGTACTTCACTTGGATGGGGACCCCGGATATTTGAAAAAATGTCTCAGCTTATATGAGCAGCTCCGCGTTCCCGCAGAGGGACATCATGTGCATGAATCGGCTATGGCTGACACGTTGTATCGGCTGCTTCCCCGTATTCGCCCGGATATCGTAGTCATTACTGGACATGACGGTGTATTGAAGCAGCCGCAGCCTTATGATTTATATAGCCTGAAAAGCTATAAAAATTCGCAGAATTTTGTGGCGGCGATCCAGGTAGCGAGACAATATGAACGTCATTTGGATTCACTGACGATTGTGGCGGGAGCATGTCAGTCCCATTTTGAAGCGCTGCTGCGTGCAGGAGCGAACTTTGCCAGTTCACCAGGGCGTATCCTGATTCACGCGCTTGACCCGGTATATGTGGCTGCCAAGGCTGCTTTTACGTCGATCCGTGATACAGTCAACATGGGCGACTTGTTTCATCAGACGATTAGTGGCAGCCGTGGAGTGGGCGGTATCGAAACCCGGGGAAGCTATCGTATCGGTTTGCCAAAGCTAGAAAATTTGTCAACTCTTAAAGTAACGCCTTCTGCAATCTAGGGTTTGAACCTATTGAATAGGATTTGTCTGGATAAAAGGCCTCTGGTTACAGGGGCTTTTTTGAATTTTACACACATTATTCCTGTTTTCAAAAAATTAAATTGACAACTTATTTTTCGTGTTGATATAATATTTGGTTTGATTTGACATCGCCTCTAAAATTCGTTATAATGGACAAGGAAAGAGGTGGTCGTTAGGCAATGGCTAAAAATACGCTGTTGGAAATCAAACGCAGTCTCGACGCACATGTAGGGCAAAAAATTTTGCTGCGGGCTAACGGCGGACGCCGTAAGACCGTCGAACGAACTGGTGTCTTGGAAGAAACGTACCCTTCTGTTTTTATCGTCAAGCTGGATCAGGAGCAACAAACGTTCAAACGTGTCTCCTACAGCTATGCTGACATTCTTACCGAGTCGGTGGAAGTTACCGTATATGATCCCGATTCCCATACAAGTGTCGAATATTTTGACACACCTTAATTGATTTTATGTAATGTATACCGGCTTTGCAGGTTTAACTTCGGCTTCGTCATTTCAAATGACGAGGCCGTTTTGTATATATGGGACAGGATGAAGCATCGTGTCTCTGCGCATACTAAGGAGGGAATGATCTTCCTTATTCCACTGCCGAAGGAGGCGTATGTATGAGTCGGAGAAGGCGAAGTGTCATGTCTGAAGAGCTTAAGTATGAGCTGGCTAAGGATCTTGGATTTTACGATACGGTCAAAGAAGAAGGCTGGGGAGGCATTAAAGCCAAGGATGCGGGCAATATGGTCAAGCGGGCCATTCAGCTTGCAGAGCAGGCAGCTTCCCGCAAGTCGTAGCCATCGACGGTGTTGACGAAAAAGCGGGGATATTCGGTTCATACCGGGTGATCTCCGCTTTTTTTGAACCTCATGACTTGACAGGCCGAGTCTGATATAATGTGTTAAGCTGTCTTGAGGGAAAAGTTGAAGGTGGGTGAACGCCTTGAAAATATACGAAAAAGCACCGGCGAAAATCAATTTAATGCTTGATGTATTACGCAAGCGAGATGACGGATATCACGAGGTCGAAATGATTATGACCATGGTCGATCTGTCCGATCGTTTGACGATGTCTGAGCTACCGCGTGATACCATTATTATTTCAAGCCAAGCCGGGTACATACCGCTAGATGAGAAGAATTTGGCTTTTCAGGCCGCGCGTCTGATTAAGGAACGTTATGATGTCTCTACGGGCGTGCATATCCATTTGGACAAGCATATTCCGGTAGCCGCAGGGTTAGCAGGCGGCAGCAGTGATGCGGCGGCAGCGCTGCGTGGGCTGAACAAGCTGTGGAAGCTTGGCATCTCGGATGCTGAATTAAGAGTACTGGGCGCAGAGCTTGGCTCTGACGTGCCTTTCTGCATTACAGGCGGTACAGCTTTAGCGAGCGGACGCGGGGAATTGCTCAAGTCACTTCCGAATCCGCCCCAATGCTGGATCATTCTCGCGAAGCCGCCGATTAATGTATCGACGGCTGAAGTGTATGGGCGCGTCAAAGCGGATCAGATCACGCATCATCCGTCTGCCCGGCAGATGGAGCAAGCGATCCGTAACGCTTCTTTTACCGATGTATGTAATGCGCTCGGGAATGTACTGGAGGATGTCACACTCAAGCTGTACCCGGAGGTCGAGCATCTTAAAAACTCCATGATCCGACTGGGAGCGGATGGCGTACTGATGTCAGGCAGTGGTCCTACGGTGTTCGGGCTGGTGTCGAAGGAAGCCAAAGTACCGCGCATTTATAACGGACTTAGAGGATTCTGCAAGGATGTGTACGCAGTACGGCTTCTGACTTGATTTTTGGTTATTTATTTCTAATTTTAGTGGTATTTGTTGTACAAATACGTACGAATATGATATATTTACTATTAAATATTCGGATTTTACTATATCACTTACATTCCGCCAGCAGCCGGCCAGTCCGACGGTGCTTTTACTGTACGAAGCGGGCGGCAGGAGAAGAATAGATCGCGAGGAATTGTTGTGAAAAAACTTAAAAGAAGCTCACGATTGGTGGAAATGACACAATTTTTGCTGTCACGGCCGCATACGTTGGTGCCTCTTACGCATTTTGCGGATCGTTATGGAGCGGCTAAATCGTCTATAAGCGAAGACCTGGCCATCATCAAGGAAGTATTTGAGGATGAAGGCATTGGTGAGCTTCTGACGTTGGCGGGAGCGGCAGGAGGCGTCAAGCTGATCCCAAGACTGTCCAAGCAGCATGCCCTCACATTTGCGAATGACCTGTGTGCACAGTTGGAGCAGCCGGATCGCATCTTACCCGGAGGATATCTGTATCTGTCGGATCTGCTGGGTCAACCGGCGATGATGAATGAGGCTGGTAAAATATTCGCTACTGCATTTGCCAACAGACAGATCGATGTAGTCATGACGGTGGAAACCAAAGGGATTCCGCTTGCCTATGCAACGGGAGCACAGCTAAACTTGCCAGTTGTCCTCGTACGGCGTGATCATCAGGTGACGGAGGGCTCGGCAGTGAGTATTAATTACGTTTCAGGATCACAAAAGAGCCTGCATACGATGTCATTGTCCAGACGTGCGATGCGCGAGAAATCGCGTGTACTCATCGTGGATGATTTTATGAAGGCAGGTGGTACGATTCAGGGGATGGTCGACTTGCTGGCTGAATTTGATGCTGAGGTAGCCGGAGTAGGTGTGCTGGTGGAATCGGGCGAGGTGGAGAACGAAGAGCGCTTGCTGCACGATTATATTTCACTGGCGAATCTGACCGCGGTCGATTCCCGAAGCAAGCAAATTACAGTCAAGCTGGGGAATTATTTTGATGAGTCTACAAGTCAGTGAAATGTCACAATTCATCAAAATATCCCTAAATATGTCGAAAAGAAATCTTTTCAAAAAAATTACCTGAATTTAGGATACCATTTGTCCAAAAAAAGAAGGAATTCGAAATGCTGTGTGGAATGTATACACCAAGTCCTATTTGGAAAAAGGTGGTGAAACACACATGCAGATTACGGATGTTAGACTCCGCCGAGTGAACTCAGAAGGAAGAATGAAGGCGATTGCATCCATTACAATTGATAACGAGTTCGTTGTTCATGACATTCGGGTTATCGACGGTAATAACGGGATGTTTGTGGCTATGCCTAGCAAACGCACCCCGGACGGAGAGTTTCGCGATATCGCTCATCCGATATCTTCAGGAACCCGGGAGAAGATTCAGGCTGCTGTACTGACTGAGTATGAACGCGCGGCGGTGGATGAAGAAGTAGCTATCGAAGAAGGCGCTTAATTCGCCTAAAGCAAGATTAGGGTTCAAAAGAAAAAGAGGGCCACAAACTGTGGCTCTCTTTTCTTTTTGCCTGGAATGAGATATATTCTTTAATGAGTTAACAGTCAGTTTTAAGGCAACTTGGAGCCATCCGGGCTGCCGAAGCGACTTTTTCATAAGACAGGGATTAAGCAGTAATGCATCCCGGGGATGGATGTCCAGCACAAGCTGGCCTGAAAAAATAGCCATTAACTAAAGGTTCGCCGTTATTTTTCAGGAGGATTGTGAAAAGTTAAGCAAAAATCTGATCTGGAAATTAACGTTTTAGCCAAAGGGAGATTGTTATTTTCAGGATAGGAGGTTGGACTTGTTGGAAAGGTTGGCAGTCATTCTTGCCGCAGGGCAGGGAAAACGTATGAAATCCAAATTATATAAAGTTCTGCATCCGGTATGCGGGAAACCGATGGTCGGTCATGTACTCGACACGGTTCGAGAAATCGGGGTGTCCCGCAGTGTGGTGATCGTGGGTCACGGTGCGGAAGCGGTACAGTCCTATTTGGGACCGTCGGGAGAATATGCGCTTCAAGCAGAGCAGTTGGGAACGGGGCATGCTGTCAAGCAGGCCAAAGACTTGCTCGGTCAGGAGAAAGGTACGACCATCGTCATTTGTGGAGACACCCCCTTGATTACAGCGGAAACGCTGGAGGGCTTGGTGCAGCTACATGAGGGTCGGGGAGCGGCCGCAACGATTCTGACCGCTGAGCTGGACGACCCTAAGGGATACGGCCGGGTCATCCGTGATACTGCGGGAGCAGTGCTCAAGATCGTGGAACAGAAGGATTGCTCACCTGAGGAAGATGCTGTTCGGGAAATCAACACGGGAACGTACTGCTTTGATAATGCCAAGCTGTTCGCAGCGTTGGACAAAGTAACCAACACCAATGCACAGCAGGAATACTACCTGACAGATGTCATTGGTATTTTGCATGGCGAAGGCGAGAAGGTTGAGGCATATTTAACAGATGATGTGTCGGAATCCATCGGTGTGAACGACAAGGTCGCTTTATCAGTGGCTGAGGGATACATGCGAGAACGCATTGTGCGCAAGCATATGCTGAACGGTGTGACCGTCATTGATCCATCCTCTACCTACATCGAGAGTGAGGTTGTCATTGGTTCCGATACAGTGTTGTACCCGAACACGTGGCTGCGCGGTCAAACGCAAATCGGCGAAGATTGTGCGATTGGTCCGCAGACTGAAATTCAGGACACCATTATCCATTCGGGCGTTACGGTGAAACATTCGGTGTTGAACGAAGCTGAAGTGGGCAGCAGCACATCTGTGGGCCCGTTTGCCTATCTGCGTCCGGGTGCGAAGCTGGGCGAGCATGTGAAGATTGGTGATTTTGTTGAGGTGAAAAATGCGACCATTGGTGATCATTCCAAGGTGTCTCATTTGAGCTATGTCGGTGATGCCAAGGTGGGGACAAACGTTAATATCGGTTGCGGGGCAATAACGATTAATTATGATGGATATAATAAATCTATTACAGAAATTGAAGACGATGCCTTTATTGGCAGCAATGTGAACCTGATCGCCCCAATTAGGATCGGAAAAGGTGCTTATGTCGTAGCAGGCTCCACCGTAACACATGCTGTCCCTGATAACGATCTGGCCATTGCCAGACCGCGTCAAGAGAACAAAGCCGGATATGCGGATAAAATTCGCGCGCGTGCCAAAGCGAAGAAGAAAAGATCGGAATAGCCTTAATCAGCAAGCTTTTGGATCTGTAATGAATGAATCAGCACGGAGGGTTTCTATAAATGACTTATTGCGATTCCAAACTCAAAATATTTACTTGTAACTCCAATCCGAAGTTGGCCCACCAGATTGCGGACTATATCGGAATTCCAATGGGGGAATCCCATACCACATCTTTTAGTGACGGTGAAATCCAAATCAAGCTGTCTGAAAGTGTTCGCGGTTGCCACGTATATATTGTGCAGTCGACTTGTCTGCCAGTTAACGACAACTTGATGGAGTTACTGGTTATGATTGATGCACTCAAGCGGGCTTCCGCCAAAAGCATTAATGTCGTTATGCCATATTACGGCTATGCCCGTCAGGATCGGAAAGCACGTTCGCGTGATCCGATCACGGCGAAGCTTGTCGCTAACCTGATTGAAAAAGCAGGTGCTCACCGCGTAATCAGTATGGATTTGCATGCCATGCAAATTCAGGGATTCTTTGATATTCCGGTGGATCACATGTTCGGCGCGCCAATTCTGGCTCAGTATTTTCGTTCGAAGCAGATTGAAAATCCGGTTATCGTTTCCCCTGACCACGGCGGTGTTGTGCGTGCGCGGAAGTTAGCGGATTTTCTGAATGCTCCGCTGGCTATAATCGACAAACGTCGTCCTGAGCCGAACGTTAGTGAAGTCATGAACATCATCGGGAATATTGAGGGTAAAACCGCTATTCTGATTGATGATATTATTGATACGGCGGGAACCATCGTGCTGGGCGCGAATGCGCTCAAGGAAGGCGGCGTAACGGAGGTGTATGCTTGTTGTACGCATGCCGTGCTCTCCGGGCCTGCTATGGAAAGACTGGAGAATTCACCGTTAAAAGAGGTGGTCGTGACGGATACCATTCCGATCATTCACCCCAATCCGACAAGCAAGTTGAAGGTACTGTCTGTGGCCCCATTAATGGGAGAAGCCATTATCCGTGTGCATGAGGAATTGTCAATCAGCAAACTGTTTGAAATCGAATAAGCGCTGGCTCATTAAAAAAAGGGGTTGCCTCTTCCAACTGGAAAAGGTAACCCCTATCAGCATGTCAGGCTAAAAGCCCGTTCTGGATATAAATGTGAAGCGCTGACGATTGTATAGCGTGTCTTCCATTTCGACAAAATGCTCGTTAAAACGCGCAATAATGCCAATCTGGATATGTACATTCCCGTCATAGACTTGGACAGGAACTGAATGTTTTAAATGATATAGAAAATGGCTGTCATATAAGAGGATATCACCCTGATTGAGCATACCAGCACGCACCTTCCTGTTCAGTATAACTATTTTACCAAAAAATCTAGACTTCGAAAGAGGGTGTCACGGTTTATGAAGTGGATTGTTGGATTGGGCAACCCCGGTCCCCAATACGAAAAAACGAGACATAATGTTGGATTTATGGCGCTGGATGCTCTGGCCGCCCGTCATAACATCCAGATTAACCAAAGCAAATGTAAGGCATTGATTGGAGAAGGACATATTGGCGGAGTAAAAACCGTGCTGATCAAGCCAATGACCTATATGAATCTCTCGGGCGAGTCTCTGCGTGCTTATATGGACTATTACAAAGCGGATATAGATGATTTGGTCGTAGTTTATGATGATCTGGATACAGAGGTCGGAAAAATAAGACTCCGGTATCAAGGCAGTGCAGGCGGTCATAACGGGATCAAGTCAATGATCCAGCATACGGGCACACAATCCTTTAATCGGGTTCGTATGGGCATTTCCCGCCCTGAGCCTGGATACGCCATTGTGGACTATGTTCTGGGAACCTTTCCTAAGAAGGAGAAGGAATTGCTGGCTGGAATGATAGAGGACACGTGTGATGCTTTGGAATACAGCTTGGACCATCCTTTTGAACGGACCATGGCTGAATTCAATAAGTAAGATCTGGAACAGGCAGGATGGGCTTAAATGGAAGTTTGTTGGACATACTGGAAGGTATAGAAAACTTTCAGGAGGCATATACATTACATGATTGTGAATTATGTATGCAGACATTGTCGAACTTTCTTGGGACGGATTGATTCTGCAGCAATAACCGAAGAAAGGTTGGGCTTCCAATCCTTGACCCCTGCCGAACGTAGAGATATAATAGCGTATAATTCGGGCGGTGAAGTGATCGTCAAAGTCATTTGCGAGCATTGCAGCCAGGCGCTGGAAAATAATCCGGAGCTGAGCCTGCTCGTAAATCCGCTTCAGTAACAGGTATTCAACTGGTCTCATGTACCAGCTTGAGAGGTGAGGCGGTAATCCCGCTTATGGAGCCTTGGCAGCATGCTGAGGCTTCTTTTTCGGTTTGCTGCTTTCTCCAAATTAAGCGTGGAATACCTGTTGTTGTTCAGTTCCATGCCGTTATTGTAAATAAATTTCCATGCAACTATTTATAAGCATAAAGGGGTGCCTTTTTTTGTTACAAGCACTTATTCAGGCTTTTACCAAGGATGCTGATTATGCATCCATTGCAGCAGGTATATCATCAGGCATGAAGGAACAGCTCATATCTGGTCTGTCCGGCTCTTCCCGACAGGTACTAATGGCCGCGCTTACCGAAGATAGTGGACGACCGATCATGGTCATGACGCACAACATGTTTGCCGCTCAAAAAATAGCAGATGATTTGCAGGAAGCGCTTCCTCCTGAACGGGTTTTGTTGTACCCCTCGAATGAGTTGGTGGCTGCTGAAGCGGCCATATCCAGCCCGGAGACGCTATCCCAACGAATTGAGGTATTGATACGATGCGCCCAGGGTTTTCGTGGGATTGTTGTCGTGCCGTTTTCTGGTGTAAGGCGTTTGCTGCCGCTTCCGGAGACGTGGCGTGAAGCCCGAATCGAGCTGAAAGAAGGCGAAACGATCCAGTTGGAGCCATTTTTGCTGCATATGGTCGAGATGGGGTACCAGCGGGTGGAGCGTGTAGAATCACGTGGAGAGATGAGTGTCCGTGGCGGGATTATCGATTTTTATCCAATGACAACCCGTTGGGGCTACCGCGTGGAGCTATTTGATGACGAGATTGACTCCATTCGTATGTTCGATCCGCAAGATCAGCGTTCTGTGGAAAAGGTGCAGGAAGTTATCGTAACGCCGTGTAAGGAAGTCATCGCGGATAGCGCTCGTATGGATCAGGCGGCAGATGCCGCTGCGATTCTGTTGGAGGAGCAGCTCGGCAAAATGACAGACCGTCAGGCCAAGCTGCACCTGAAAGAAGAGATTCACCGCGAGATTGAGCTGCTGCGGGAGCATGTGTATTTTGACGAAATCTATAAATATATCTCGCTGTTGTACCCCGAACGCAAAACCTTGGCCGATTACATGCCGGAAGATACCATTCTGATCATTGACGAACCGACGCGAATGCTGGAAACAGCCAAGCAGCTCGAACGGGATGAGTCCGAATGGAATCTGCATTTGCTTCAAAACGGTAAAACGTTATCACAGCTAGAGCTGTCGGATAACTCGGACAATCTGCTGTATAACCGGAGATTCCAGACGTTGTTCCTGTCGATCTTTCTCCGTCAGGTTCCGCATACGCAGCCGCAAAATATTTTGAATTTCATCTGCCGGGGCATGCAGGATTTTCACGGTCAAATGAATGTGCTCAAGGCGGAAATGGATCGCTGGCGCAAGGCGGGCACGCAGGTTATGATGCTGGCGAGTGGAGACGAACGGCTGGATCGGATGCGCCGAGTGCTTCAGGATTACGGTATTGATGAGCCAACGATGGCTATCGGCAATTTGCAAAGCGGTTTTGAGATGCCATCTATTCATTTGGCGGTGATTACCGAGGGCGAAATGTTCTCGCAAAAGCAGCGCAAAGCGCGCAAGCAGGGCCGCCATGTGGACAACGCAGAACGGATTAAGAGCTATAGCGAGCTGAAGGTGGGCGACTATGTCGTACACCAGAATCACGGGATCGGAAAGTACATGGGAATCGGTACGCTGGAAGTTGGCGGTATCCATAAGGATTACATGCACATTCTCTATGCGGGCGGCGATAAGCTGTCTGTACCGATTGAGCAGATTGACCTGATCCAGAAGTACGTTGGCTCAGAGGACAAGGAACCTAAGATTTACAAGCTGGGCGGTAATGAATGGACACGCGTGAAGAGCAAGGTTCGCAGCTCGGTTGAGGACATTGCTGACGACTTGATTAAGTTGTATGCAGAACGGCAGTCAGCGCCGGGTTTTGCTTTTGAAAAGGATTCACCGGAGCAGCAGGAATTTGAGGATATGTTCCCATATGAAGAGACCCGTGACCAGATTCGGGCGATTGAAGAGATCAAGAAAGACATGGAGCAGAGCCGTCCGATGGATCGTTTGCTATGTGGTGATGTGGGCTACGGCAAAACAGAGGTTGCCATTCGTGCTGCGTTTAAGTCGGCCATTGAGGGCAAGCAGGTGGCAGTGTTAGTACCGACGACGATTTTGGCACAGCAGCATTATGAGACGTTCCGTGAGCGCTTTTCCGGGTATCCGTTCAACATTCAGGTGTTGAGCCGTTTCCGTTCGCGCAAAGAGCAGAATGAGACGACTAAAGGGGTTCGTCAGGGGACGGTCGATATTGTCATTGGCACCCATCGCTTGCTGTCGCAGGATCTGGTGTTTAAGGATCTGGGCATGCTCATTGTCGATGAGGAACAACGGTTTGGCGTGACACACAAGGAAAAGCTGAAAAAGCTGAAAACGAATGTGGACGTGTTGACGTTAACGGCTACGCCTATTCCGCGTACGCTGCATATGTCTATGCTTGGGGTTCGCGATTTGTCGGTCATTGAGACACCGCCGGAAAACCGTTTTCCGGTGCAGACTTATGTTGTTGAGCACAGCCAAACGTTGGTGCGTGAGGCGATTGAACGCGAGATGGCACGTGGAGGACAGGTGTACTATCTGTATAATCGCGTACAGGGTATTCAGGAAATGGCTGCCGAGATCCATGCGCTTGTGCCGGATGCCAAGGTGGGCGTGGGTCACGGTCAGATGTCCGAATCCGAGCTGGAGAAGACCATTTTGGACTTCCTGGACGGTGAATATGATGTACTGGTCAGCACCAGCATTATTGAGACCGGGGTAGATATTCCGAATGTGAATACGCTCATCGTGCACGATGCCGATAAAATGGGGCTGTCCCAGCTTTATCAGCTGCGTGGACGTGTAGGTCGTTCCAACCGGATTGCCTATGCGTATTTTACGTACCAGCGGGATAAGGTGCTGACGGAAGTGGCAGAGAAGCGCCTTCAGTCGATCAAGGAGTTTACGGAGCTGGGCTCCGGGTTCAAGATCGCGATGCGCGATTTGTCTATTCGCGGAGCGGGGAATTTGCTTGGTGCAGAGCAGCACGGATTCATTGCATCCGTCGGTTTTGACCTTTACTCGCAAATGCTGGCTGAGGAAATTAATAAACGTAAGGTTAGCGTACTTGGAGAAGAGGATTTGTCGAATCGAAATTGGAGTACGTCCATTGAATTAGGCGTGGATGCTTACCTGCCAGGAGATTATATTTACGACAGTATTCAGAAGATTGAGATTTATAAAAAGGTTGCGGCAGTCAGCACGTTCGACGAAGCTGCTGAGCTGGAAGATGAACTGGTTGACCGCTTTGGCGACTTGCCGGACGCTGTGCGTCATTTGCTGGCTGTGGCCCGTCTCAAGGTATACGGACGCATGTATGGTATTGAATCGATTGTCCAGCGGGATGACAATGTAGTGTTGAAGTTCCATGAAGGGCGTCAGCAAGCGGTACAGACCGCCAAACTTGGCGAGATTGGCAATCGCTTTGAAAGACGTGTACAATTTGAACAGGGTACTCCTATGAGCGCACGCATCAAGGGTAAAGGTCTGGATGATCCACAGATGTTAGAGCTGCTGGAGCAATTTTTGAGTGCATTGAAAGAAGCATTCACATCGAAGGAGGAATTGCAAAATGTCACAACCAAATAAAAAACCTTGGAGAATGCTATCCTTGGCAATTGCAGCACTACTGGCTTTATCGGTGCTGGCGGCATGTACGAAGCAAGCCGAGGAGAGTAAGGTCAAGGACGAGCCGAAGGACAACAGCAAGATTGTTGTAACCTATAAGGGCGGGACTATTACTGAAAATGAGTTCAACCAAGAAATCAGTATGATGAAATTCCTCTATCCGGAATATGGAGCGATGCTTGCTTCGGATCAGGTGCGGGAGCAAATTGCCAAGCAGGAAGTGGTGTACAAGCTTCTGGCCGACAAAGCGGACGATAAGGCCAAGGAACAGGGTGCCAAAGAAGGGACCGAGCAACTGGAGCAGTATAAAAAGTCGGTCGGAGATGCTAAATTCAAGACATTTTTAAGTGATCAAAAGCTGACTGAGCAGGGCGTGAAGGATTACTTTACCCGTGTGATGACGGTGATCAACAGTGAGACGAACAAAGTGACGGACGATCAGCTGAAACAGGAATTTGATAAAAACAAAGATCAGTTCACAACAGCAACGGTACGTCATGTACTGATTAATTTTGAAGATCCAAAAACGAAGAAACAACGCAAGAAAGAAGATGCCCTCAAGCTGGCCAAAGAAGTGAAGGCGAAGCTGGATGGTGGGGCTGATTTTGCAACGATTGCCAAGAAATACTCAGAAGATCCGGGTTCGGCTTCCAATGGAGGTTTGTATGAGAATGCATCCGTAGCCCAATGGGTACCTGCTTTCAAAGAAGCAGCAGAGAAGCAGCCGATCAATAAAATCGGTGATCCGGTAGAAACAGAATACGGATACCACATCATCAAGGTGGAATCCCGCAATGAGCCTACGTTTGATAAATTGAAGGACAGCGAAAAGACTGCTCTGAAAAACAAGCTAGCCGGAGAAAGTATTCAAAACTTTACCGAAAAGGATTTGGCGAAGCTTGATTTGAAAATCAACCTGCCGAAAGTACCTGCTACGCAAGAGAAAAGTGGCACCACATCGGGCACTGGCAACACAACTGCGCCTGGAGGTACAACAAGTGGCACCAGTGATACCAAAGCAGGAACAACCAAGGATGGAGCTACAACCGAAGGTAAATAACCGAACATGCATAATGAATTGGGAACAGATGAATACTATGGTCAGATATCACCATAAACACCATGACCGTGACGTTCTTCGTGACCGCTTCCGGGGGAGCGGAAGCGTCTTTCGATATCGTCAGTAGTTAACTAAATTCTTCTTGGGAAAGTGGGGCAACATGTGAAATGAAAGCTACTGGGATAGTTCGCCGTATTGATGATCTGGGGAGGGTAGTTATTCCTAAGGAAATACGCCGCACCTTGAGAATTCGTGAAGGAGATCCGCTTGAAATTTTTGTGGATCGTGACGGAGAAGTCATTTTGAAAAAGTATTCACCTATCGGTGAACTTGGTGATTTTGCCAAAGAATACGCTGAGTCCCTGTTTGAAAGCACAGGCCATATTACGATGATCACCGACCGCGATACCATTATTACGGTGGCTGGCGGCTCTAAAAAAGAGCTTCTGGACAAGCCGGTCGGCAGCATTATCGAAGGTAGTATGGATAATCGTAAAACGATACTGGAAACAGCCAGCGGCTCCTATGAGCTGACCCGAGACCACGAAGAGACACTCTCGTCCTTTGTGGCGGCTCCTATTGTTTCGGGTGGTGATCCTATTGGTTCCGTTGTGTTGCTGAACAAGGATGAAAACGTGAAGATGTCCGAAATGGAGATTAAAATGGCTGAAACAGCCGCTGGTTTCCTCGGCAAACAAATGGAATAGTAATCCCCCGTTCCGGCCCTGTAAGACGTACTGAATGGCGAAAGCCGTCTGTCGTCTTGCAGGGCTTTTTTTCTTTCTAGAGAAAGAGGCGGTATAATAGGACTCGTGAAAGTTGCATACTTCAGGTAGGAGTGGGGAACGAACGATGCACGAAAATCGCGCCGCTTCGCGGCTGCTACGGGGTGCTGTCATTTTGACACTGGCGGCGGTAGCGAGCAAGCTGATCGGCACATTGCAAAAAATCCCGCTGCAAAATATCGGTGGTGACGGCGTGTTCGGTATTTATAATACGGTTTATCCTTTTTATACGCTGCTGATTACCATTGCGGCTGCTGGATTTCCGGCAGCGATATCAAAATTTGTAGCTGAGTATGAGGCGGTGGGAAACCGGGCCGCAGGGCAACGTGTAGCCCGGTTGTCCTCGCTTGTGTTGGGCATGTTTGGTGTGATTCTGGGCGTGCTGATGTATACGTGCGCGCCGCTGATCGGTCAGTGGATCGACAATGCTCATGTCATTCCCTCGGTGAGGGCGGCGGCTTTTGCCTTTTTGTTCGTGCCGATTATGGCAGGGCTAAGGGGATATTTTCAGGGCTTGCAAAATATGATCCCGACCGCTGTTTCCCAAGTGACGGAGCAGACGGTACGGGTGGGTGTGATGATCATGCTGTTGCTGCTCATGCTGTCGCAAGGAGCCGGACCCGATATGATTGCTGCCGGTGCTGTTTTGGGTTCTGCAACTGGTGGGGCAGCGGGTCTGGTCGTCATGCTGCTGTTCTGGCGTAACCACAGGAAGAAGCTCAGAAGGCAAGAGAGGCTATCTGAGCAGGCTTCGCTACCTGTCGGGAAGACAGAGCAGATGGGCATACAGGAGACTGCGTCCGGATGTTCTGGCGTCATAGAGGGAACGTCGAATGATTTGGTGAGCGGCAGTCGTGCTGTTGTATCGGGTGTGCTAGAGAGTGTAGCCGGGACAGTGCAGGGACAGGCTGGGGAAGCCCACCGGGCGGAGAGCTACGGTGCTTTGCTAAAGGCATTGCTTCGTTATGCCCTGCCTGTTTGCTTGGGAGCGCTGGCGATCCCGCTGATTAGTTTGGTGGACACGTTTACTGTGCCTCGCTTGTTAAAGCAGGAGGGTTTGGACGACACAGGGGTTATGGTGGCCTTCGGTGTCTATAACCGCGGTCTGCCGCTTGTACAGCTGGTGATGATGTTTGCCACTACGCTGTCGGCATTGTTCATTCCGTCGCTGGCGGAAGCACGCGTAACGGGCGGCACGGAGCTGGCGCGCCGCCAGTGTGAGCAATCGCTGCGTTGGTTCTGGCTGTTGGGACTAGCCGCCGCGACAGGCTTAATTGTACTGGCGGTGCCCGTCAATGTGATGCTGTACGCGGATGACACCGGCAGCGGAGTCATGCGCTGGATGGCGCTGACCGCCGTAGGCGGCACGCTCAGCATCATCTCGGCGGCGCTGCTACAAGGGCTGGGCGCAGTTCGCGCTCCAGCCTTGGCAATGCTCGCCGCCGCCGCCGCTAAAGCGCTGCTGAACTGGCTGCTCGTGCCGCAGTTGGGCACGGCTGGCGCAGCCATCGCGGGAGCCGCCGCCTATCTGCTGGCGGCGGCGATCAACATCGCGATGCTCGCCCGCCTGGCGGGGCTGCGCTGGAGTTGGTCCGCCAGCGTGCTCAAGCCGGCGGCACTGCTTGCCGCCTTGGCTTGCGCAGCCGCGACGGCGATGTGGGGCACCAGCGCCGCGCTGGGTGCCTTGGGGTGGGCCGCCGGAGGCCGTGCCACGGCGGCGGCGGAAAGCCTGCTGGGCGTAGCCGCAGGTGCCATGGTGTTCGTGATCGGCCTCGCACGCTTGAGGCTGATCACGGAGGCGGAGCTTGCGGCGGTGCCCAAGCTCGGACGCCCGCTGGCCGCCGCGCTGCGCAGACTGCGCGTGCTGGCGTAAGCCTTGTGGCTATGCCACTTGCGGTTGCGCGGTGGGGCAGTCACAGCCATTTTATGAGCCTGTATATACTTTGTGGTATAGTAGTGCCAAAGCAAAGGAAGCGGAAGCAGGCAACGCGTGCATTTATGGAGCGTGTGCCGTGCTTCTGCGGAACGGAGGATTGGACATGAGCGCAATACTAACAGTCGTAGGGTTAGGCTCGGGAGACCCGGATCAGCTTACGATAGGGATATTGAACAAAATGCGGGGCGCCTCGGCGCTGTACCTGCGGACGAAGGAGCATCCGGCGGTTCAAGTGCTGGATGAGTTTGAAGTGGCCTTCGAGTCGTTTGATACCGTGTATGAGACAAAGGAATCTTTTCCAGAGGTATACGAGGAAATTACCAGTCAGTTGATAGCAGCCGCAGCTAAAGCAGTGGACGGAAGCGAAATCGTCTATGCGGTTCCGGGTCACCCAATGGTAGCGGAAGCGGCAGTACAGTTGCTCAAAGAGCGTTGCCCTGCGCAGGACATTAAACTGAATATCCTTGGCGGCGAAAGTTTTCTGGATGAAGCTTTTGTACGTCTCGGTTTTGACCCGATTGAAGGTTTCCAGTTGTTGGACGCAGGTAAGCTGGATGCGAGCTGGCTTCAACCTCAGTTGCACACGCTGATCGGACAGGTATATGACACGTTTACGGCTTCGGATGTGAAGCTGTGTTTAATGGAGCGCTATCCTGACGACTATGAGGTCTATGTAGGTCATGCGCTTGGCGTGGAGGGCGAGGAAGCGGTGCATAAAGTGCCACTGTACGAGTTGGATCGGGTGGAGGGCTACGGAAACCTGTCTCTGGTGTACATACCGCGCAGTGAGGATGATGCGCTGAAACGGCGTTCTTTTGACCGTCTGCATGAAATTGTTGATATTTTACGCAGTCCGGAAGGTTGTCCATGGGACCGGGAACAGACGCATCAGTCGATCCGCAAAAATCTGATCGAGGAAACCTATGAAGTCATCGAAACGATAGATGAGGACGACCCTGATCACATGAAGGAAGAGCTGGGCGATCTGCTGCTGCAAATTTTGCTGCATGCCCAGATGGAGGAAGAAGTTGGAACATTCAATGTGTATGATGTGATTCAAGGGCTGAATGAGAAGCTGATATTCCGTCATCCGCACGTGTTTGGAGACCATCAGGCGAATGATGCGGAAGAGGCGCTGCAAAACTGGGAACAGATGAAAGCTGAGGAAAAACGGATGAAAGGCACAGCGTCAGCACAGCCATCTGTACTGGATGGTGTCCCGCGTGATTTGCCTGCTCTCATGAAGTCGTACAAGCTCCAGAAAAAGGCGGCAAAAGTAGGCTTTAACTGGGATGACATTGAAGGCGTATTCGACAAATTGGACGAAGAAGTGGTTGAGTTGAAGGAAGCGGTTCGCGAGGGACATTCCGTGGGCGCGCAGTTGCTGGAGTTGGGCGACGTGCTATTCGTTGCCGTGAACGCAGCCCGTTTTATGGGGGTTGATCCGGAAGAGGCGCTGTCTGCCACCAACCGCAAATTTATCGAACGATTCCAGTATATTGAGGAAAGATTACGCGAGCAGGGACGACGCCCCGAGGACAGTAGCGTAGATGAGATGGAGATGTACTGGCAGGAAGCGAAAGAGGCTCTTGGCAGACCTTAGGTCCTAAAAGCGAAGAATGCCCGTGTGGAGCGTGTCGGTTTGAGAAGACTTGCTAATGGGGAGGCTTTTGTAGTAGGATGTTGGCTTAACTGGGGGTCGAATTAAAAAACGACTGCCATTGCAGGATTTTTTCAGGCCAAGCCAGAATAAATTGTAGTAATTATCAAAACAACTGTAGTCTACGGGCAACCGTATTCCAGCTGTATTCAGAGTGGTTTCGGCCGCAGTTTGACCTCACGTCTGTCCCATTTCATGGACATACAGCGTGATAATTATTTTTTGACATTTGGGAGGCTTTAACTTATGAACAAGACTGATCTGATCAACAATATTTCCAGCAAAAGCGGTTTGAGCAAACGTGACGTTGAAGCTGTATTGAATGGTGTTCTTGGTGAAATTACAGATGCACTCGCCAGCGGCGACAAAGTGCAACTGATCGGCTTTGGTACTTTCGAAACGCGCAAGCGTTCCAGCCGTACAGGCCGCAATCCGCAAACCGGCAACACGATTGAAATTCCAGAATCGACCGTTCCTGCTTTTAAAGCCGGTAATAAGCTTAAAGAAGCCGTTAACTAATGCGTCTTGATAAATTCTTGAAAGTCTCGCGGCTGATTAAGCGGCGTACGGTAGCCAAGGACGTCTCCGAACAGGGGAGAGTCGTGGTGAACGGACGCGAAGCCAAGCCGAGCAGTGCGGTCAAAGTGGGCGATGAAATCACCGTCCAGTTTGGTCAGAAGTTGGTGACTGTGCGAGTGGAACGGCTCGCCGACACTACACGCAAGGACGAGGCTGCAAGTATGTATACTCTAGTGAAGGAAGAGCCCATTGCCAGAGACAATGGTTTGAACTGGTAACTGGAATCTAACTTCTAATATGCTGTACATTAAAGCATCCCTTCATATTCTCACGAAGGGATGCTTTTTCTTATGCAGTTTCATTCGTGCAGTTCTAAATCCTGTTGTCCCCTTCATAAGCTAAGAACAGAAGGAGGGGTACATGCCATGATTGAACAAGGGAAGCCCAAGCACCATGATTTGCGCATGCAAAGCCGCAAGCAGCTCGATATTTCAGGCGTCAGCAATGTGGAGAGCTTTGACAGTGAAGAGTTTCTGCTTCAGACCGAGCTGGGCCATCTCACCATTCGCGGACAACATTTACATATCAAAAACCTCAGTCTGGAAGAGGGGCTGTTGTCCATTGAAGGTCTGATTCATTCCCTCGTCTACCTGGAGCCCGGGGCCCCGGGCAAAAATAGAAAAAGCCTATTCGGCAAGCTCTTCAAATGAACCCTCACACACAATGGCTAACGCTGACGTGGATGCTGCTGTCGGGCATAGCCATGGGAGTGGTGTTCGACAGCTACCGGGTGCTGTCCATCCGCTTTCATTTTGCCCGTTGGAGCATTCATATGTTGGACGTGCTGTATTGGGTGGCCTCGGCCCTGTTTATTTTCCGTGTGCTGTACGCGAGTAATCGCGGTGAGCTGCGGTTTTATGTCTTTTTAGGACTACTTTTGGGGGTTTGGCTCTATTTTTGGGCCTTTAGTGTTACAACCCAACTTTTTGTGGTAATGTTATTAAAGATAGTCCGCAGACTGACGTTGATCGTGAACAGCATACTGCGCATCCTGATTGTTCATCCGGTGTTGGCGCTGTATCGGCTGGTACGCAAGCTGGTCGGATGGACATGGGCACTTATTGTGTTCCTGGGAAGGATGCTGATATACATCCTGATGCCGGTTTGGAAGCCGCTCGTTTGGCTGATCGGTCCGCTTAAAGCGCGCTGGAGGACTCCAGAATTGCTTGTGAAGCTCGGCATCAGACTGAAAAACACAGTAAAAAGATGGTTTGGAAGGAGGTAGTATCATGCGTAATTCGTCTGTAGATCGCCATTCATCTCCTACGTCCAAGTCCAACGCGGGCGGGCGCAGGCGAATCATGATTTGGTTGCTATCGCTTGCCGCCTTTGGTAGTTGGGTTATCTTTACCTTTTTTTCTCAAGGTATGATTATGGCCGATCGAAGTGAACAGCTCACCCAGAAGGAGAAACAGAAGCAAGCTGCTACACAAACGGAACAACAGCTCCAAACGGAAGTGAGTCGTCTCAAGGACCCCGAGTATATCGGAGAAATTGCCAGAAGCAAGTACGGTCTTTACAAACCGGAAGAGACGCCAATCATTGGAGAGTAGAAATAGGCGCGTCATCGGGCCAATGCTTAGTTGACCTTGGTTCCGCCATTTTGTATAATCAAATCACCACAGCGGGATTTTTTTGCAAAAAAATCGGTTGTATATTTTAAGGGAGGATCATTTTATTCTATGGCAATTGAAGTGGGCACCAAGTTAGAAGGCAAAGTGACAGGCATCACGCATTTTGGAGCATTTGTGGATTTGTCTGGAGGTGTCACGGGTCTCGTTCACATCTCGGAAATCGCCGATAACTACGTTAAGGATGTTAACGATCACCTGAAGATTAATGATGTCGTGATGGTGAAAGTCATTAATGTTGACAAAGACGGCAAAATCGGACTTTCCATTAAGCAAACGATTGACAAGCCGGCAAGTGAAGCCCGTCCGCCAAGAGCTCCAAGACCGGAGCGCACAGGAGGACCAGGCGGAGGCGACCGTTTCGGCGGTGGAGGTTCAGGTCCAAGTCAAGGACGTGGTGGTAGCGGAGGCGGTGGTTTCAACCGCGATCGTGGAGGCCGTTCGTTCAAGCCTGCACCGGGTAAACCTTCATTTGAGGATAAAATGTCACGCTTCCTGAAAGATAGTGAGGAACGCATTTCGTCGCTGAAAAAGAACACCGAAGGTAAACGCGGAGGACGCGGCGCGAAGCGTGTTTAATTCACTTTGACAATCGTATCAACCATACACGGAAAACCGTACAGTCGAAAGACTGCTACGGTTTTTTTGCGTTCTGCCGACAATAGTTGAAATACGTGTAGGGCTATGGGAGCGTGGGAGATCAATCGGGCGGTAATCTTGCATGCGTTTTATGATATTCATGATTTGTTGAAGAAAAAGCAAAGCGATCAAGCTAAAAAGTGGACGTTTTTTTTGTCGTGTGGACATAATCGTCCGACAAACTCCAACGGTTTTCCGTCTATCTTCTGGACTAATCGCTAGTCTAAGCGAAAGTGTGGGCGACAGGAAGAGAACTTGTAAGGAGAGGGCACTCGCAATTTCCATACGCTTCCAAGCGGGCGTAGCTTGGCATTGGGGGCGATGCTCTGTGCTTTCGCGCAGAACGTTTTTTTGTCGGAAATTTCTTGGAATAAGACGTGAGGTTCTGACAAACTTTCTCAATCGTTCCGGTTTAAGATGGGAACATCAAATTGATGAATGGGGTGCCTGACGCATGATGGAGAAATGGAACGTGGTACATTTTCCAGGGTTGAAATCCAGAAAGTGCAAATCTAAAGAACGTACGGAAGGTTGGTCTTTCAGACTCAAGAAGCGGCTGGGTTCACATAAAGCAGTGCAATGGGTAACGGCGCAAAGATGGATGCTGCTATTGTCTGCTATGGGATTTTTACTGGGACGCGCCACCATTTTGGACGAGCTATCCCCTTTTGCCCTCGCTTATTTTGCAGTCATCATGTTCCTGCGGCGTGATCTGATGCTGCCTGTAGCTGTATCGGTCGTGTTGGGCAGTCTGCTTGCCCCTTATCCATCGTCGTTCATGATTGGTGGCGAGCTGCTTGTATTCTATCTCCTGTATCGCGGGCTACGGACCTTTGATCGGCTGGAATTATCTTATGCCCCGCTTATGGTTTTCCTGTCTGTGTTTATGGTCAATTTATTTTACGCCGTGATGGCCCCGTCCTTCACATGGTATGACCTTGTCATCGTGGGGACGGATGCGGTTCTCAGCTTTATGCTAACACTCGTTTTTACGCAGGCCATTCCATTGTTTACGTATCGCAAAAAGACAAGCCAGCTCAAAAATGAGGAAATTTTGTGTCTGATCATTTTACTGGCCTCTGTGATGACGGGAGCGGTAGGGTGGACGATTTACTCACTGTCTGTCGATCATGTGCTATCTCGCTATTTGGTCTTGGTGTTCGCTTTGGTGGGGGGCGCTTCGCTGGGTGCTTCAGTCGGTGTGATTACCGGTTTAATTTTAAGCTTGGCCAATATGTCTGCGATTGTGCAGATGAGTTTGCTCGCATTTGCCGGTTTGCTGGCAGGGATGCTGCGTGAAGGGCGAAAAGGGGCAGTGGCGCTAGGGATGTTGCTAGGTTCCTCCATTCTGACGATCTATTTGGACGGGACCGGGGACGTGCTGACATCAACCTGGGAGAGCTGCGCGGCGATTCTATTATTCTTAATGACCCCCAAAAGCTTCTTTAAGGCGGTTTCTACCTTTGTCCCTGGTACGCAGGACCATGCCAAATCCCAGCATGAGTATGCCAAAAGAGTCCGTGATCTCACTGCCGAGCGGGTGACGAAATTTTCCCGCGTATTCAGTCAGCTATCCCGCAGCTTTCACCAGATATCTGCGAGTGAGAGTGCGAAGTCAGATGATGAAATCGAGCATTTTATGAACGCTGTCGCGGAGGGGACGTGTGCCTCCTGCTTCAAGTGCGAGCAGTGCTGGGACGGCAAGTTTATGCAAACCCATCAGTATATGACGGAAATGATGAGCGCTATTGAGGGGAATCCGGATTTGGAGCCAGAGCAGATGCCGCCGCAGTGGAGCAAGGCGTGCACCAAGACGGGCGCGGTACTGCAAGTGATGAAGCAGCAGTATAGCCTCTATCAGCATAATATGCAGTGGAAACGCCAAGTATACGACAGTCGTCAGCTTGTTGCTGATCAGCTATCTGGCGTATCGCAGATTATGGAGGACTTGGCGCGGGAAATTCAGCGGGAAGGACAAACCATGCATCGGCAGGAAGAACAAATACGAGAGGCGCTTGATCGGCTGGGCTTATCCATACAATCTATTGAGATTATTAATCTGGATGCGGGCCAAGTAGAAATTGAGATTGTCCATGCTTATACAAGGGGATTTGACGAATGCAGGAAAATCATTGCTCCACTGCTGTCGGACATATTGGACGAGCATATTGCTGTGATGCGCGAAACGGCGGCAGATCGCCGCCAGGGATTGGCTACGGTCATGTTTGGCTCCGCCAAAACATATGAAATTGCCACGGGAGTAGCGAGCGCTGCCAAAGGAGGGGATTTCTTCTCCGGAGACAGCTACAGCATGATGGAGCTGGGGAACGGAACCTTTGCGGTCTCTTTGAGCGATGGTATGGGCAATGGAGAGCGGGCGCAGCAAGAGAGCAGCGCGGCGCTTAATATTTTGGAGGAATTACTGCAATCCGGCATGGATGAGAAACTGGCGATCAAGTCGGTCAACTCTGTCCTGATGCTGAGATCACCCGAGGAGATGTATGCTACGGTCGATATGGCGCTGATTGATCAGTATACGGCGCGGACGACATTCATGAAGATTGGGTCAACGCCGAGCTTTATTAAAAGAGGGGAAGATGTCATTCCCGTATCTGCTAGTAATTTGCCGATTGGCATTATACAGGATATTGAAATTGATCTGGTATCGCTTCAATTACAGCCGGGTGATATTTTGATCATGATCACAGATGGCATATACGACTCGCCGGGTTATGCAGTAAACAAGGAAATATGGATGAAGCGCATGATTCAGGAAATTGAAAGCGATGACCCGCAGCAGTTGGCCGATTGCCTATTGGAACGAGTTATTCGTTACCAGCAAAATCAAATCTATGATGACATGACGGTAGTTGTTAGCAAAATAGATCATTTCCGCCCAGAATGGGCTACGCTTCATATACCGGGTATGAGCTGGATGGAACGCCCGCGTACGGTTAGCTGAATAGACATTGCCCGGGAAATTCGGCTTCCTTTTTAAAAATCCGCGTTCTTCGTTTGAATCGTTCCAGATTCGGCAAAGATAGAATCTATCGGAATAGATTACGAGGAAGCGGGAGGTCAAAAAGCGATGAAGCAGATTTTGATCATTACAGACGGGTGCTCTAATGTGGGTGTCAGTCCAGTCATGGCGGCGGCTCAGGCTTTACAGGAAGGCATTACGGTGAACGTAGCCGGAGTCATAGATTACGGGACGATTGGCGAGCTTGGAAGTACGGAGATTCAGGAAATCGCTAGAGCGGGGGGAGGTTTTAGTCAAATCGTAGGCACGAAGCAGTTGGCGCAGACCATGCAGATGATGACGCGCAAAACGGTGGTTCAAACGATTCAGCAGGCGGTTAATAGAGAGTTAACGCATATTTTGGGTGAGGGGGGCGCCCGACATATCGGTGAACTGCCGCCGGCAAAACGGGCACAGGTGGTTGAGGTGATGGATGAACTGACAGAAACAAGCGCTTTGGAAATTGCTTTGCTCATTGATGCCAGTGCGAGCATGAAGCCCAAGCTGCCTGCTGTAGAAGACAGCATTCGGGATTTGCTGCTCAGTTTACAGTCCAGAAGCGGGCCTAGTCGTATTTCTGTCTTTCATTTTCCTGGGGGACGAATGGGTGAAGATGCGGTAATGGATATCGGTTGGACCTCTGAACTTAGCCAGGTCAAGTCGATATTCGGCCGTTTGCGGATGAAGGGAGCGACGCCAACGGGTCCAGCCATTTTACAAGTGATTGATTATTACCGATATGTTACACTAGGGGAGCAGAAAGATATGGAAGAATCCTATGGCAAAGGAGAAGGGATGCTCGGTGACTACGTCGTCTGATCCCGTTCTTGCACCCGGAACGGTCATCAAGGGCAAGTGGAAGCGGAGCAGCTATGTCATTCAGCGTCTGCTGGGCCGGGGGGCGAACGGAACTGTATATTTGGTAAAAGAAGCACAGGCAGATCGACAATTTGCTCTGAAAATGGGGAAGAACACGCTTGATCTGCAATCGGAGATTAACGTGCTGACCACATTGCAGTCGCAGGGAACCCAATCCGCTCTCCAGCAAAACGGACATCCACCCTTTTTATTCGAAGTGGACGATGTATCCTTGCGTAGCGGTGGGGAAATACCCTTTTATGTCATGCGATACGTCAAGGGGGATCCGCTCCATCGTTTTGTGGCGCTCAAGGGAGCGGAATGGTATGGTGTGGCTGGAACCGGCATATTGAATCGTTTGGCTGATTTGCATCAGGCAGGATGGGTATTTGGCGATTTGAAGCCTCAGAATATTTTGCTCAACGCCTATGGAGAAGCCGAGTTGATTGATTATGGCGGGGTGTCCCTTGCAGGACGGAGCGTCAAGCAATTTACAGAATGGTATGACAGGGGATTCTGGAATGCGGGCAGTCGAAATGCCGATTCCCAGTATGATCTGTTTGCCTTTGCCCTCCTAACTATTCATATATTGGAGGGCAAATCGTTAAAATTAGCGGCAGACAGGCTACCACAGCTGCGTAATACGGCGGAATTGACCATCATCATTCGTCGTAGCCGTGTATTACGACCCTATGCCGAATGGCTGGTGGGTGCAGTGCGTGGAGAATATCCCGATACTCGTGTGGCCGCTCGTTCCTGGTCGCGTCTGGCTTCTGCGTATGTCAGGCAATCGTCTGTAAAAAGAGGAAATCCGCGCTGGCTAGGATATGCTTTCACTCTCTCGCTTTTGCTGCTTGCTGGAGCGCTCTGGTTTGCGCTAAGGTAGCGGCAGGACTTACATAACATAACAGATGATCATGATTTTTACGGTCGGCAGAAAAGAGGGTCGTGAATGAGAACAACAAAACCGACCGGTGTTGTACAGGAAGTGCTCGCCCTCGCGCGTGATCATTCCCTGTGGAGCCCCGGAAACCGCATCGTGGTTGCTGTATCCGGAGGGCCGGATTCGGTGGCCCTTTTGCACATTTTACATGAGATATCCATCGTACATATGCCCTTGCAGCTCATCTGTGCTCACGTCCATCATGGCTTCAGGCCGGAGGAATCGGATGCGGAGGCTGAGGAAGTACGCCACATGGCCCAGAAACTTGGGGTTCCGTTTGAAATGATTCGGGTTGATGTGCCCGCTTATATGAAGGAGAGCGGCAAGGGCCCGCAGGAAGCGGCTCGCGAGCTGCGCTATGCCTTTTTGCATGATATGGCTGCAAAGTGGGCCGCACAGCATATTGCGATGGCTCATCATGGGGACGATCAGGCCGAAACCGTTCTTCTGCACTTGCTGCGCGGTAGCGGCCCGGCGGGTCTGGCGGGTATGCGGCTGACACGCAAGGAAAAAAATGTGCAACTCATTCGCCCGTTGCTTCGTATGTACAAGGCTGACCTGATCGAGTTCTGCAAGTTTCATGACCTTTCCTATGTAACAGATAGCACCAATTTATTATCGAAATACCGCCGTAACGCCATCCGTATGGATGTGCTTCCTTTTTTGGGGCAATATAATGAACAATTGACGCCGTCCCTGAACCGACTGGCCGAAACGATGGCTGAGGAAAATGATTTTATGGAGGCATCCACGCTGGCGGTATACGAGGAATTAGTACACTTGGTTAATGGCAGGCATATGTTCTCCATTGCTTCCTATCGCAAGTTATCCGTTGCTTTACAACGGAGGTTGATTAAACTAATATTGAATTATCTGCCTTCGGACAGTGAAAATTTAGATTTTCGTAAAATTGAGACCGTTCGACTGAGGCTTCTCCGGGAACGGCCGTCCACGTGGAGTCTGGACTTGGGCGGCGGTGCGGTTGGAGTCCGCGAGTATGACCAAGCGGTTTTGTTTGATCGTACGCAAGGTGTTATGGGCGAATGGTGCTATGGACTGGACGTATTGCCTATTTCCGGTGAGCTTGAATTGCCTGAGGCGGGTGGTATACTTCGGTGGCGAAGAACTTCCTATTCAGCTGGGCCAAATCCGCTGAATGAGGAGGAAGCGTGCTTCGACGCGGATGAATTGGCCCTGCCATTGACAATACGCTCGCGATTACCTGGAGATATCATGTATGTAATGGGATTAAACGGTAGGAAAAAGGTTAAAGAAATTTTCATTGATGAAAAAATACCTTCTTCGCTGCGTCCCGTTATTCCCGTCGTCTGCGACCGTTCCGGAGCTATTCTCTGGATTCCGGGCGTGCGACGTTCTGTACATGCCGCGGTGCAAAAGCACACGTCTTCGGTTATATATATGTCATGGCAAAGACAGGAGAGTCCAGGGCATCGGTAATTGCGCAGGAACGGCTTTCATAGTATAAACTTAGGAGGTTTACACCGTTGCAGAATGATATTCAAGAAGTATTGATCAGCGTAGAAGAAATTCAGAGTAAAATCAAGGAATTGGGTGCACAACTCAGCGTTCAATACGAAGGAAAGAATCCGTTGGTGATCTGCGTGCTGAAGGGTGCGTTTATCTTTATGGCGGATTTGGTTAAAGCTATTACAGTACCACTGGAGCTTGATTTCATGGCTGTATCCAGTTACGGTGTGTCCACCAAATCATCGGGCGTCGTTAAAATTATTAAGGATTTGGACGCTTCGGTTGAAGGACGCGACGTTCTGATCGTCGAAGATATTATCGACAGTGGCCTGACGTTGACTCATTTGATTGAACTGCTTAAGAACCGTAATGCCAATTCGGTATGTGTCGTGACCTTGTTTGACAAACCTGCCCGCCGGACGGTTAATCTTGAAGCTGATTATACCGGCTTTACTCTTCCGGATGCGTTTGTCGTCGGTTATGGTCTGGATTATGCCGAGCACTACCGGAACCTCCCATACATAGGGATTTTGAAGCCGGAAATCTACACCAGCTAATCTCAGCCTCCAGTCCTAGGACGGGGTCCTTTGTTGAGAAGGGCTTGTAGGCTATGGTAAAATAACTTAAGTGTTTCGAGAGGAGGTAGGGGATGAATCGGTTCATCCGGAATTCTGGTTTTTATTTGATTCTTTTTTTAGTTGTGGTGGGTATCGTTCAGTTTGTCAACAATAGTAGCGAAGCCTCCGATCTCCCTAGATATGACCAATTACGGCAAGAGATTAAAGCTAATAATATCTCTAAAGTAACGGTCCAATTTGACGGTTACGCCTATCTTGTAACCGGTGCATATAAGAAGCAGCCGTCTACAGCCAAATCCACCAATTTTTCTGTGTATGTTCCGCCAACGGACTCTGCTTTAACCGAATTGGTTAATGCTAGTGAAACGAACGGATTTGAATACGTACAGAAGAAAATGGAAGGCGAAAGCATTTGGCTGACGTTCTTGACTTCTATTGTTCCTTTGGTGATCATGTTCCTGTTGTTCTTCTTCCTGTTCAATCAGGCGCAGGGCGGTGGCGGCAAAGTTATGAACTTCGGCAAGAGCAAAGCCCGTCTTTATAACGAAGAGAAGAAGAAAGTTACCTTCGAAGACGTGGCAGGAGCCGACGAAGAGAAGCAAGAGCTTGTTGAAGTCGTAGAATTCTTGAAGGACCCGCGTAAGTTCGCAGCTGTGGGCGCCCGTATTCCAAAAGGTGTCCTGTTAGTGGGCCCTCCGGGTACTGGTAAAACACTCTTGGCGAGAGCTGTTGCAGGCGAAGCTGGAGTACCGTTCTTCAGCATTTCAGGTTCTGATTTTGTAGAAATGTTCGTCGGTGTCGGCGCTTCCCGTGTGCGGGATTTGTTCGAAAACGCGAAAAAGAACGCACCATGCATCATTTTTATTGATGAAATTGATGCCGTCGGACGTCAACGTGGCGCTGGATTGGGTGGCGGACATGATGAACGTGAGCAGACGCTCAACCAGTTGCTCGTTGAGATGGATGGATTCGGAGCGAACGAAGGTATTATCATCGTGGCCGCAACGAACCGTCCGGATATTCTGGATCCGGCATTGCTTCGTCCGGGACGTTTTGACCGTCAAATTACAGTTGATCGCCCAGACGTTAAAGGCCGCGAAGCTGTATTGTTTGTACATGCACGCAACAAGCCATTAACTAAAGATGTTAAAATGGATGTTATCGCGAAGCGTACAACAGGCTTTACAGGCGCTGATCTGGAAAACCTGTTGAACGAAGCTGCGCTGTTGGCAGCCCGTCGTAACCGTAAAGATATTTCGATGCAAGAAGTGGATGAAGCGATCGACCGTGTTATCGTAGGTACAGAAAAACGCAGCCGCGTAATCAGTGACCGCGAGAAACGGATTGTAGCTTATCACGAAGCAGGCCATACGATTATAGGCTTCTTCTTGGAAAATGCCGACATGGTTCACAAGGTAACGATTATTCCACGTGGACGCGCAGGCGGATATGTCATCATGCTTCCGAAGGAAGATCGCATGCTGACGACCAAGCAGGAACTGCTGGACAAAATTACTGGTTTGCTGGGTGGACGCGTATCTGAGGAACTGTTTATTGGTGAAATCGGAACAGGTGCCTACAGTGACTTCCAACAAGCAACAAGCATTGCACGCAGCATGATCGTGGAATATGGTATGAGTGAGAGACTCGGTCCAATGCAGTTCGGCACTTCGCAAGGCCAGGTATTCCTTGGACGGGATATCGGTCATGAGCAGAACTACAGTGATCAGATCGCTTATCAGATTGACCAGGAGATGAACCGTTTCATCACCGAATCTTATGAGCGTGCCAGAGAACTCCTGACCAAGTATTCCAAAGAGGTTCATTTGATTGCCCAAACCTTGCTGGTAGAAGAAACCCTGGAGCTTGAGCAAATTAAACGTTTGATCGAGACAGGTTCTTTGGACGGCAGCACGAATGAGGGAGAAGGAACACCGGAACATGGTGAGCCTGTGATCGACAATATCGGAGACGTTCGTGTACGTATTCAAGGCAAGGATGACGAGCCAAAGAATACAACGGATCAACCGAATGATATTCCTAATCTGCAAAAGCCAGAGGACGGTAATAATTCGGGCAACTCTGGTGGCACTCCACCGACAACAACTTGATTATCAAGTTGACCGTTGAATAAGCGTATATGAAAGCTCCGGGGAACCAGTAACTATTGGTTTTCCGGAGCTTTTTAAAATACTGGAGATATAGCTAAGGTGATTTGACAGACGGAGGAACGTTGTGTACATTTATTGATAAATAAACGGCTGTTTGTGTGCTTGACTATAAAAGTGGGCCGACGCTGTAATCGACTTTCAATTCATTTGAACATATACCGTGAACGCATACTGTACAACCTATGGTGTGCGCTATTCTCTGTGAAACAGGTGAAGGCATGATTCCAAGATATCTAGTTGATTTTGACGTAGCGGAATTGTCCACATTCGAAGCCGACGTGATGATTATCGGCTCCGGCATTGCGGGCTTATATACGGCCATTAAGGCTGCGCAGAATCGGCGGGTGTTGCTAATTACTAAGAAGGCATTGTTGGAAAGCAACACCCGGTATGCGCAAGGCGGCATCGCCGCTGTCACTTCGGATGAAGATGCACCAGATTATCATATTCAAGATACCCTGATTGCAGGTGCAGGTCTGTGTGAACTGGAAGCGGTCAAGGCTCTTGTTCATGAGGGTCCAGGCGGTGTACAGGAATTAATACGTTTAGGGACGGCCTTTGACCGGGAGAATGGCGAGCTTGCGCTAACACAGGAAGGCGCACATAGCCATCGGCGCATCTTGCATGCAAATGGGGATGCCACGGGCTATGAAATTGTTCGTGCATTGTCAGAGAAGGTCGCTAATCATCCCGCTATCGAGGTGTGGAACGAGCATATGGTGATCGACCTGCTGACCGAGCATGGCGAGTGCATCGGCGCTCTGGTTCAAAAGCCGAATGGCGAACGATTATATGTCACTGCGAATGCAACGATTTTATGCTCCGGGGGCGGCGGACAATTATTTCGATATACGACCAATCCTGATATCGCGACCGGGGACGGGGTTGCTATGGCATATCGCGCCGGGGCAGCTGTGCAGGATATGGAATTTATACAGTTTCATCCGACAGCGTTGTGCCATCCGGGTGCTCCAAGATTTCTGATTTCCGAAGCCGTGCGGGGTGAAGGGGCTGTGCTGCGCAATATTCATGGAGAGCGTTTCATGGAGCAGTATGATTCCCGACAGGAACTCGCACCAAGGGATATTGTAGCTCGTGCCATCGTTCATGAAATGGAACGTACGCAGGCTGCGTTTGTATACCTTGATATTACACATGAACCGTCTGAACGGATCAAGCAACGGTTTCCAACCATTTATCGGACATGTCTGTCCTTTGGTCTTAATATAACGGCGGACTGGATCCCTATAGCGCCCGCTGCGCATTATATGATGGGCGGTGTCCAGACCAATTTACATGGAGAAAGTACCCTTGCACGTCTGTTCGCTTGTGGTGAGGTGTCTTCCACTGGTGTACACGGGGCTAATCGTTTGGCGAGTAATTCTTTATCTGAGGCGGTCGTATTCGGCAGCAGGATTGTCGAGCGGTTACATTCTTTACCGCCGCTGACCGGTCATACGCTGATATCCTATAATGATAACCGCGTGGACTCTCTGGCTTCGTCTATCATAGAGCAGCAGCTTGAGCTGCAAGAAACAATGGTTCATTATGTCGGAGTGCGTCGGAATGGGGAGGGGCTGCAAGCAGCACTGGATCAGCTACGTAGGCAGATGTCCGTTTTCAGCGTTGTCCTGACCAGCCAGGAAGAGATTGAGTTTGCTAATTTGCTCACCTGTGGTTTGCTGGTCGCGGATGGGGCATTGATGCGTGAGGAAAGCAGGGGAGCACATTACCGTGACGATTTCCCTATAGCAGACGATGGTGTATGGCGCAAGCATGTCCAGCAGCTACGTGAGCAAGGGATAACAGAGGAGTACGTTTATGACATCTAACAGCGAGCATTATGGAGAATTTAGCGGGTATCAGGAAGAACTGACAGCACAAATTCGCAGCTGGCTGCGAGAAGATACAGGATCGGGCGATGTGACCACACGCTGGACCATCGAGTCGAATCACCAATCCAAGGCGGTAATCCATGCCAAGGAGTCTGGTGTTGTTGCGGGCTTGCCCGTGGCAGAACTCGTGTTTCGGGTCGTAGACCCCTCACTGTCCTTCACTTCACTGGTGACCGATGGGCAATGGATTGAGCAGGGGACCGTTCTGGCAGAAGTGACAGGGAGTACCCATGCGATTCTGACGGGAGAACGTTTGGCTCTAAACTTGATTCAGCGGATGTCCGGCATTGCGACGCGAACCAAATCTTTTGTCGACCAGCTTCATGGACTTTCGACCCGCTTGGTGGATACACGAAAAACAACACCGGGACATCGGTTGCTTGAAAAATACGCTGTTCGTGTGGGCGGCGGTTCTAATCATCGGTTTGGCTTGTACGATGCCGTTATGATTAAGGATAATCATATCAAGGGTGCGGGTGGGATCATGCAGGCAGTGACCCGGGCACGTACCCATATTCCGCACACGATGACGATTGAAGTAGAGACGGAAAACATGGAACAGGTTCAGGAAGCGCTGAATGCCGGAGCGGATATTATTATGCTGGATAACATGTCCGCTCAGGATATGAAGGAAGCCGTTCGTTTCATTCGGGAGCAAGCTCCACATGTCAAAACGGAAGCTTCAGGCAATGTATCGCTGGATACGGTGCGTGCGATGGCTGAGAGCGGCGTAGATGTGATTTCTGTAGGCAGGCTGACGTACTCTTTTCATAACCTGGATATCAGCCTTGACCTTAACGCAAAGAAAGATGGGTGACACCGATTGATTCTTGTAGTGGATGTGGGCAATACCAATATTGTGCTAGGGATGTATCAGGGGCGCGAGTTGCTGCATCATTACCGGATCAGCACCTCCAGACAGTCAACCGCAGATGAATACGGCGTGCTCATACATAATCTTTTTAGTATGGGCGGTGTATTTAAGGATGATATAAAAGGGGTCATTATCTCCTCAGTCGTTCCGCCGCTGGTTCATGTGTTGGAGGAAATGTGCAACAAATACATAGGTAGAACGCCCCTAATCGTCGGACCGGGAATTAAGACCGGTCTTAATCTGCGTTATGAAAATCCGCGTGAAGTAGGGGCTGACCGGATCGTGAACGCCGTTGCTGCTGTCGAGCGGTATGGCGGTCCTCTGGTTGTGGTGGATTTCGGAACGGCGACGACGTTTGATTGTATTGATGGCAAGGGAAACTACTTGGGTGGAGTCATTGTGCCGGGTATCGGGATATCGACGGAGGCGCTGTATCAACGGGCTTCTAAGCTGCCTCGCATTGAGCTGGAGAAACCCAAGAAGGTCATCGGTCGCAATACGGTTCATGCAATGCAGGCGGGGATCATTTTCGGTTATGCAGGGCAAGTGGACGGTATTGTGGAGCGCATCAAGGAGGAGATGCAGGCAGAGCCCACGGTTATTGCTACCGGGGGTCTTGCCGAGTTAATTGCCTCGGAGACACGGAGCATTCAGAAAGTGTTGCCGATGTTAACGCTGGAAGGATTACGTATCATTTACCAACGTAACGCTGAATAAAATATGGATATAAACTGCCGCCGAGGCCAGCCGGAGATGAAACCGGTTTGGATTGGCGGCGTTTTTCGTCTATACTGAAATATGTTACGTTTTTGAAGGATTCGCGTGATCTGTCGATGCAGGTTGTTTATATAGCAGGAAATCATGCTTTAGTTATGCGGAAACATACACTAACGAAAATCACAGCATATAGCTGCTCTGAGAATAGGGGAGGAACTTAATATGGAAAAGAAACAGGATCGACTTATTCGTGGTACAGCTCTGGATGGAAGGGTCAGAGCCTTTGCGGTGCGGACAACTGAACTGGTGGAGGAACTACGGAGAAGACATGATACGTATCCTACCGCCACCGCTGCTTTGGGACGAACGCTTACAGCGGGTGCCATTATGGGTTCTATGCTAAAAGGTAAAGAGCGACTGACCATTCAAGTTAAAGGTGACGGTCCAATCGGACAGATCGTCGTTGATGCCAACGCTGTAGGTGAGGTGCGGGGCTATGTGTCCGAGCCGCATGTACATTTGCCGAGCAACAGTATGGGCAAACTGGATGTAGCAGGTGCTGTCGGAACAGAGGGCTTTATTCATATCATCAAGGATTTGGGTTTAAAAGAGCCATATCGGGGAAGTACCCCGATTATTTCTGGCGAGCTGGGTGAAGATTTTACTTACTATTTTGCCAAATCGGAGCAGACGCCTTCGGCGGTGGGCTTGGGCGTGCTGGTGGATACCGATGGTTCAGTTATCGTAGCAGGCGGGTTTATTATTCAATTGCTTCCGGGCTTGAATGATGATGAGATTACGGCCATCGAAAATGCAGTCGGCTCCATTCCGCCAGTTACAGCTCTGTTGGATCAGGGTTTAGAGCTTGATGAAATGCTGCGCTGGATGCTGCCAGACGTTCGTATTCTCGACGAAATGGATATTCATTTTCAATGTGAATGCTCGGGAGAGCGTGTGGAAAAAACATTAATCAGCATGGGAGAAAGCGAATTGGAGCAGTTGATTGAGGAAGAGGGACAGGCTGAGGTCGTGTGCCACTTCTGTAATGAGGCTTATCAGTTTAATAAAGACGAATTGCAAAATCTGTTAGATCAAGCCAAAGCCTAACCGGATGGGCGGTGCGAGCGATGACTACACGGGAGAAAGGATTATGGACTGCTGTCATTATCCTGACCGTCAGTGTCGCCGCCTTGGGTGGTTTTATCATGCTTCGCGGGCTAATAAAGAACAACAGGTTCGACAGCAAATTCGCCGCTCGCTTGCACTCGCTTAAGCTGCCCCTCTGGAAAAGATATGCCCTCCATTTCTCCATAAACAGAGTGAGCGGTTTTTGGTTTGAAGGAAGCGCGATGCTGAAAATCAGAGCTGGAGGTGCCGTGTTTTTTAGGGGTCGTATTGACAATGGATTTGAAGATTGTTATGATTATCGTTAAAAACCAACCTTTTTTATCGGGAATTAAAACCGAGATTGAGTAACAATATGATTTGGCAAAAATTTAATATAACATTCAATGTCAGGGAGGAACTTATCATGGCTAAAGTCGTCAATAACGTTACCGAACTTATCGGGGAGACCCCTCTTGTCCGTCTTAACCGGATCGTACCGGAAGATAGCGCAGAAATTTATTTGAAACTGGAATACCAGAACCCGGGGTCCAGTGTAAAAGACCGCATCGCGATTAGTATGGTGGAAGAGGCCGAACGTGAAGGACTGCTCAAACCAGGCGGTACGATTATTGAAGCTACCAGCGGTAATACAGGAATCGGCTTGGCTATGGTTGCAGCTGCGAAGGGCTACAAGGCAGTAATCGTTATGCCAGAAACAATGAGCTTGGAGCGTCGCAACTTGCTGCGCGCTTACGGAGCAGATCTTGTGCTAACACCCGGATCGGAAGGCATGAACGGATCTGTTAAGAAAATGGAAGAGCTGCTGAGTGAGAATCCGGAGTATTTTGCTGCCGAGCAGTTCAATAACAAAGCCAACGTCAAGATTCATCGTGAAACGACAGGTCCCGAGATCGTGGAAGCCATTCGCTCCATTGGTGGTAGCCTGGACGGTTTTGTAGCCGGGATTGGTACAGGCGGTACTATTTCTGGTGCAGGGGAAGTGCTTAAGAAGGAATTCCCTGAAATTAAAATTGTCGCTGTAGAGCCGGCTTCTTCTCCACTATTAGCTGGTGGTAAGCCAGGGCCTCACAAAATTCAGGGACTGGGTGCCAACTTTATTCCTGAAATTTTGAACCGTGATATCTATGACGAAATTATCCATGTAGAAAATGATGAAGCTTTCGAAGTAGCGCGTACAGTAGCCAAGGAAGAAGGCATCTTGTCGGGTATTTCCTCCGGTGCGGCTGTTCATGCGGCTTTGAAGCTGGCTAAGCAATTGGGCAAAGGCAAGCGTATTGTTGTCATCGTTCCAAGTAATGGTGAACGTTATCTGAGTACGCCACTGTATAATTTCGAGCTGTAATTACGTCGTAATTGTGTATACTATATGTAAGGAGAGTCCCTCATTTCCCTGTTGCCAGGGGGTGGGGGATTCTTTTTAAAAAAGTAGCATATAGAATTTGCGCAAAGTAAGGGAAGGGGAAGCACACACGCATGAAATCGACAGCTAGAGTAACGGAGGCACAGTGGCAGGCCTGGCAAAAGGAAGGATGGAGTATACTCCCATATATTGCTGAGTATCAATTACCTGCGGACGGTTTACCGTTATCATGGCAGAAGGCATGGGAGGATTCGTCACCCTATGCCATTTTACTGGAGAGTGCTAAAGGCGGGAGATATACCTATCTGGGCTTAAATCCGGTTGCTATATTGGAAGGTAAGGGAGAGCAGGCAATTTGGACCGATCTAAAAAGCGGTAAGCGTGATCTCATACACGGTCAGCCGCTGAGCGCCATGAATGACTGGATCGCTCCCTACCGTGCGCCGCGCGTACCGGGTATTTCTTTTTTCACTGGAGGCTTTGCCGGTTATTTTGGCTACGATGTAGCTCGCTCACTGGAGCGCTTATCGATACAGGCAGCAGACGATACAGGCATACCGGACTATGTATGGATGCAAGTGAACGAGCTATGGATCTATGATCATGAGGAAGACCGTATTTATTGCGCTGTTCATACGCCCGCACCTACTCACTTGGATACCGTCAGTAGTAACACCGCCAATGTCGATGATGTCGCTTTGGATCAGCAGAAAGCCATACTTTCCGAATATTACGCAGAAGCTGTCCAGCGTGCAGAACGTATGCTGACCCAGTGGGAAAACATCATACAAGCCGGAGCATCTGACCCTGCTTATATTCACCGTTGCACAAGGCTTGCCGAAGAAGAGCCGTTCGTAGCTCACCACGAAGCAGAAGGTTGGAAAGCAGCATTCAACCAAGAGGACTTTGAACACGCCGTAAAGCGCGTGCAGGAATACATTGCACAAGGTGACGTGTTTCAGGTGAACCTGTCGATTCGTCAGCAACGTACGCTGGCAGCCCAACCTGAGGATATCTATGAGTGGCTTCGCCTGCTGAACCCTTCCCCTTATATGGGCTTGCTCCGCATGCCGGATTTACGAATCGTCAGCGGTTCGCCGGAATTGCTGGTTAAGCTGGAGGATGGACGCGTCAGCGCGCGTCCCATTGCAGGTACGAGAAGGCGAGGACTGACACCGGAAGAGGATGCTGTCATGGCCGCCGAGCTGCTATCGAGCGAAAAAGAGCGTGCCGAGCATATTATGCTCGTCGATCTGGAACGCAATGATATCGGACGGATTGCTGAATACGGAACGGTGCATGTGCCGGAGCTGCTGACTGTCGAGTATTATTCGCACGTGATGCATCTCGTTTCTCAAGTAGAGGGTAAGCTGGCCGCGGGTCGTACCGCTTTAGATGTGATCGCTGCTACCTTTCCGGGGGGAACTATTACCGGAGCGCCCAAGGTGCGCACCATGGAAATCATTGAAGAATTAGAGCCTGTCCGGCGTGGTCCTTATACAGGGTCCATGGGATGGATTGACTATAACGGAAATATGGAATTAAATATTATAATAAGAACACTAGCTGTCAGAGGCAGCACGGCCTATTTACAGGCAGGTGCAGGCATTGTCATTGACTCAGACCCGTACAGGGAATATCGCGAGTGCCGAAATAAGGCAAGAGCCGTCATGAAGGCAGTACAATATGGTGAAGAAGAAGCCGCTTTGAGCAAAAGCGGTATCACAGGAGGGTGAGTCGTATGATTTTGGTGATTGATAACTATGATTCGTTTACGTACAATCTTGTTCAGTATTTGGGTGAGCTTGGCGAGGAAGTAACCGTAAGACGGAACGATGAGATTGATCTGAAAGGCATAGAAGAGTTGGCGCCAGAGCATATTCTGATTTCGCCAGGTCCATGCACGCCGAATGAGGCGGGAATATCGCTGGACGTGATTAGCCACTTTAAAGGGCGGATTCCGATCTTCGGCGTTTGTCTTGGTCACCAGGCCATCGGACAGGCATTTGGCGGTAATGTCATCCGGGCTGAACGACTCATGCACGGCAAAACATCACCGATTCTCCACCATAATACATCGGTATTTGAAGGCTTGCCTTCCCCGTTCACAGCGACCCGGTATCATTCTTTGCTGGTGGAGCGCGAGAGCCTGCCTGAATGTCTGGAAATTACCGCTGAAACTGCGGAAGGTGAAATTATGGGCTTGCGGCATAAAGAGTTTGCTGTGGAAGGAGTCCAGTTCCATCCTGAGTCCATCATTACGGATTACGGACATCAACTATTACGCAATTTCCTAAAACGCAAGGTAGGCGTCTGATTCATGAAATACATCGGAGTCAATGGCGTCCTCACGGAAGCCGCAGATGCCGTGATTCACGTAAGTGATCACGGCTTTTTGTACGGAATGGGCCTCTTTGAAACCTTCCGTACCTACAAGGGAGTTCCGTTCCTGCTCGATCGCCATTTGCACAGACTGGTAGAGGGCTGCCGGATGCTGGGCATTCCTTTTCAACCGGACAAGAACCAGCTTACCGGGCATATCTACAGTCTGATGGCCGCGAATGGTCTGAACGAAGCCTATATCCGCTACACCGTGTCTGCGGGCGAAGAGATACTCGGCTTGCCGTCTGGTGACTATACGCGCCCTAACCATATTTTGTTCGCCAAGCCGTTACCCGCTACGCATATAGAAGCTGTGGGAACGACTTCTATATCGGCGCTTCAGTTGTTGCGAACCCCGAGAAACACGCCTGAGGGCGAGATTCGTTTAAAGTCGCTTCATTATATGAATAACATTCTCGCCAAGCGAGAGCTTCAGCAGTACGCCGCTGCCATCCAGCATAAGGCCGAAGGGATGATGCTTACGGCAGACGGTTTTCTGGCAGAAGGAATGGTCAGCAACCTGTTTTTTGTCCGAAACGATAGGCTGTACACCCCAGACCTGTCCACAGGTATCCTGCCAGGTATTACTCGTGGACTTATTCTGGAGCTGGCGCAAGCGAGAGGCATCCACTGTGAGCAGGGTCTATACCGTTGGGACGAGCTGCGACTGGCTGATGAAATATTTATGACGAATTCCATACAGGAAATAAGGCCTGTGAACCTACTGTTGGAGCCAGATGGAACGACGCACCGGTTATCCAATGCTTGGACACAAGCCGGTTCCATAACAGCTCTGCTGTTACACGATTACAGAGAGAAAGCAGGGATGAATTGAATATACCGACCATTTACCGACGAAGCTATCAGATGGGCGATGCCGAGCTTACGCTCGGAGATTCCACACAGGTGATGGGTATACTAAATGTGACCCCGGATTCATTTTCCGATGGCGGATTGCACAATAGTGTGGAGATTGCTGTTTTACATGCCTTGAAGCTGGTGGAGGATGGAGCCGATATTATTGATATTGGCGGAGAGTCTACCCGACCGGGGCATGATCCGGTAGGCGTGGAGGAAGAGCTGGCCCGTGTCATTCCGGTAATACAGGCTATTCACCGTGTTGCTCCGCACATTCCATTGTCCGTGGATACTTACAAAGCTGAAGTAGCCCGGCAGGCCCTTGAAGCGGGTGCGCATATCATCAATGATGTGTGGGGATTTAAGGCAGATCCTGATATGGCACGCGTAGCTTCACAATTCGATTGTCCAGTCATTTTAATGCATAATCGTCATGACCGTAATTATAGCGATTTGGTACCTGATATGATTGATGATTTAAAAGAAAGTATCCGATTGGCGCTGGATGCGGGTGTACGTGCGGAACAGATCATTTTAGATCCTGGCATCGGGTTTGCCAAAGATTACGACGAAAATATTCATGCTATGACTTCTCTGGATACGCTAAGTCAGTTGGGCTACCCGCTGTTGTTGGCTACGTCGCGCAAAAGATTTATCCGTACAGCACTGGATTTGCCTGTGGATGATGTGGTAGAGGGTACAGCGGCTACGGTTGCCTTTGGCATTGCTCAAGGGTGCCAGATTGTGCGAGTACACGATGTGGCGCACATCAAGCGCACGGTACGCATGTGTGATGCGATGGTGTACGGGTCTAAAAATGCACTGAGTTATGATGGTTAGAAGACGCTACGCTTCTTCGGATTCAAATCCTTCATTACGCTACTACCAGCATAAAGTCCCCGTATTTTTAGAGGAATTTATTATGCAAGATGAACTAAAGAATAGAATCCGACTGCGTAGTGGCACCTCGTGTACATCTTTAGTTCGGCTTATAGAGAAAAAAATTGAAATCAAAAAACAGGGGGACTACCCACGATGGATAAAATGGTTTTGCACCGTATGGAGTATTATGGATATCATGGCGTTTTTCCCGAAGAACGTAAGCTGGGACAGCGTTTCTACATTGATTTGGAACTGGAGCTTGATCTGCGTGAGGCAGGCGAGCAAGATGCATTGGACAAAACGGTTAATTACGCTGAGGTGCATTACACCGTTAAAGATATTGTAGAAAAGGAATCTTACCAATTGATTGAAGCTTTGGGCGAACGTATTGCATCTTCCTTACTGGACACTTATACTAGTGTCAATGCACTGACTGTCAAAGTCACGAAGCCGCATCCGCCGTTCGATATTCATTTTGAGGGCGTGACGGTTGAGCTTTATCGCGCAAGAAAGTAGGAACGGTACATGAACGCACATTCGACCTCTGAGGCATCAGAGGCTTATATTGCTTTAGGGGCTAATTTGGGGGATCGTGAGCATACCCTGTATGAAGCCATCACGGCGCTGGACGAACATCCGGGTATACGGGTGCTGCGTTGCTCCAGCCTGTACGAAACAGAGCCTGTCGGTTATCTGGATCAGCCTTCTTTTCTAAACATGGCAGCAGCCGTATCCACAACGCTTGCTTCAGAGGAGCTTCTGGCCTTCATGCTGAAGGTAGAGAGTCGTCTGGGTAGAGTAAGGCATATTCCTAACGGTCCGCGCACCATTGATCTGGATTTGTTATGGATGGAAGCGGTGCAGCTCACTACACCGGAGTTGGAGCTTCCTCATCCCCGCATGCTGGAGCGTGCTTTTGTGCTTGTCCCATTGGCTGATATCGTTCCGAACCAAGATCCATCCGGCCTGTATAGTATCGTGCATACCGCATTGAAATCATTGGATGGAAAGGACGGCATACCGTTTTGGAAAAAATGCAGCTGGCGCAACGGCTTCGCGCCTTTCGGAAGCTAAAAGGATTCACGCAGCAGGAGTTGGCTGAGCGAGCCGGCATATCGTTGACCGTACTGGGTGCTGTGGAACGGGGCAACCGAACAATAGAGCCTGACATGCTGAACATTATTGCCCAAACCCTAGAAATACAAGTCCGGGAACTGACGGAATGACGATAACTACACCATATACAAGTATAAATAAAGGAGTGAACAGAGAATGTTGAAAATCGGCGGTATTGAAATGAAAAACCAGGTTGTGCTGGCTCCGATGGCTGGCGTGTGCAACCCTGCTTTCCGCCTGATTGCCAAAGAGTTTGGCGCAGGCTTGGTATGCGCAGAAATGGTTAGTGATAAGGCGATCATTCACGGCAACAAGCGCACCCGTGAGATGCTGTTCGTAGATGAGCGTGAGAAGCCGCTTAGTCTGCAAATTTTCGGGGGAGACCGTGAATCTTTGGTAGAAGCGGCCAAGGTTGTGGATCAGGAGACGAACGCAGATATTATTGACATCAATATGGGCTGCCCGGTTCCCAAGGTAACCAAATGTGATGCAGGCGCCCGTTGGTTACTCGATCCAAATAAAATTTATGAAATGGTATCTGCTGTAGTGGAATCCGTTAGCAAGCCTGTTACCGTTAAAATGCGTATTGGTTGGGACAGCGAGCATATTTATGCCGTAGAGAACGCCCGCGCCGTGGAACGTGCCGGAGGTCAGGCTGTCAGCGTACATGGCCGTACACGGGAGCAATTGTATACGGGACATGCCAACTGGGATATTATAAAAGAAGTTAAAGAAGCAGTTTCCATTCCTGTCATTGGAAACGGAGACGTGGTATCACCGGAAGATGCCCGCCGGATGCTGGATTTGACCAACTGTGACGGTGTTATGATCGGACGCGGCGCTCTGGGTAACCCTTGGATGCTGTACCGTACGATTGAGTATTTGCAGACAGGTGAGCTTTTGCCTGATCCTTCACCGGAAGAAAAAATTCGCATTGCCATTCTGCATATGGACCGTCTGGTGGCATTGAAGGGCGAAGCTGTGGCTGTTCGCGAAATGCGTAAGCATCTAGCCTGGTACCTCAAAGGACTTAGAGGCTCTGCACGCATTAAGGACGTAGTTATGGAAGAAACGAAACGCGATGATATGGTACGTATTTTGGATGGCTTTGTATCCGGACTACACACGGTAGAAAATGATGAGCATTCCACGGGGGCTGTTTCTCCTGCCGCCGTTGCACAATAAGGATGCTGTTCCTGCCTTTGCATGCGATTGACTTTTCCAATTACTTGCCCTATAATCGTCCAGTATAAAATCTTGATGTATGCTACAAATTGTATGCAGCTCTCAAGACAACAGCAGGAAATGTTCTCATTCCCTCAGAGTGGCATATTATGTTTTGAAAGCGTGCATTCCGATGCACTTTTAAACTTTTCCCATGACAGGAGAATCGGTTAAGATGAGCGATAAAGAAGTCATTCTAACACAGGAAGGCCTTAGAAAGCTCGAAGATGAGCTTGAGAACTTGAAGTCTGTCAAACGCCGTGAAGTGGCGGAACGGATTAAGGTAGCTATCGGATACGGGGATATCAGTGAAAACTCCGAGTATGAGGATGCGAAGAATGAGCAGGCTTTCATTGAAGGCCGTGTCATTACACTGGAAAAAATGCTACGCAATGCCCGCATTATCAATAGTGATGAAATTGAAACCGATGTTGTGGGAGTAGGCGCAACCGTGACCGTTGAGGATATGGAATTCGGAGATGTTACAGAGTATGCGATCGTAGGTTCAGCCGAATCGGATCCGCTCCAGAATAAAATCTCCAATGAAAGTCCGCTTGGCAAGGCAATGCTAGGTAAGGGAAAAGGAACTGTTGTGGATGTCACCGTTCCCGCAGGTGTTATTCGATATAAAATCGTGGATATCAAAAAATAAGACACGGACTTTGGAATTGAATGTAAAAGCTTCCTTGGGGAAGCTTTTTTTCTCTACACCCGGACGGACTCCGGCCCGTCTATTCATATTGAAGGAGCTGATTTAGCACTATGTCGGATGAAACTACTAACCCGGAACCTCAAGAAAATCGTGAGGAACTAAGTGAACTGCTGCAAATTCGCCGCGCCAAATTGGATGAGCTTCGTTCGTTGGGCATTGATCCTTTTGGTCGTAAATACATACGCACAGCTGAGGCGGGTGTACTGCTAAGCAAGTATGACAGTTTGACCAAGGAAGAACTGGAAGATAAGAATATTGAAGTTAGCATTGCAGGCCGTATTATGGCTAAACGGGTTATGGGGAAAGCCAGCTTTGCCCATGTACAGGATCTCAGTGGACGTATTCAAATCTATGTTCGTCAAGATACCATACCAGAAGACAAATACAAAGCATTCGGTATTTTGGATCTGGGCGACATTGTGGGGATTAAAGGCGTACTGTTCAAGACCAAAACAGGGGAAACCACCATTAAGGTGCTGAACCTTGAGGTATTGTCCAAATCGTTGTACCCATTGCCAGAAAAATATCATGGTCTGAAGGATGTTGAGCTGCGTTACCGTCAGCGCTATGTCGATCTGGTTATGAATCCGGAAGTGCAAAAAACGTTCATTACGCGTTCCCGTATTATTCAATCCATGCGCCGTTATCTGGACTCGCTCGGTTATTTGGAGGTTGAAACGCCAACATTGCATTCCATTGCAGGCGGGGCGGCGGCCAAGCCGTTTATTACACATCATAATGCATTGGACATGCAGCTATATATGCGTATAGCCATTGAACTTCATCTGAAACGACTGATTGTCGGCGGATTGGAGAAAGTATATGAGATCGGTCGCGTTTACCGTAACGAAGGTATTTCCACTCGCCATAACCCTGAGTTCACGATGATTGAGCTGTATGAAGCCTATGCTGACTACCAGGACATCATGCAATTGACGGAAAACATGGTGGCTCACATTGCGCAAGAAGTGCTTGGTACACAGCGCATCCATTATCAGGGCCAGGAAGTGGATCTGACGCCGCAATGGCGCAGAGTATCTATGGTCGATGCTGTTAAAGAAGTAACAGGCGTAGATTTTGGCGCACAATTGAGCAATGAAGAAGCTCATCGCCTTGCAAAAGAGCATAAAGTGCCGGTAGAGCCGCATATGACCTTTGGACATATCCTGAATGCCTTCTTCGAACAGTTTGTAGAGGAAACACTCATTCAACCGACCTTTATTACGGGGCATCCAGTTGAAATCTCGCCACTGGCGAAGAGAAACGAGCAAGATCCACGCTTTACGGATCGCTTTGAGTTGTTTGTTGTAGCTCGTGAGCATGCCAACGCATTCACTGAGCTGAATGATCCGATTGACCAACGTCAACGTTTTGAAGCACAATTGCTGGAACGTGAGCACGGCAATGACGAGGCCCATGAAATGGATGATGATTTTATCCGTGCTTTGGAATACGGCATGCCGCCAACAGGCGGACTGGGCATCGGCATCGACCGTTTGGTCATGTTGCTGACGGATGCTCCTTCCATTCGCGATGTGCTGCTTTTCCCGCATATGCGTAACCGTACGGTAGAATAACATAACTTATGAATAAAGAGGATCAGCCGGGCTTCCCGTGTCTTGTTCCTCTTTTCCATAAGAACGGATGGAGAGAAGACTTCTAATGAAACGCAGCGTCAAGCTAACCCGGTTTGCATCCCCGCCTTTTATATTGGTCATCGGATATCTGCTGATTATTGCATTAGGCACTTTACTGCTGATGCTTCCTATATCCAATCATAGCGGGCATGCTCCACATTGGATTGATTCGCTCTTTACGTCCGTCTCCGCTGCCTGTGTCACAGGATTAGTGGTGGTTGACGTTGATTCAACCTATACGATGTTTGGAGAGACCGTCATTATGGTGCTGATGCAACTGGGCGGGCTTGGTTTTATGACCTTGGCGACATTGTTTGCGTTGCTGTTGGGGCGCCGCTTGTCGCTGAAGGACCGACTGCTGCTCAAAGAAGCTATCAGTGCCGACAGCATGGAAGGAATCGTACGTATTATCCGCAAGGTGCTGATCTTCTCCTTTACCATTGAGGCGATTGCTGCCGTCGTTTTAGCTTTGCGATGGATGAGGGAGATGCCTGTCGGACAAGCGATATATTATGGAATATTCCATTCGGTCTCCTTGTTTAACAATGGAGGATTTGATCTGTTCGGAAGCAGCTTCCAGCAATATGCCGGAGACTTTGTGTTCAATATGATTGCATCCGTGCTTGTCATTTCGGGGGGGTTGGGTTTTCTTGTACTAAGCGATCTATTCGATTTTCGCCGCACTCGAAGACTGACTCTTCACTCGAAAATGGTACTCAGTGTGTCAGGGGCGCTTATTGTGCTTGGTGCGCTGGTCCTATTTATTTTTGAGTTTACCAATGCGCGTACCTTGGGCTCACTGAACTGGGAAGGCAAGGTATACGCCTCTGTCTTTCAGTCCGTATCCACACGATCATCCGGTACCAGCACAGTAGATATCAGCGGGTTAAGGCAGGCCAGCCAGTTTTTTATCATGCTGCTGATGATTATCGGCGCTTCTCCAGGCTCCACCGGGGGAGGAATCAAAACGACTACGTTCCTGCTGATGGTTGGCGCCCTAATTGTCGTCATGCGGGGACAGAAGGAAATGGTGTTCTTTCGCCACCGGGTTCCCAGAGATATCATGATGCGTGCGCTGACCATTATTGTATTGTCCCTATTTATCTTCTCCATTGTGGTCATGCTGCTTTTAATGACAGAGGATGCGCCTTTTCTCTCACTTGCGTTTGAGGCCGCCTCCGCGATCGGGACGGTGGGGCTGTCGACAGGTGTAACCCCAGGACTGTCTGACGCGGGTAAGCTGATCATTTGTGTGACCATGTTCATTGGTAGAATTGGGCCGCTTACGATTGCGTATGCCATTCGTCCACGGTCCACCAAGACGTTGTACCGTCGTCCCGAAGGGCATATTGTAATTGGATAGCTTATCTGAAGAAAAGGATGCACCCGTGCTGATTGACACGGGTGCATCCTTTTTTTTTCATTTCACATCATCATCTAATTTGCACAGCATATCATGAAAAATACCCAATTTGAGAATGAGAGGCAATGGACTTGACAGATACTATTTTTTGTATAAAAAAGTATATTTGTTTCCTTTTATGTGATTATAGACAATACACTAGGAATATTATGTATAATATTGTATGATAGTGGGCATGAAAGTGGGATAGCTGAGGGAAATACCAATTTCTAATTCGAAAGGAATCATCCATTATGTATTTATTTATTATTAGTGCTGAAGTTTTATTCTGGGTTTTTGTTGTTGCAGGGTTGATCGCAAGGTATATGTTTGGCTTAAAGAAATTAGGCGGTCTTCTTTTACTATTTACTCCTATTATTGATATCCTGTTACTGCTTGCGGTGTTCATCACGGTGAGCAGCGGCATGGAGATTACGACCGCTACTGGCCTGGCAGCCTGCTATTTTGGTATTACAGTAGCATTTGGTCATAGGTTAATTAAATGGGCAGATACGCAATTCTCTCATTGGTTTGGTAAGGGGCCGAAGCCCGAACGCAAGTATGGTGCTGCTCATGCAAAAGAGGAACGGACGGGGTGGTTGCTTCACCTGTTGGGCTGGGCCATCGGCAACGCTCTGCTGCTCGCCATCATTGTGTATGTAGATGATCCACAGCGTACGGTTTCTTTGGAGGGCATTATGACAACATGGGCACTCGTTCTGGCAATCGACTTTATTGTCTCCTTTAGCTATACCTTGTCTCCAAGGAAACATAAGGCGTAGAAAGTTAATTCTTGCAATTGCCTAAAACGTCGATTGTTTAACTTTGGCAACTAACATGATAATATTCCAGAAAAGATTATTTATACATTATATAGACATACGAAATTAAGTCGTTTTACATTGAAAAATGTAAAATAAGAGAGGTGGTTTCTGTGGCAGCACTGCTGAGTGGTAAGAACATTTTGATTATGGGTGTGGCTAACAACAGGAGTATTGCCTGGGGGACAGCCCAATCTTTAGCTGCTGAAGGAGCAAAGCTCATTTTCACTTACGAAAATGAGAGGGTTGCAGAGCGGGTGCTAAAGCTCGTTGAAGCTATTCCGGGGGCAATTGTAATTCCTTGTAATGTACAAAGCGATGAGGAATTGGATGCACTGGCGGATTTTCTAAAGGAGCAGGTAGGCGTCTTGCATGGTTATTTTCACAGTGTTGCCTATGCTAAGGCTGAGGATTTGAATGGCTTGTTCGTCGACACTTCTCGCGAGGGATTCGCCATTGCTCAAGAAATCAGTGCCTACTCTCTCGCTGCTGTTTCCCAACGAATTTACCCGCTGATGACGGAGGGGGGGAGTATCGTCACCATGACGTATATTGGCGCAGAACGAGCGATCAAGAATTACAACATTATGGGTGTGGCGAAGGCTTCACTGGAAGCCAGCATGCGCTATCTGTCGAACGATCTGGGTACTTATGGAATTCGTGTAAATGCGATTTCGGCGGGTCCCATACGGACTTTGGCCGCCTATGGTATTAAGGATTTCAGCACGATGCTAAAGCATATTGAAGAAACTACGCCCCTACGCAAGACGGTCGATACGTCCGAAGTTGGAGATACGGCGTTATTCCTATTTTCCCATTTATCGAGAGGCATTACAGGCGAAGTTATCCATGTTGATGCAGGATACCATATTACCGGGATGTAAGGAGGGAACGCTGTGCTTGTTACGCATACGGACTGCCGTATTATCTCACCCGAAGGGATGATGACAAGGAAGCGTTTGGAACGGGACGTTACGATCTTCTCCCGAATGCTGGCCCTCAGAGGAGTTCCTGAAGACGGCAGAGTGATTCTGAAAGCGGCCAATTCCTACTGGTTTGTTGTGTCTCTGTTCTCCCTGTGCAATATTGCTGTTTCGGTGACCGTAGTGGACGAGCAGACTGTGCTCGATGAGGTGGCCCAAATCTATGATGAAGCGGGTGCCTGCTGCATCCTTACGGATTGCGATTTAGAACTTCCTCATGCGCTCGTTATTCTGATCCAAGATCTAATTCAAGAAGAAGCAGCACATCCGCATTGGGTGGGAGAACCAGAGATTGAAGCCCTTGACTTTAACAAGTGGTGCGAGAGGCCCGATGCCCTCATTCTGTATTCTTCTGGTACGACGGGAAAACCCAAGGGAATCGTGAAAGCTGGTTCAGCTTTCATGGAGAATATCAGGCACTCTATACACGCCATGAATTACTTACCGTCTGACCATATGCTCCCCGTTGTACCGTTTTCTCACTTCTATGGTATTTCACTCATCTTCTCATGGTGGTTAACCTCATGTTCTCTACTTATCTGCAATCCTAAAAACCTCTGGAGCGTCATTGCAAGTATTACGAAAGACCGGGCGACGGTCGTAGACGCCAACCCCTCTGTTTTTTACACCTTGTTGCGTATGTTAAGCCGAAAACCCGAACAACTGGAAATGGTCAAGGAATCTCCGGTGCGCATGTGGTGCGTAGGCGGTTCCCCACTTACCCAAGACCTCGAAGAAAAATTTAACAACATATTTGGACAGCCCCTGCTGAATGGTTACGGCCTTTCTGAACTGGGCAACGTTACGCTGGGGACGCTGGAGTGTCCGAAAGGTTGTGGCAAACCGTTACCTGGTGTGGACCTGAAAATACTAGATGCTGATGAAAATCAACAGGCTGACGGTATCGTAGGCGAAGTGTGGATACGGAGTGCCGGATGCATGAAAGGTTACCTGAATCGTCCAGACCTGACGCAATCCGTTCTACAGGATGGCTGGTTCAAGACAGGGGATCTGGGCTATCTGGATGAGGAAATGCTGTATGTCATTGGCCGCAGCGGTAAGACGGTCAACCGGATGGGCTATATGGTCTCTCCGGTCTATATCGAGGATCGGATGGGTTCGATAGGTTACCGATCATGCGTGATCACCTTGGGGGACGAGGCTAAAGGAACATTACTTGTTGCATTCATCGAAAGCGAATTCTCGCAGGCCTTGTCTGTACTCCGCAAAGAGATGAATCGGGTACTTCCTTCATACATGTTTCCCGATCTTTTGCTTCCGCTCGCCCATTTTCCTTTAAATCGCAATGGAAAAGTAGATCGACTGGAGATGGAGCGCATTGCCCTGGAGAAAGTTGCTTCTCGCAAAGTGTAACAAGATATTTACCAAAAACTTCATAAAGGAAAGGGAGGATGCATCATGAGTATGAATCCGGAACTGGCAAAAAATACGCTTTTTTTGGAAAGGCATGAGGCAATTCTAAAATGCCTTAATTATTTGACGGAGTATCGGCAGGAAGTGATGGATATTCTCACACAATTTTCATCCTATCGGGCCGCCGATGCAGAAATTGATTCCACGATCCTCACACTCCAAGGTGCTTTGCAAGAAGTGCAAACCTATCAGCCAAGCTGGCAACGATCTATGGCTGTATTCATGCCTTCCAACGTCATTTTGTACTCCTATGCATTATACCTTTTACTTCCATCCCTGTACGTTGAAAATATAGACTTTCGCCCTTCTTCTCACGTAAACGAGTACGTTAATATGCTGCATGAAAAGCTCCAGGCTGTACATGGATTACCTATCTGTATTCGTAAAGTTAGCCAGAAGGTGTTCTTGGAAAATTCAGTTATGCCAGCTGATATTGTGGTGTTCACTGGGAGTTATACGAATGCGGAGAAGATCAAAAAACAAATCCGAAAAGAGCAACTTTACATTTTCTACGGACAAGGGATAAATCCTTTCATCATCGGACCCGATGCCGATCTGGAACTAGCGGTTACCGATGTGATCCGAATGAGATTGTTCAACTCTGGACAGGACTGCCTGGGACCCGACATCATTCTGGCACATCAAGATGTGACGGAGAATTTTAAAAACTTGCTAATTGAGCGGCTTGACCAACTGGTGTTTGGAGCCAATAATGATCCGAACGCGAGCTATTCCCCTATTTTCTATAAAGACACGCTGTATTCGGTTTCTGAATATTTTAATACAAATGATAAGTTTATTATTTATGGCGGTGGCATTGATTTCCGTACGAAAAAGATGGAGCCGACGATTGTATATAGCGAACTAGATCAGGATTTGGAGATTATTGAGTATTTTTCACCAGTCTTCAACGTGGTTAGCTACCGAGACGACGAGCAACTGATCAAGCGTATTTCCTCCAGTTATTTCAGTGAACGTGCGATGGGCTGCAGCTTATACGGATCTAATCACCTGGCGGACGTCCTGCGAAAGAAGCACACGCTGACTATTAATGAGACGCTTGAGGATGTGGATCAGGGCAATAAGCCCTTTGGTGGCTATGGCACGATGTCGAACTATATTTTCTACGATTTTAAGCTTGTTTCGAAGCCAATTTTGATTTCAGAAATTGTCGCAGAATATTTGTCGGAAAAGAGGAGTTTGGTATGACTGCGAGCTTATTCCCCTGGGATGCCATCATGGGCTACTTAAAATCGGCTGGGGTTCGGCATCTCTTTGGATTACCAAGTGATGATCTCAAAATCGTATCGTCACTCCCCTCGTCGGGTATGGATTTTATTCTGTGCAAAGATCAGCGTAATGCTGTGTTCATGGCAGCAGGCTATGCACTCACAACCAACCAGATGTCCGTATGTGTTGTGGGTAAAGGCCCTGCGCTCAGTAATACACTCACGGGGCTGCTGGAAGCGAAGAACCTTGGTGCTCCGCTTTTACTTTTGGCGCTTGGCACTGGAGGAGACAAGCTGGGTACCCGTTCCTTTCAGGAGGCAGATCAAATCTCACTCGTGAAGCCGCTCGTAAAATGGGCTTACCGTGTCGAGCATGTGGATCGACTTGTATGGGCGCTGGAGCGAGCGGCTTTTTTGGCCATCAATGGAGCCCCAGGTCCGGTCTATATTGAACTACCCGAAAACCTGATGGACCAGCCTGTATCGACAGGGCTTCAGTTTACCCCACCGGAAAAGCTTTCTTGCTCTCCGTCCCTTCGGGAGCTGGATGCGGCTTGGGAAATTATCAAGACTGCTCGCAGGCCTATCATTCTGGTCGGAGGCGGGATGAAGTCAGTTACAAGTGATGTAATTGAGATATTCGCTAATCTGCGAGGAGCAGCCTTGTTCGCAACCGCCTCGGGACGGAGTGCAGTTGATGAAGAAGATGAACTCTTCTGTGGTGTTGCCGGGCTCTATACGGATCTCAGTCTGAGACAAATCTGGAAGGAATCTGATGTGGTGATTGCGCTGGGCAGTCGATTGGAAGAAACGGCAACGTTTGAGTGGGATATTTTTCTACAGGATACCCCTTTAATTCAAGTCAATGTTGAGCTGGAGGATTTTGCACACGAATACCGGGGCGTCAAATTGCTTGGAGATGGATATGCAGCATTAGAGCAGTGGGTTCAACGGTACGGACATAAACCTGATGGAGTGTGGCTTGAAACGATCAGAAGGTGTAAGCAGAAGGCATTTTCTAATAGAGCCATTTATATGGAGGAGCTGAAAAAGGCCCCTGGAATTCACGTTCCAGAGCTGCTAGAGATCATTCAGACAGAATTCCCAGAAAAAATGGTGCTTGTTCAGGAAAATGGATTACAGGATATGTGGTCTTACTTTTATCCATATTTCTGTTTCATGCAAGGTTCTCTTTCGATTGTTCCCAGTGACCAAACGAGCCTTGGATTCGGTGCGGCTGCTGCTTTGGGAGCAAGCGTGGCAACAGAACGTCCAGTAGTGGCACTGGTAGGGGACGGTGCGTTCAATCTTTTCTGTTCGGATTTTATGACGGCTGTGGAGTACCAAATACCGCTAATCTATGTCGTACTCAATAATGGTGGCTACGGTTGGTTGCAAAACCAGATGAATTATAAGCACCTTTCAGGGCAGGCCCTCCCATTTGTTTCCGAGGCGGCTAAAACAGGAATCCAAATTCCACAGTATGAGTTTGTGGAAAGTCTTGCGATCCGGAGCAAGGGGGAGGCCCGGGAACAGCTTCAGCTTGCTTGGCAAAAGTATCAGGAGAACAAGCTTGTGGTCGTCGAGGTATATGCTGATCTTGCTGATGTGCATGAGAAAATCAGTCATGTGTATGGCGACTTTCCTCTCTACGAGCAACAGGCTTCCAAGAATTAATTTCAGCGAAGGACGTGGGTACAGTGAGAAGACGTGTTGTAGTGACAGGACAGGGAGTCGTAACGCCGGTCGGGCTTAATCTTTCAGATTTCTGGAATTCACTGTTGGAAGGAAAGAGCGGAATCGGACCTGTCACTGCTTTTGATACAGCGGACATTCCGACAAAAATTGGCGCACATGTTACGGGCTTTGATCCGTTGCAATATATGAGCAAGAAGGAAGCTAATAAAGTAGCACAGTTCACCCAATTTGCCTTGGCGGCTGCCCGTCAGGCAGTCGAGCAATCGAAATTAGTAATTGACGAGCGGAATGCAAGCCGCGTGGGGGTTATTGTCGGCTCTGGAGCAGGCGGCCTCGACGTCATAGAGGAGAACTATGGGAAATTAACAAAGCTTGGTCCCAAAAGGGTTTCTCCTTATTTTGTTTCCTCAATGATGATTAATTCAGCGCCTGGTGAAATATCCATTGCTATCGGAGCCAAGGGACCTTCATTTGCCGTGGTTACGGCTTGTGCTACTGGTAGTAATGCCATCGGTGAAGCATTACGTACGATCCAGTACGGCACGGCTGATGTCGTGGTCGCTGGAGGAGCAGAAGCCAATTTTAGTCAGCTTGATTTGGCATCTTTTGCGAATATTCATGCTCTTTCCAGGCGCAATGAAGAGCCGCAGAAGGCCAGTCGCCCGTTTGACGTGGATCGCGATGGATTCGTCATCGGTGGAGGAGCAGGGGTCTTGGTGCTGGAGGAGCTGGAGCATGCCTTGAACCGCGGGGCCACCATTTTGGCCGAAGTTGCGGGTTACGGATGCACAACCGATGCGTATCATATCACGGCTCCAGATCCCTCGGGCTCCGGTCCGGCAGAAGCGATCGGCATCGCACTGCAGGATGGTGGCTTGACACCGCAGGAAATCGACTATGTCAATGCCCATGGTACAAGTACGCCGTTCAACGACCGTATGGAGATTAATGCCATTCAGAAGGTATTCGGGGAGCATGCTCCCCATTTGGCGATATCGTCTATTAAATCCATGACAGGCCATTTAATGGGCGGCGCAGGGGCAGTCGAGTTAATTGCAACTGTACAGAGCATGATCCACAGCAAAGTACCACCGACACTCAATTGCGATAACCCTGAAGCCCCTGAACTGAATTTTGTACCGCACGTATATCAGGAACGCGAGGTCCGTGCGGCGATTAGTAATTCCTTTGGTTTCGGGGGGCACAATGTCTGTCTTGCTGTTCGCAAGTGGGAGGGGGTATAGCCTGTGAGCGAAGAGCTAATCCATATCCCGGATGTGCTTCCGCACAGGTATCCGTTTCTTCTGCTGGATGGCGTGACTGGGTACGAAACGTCGCAATGGGCGAAGGGGTACAAGCTTGTTACCTGGAGTGAATGGTTTATTACAGAGGCTAATCCATACATGCCTCCTATGTTGATCGTGGAGTCGCTCGCACAATTGGCGGCATTCACTAATGTTGATAAAAAAGGTATTGCATACTTGACCAACCTCAATGGAATTCGATTCCATAGCTTAGCGAAGCCTGGGGACCGAATTGATCTTTATTTTGAAGTGATCAAGCGTCGGCGGGGTTATGTACTCGGAAGTGGTCGGGCTTCCGTAGGCGATCGATTGGTGGCTGAGGCGGAAGAAATTGTTTCACTTGATCAATGACGGGGTGGAAGCGCACGTTAAACTGTCCTTTTGTCCTCCTGACTGCCAGGTGCAGCGGGAGGATATTCACATCACGGAATAGGAGTGAATGAGATGAAAGACATGCAGTTATATGATTTAACAAATGCGCAGAAGCGTATATGGTATACCGAATTACTCTACCCAGATACGTCAGTGTCACAGCTTTCCGGTACAGCTAAGATGAAGGGTCATATAAATATCGCTGCCTTCATGCAGTCCATTAATTTGATTATCAAACAGTATGATGCGTTCCGCATTCGTATTACCTCAGTGGATGGAGTGCCTCAACAGTATGTCGTTCCTTATGAAGAGAGACAGTTGGAGTACCTGGATCTTACCCACTATGAAAGTATCTCTGAGGTGGAGGCCTTACTTGAGCAACACAAAAGAAAACCCTTGCCACTGCTGGATTCTGAACTCTTCCGGTTTTTAATTGTGAAGATTAGCGAGGACGAGTATTGGATTAACACTAAGATGCACCATATTATTTCTGACGGGATTTCAATGGTGGTCTATGGCAATCAGCTAACAGCGTTTTACATGGATTTAATTCAAGGAAATGAACCGAAGCTGAACGACGATTGCTCTTATATTCAATATATTGCAGAAGAGAACGCATATGAGCTTTCTGACAGATACCAAAAGGATAAGGCATACTGGCTGGATAAATTTTCGAATTTGCCTGAACTTACGGGTTGGAAGTCATATAATCCGTTATCTCTGAGTACCCACGCCGTTCGGGAGCATTTTACCGTGCCAGAGGTGCTATATCACGAGCTACAGGCATTTTGCCAACAGAACAGGATTTCTCTGTTCCAATTCTTCATGGGTGCGATGTATATCTACATACACAAAGTGACGAATCAGCCGGATGTGGTAATTGGTACTTCGTTCGCTAACCGGGGAAACAAAAAAGAGAAGCAAAAGATAGGTATGTTCGTCAGCACGGCTGCAGCCAGAACATACGTCGAAAAGGATATGGATGTGTTGAGCTTCCTGCAGGATGTAGCCAGGGATCAGATGTCGGTCCTGCGGCATCAGAAGTATCCATATAATCAGTTAATTCAGGATCTTAGAGAAATGCATGGTAACAAGGATATTCAGCGGCTTTTTGGCGTTTCCATGGAATACCGCCTTATCAATTGGGTTGATTTGGATGACGTGTGCATTTTGATGGATTATGATTTCTGCAACGACGAAGTGAACGATTTCGTGCTTCATATCGTGGAGCTCCTGGATGAAGGCGAGCTGGTACTGGATGTCGATTATCGGACGAAGCTGTTTGAACGCAGTGAAGTAAAGAACATGGTTTCCCAGTTGCTTACGATCGCCGAGCAGATCATTCATGCACCGCAGCTTTCCATCGCAGAGGTAAAGTTATTGGGTGAAGCAGAAGAGCAATCTATTTTGGCTCTTTCGGAAGGCGTTGCAGCCGATTATCCGCGTGAGAAGACAATCCATGGCTTATTCGAAGAACAAGCTGAGCGCACGCCAGATCACGTAGCCGTTCAGATGGGCGAGCAGAGCATTACATACCTAGCTCTAAATGAGCAGGCTAACCAGCTTGCGAGATATTTGCGCACCGAAGGCGTTGGTGCAGATGTACTCGTGGGGATTATGGCTGATCGTTCCCTGGAGATGGTCGTCGGCATGCTGGCGGTTTTGAAGGCGGGAGGAGCCTATGTGCCCATTGATCCCGATTATCCCGAAGAACGTATTCGTTACATGCTAGGGGATTCAGGAGTCCGTCTGTTGCTCAATCAAAGCCATCTATGGGAGTGCACCACATTTGATGGAAAGCTTGTGAGTCTGGACGAAGCTGCATCGTATAGAGGAGACACTTCGAATCTGGAGAGCATTTCGGGGGCGAGCAATCTGGCCTATGTTATCTATACGTCGGGTACAACTGGCAAACCAAAGGGAACGCTGATCGAGCATAAAAATGTAGTTCGACTGCTCTTTAACGATAAAAATGTATTTGATTTCAGCGCTCAGGATACGTGGACGCTATTCCATTCGTTCTGCTTCGATTTCTCCGTTTGGGAGATGTATGGAGCCCTTCTCTACGGAGGGAAATTGGTGATTGTCCCGGCTCTTACAGCCAAGAGTCCAGCAGCTTTCCTGGAGTTGTTGAAAGACAACCAAGTCACCATTTTGAACCAGACGCCGACGTATTTTTATCAGGTGCTACAGGAGGAATTGGCGCACTCTTCGACAGAGCTTAGCCTTAGAAAAATCATTTTTGGTGGAGAGGCCTTAAGCCCGTCTCTTCTGAGAAACTGGCGGGTCAAGTATCCTGATGTGCAACTGATTAATATGTACGGAATTACGGAAACAACGGTCCATGTCACCTACAAGGAAATCACGGAACATGAGATTGAAGCGGGGAAAAGCAATATTGGTAGAACGATTCCGACACTTAGCGCTTACATTTTTGATGAGCACAAACGCCTGCAGCCTGTCGGGGTTCCGGGCGAGCTATACATCGCGGGCGACGGTCTAGCCCGAGGGTATTTGAATCGTCCAGAGTTGACGGCTGAAAAATTCGTAGAGCATCCGTTTCGGACGGGAGAGCGCATGTACCGTACTGGAGACCTGGCTCGCTGGTTGCCTGATGGTAATATCGAATATTTGGGCCGGATCGACCATCAGGTCAAAATTCGCGGCTACCGAATTGAGCTTGGCGAGGTGGAAGCCCAAATTCTCAAGGATCCAAACGTACGGGAAACGATTGTCCTCGCACGGGACGATGAACAGGGCCAAACATTGCTTTGCGCCTACTATGCAGCCTCCAGCGACCTTTCGCCGGGGGAATTGAGGTCTCAGCTGGCGGCAGAACTACCAGCTTACATGGTCCCCTCTTATTTTGTCCGGCTAGAGCAAATGCCGCTTACGCCAAATGGCAAGCTGGATCGTCGCGCGCTGCCAGCTCCTGAAGGCAGTGTACAATCCAGCGAGGCTTATTTGGCTCCGAGAACTGCTGCGGAAGCGCAGATGGTGCTCATCTGGCAGGATATCCTGGGAGTTGCCCGCGTCGGTGTCAGAGATAATTTCTTTGAAATTGGTGGTCACTCTTTGCGGGCAACATTGCTCGTTTCGCGGATTCACAAAGAGTTGGGATGTAGCATTTCGCTGCGCGAAGTATTTCAATCGCCTACGGTCGAGTCTTTGGCGCAACTAGTCAAAAAACACATTCCGATAGTGTACGAATCTATCCCACAGGCGGAGGAAAGCGAAGCTTATCCGGTGTCCTCAGCGCAGAAGCGGTTATATGTGTTGAGACAAATGGACGGGGGAGAGCTCAGCTACAATATGCCTGGGGCATTCACAGTGGATGGGCCGCTGGATCGGGTACGGCTGGAGTCTGCGTTCCAGGTACTGATCCAGCGTCACGAATCGCTGAGAACGGGCTTCTATATGAAGGATGGAGAGCTTGTTCAGCGCGTGCATAAGGAAGTGCCGTTTGCGTTGGACTGCACAGAAGCTTCGGTAGAGGAGACGGCTGATCTCATACGCAGCTTTATCCGTGCCTTTGAACTCAGCCAGGCCCCATTACTGCGTGTTGGCTTGGTGAAGCTGCAAGAGGAACGTCATCTGTTGCTGTTTGATATGCATCACATTATTTCAGATGGAATTTCCATCCAAATATTGGTGGGGGAACTCACTCAATTGTATCAAGAGGAACAGCTACCAGAGCTGCACATCCAGTACAAGGATTATGCCGTGTGGCAACGAGGGCAGTCAGAGAGCCAATGGCAAGAGCATGAAGCGCATTGGCTGCAGGCTTTTGAAGGAGAGCTTCCGGTACTTGATTTGCCTACGGATTTTCAAAGACCTTCTGTTCGGAGCTTCGAGGGTAGCCGAATTGATTTTACATTGGATGAGTCCGGTAATAAGGCAATACAAGAGCTTGCATCCCGTACAGGTACTACGCTGTATATGGTGTTGCTGGCGGCTTATTCGGTGTTGCTGCACAAATATACAGGGCAGGAGGACATCATCGTAGGTTCTCCAGTGGCCGGAAGACCACATGCTGAGCTTGAGGGTATCATTGGAATGTTTGTCAATACACTTGCCTTGCGTAGCTACCCTGCGGGAGATAAGACATTTCAAGATTATCTTCTGGAAGTCAAGGAAACGGCGCTCAAGGCGTTCGAGCATCAGGATTATCCTTTCGAAAAACTGGTCGAGAAGCTGGACGTAGGACGTGATGTCAGCCGCAATCCACTCTTTGACACCCTATTGGTATTGCAAAATACGGAGCAGGAATCACAGGAAATGGGTGAGTTGCGCTTTACTCCTTACCTGCTGGAGACAGTCACAGCAAAATTTGACCTGTCACTTAATGTGGAGGAACAGGGAGCAGAACTAGCTTTTGGTTTGGAGTATAGTACGACTTTATATCAGCGAGAGAGTGTAGAGCGACTTGCTATGCATTTGCTCCGGGTTCTGCATGCGGTCGCTGCCAATCCCCAGTTGAAACTGGCGGAGATTGAGATGATCACACCGGAGGAGAAGGTGCAGATCATTGAAGAATTCAACGCGACATCGACTCCTTATCCAAGTGAGAAGACTATTCATGAGCTGTTCGCCGAGCAAGTAAAGCGTACACCGGGGCAGACGGCGCTTGTATTCGGCAACGTCCAGCTAACCTACCTCGAATTGGAAGAGAAGGCGGGGCGACTGGCCCAAACATTGCGTCGCTTGGGAACGTTGAGGGAGCAGCCTGTGGCCGTGATGGGCGAACGAAGTATCGAGATGGTCATTGGTATGCTCGCGATACTACAGGCGGGTGGAGCCTATGTGCCTATTGATCCCGAATACCCGGAAGACCGGGTTCGTTATATGCTCAATGATTCCGGCGCCAAGCTACTACTGGTGCAAAAGAGTGAGTTTGTAAGTGTTGACTACGGTTTACCGATTGTCGACCTCAGCAGTGAAGAGGCTTATGCAGCCGAACCTGCCCAGCCGGAGGAGACTGTCCATGGATCGCAGGGACTCGCTTATGTCATCTATACATCGGGTACGACGGGTAGACCGAAGGGTGTTATGGTTGAACACCGGAACGTGGTCCGTCTGGTCAAAGACACTAACTATGTGGAGTTGAATGAATCCACACGAATTTTGCAGACAGGAGCTGTGGCCTTCGATGCTTCTACTTTCGAGATATGGGGGGCGTTGCTTAACGGCGGACAGCTCTATTTCGTAGAGAACGACGACATCCTGATTGCTGATAGACTCAAAGCTGCCATCGCCAAGTACAGGATTACGACGTTGTGGCTCACTTCACCGCTTTTTAATCAGCTTTCACTGCAAGATGAGTACCTGTTTAGTGGGCTAAAAACATTGTTGGTCGGCGGTGACGTACTGTCCATATCTCATATGAACCGTGTGATCGAGGCCAATCCTGATCTTGTCCCTATCAATGGCTATGGTCCGACAGAGAATACTACATTCTCCACCACTTACAAGATTCCGGGTCGTTTTGAAGGGGTGGTGCCGATTGGCCGCCCGATTAGTAACTCGACCGCTTATGTGGTCAATGGATCGCTTCAATTACAACCCATTGGGGCTTGGGGCGAACTGATTGTCGGCGGTGAAGGTGTGGCGCGCGGATATCTCAATCGTCCCGATCTCACGGCAGAGAAATTTGTCTCTAGTCCCGTGAAGGACGGAGAACCCTGCTACCGTACTGGCGATCGGGTACGCTGGCTTCCAGATGGAAATCTGGAATTTAAAGGAAGGATTGATGAACAGGTCAAAATACGTGGCTACCGCATTGAGCTCCCCGAAATCGAGGCTCAGTTGGCCAAGGTGGAGACGGTCATCGACGCCGTAGTGGTTGTTCGCGCGGATGAGCTTGGAGAGAAGCAGCTTTGCGCTTATTATGTGGCGGATTCTATGCTCACGGCAGGAGAAGTGCGTCTTGCCCTATCACAGGTACTTCCGGGCTACATGATTCCCTCCTATTTTGTGCAGCTGGATCGTATGCCATTAACCTCTAACGGAAAAGTGGACCGCAGGTCTCTGCCAGCTCCTCAAGTGGGCGCGCATACGGGACGGAAGTATACGGCTCCCCGTACACCGGCGGAAGAAGCCTTGGCGTCTGTTTGGCAAGGGGTATTGGGTGCAGAACAGGTGGGTATCCATGACAATTTCTTTGAACTGGGAGGAGACTCCATTAAGGCCATTCAGGTTTCGTCACGGCTACTACAGGCTGGTTATCGCTTAGAGATGAAGGAGCTGTTCAAATCCCCAACCATTGCGGAGCTAGGCGCGGAAATACAAACCGCTGTGCGCATGGCCGAACAGGGAGCTGTGCGTGGAGCGACTTGCTTGACTCCAGTCCAACAGTGGTTCTTTGGACGGAAGCAGACAGAGCCCCATCACTTCAATCAAGCGGTCATGCTGTACCGTGAACAGGGATTTGAGGAAAAGGCATTGCACCGTGTGCTGACAAAACTCGCCCAGCATCATGATGCCCTTCGCTTGGTGTTTCGTCAGACGGAACATGGTTACGAGGCTTGGAATCGCGGTCTTGAAGAAGGAGAGCTTTATAGCTTGCTTACCGCTGATTTACGGAATGAATCCAATCCGGTCGCAGCCATTACAACGCTGTCGGACGACATTCAGCGCAGCATAAATCTGGCAGAAGGTCCTCTGCTGAAGCTAGGGCTTTTCCATTGTCAGGATGGAGACCATCTCCTGATCGTGATCCACCATTTGGTGGTGGACGGGGTATCCTGGCGGATTTTGTTTGAAGATATCGCAGCGGGCTATGAACAGGTCACTCAAGGACAAGTGCTGACATTCCCGCAGAAGACGGATTCCTTCCGTAACTGGGGTGATGCCCTTTCTCGTTATTCGGAAAGCCCGGCAATCGAAATTCATCGGGCGTATTGGAGCGACCTGGAAGGCCAGCAACTTGAACAGTTGCCGAAGGATGAAGCTGTGGAAAACCTTCTTTTGCGGGATAGCGAAGTGGTAACAGCACAATGGACTGTAGAAGAAACCGATCAACTGTTGAGAAAAGCCCATCGTGCTTACCAAACGGAGACGAATGATCTGCTATTGACCGCTCTGGGCATGGCGGTATCCAAGTGGTCTGGCATCGGAAAGATTGCTGTGAATCTGGAAGGACACGGTCGTGAACCGATTATACCGAATATCGACATCACCCGTACCGTCGGCTGGTTTACAAGTCAATATCCGGTGATTTTAGACTTGGGGGATGACCCGGAAGTGGCATCCTTGATCAAGTCTGTGAAAGAAGGGCTGCGCCGAATTCCGAACAAAGGTATCGGATACGGGTTACTCAAAACGATGGCGAGTCAGGTGGACGCAGACAGCTTCAGTTTGCAGCCTGAGATTTCTTTTAACTATCTGGGGCAATTTGATCAGGATTTGCAAGGAAGCTCGTTGCAGATTTCGCCTTATTCGACCGGAAATGCCCAAAGTTTGTCGGAGGAACTAGCCTATACGCTAGATATCAATGGCATGGTGACGGACGGAGCCCTTTCTCTGACGATCACTTATAACGGAAAACAGTATAAGTCATCTACGATGGAGCAACTCACTGGATATATTGAAGAAAGCTTGCGGGAGCTTCTCCATCATTGTGTAACCCAGGAAAGAACCGCTTTGACACCAAGTGACGTGCTTGCGAAGGGTCTGAGTATTTCCGATCTGGAAGAGCTTTCTAGGCAAACCAGCCACATAGGCGATATTGAGAATGTATACAGTCTGACGCCGATGCAGAAGGGCATGCTGTTCCATGATATGTTTGAGCCGCATACTGGTGCTTATTTTGAGCAGGCTGCCTTTGACTTTAAGGGTAGCTTTGATCCGACCGCCTTCGGACACAGTCTGGATGCAGTGGTGGAGCGTCATGCCATCCTGCGCACGAACTTTTACAGCGGATGGGGCAGCGAGCCTTTGCAGGTTGTATTTCGGCATAGAGGCGCTAAATTGGTGTACGAAGACCTGCGGGAGATGAATGCATCGCAGCGCGAAGCTTACCTGAAGACATTTGGTGCTAAGGACAAAGCACAGGGCTTCAACCTGGCTGAAGACGAGCTTCTCCGTGTATCGATTTTACAAACAGATGAAGAGAACTTCCGTCTCTTGTGGAGCTTCCACCACATCGTCATGGATGGATGGTGTGTTCCGTTAATTACGCAGGAGGTATTTGAACACTATTTTGCCCTCCTGGAAGGAAGAGAGCCGCAGCTGGCAGAGGTTCAGCCGTACAGTCGATATATCGAATGGCTGGAAAAGCAGGATGAAGCAGCTGCGGCCAACTATTGGAGCCGCTATCTGGCCGGTTACGAGCAGCAGACGCTTTTACCTCAAGTCGGGGGAGCAAGTAAGGGAGAAGGATATGTAGCAGAAAAGCTGAATTATCCCCTCAGCAGGGAATTGACTGAGCGCCTTGAAAAGGTGGCCAGAGACGCTCATGTCACGGTAAATATATTGCTGCAGTCTATCTGGGGCATTGCGCTTCAACGCTATAACGGTAGCCGGGATGTCGTATACGGAAGTGTAGTATCCGGCAGACCGGCAGAAATTCCAGGCATTGATCGAATGATCGGTTTGTTCATCAATACGATTCCAGTACGTGTGAAGACGGAGGAAAATCTCCCCTTCTCAGTTCTGATGAAGCAGCAGCAGGAACAATTTATGACTTCTCATATGTACGACACCTACCCGCTGTTTGAGATTCAGGCTCAGACCGATCAGAAACAGGATTTAATCTCACATATTATGGTGTTTGAGAACTATCCTGTGGAGGAGGAGGTAGAGCGTCTGGGTGGTGGCGAGGCTGACTTTGAGATTGAGGACGCTGAGCTTCTGGAGCAAACGAATTACGATTTTAATTTAATTATCCTCCCTGGCGAAGAGATGAGGTTACTGTTCCAATACAATGCACTTGTTTATGATCAAGTGACGATTGAGCAAATCAAGGGACATCTGGTTCACCTCATGGAACAAATTGTAGAGAACCCTGCCATTTCCGTGGATGCTCTGGAATTGGTCACGCCGCAGGAGAGAGAGCAGATTCTGAAGGTATGGGGAAACACGAAAGTCAGTTACGAGCACTGTAGCACGTTCCATGGGCTGTTGGAGGAACAGGTGGGACGAACGCCAGACACGACGGCCATTCTATTCGAGGATGAGATGCTGACCTATGCCGAGCTCAATGCAAAAGCCAACGGACTGGCAAGAAAGCTGCGTACTCAGGGAATCAAGACGGGAGATCTGGTGGGACTGATTGCTGAACGGTCACCTGAGATGATCGTTGGAATCTACGGCATTATGAAAGCTGGGGGGGCTTATGTCCCAATCGATCCAGAGTATCCGAAAGAACGAATAAGTTACATGCTTGAAGATTCCGGGGCGAAGCTGATCCTTACACAGGCCCGTCTCTTGGAGCATCTCGGATGGACGGAAAATGTTTTGCTGCTGGATGAACCATCGACCTATGATGATGACACCTCGAATTTGGAGGATACTGCTGGCCCGGATGATCTGGCTTACGTGATCTACACTTCAGGTACGACGGGTCAGCCTAAGGGCGTATTAGTCGAGCATCGGGGACTGCAAAATCTTTCGGACGTATACGAGACACTCTTCGAAGTTACACCGCAGGACCGAATCGTTCAGTTTGCAAGTTTGTCATTTGATGCATCGGTTTCGGAAATTTTAACGGCACTAAGCCAAGGTGCTGCTCTGTGCATCCCTTCTACACAAGATATTTTGGATTATGCCTTGTTTGAGCAGTTCATAAACGACAAGGGAATTACGATAGCGACTTTGCCACCCGCTTACGCTATCCATCTTGATCCGGAGCGTCTGCCAACACTGCGGTGCCTGCTAACCGCCGGATCGGCCGCATCGGTCGAGTTGATCGAAAAGTGGAGGAAGCATGTACAATACTTCAATGGCTATGGCCCAACGGAGGACTCCGTATGCACCACAACCTGGTCCGTTCCGGACAGTGAGGAAGCAACGGATGTTGTATCTATTGGACGACCTATTGCTAACCATAGTGTGTACATCTTGGATGACCATTTCAGATTGTTGCCTGTCGGCGTATCTGGAGAGCTATGCATTTCGAGTATCGGGTTAGCACGGGGGTATCATAACCGGCCTGAGTTAATGGATGAGAAGTTCGTGGATAATCCGTTTGCTCCAGGAGAGCGTATGTATCGGACGGGTGACCTGGTTCGCTGGTTACCGAATGGAACCATCGAGTACTTAGGTCGAATAGATCACCAAGTCAAAATTCGCGGCTACCGTATCGAGCTGGGCGAGGTAGAAGCACAAATGCTCAGAGTGCCGTCCGTTCATGAAGTCGTAGCCATGGCTGTAGAAGGCGATGAAGGCTACAAAGATCTAGTCGCTTATTTCGTAGCGGCTCAGAAACTTGAGGTATCCGAGCTTCGGGCTGTTCTGTCGGAGATGTTACCTGGATGTATGATCCCTTCCCGCTTCATACAACTGGAGGACATGCCTCTGACGTCGAACGGAAAAATCGATCGAAAAGCGCTGCAGGGCGAGCGTGGATGGGCAACTGCTTCATCTGAGGCTCCAAATACACCTGTAGAAATTCAATTGGCCGAAATTTGGCAAGAAGTGTTGGGTGTAGAGAGTGCGGGAGTGAAGGATAATTTCTTTGACTTTGGAGGTCACTCCCTACGTGCAGCCCTGCTAGTCTCACGAATTCGCAAGGAAATGAACCGCGAGATTAGTCTGAGAGAAGTGTTCCAGTCACCAACAATTGAAGGGTTAGCTCATGCAATTGAGAGCTATATACCGCTGGATTTTGAAGAAATCCCTACAGCGGGACTGCGTGAGCACTACCCATTGTCCTCGGCCCAAAAACGACTGTTTATTCTAAGTCAGCTGGAAGGTGGAGAGCTGAGCTACAATATGCCGGGTATCCTTACGGTTGAGGGAGCCTTGGATCGGGAACGGCTGGAGCAGGCATTCCGTCGTCTGATTCATCGCCATGCTTCGCTGCGTACCCGTTTTGTGACTGTGAACGGTGAACCCGTACAGCAGATCCTGCCTGATGTATCGTTTACTGTGGAATATGCGGAGTTGAGCGAGAAGGAGGCAGAAGCTTCCCTTCAGCAATTTGTCCGTTCATTTGATCTTGGCGAGGCTCCATTGCTGCGGGTCGGCCTCATCCGGATTGCGCATGAGCGCCATTTACTGTTGTTTGATATGCATCATATTGTCTCAGATGGTGTTTCTATGAATATTCTCATAGAAGAGTTTCTCCGCTTTTATCAAGAGGAGGACGTATTACCTGCGCTACAGATCCAGTACACAGACTATGCCGTATGGCAGCAAGAGCAACTTGGAAGCGAACGTCTCAAAGCCCAGGAAGCTTACTGGCTGGATGCATTCCGCGGAAGCTTGCCAGTGCTGGATTTGCCGGGAGATGAAGTTCGTCCTGCGGTGCGAAGCTTTGCGGGCGATCGAATCGACTTCCAGATTGATTCTTCTCTGAGTGCTTCACTCCAGAAGCTGGCTACCCGAACGGGTTCCACTCTGTTCATGGTGCTGCTAGCAGCCTATACAGCGCTCTTGCACAAGTACACAGGTCAGGAAGATGTCATTGTCGGTTCACCTGTGGCAGGAAGATCCCATGCGACACTCGAAGGTCTCATCGGTATGTTCGTCGGCACACTGGCGCTGCGTACTTATCCGGAAGGAGAGAAGCCTTTCGAGGCTTATTTGCAGGAAGTGAAGGAAACAGCGCTGCGGGCCTATGAAAACCAGGATTACCCGTTCGAGGAGCTGGTAGAAAATCTGGAGCTTCAGCGTGACCTGAGCCGTAACCCGCTATTTGATACCATGTTTGTCCTGCAAAATATCGAGCAGGGGGAACAAGAAATAGAGGGATTGCGTTTCACTCCTTACGATAATGTACATCCGGCTGCCAAGTTCGACCTCACGCTGACGGTGAGTGAAGCGGATAGGGCATTGAACTGTACGCTTGAGTACGCGACTGCGATCTACAAGCGAGAGACTGCTGAACGAATGGCAGGTCACTTTGTACAGCTTATTCGGGAAGCCATCTCCAATCCGGCACTGCCGTTGTCTTCCCTTGATATCGTGACACCGCAGGAAAAATTAAAGCTGATGCAGGAGCCGGCCGAAGCTAGAGCAGATTATCCTCGTGACAAGACGATTCATGTGCTGTTCGAGGAACAGGCTGCCCGTACTCCGAATGCAGTGGCAGTCGTATGTGAAGAGGCAACCCTGTCCTACAGCGAGCTGAACGAGCGGGCAAATGGACTTGCCAGAACGCTCCGGGATCGTGGCCTGCAACCAGACAGTTTGGCTGGAATCATGGCGGATCGTTCCCTTGAAATGGTAGTCGGGATTTTGGCCATTTTGAAGGCGGGCGGGGCTTATGTCCCTGTGGACCCTGAATATCCGGAGGACCGAATTCGCTTTATGCTTGAGGATTCGGGGGCCAAACTATTGCTGACACAAGCGCATCTGGAGAAACATGTCTTCTTTTCCGGGGACATCGTAAATCTGGACGAGACAGCTTCTTACAAGGAAGATGTCTCCAACCTGAAGCCTGCAGCCGGACCGGGGCATCTTGCCTACGTCATCTACACATCGGGTACGACAGGCAAGCCAAAGGGAACGCTGATCGAACACAAAAATGTAGTTCGCTTGCTCTTTAATGATAAAAATAGGTTTGACTTTGGTCCTCAGGATACATGGACACTGTTCCATTCGTTCTGCTTTGACTTCTCCGTATGGGAAATGTACGGGGCATTGCTGAACGGAGGACGTTTGGTTATCGTTCCATCGCTTACGGCGAAGAGTCCGGATCGTTTCTTGCAGTTGCTTAAAGACCAGAAGGTCACCGTTTTGAACCAAACGCCGACATACTTCTATCAGTTACTACAGGAAGAGCTTGGTCATCACGCAGTAGAGCTGAGCCTCCGCATGATTATTTTCGGTGGAGAGTCGTTAAGCCCGGCCTTGCTCAAGGACTGGAGAACGAAGTACCCGCAAGTGCAGCTCATCAACATGTACGGCATTACCGAAACGACCGTACATGTAACATACAAGGAAATTACAGAGTTGGAAATTGAACAGGGCCGCAGCAATATCGGCACCACGATTCCGACGCTACGTGCGTACATTCTGGATGAACAGCGCCGTCCACAGCCGATTGGCATTCCGGGTGAACTCTACGTGGCGGGTGTAGGCCTGGCGCGCGGCTACCTGAACCGACCGGAATTGACGGAAGAGAAGTTTGTCGCTCATCCGTTTGCAGTGGGCGAGCGTATGTACCGCTCAGGTGACCTGGCACGTTGGCTGCTGGATGGCAGCATGGAGTATATGGGACGGATTGACCATCAGGTTAAAATCCGGGGTTATCGTATCGAGCTGGGCGAAGTGGAAGCGAAGCTGCTCCATGCTCCGTCTGTAAGGGAGGCCGTTGTGCTCGCCCGGGAGGATGGAAGTGGACAAAAGGTGCTTGTCGCCTATTTCACTGCCGATCAGATGCTGACGGTGGGCGAATTGAGAAAAGCCTTGGCTGCTGAACTGCCAGCTTATATGATTCCGTCTTACTTCATGCAATTGGAACAGATGCCATTGACGCCAAATGGCAAGCTGGATCGCAAGGCGCTTCCGGCTCCAGAGGCCAATGTGCAGACTGGAGCGGTTTATGAACCGCCAAGGACGACGGCTGAGGAAGCTCTGGCGTCCGTATGGCAAGGTGTATTGGGAGCGCAGCAGGTCGGAATTCATGATCATTTCTTCGATCTGGGCGGTGACTCCATCAAGGCGATCCAAGTGTCCTCCAGATTATTCCAGGTCGGATATAAGTTAGAGATGAAGGATCTCTTCAAATATCCGACAATTGCCGAGCTAAGCCCGCATCTTCAGGCAGCCGGACGCATAGCAGAACAGGGCGAAATCAAAGGTGCAGCGGAGTTAATGCCAATTCAGCGTTGGTTCTTTGAACGCCATACAGCGGAGCCGCATCATTACAATCATGCCGTCATGCTCTATCGGAAAGACGGCTTTGATGAGGCTGCACTCCGGTTGACCATGACCCAAATCGCCACCCACCATGACGCGCTGCGTATGGTCTTCCGGCCTACAGAAGCTGGATATGTAGCCTGGAATCGGGGAACTGACGAAGGCGAGCTCTACACATTGAACATCGCCGATGTGCGGCAGGCAGAAGACCAGGCAGCTGCCGTTCAAGCCAAAGCAGATGACATTCAGGCAAGCTTCCACTTGGAAGGCGGCCCACTGTTCAAGCTATGTTTGTTCCATTGTGAAGATGGCGATCATTTGTTAATTGTCATCCATCATCTCTTAGTTGACGGCGTATCCTGGCGCATCCTGTTTGAGGACATCGCAGCGGGATACGAGCAGGCGTTGAATGGACAAGGAATCGTTCTTCCTCAAAAGACCGATTCGTATCTTTTATGGTCTGAGCAAGCGGCGAAGTATGCAGCAGGTCCTGCCCTGCACAAAGAGCATGCATACTGGAAGCAGATCGAGGGGACGATTTTGGCTCCACTGCCGAAGGATGAGGATCAGGAGCCGGGCACCATTCGGGATACCGAGTCGGTTACAGTAACGTGGTCTGCTGAAGAAACAGACCTGCTGCTGCGACAAGCAAACCGGGCTTATCATACGGAGACGAATGATTTGCTCTTGACTGCTCTCGGGGCAGCCATTCAGCGTTGGACAGGCATGGAGCAAATGTTGGTCAATCTTGAAGGGCATGGACGGGAAATGATCATACCAGAACTGGATATTACCCGTACCGTGGGCTGGTTCACAACCCAGTACCCGGTTCTGCTGAACCTTCAAGACGGACAGGAAGTATCTGCACGAATCAAGCGTATCAAGGAGAATTTGCGCGAGGTTCCACAGAAAGGAATCGGCTACGGTCTTCTGAAGTATATGGCACCGAAAAAAAGTGTCGGGTTCGGAGTAGCCCCGGAGATTTCCTTCAACTATCTTGGACAGTTTGATCAGGATTTGGAGGGTAATGCCCTTAGCCTATCCACACATTCAGTCGGTAAGGCGCTCAGCGACCACACACCACAGCAGTATGCTCTGGATGTGAATGGCATGATTGCCGAAGGCCAGCTATCCCTGACGATTACGTACAGCAGCAGGCAGTATCGCAAGGAGACGGTGAATCATTTTGCTGAATTATTACAGTCAAGCCTTAGCGAGGTCATCCAGCATTGTGTGGCTCAGGAGTGCTCACAGCTTACGCCAAGTGATGTTCTGTTCCAGGGATTAACACTGGAGCAGCTTGATCGACTTACGGCGCAGACGGCCCACCTTGGAGAGATTGAAGATGTGTACAAGCTGACGCCAATGCAGAAGGGGATGCTATTTCACAGCCTGCTAGAGCCAGACTCCTCTTCATACTTCGAGCAGGCTACATTCGAGCTGCGAGGCAGCTTCGATGTAGATACCTTCTTCGAGAGCTTCCAGGCTTTGGCGCAAAGACATGCCATACTCCGTACCGGCTTTTACAACAATATCGCTGATGTACCGCTGCAAGTTGTCTTTAAGCAACGGTCAATCCCTCTGCGCTACGTAGATCTGCGTTCCGCTACGTTGCAGGAGCAAGAAGCTCAGATCAAGGCTTACACTGCTGAGGATATGGCTAAAGGTTTCAGTTTGTCGGAGGACCCGCTGATGCGAGTAACCGTCCTGCAAACGGAGCAGAGTTCCCTGGTATTATGGAGCTTCCATCATATTGTTATGGATGGCTGGTGCATCCCGATCATTACCCAGGAGCTGTTCGATTATTATTCTGCCCTGCGCCAGCAAATGCAGCCTGTGCTGCCGCCAGCTCAGCCCTATAGTCGTTATATTGAGTGGCTTGATGCACAGGATGATGAAGAAGCTTCAACGTATTGGAGCCAATACCTCGAAGACTATGACGGGAATACCGTATTGCCGGAAGGCAAAACGAAATCTCAAGGTAAAGAAGAGGGCTATGTTCTGAATGAGCATGTTCTCCATCTGGGTGCATCCTTGACCCGTAAAATGGATGTTGTCGCGAAGCGAAATCACGTGACCGTCAACACACTCATGCAGACAGCCTGGGGACTGATTCTTCAACGTTACAATGCCAGCTCGGATGTGGTTTTCGGCGGTGTTGTATCAGGTAGACCGGCTGAGATTGCAGGTATCGAAAATATGGTGGGTCTGTTCATTAATACAGTACCTATCCGTGTGCAGTCCTCCAAAGACGAAGCCTTTGTCGAGATCATGAAACGCACACAGGCACAATCACTGGCAGGACGTGCTTACGATACCTACCCACTGTATGAGATTCAGGGGAAAACAACCCAAAAGCAGGACCTGATTTCTCATATTATGATCTTTGAAAATTATCCGCTCGACGAACAGGTGGAGCAATCGGGTAATCAAAATGAAGACAATCTCGAAGTCGCGAACTTCACCATGTTTGAACAAACGAACTATGACTTTAACCTGGTTGTGATTCCAGGCGAGGATATCAAGGTCTGCATTCGTTACAACGCTTTGGTCTATGAGCAAGAAAGTATTGCGCGGATCGGAGATCATTTGTTGCAAATGCTCGATCAGGTAGCTACTCGTCCGCAAGCGACGATACAGGAACTGGAGATTGTAACGCCTGAGGAACGCACGAAACTGCTTGACTGGGGCGGCAAGGCCCAAACCTATCCAAGTGATCAGGGTCTGCATACCTTGTTTGAAGAGCAGGTTGTCCGTACGCCGCATAAGATTGCGGCTGTAAACGGCGACATCCAGATCACGTATCGGGAGCTGAACGAGCAGGCGAACAGATTGGCCTCCACCTTGATCGCCCAGAGACTTCGGGGTGAACAAGTGGTGGGTCTGCTGGCGGATCGGTCTGTGGAGCTGCTTGTCGCCATCATGGGTGTGCTCAAAGCGGGCGGAGCCTATGTACCTATTGATCCTGAATATCCGCAGGAGCGGATTCAGTATATTCTGAAAGATTGTGGCGCTGAAATTCTGCTCACACAGAGCCACCTGACGCAGTTGGCTTCCTTTGAAGGGACTGTTCTGGAACTCGATTCCCCGCACATCTACGGAACCGCGACGGATAATCCCAATCTGCCTGTGAGAGGAAACGATCTGGTGTATTTAATCTATACATCGGGTACGACAGGAAATCCGAAGGGAACCATGATTAACCATAAAGGGATCGTGAACTACATCTGGTGGGCCAATGAGGTCTACTGTGCGGGGCAACCAACGGATTTCCCGCTTTACTCATCCATTTCGTTTGACCTGACGCTGACGTCGATTTTTACTCCATTAATTAACGGAGGATTAGTACGGATTTATGATGGTATTGATAAAGCGGAGGTTGTTCAGCATATTTTGCGCGAAAATGCAGTGGACATTCTCAAGCTGACGCCGACTCATCTCAGCCTTATTAAAGATATGACCATCCCGGCGGAAAGTCGCATTCAGCAGCTCATTGTGGGTGGAGAGAATTTGACCACACATTTGTCACAAACCATCACAGATCTCTTTGGCGGCAACATCAAAATCTACAATGAATACGGTCCAACCGAAACGGTCGTTGGCTGCATGATTCACCTTTACGATCCTGTGAAGGATACACGTGAATCCGTACCTATTGGATTGCCAGCAGACAATATATACATCCACATTCTGGATGATCAGCTTCGTCTCGTGCCACTGGGCGTGGAAGGTGAAATGTACATCGCCGGGGAAGGGGTAGCCCGTGGATACCTGAACCGTCCTGAGCTTACCGCAGAAAAATTCATTAGAGACCCGTTCGCCTCGGAAGGAAATATGTATCGAACCGGGGATTTGGCCCGTCGTCTTCCTAATGGAGACATTGAGTACATTGGACGTATTGACCATCAAGTTAAAATACGGGGCTACCGTATTGAGCTGGGTGAGATTGAGGCCAAGTTGCTGGATATTCTACTTATCGAGGAAGCTCTCGTTGTTGCGTGGACAGATGCCCATGGACAGAAATCGCTGTGTGCCTACTTCGTAGCTGATCGGGAAATGTCTGTCAGCGAGCTGCGGAACGAACTTTCTGGACTGCCTGCGTATATGATCCCGTCCTACTTCGTCCAACTGGACGTGATGCCTTTGACACCGAATGGCAAGCTGGACCGTAAGGCGCTGCCTGAACCAAGCTCGGGTGTGAAAGCGGGCGCAGCCTTTACTGCTCCGCGGACGGATGTGGAGAACATGTTGGCTTCGATCTGGCAGGGTGTGCTAGGTGTTCCGCTTGTCGGCATCCATGACAATTTCTTTGAGCTTGGAGGCGACTCGATCAAATCCATTCAAGTATCATCAAGGCTTCTCCACGTAGGCTATAAACTTGAGATGAAGGATCTGTTTGGCTATCCAACCATTGCTGAGCTGGTCCAGCGCGTTAGCGCAGTCAGCCGAGTTGCGGACCAAGGCGAGGTACACGGAGCGGTAAGACCGGGACCTGCCCAGCGCAGATTTTTCGACGAGCAGTCGACGGATCTGCATCACTTTAATCAGTCGGTCATGTTGTACAGACGGGAAGGCTTCAATACCGATGCGCTCGCCAAGGTTGTTCGGAAAATTGCAGAACATCATGATGCACTGCGACTGGTGTTCCGCCAAGGAGAGCGGGGATTTGAAGCCTGGAACCGCAGCTTAGGTGAGGGTGAGCTTTATAGCCTCCAGATCCACGATCTGCGGGATGAAACAGACCCGGCTTCGGCAATAGAAGCCGGTGCGGAAGCCATTCAGCGCAGCATCTCTCTGGGTGATGGGCCTCTCTTAAGACTTGGCCTGTTCCGCTGTGCGGACGGGGAACATCTGTTAATCGTGATTCATCATTTGGCCGTTGATGGCGTATCCTGGCGCATCCTCTTTGAGGACCTGCAGGAAGGCTACGAGCAGGCAGCACGCGGAGAAGCTGTCAAGCTTCCGCAGAAGACGGATTCGTACCGTGCATGGGCCCAGGGAATCACACAATATGCGAACAGTCCGGAGGCTGAACAAGAACGCAGCTATTGGGCAGAGGTAGAAGGAGATGGCTTTGTCCCTCTTCCAAAAGACAAGGTAGACGGCGATCTTCTCATCAAAGACAGCGAGACTGTTACGGTGAGATGGTCACCAGAAGAGACAGAGCAGTTCCTGAAAGAGGCGAACCGCACTTACAACACGGAAGTTAACGATCTGCTCCTGACGGCACTCGGCATGGCTGTTCACGAGTGGACGGGGATCGAACGTATAGGCATCCTTCTGGAAGGACATGGAAGGGAGCCTGTTGTACCTGAACTGGATATCACTCGTACTATAGGCTGGTTTACAAGTCAATACCCTGTCGCCCTTGAGATGGGAGAGGAACTGGAGATCGGCGCCAGAATCAAGCGCGTCAAGGAAGGTTTGCGTCGTATTCCTAACAAAGGTGTCGGATATGGTATTTTGAAATATTTGAGCGACGTATCCGATGTCTCCTCCTTCTCGGCTGAACCGGAGATTATCTTCAACTACCTGGGACAGTTCGACCAGGATCTTGCAGGGGGAATGATGGAGGTATCGCCTTACTCAATAGGATCTGAGGTCAGTGAGCAGATGGTACAGCATCAGGCATTGAACATAAATGGACTGATTGTCGAAGGACGACTTCAACTTTCGGTCAGCTATAACCGTCAGCAGTTCCACACGGAGTCGGTAGCGAAGTTTATCGGCATCCTGAAGGACCGTCTTAGCGAAGTCATTGGACATTGTGTACGCAAGGAAAGAACGGAACTTACACCAAGCGATGTACTCCTCAAAGATATCAGCCTGGAAAGAATCGAGGAGCTGGAAGAGCAGACACGGCATATCGGCAGCATTGAAAATATGTATAAACTGACACCGATGCAAAAGGGAATGTTGTTCCACAACTTGCTGGAGCCTCATTCGGAAGTCTACTTTGAGCAGGCCAAATTTGAAATTCACGGAGCATTCTATCCTGAGGATTTCAAACGCAGCTTAAAGCATCTGATGAAACGGCATGCCATATTGAGAACGAATTTCTATGCCGGATGGGGCGATTTCCCTATACAGATTGTGTTCAAAGAAAGAGCGTGCGACTTCGTATACGAGGACCTGCACGAGCTGGAATCCGGTGAAATTGAAGCACGTCTTGCAGCTTATACTGCTCAGGACAAAGCAAGAGGCTTTGATCTTGCCGAAGGAGCATTGCTGCGAGTGACCCTTCTACGGACGGCAAAAGAGGCTTACCATCTGCTGTGGAGCTCACATCACATCATTTTGGATGGCTGGTGTATGCCTCTTGTGCTTCAGGAAGTGTTTGAAACGTACGGGGTTCTGCGCGAGCAGAGGGAGCCTGAACTTCCTGCTGCTGTATCGTACAGCCAGTATATTCAATGGCTGGAGCAACAAGGTGAGGAAGAAGCATCCTCATACTGGAGAGGATATCTGGAAGGCTACGAGCAGCAGACGAAGCTGCCGCAGGCGATAACACAGCCATCGACAAAGGCAGAGGCCTACGTGTCGGAAAAGCTTGTTTTCACGTTGGATGCTGAACTGACCGAGCGGCTGGAACAAGTGGCCAAGCAGAACCAGGTAACGATGAACACGCTGATGCAAGCGGCTTGGGGAATCGTGTTGCAGCGCTACAATAGAAATCAGGATGTCGTCTTCGGAAGTGTGGTATCGGGAAGACCTGCCGAGATTCCGGGTATCGAAAGCATGATCGGTCTCTTCATTAATACGGTTCCGGTTCGGGTACAGGCCGAGGGAAGCGATACGTTCTCCCATGTGATGAAAAGACAGCAGGAATTATATTTGGCAGGACATGCTTACGATTCCTATCCGCTCTATGAGATTCAAGCACAGAGCGAACAGAAGCAAGATTTAATTTCCCATATTATGGTATTCGAGAATTACCCGGTAGAGGAGCATCTGGAAGAGAAAATTGCCAGTGAAGAGGCTGAATACAAAATTACGGATGTTCAGATGTTTGAACAGACCAATTATGATTTTAACCTCATTGTGCTGCCGGGCCGTAATCTGGAGTTCTTGTACCGTTACAATGCCCGTGTCTATGATCAGGAGAGTGTGGAACGGATTCAAGGGCACTTAATGAAAATTCTGGAAAATGTATCTGTTCATCCTGCCATCCGCATTGATGAGCTGGAGCTGATCACGCCGGAAGAGAAATCGCAGATTATAGAGGTGTGGTGCGATACAGCAGCTCCTTATCCGCGTGAGAAGACCCTTCACGGCATATTTGAGGAAAAAGCGGCGCTCACACCGGATCGTACAGCACTTATCTATGGCGAAACGAAGCTTACCTACGGAGAACTTCATCAGCAGGCGAACCGCCTCGCACGTACGTTGCGTGCCCAAGGGGTCAGACCGGACGAGCCAGTCGGCATCATGGTTGAACGTTCGCTTGAGATGATCATCGGCATCCATGCCATTCTAAAAGCGGGTGGGGCCTATGTACCGATTGATCCGGAATTCCCGGAAGATCGTATTCGCCACATGCTGGAGGATTCGGGTGCGAAGCTTCTGCTGACGAAAAATCATCTCAAAGATCGTTTTCCGTTTGCTGGCACGCTCCTGGCACTTGATGACCCGCAGGCGTATCATGCGGATGACTCGAATCTGGAGCCGCTCGCCGGGCCGGAGCATCTGGCGTATATCATTTACACGTCAGGTTCAACGGGCAAGCCGAAAGGCGTAATGATTGAGCATCGCTCTGCCGTCCATACGCTGAGCCAGTTGGAAGCTGAATATCCGATGTTGGCAGGCGACCGATTCCTGCTTAAAACGACATTCACCTTTGACTTCTCCGTGCCGGAGCTGTTCTGCTGGTTCTTTGGGCAGGGAACCCTCGTGATCCTGCCGCAGGGCGTGGACAAAGATCTGGTGGCACTGCTGGAGGCCGTGGATACGAGTCGTATCACGCATCTCAATCTGGTGCCGTCGATGCTCAGTGTTCTTGTTCAATATTTGAAAGAAAGCGGCAGCCAAGGATTCCTTACTTTGAAATACCTGTTTGCCTGCGGCGAGACGCTGCCTGCCAAACTTGTGGAAGAGTACTATAAAGTATCTCCATACGCAGTGCTGGAGAACATCTATGGTCCTACCGAAGCGGCCGTATATGCGACCCGATATACAACGAGCCTTGAGACTGCTGCTCTAACGCATGTGCCTATCGGTAAACCGTACGCTAACGTCCAAGTATGGATGATGGACAGTGCTGCTCAGGTATCACCTGTGGGTGTACCGGGAGAACTCTGCATTGCAGGCGAAGGGGTAGCGCGGGGGTACTTCAACCAGCCGGACCTGACGGCAGAGAAGTTCATTCCTCACCCGTACAAACCGGGAGCACGGATTTACCGGACGGGCGATTTGGCCCGATGGCTGCCAGACGGGAATATTGAGTATTTGGGGCGGATCGATCACCAGGTAAAAATCCGGGGTTACCGCATTGAACTGGGAGAAGTGGAAGCACAAATCCTTAAAGTGCCATCTGTGCAGGAAGCAGTCGTTCTTGCACTGGCTGATGCAACTGGAAGTACTCAGCTTTGCGCATACTTTGTGGGTGAGGAGGGGCTTGCAGCGGGTGTGTTACGCGAGGCACTGTCCAGCGAACTGCCGAGCTACATGATTCCGTCTGCTTTCGTACAGTTGGCACATATGCCGCTGAATCCGAATGGCAAATTGGATCGCAAAGCGTTGCCGGCACCAGAAGCACTCCTGCGGAGCACAGCGGAGTATATTCCGCCGCGTACGCAGACAGAAGTAGAACTGGCGCAGATTTGGTCCGAGGTACTCGGCGTGCAGGAAATCGGAGTCAAAGATCATTTCTTCGAACTTGGGGGCCATTCCCTGAAAGTATTGGGATTGATCCAGAAGATCTCGTCCGGCATGGGTGTCCAGCTCCCGTTGCAGCTCGTGTTCAATCTCCCGACTGTGGAAGAAATGGCACATGAAATTTCCAAGTTGCGAGCAAAAAATGCTCCTGACGAAGAAGAAATGGAAATTATCCACTTCCCAGGGAAAGGAACACTCAAAGTGTTTTGCTTCCCTCCTCGGGTCGGCTACTCTCTGGGGTACTATGAGATGGCTAAGGAGTTGGAAGAACATTGCAAGGTATACGGGCTGGAATTCATCGGCGATCGTTTCCAGGGTCAGGACATGCTGGATCGATACAGGGATGCCATCGTGGGTATTCAGGCTGAGGGACCATATGTCTTCCTAGGATACTCACTTGGAGGAAATCTAGCCTTCGAGGTGGCCCAAGCCATGGAAAGCCGAGGCCACCATGTCAGCGACATCATTATGGTGGATGCTATGAGAAAGATGTCCAAGGATGAATCGACGCCGGAGCAGCTTGAAGAGATCGTCGAGGCGGTACTGGACAGCATTGGGGATCAGTACAAAGCATTCTTGGCCGAACCATCTGACAGGGAGCGAGTCAAAGACAAAATGTTGATCTACTCCATCTACCGAAATGAGCTTATTAACGCGGGTGAAGTTCGAGCGAATATCCATGCCTTGATTGCAGAAGACGATAGCATCGGTCCGGTGACATCATCAGATAAACTGCTATGGCAACAGACGACGCTTGGTCAATACGAGGAGTACGGAGTCATCGGTACGCACGATGTGCTGCTTGATTCCGGTTATGTTGGCGAAAATGCTAAAGTACTAAGACAGATTCTTCGCAAGGTCGCAGAAGCATCACCTGAAAATAAGTCCATTTTGTCCTAAGATCAATCAACGAGAATAAGTGTTGGACAGCAAAGACGCTCGCGTTCCTTCTATATAAAGGAACCCGGGCGTCTTTTTGAGTTTTATGCAACCATCAACATATAAAGCCCCTAATCATCTGTGTTTGTTTTAGAAACGGTTGGTTGAGGGGGACTGATATTGGAGATGAGCTCACGGATTACCTGAATGACAAGCTCTGGTTGATTATGGATAATCATATGCTCGCTCTTCTTCGCAACAACAAATTTGCTGTTTGTAGAGATATTGAGCATCTCCCGCTGACCGATCTGCCAGCTTCGTTCGATCTGGTCATTTCCGTTTTTACTAATACCGAACTGAGTCAGATTTTGTTGGATGCCCCGGGCAATCACATGTACAGGGAGGTTTCCTAGATGCTGCCCACGTATGGCATCTTCGGTAGTGTTCGCCAGGTCACCCTCATCAGCAACTGATCGAAAGTATTTGGGAGAAGCGACAATACTCACAAAAGATTTTCTATCTTGATACTCGACACGACCCATTAGCATAAAATTGGGGAACAGACGGAAAGCCCCCGACTTTTTCAGGAGAATTGGTATTAGCGGGGACGGGTTGACCTTAGGTTGCTCCTTGGCATAGATTTCATTTGTCCGGCGAGCGTCATTCTCAGGCCTAGCATCCACCAGGACCAATCCAGCCACCTCGTCTCTGTACGTTTGTGCATACAGCCTTGAGTACATCCCCCCGAGGGAATGGCCTACAAGAATATAAGGAGCCTGGATATCTGCATTCTTTAAGGCGACATGAAGCTCCCGAACGATGTTTTCCCCGGTTCGTGGAGTAGCAGCTTCCTCGCTCCAGGCATAGCCTGCTCGGTCATAGGATATAACGGTGGCGAATGATGACAGCTTTTCGGGAATATCTCTCCAGGACAGGCTGCTTTCCCCTCTGCCCGATTTAAGCAGTATCGTCGGAGAGCCACTACCAAGTTTTTGAATATGAAGCCGATAGCCCTCGGCGTCGACCATTTTCCCCAGAGGAGGGTATTGCAATTTATCTTGTTTGGATGCAATCCACTCATACACGAATCCAGAGATAACGACAAGTAGTAAGCAAGAGATGACAAAAAACACAATTCTCGTCCATGTTCGCCTTCGTTGCTTCATTTGAAGATATACTCCTCTATAGCGTTATAATTAATCATCAGCTAATGTCATATGAAACAAAATTTCTTTTGTGTGGTTTGTGACTTGCTGAAGATTCATGTAAACCATCAAAATGGAGTTCTGTAATATCCGTCTATTCTCTATTAGAGGGTGGGTGATTATGGAGATGGTGTTCTCTTATCATGTTTACCCATCCTTTCTTTGTAGATTCATTAATTGAATTGTAATGAGTAATACGGGAGGTTATAAACAATTTAATAAAAAAGGTTGCATTTAAATATCTAGTATGATATATTCTAATTCCGGCCAAGAAATACAATATTGCGAGCGAGTGTTACAAAAAAAGATTTTAAAAAAAAGCTTGCAAAGTTGGTTCGGACATGATAAGATATAAGAGTTGGTAAGGCGATGAGCTGAGTCAACGAAAAAGAAATGTTTGATCTTTGAAAACTGAACAACGAGTGAGTGAACTGCGAAGGTTTCGGACATGCCGCAAGGCTGAACGGAGCTGGAGTAAAAAAGAGATATTTTATCTCGTCAGTTTCAAAATGAGCGAATCGCTCTTTCTATAAACCAGCTTTGGTTGGTCTTTAATGGAGAGTTTGATCCTGGCTCAGGACGAACGCTGGCGGCGTGCCTAATACATGCAAGTCGAGCGGGGTTGTTTTAGAAGCTT
>NZ_JBSHGA010000012.1:0-93025 GCF_053617595.1 Paenibacillus sp. NPDC055715
TTTTTAGAGGAGCGCGATAGATTCAACCAATTATTATCTTCTTTTGCATAACGACTCGGATTAGCCGCACCATCGCTCCCCATAAATATAGTCCGATAATGCCCGATGATTGAGCAAATCTGCCCGTTAGTTGAATGAATCATCAATGATACTGGCCTGTAATGTGTTCATTCGCATCTTTCAGTATTTTGGAGAGTAACACAATTTGCCCTGCATGATATCCGTAGTGTGCCGCAACCTGAACAAGAAGCTGGCTAATTTCTCTCGCTTCATAGGTTTCATCCTCTGAAGCGCTAACCCGAAGCATTCTGTTCCAATCCTCGTGGTCATAGCGGATTGTAACTTCTCTTTTTAAATCCTCATCAGACAAAACTGATAATATACTTACCGATTCGGATCGTGTCCTCATAAGAACGCTAATCAACTCACCTTTCGATATGCCACCTTCAGAATTAAATTCTCGAGTACGTTCCCGAATGAATGGTTTGTTTCCGATTGCACTTATGAGGTTCTGATATTCGTTACCTGCTAAATGTAAGCAAAGATTACCGATGCTGTTCATGGAATCCTTCATTTTCTTCCAAATCAAATCATCATCAAGCGGGTTTATGCTCTTTATAATTCGATCGAGCTGCTTGTTCATGTCTTCGAGTACATGCTTTATTAGGTCTGGCATGACCATTTCCCCCTCTGTAAACTTATTTTTATTATTCGTTAAACTCTGGGTATTTCCTTTAATTATCCTGCCCGTGGGACTTGATCCCGAGCGCTATAATGTTCCCCCCTACTTGTCATGACCATGATTGAGGCTGGTTGGGACTTTAGATCCCCGGTAAATTTACATGAAGGAGAGATCAGATGAACCCCGTTATTGGGCTAAACATTTCTAAAGAAGAAAGCCACGGACAGGCCTTTTTAGATCGTGGAAAACCATACAGAGGGACCTTTCATTTCGAACATACGTGTGAAGGACTTGAGAAATGGCTTCAAGCTATTCGAGACGTCGAGCATGTATCTGGATATCGTCCTACGTTGATTCTCGAAGCAACCGGGCACTACCAAAGCCCCGTCGTTCAGTTCTTTGAGGAGCATCACTATTTATTCATTGTTATCCATCTGCTCATTTCAAATCGGCTTAGAAAATCCAATCTTCGGAAAGTTAAAACGGATGCCGCGGATGCTTATCTTTTGGGCGATCTTTACTATAGGGAAGAGTTCGAACCTTTCAAAAAAAGGGGTGTGCAGCTGCTTAATCTGCGCTATCTGACTCGGCAATATGAGGCATTCTCAAAGATGTGTGTGCAAACAAAGCTGCAGTTCCAAGCTGTCTTGGATCAGGTTTTCCCTGCATATAAAGGCGTCCAACCTGATCGCCCTTATTCTTCAGTACCAGGAGCATCTTGCTGGGTTAGAACAGAACATAGATGCCCTGGCTAAAGAGATCGAAGAGTATGGTTTAATCCAGTCTATTCCCGGTATTGGCCATAAAATTGCTGCAACAATTTTATCGGAAATTGGAGAAGTCGACCGATTTGACCATCCAAAGAAACCGGTCGCGTTTGCTGGCATTGACCCCAGTGTTTTTGCTTCAGGTAAGTTCACAGCAACTCGAAATCGAATCACCAAACGCGGTTCCCGGCAGCTTCGATATGTCCTAGTTATGGCCGTGCAGTGTGGGTTGATCCGTTCTCGCAACACTCGGATTAAAGATTTTTACGACCGCAAAAGAGCCGAAGGAAAGCCTCACAAAGTTGCTCTAGTGGCATGTGCAAATAAGCTGGTTCATTGGCTGTATGCCATTTTAAAAAGTAAGAAATCATTCCGTCTGACATAACAAAAAGTTAATGGTATAACCTTCCAACACAACTCGAATTGGAGGGTTGTTGGGCATGCTTATTTTTCACTATACCATAAGGTTTCTAAATTGTTTTGCTGGAAATGTTGACAAGCTATTAGCTGGTATAGTTGAACAAACTAAGACCTTTTTCTATGCAGGGGAATCCGTTCATTTTGAGTGATTCGGGTTAATCGGTTCCGGGAGCAAAAGAAGGCCCGACCAACTTAGATCAAGTTAATTCGGAACCTTCGGATTATCTTTCACTCCATTTATGATTTTGCCGGATCAAGTTGAAGCTCCAGCGCTCCTGACCACCGTCCGGACGGAGCGAGCCGCTGAAGCTTCTCCGCCGTATTCTCCTGAGGAAGTGGTATATACAATAAAATTTTCAGCTCGGGGAACTCGGCCGGCATTAGTGTCGTCGGTCGCAGGGACAGTTTTCCTGCAACAGGATGATTCAGCTCTTTATGGCCGGTATGCGCGATCCGGATATCGTGCAGCGGCCACCATTCCCCAAATTCCGGACTGGCTTCGCTTAATTCGTGGCTGAATTCCCTGAACCACGGATCATCCGCAAACTGATCACTGCTCGCCCGAAACAAAGCCAGACATTTCCGCGCTTCCCTCTCCCAATGCACGAGAAGCTGGCGCTGTGAAGGATGAGTGAACAGGTACCAGACCAAATTGCGATCCCGTCCGGTAAGCTTCCCATAATCGGCGAACACCTCGCTTGCAGCTTCGTTCCAGGCCACATAGTTCCACCTGCGGTCCACGGCGTATGCAGGGCACCACCCCCAGGAATCCAATATGCCTTGTAGTACGGGATCATACGTCGGTCCCTGGTTTGGAAGCTCGCGGGCGGCCGGATCTATTGCAAGATCGAACATATGTCTGCGCTCCACCCAGTCCAGTTGCAGCGCCCGGGCTATGCTGTCCAGTACCTGCGGCGAAACGTTAATATCGCGCCCTTGTTCCAGCCAGGTGTACCAAGAAACACCGACGCCAGCAACCTGCGCGAGCTCCTCTCTTCTTAACCCAGTAGTTCTTCGTCTTCCTCCTGTGGGAAAGCCGTATTCCTGCGGGTCAAGCCGCTCTCTTCGCGTCCTTAAAAAATCCCCTAGCTCAACTCGACGACTGTTCTTGCTCAGGTTTAATCAACTCCTTTACCGTAAAGTAATCCCCGGTTAATTTGGGAAATGCCGTTCCATTCTAACTGGTGTTATTACACCTATGATAAATAAGCTCCTCGTTATCCCTTTGACACCCGTGCCATAATCATAACATAGCACACGCCATACTGTGCAGAAACAAAAGAACTCAAGGAGAGATGTAAGATGCAATATCGGAAATTAGGAAAAAACGGACCCGTTATTTCGGTGATCGGCTTCGGCGCTTGGGCCATCGGCGGAGGAAATTGGAATTACACCTGGGGTAATCAGGAAGATCGGCTATCGCATAACAGCATCCGCGCGGCGCTGGATGCAGGGATTAATTTCTTCGATACGGCTGCAGTTTACGGCTTGGGCCACTCCGAAGAAGTGATCGGCAAAGCGCTGAAAGGCGACCGCGATAAAGCGGTCATCGCCACCAAATTCGGCCTCGTTTGGGATGAACAGGGCAATGTCTCGCGCAACGGCACCTATGCGTCGATCCTTCGCGAGGTCGAGGCTTCCCTGCGCCGTCTCGGCACCGACTATATTGACCTGTATCAAATGCACTGGCCGGATACGGACGCCAAAGCGTCGGTAGAGGAAACGATACGCGCCCTTGAAAAACTGCTGCAGGACGGTAAAATCCGCTATGTCGGAGTCAGCAATTTTCCAGTTGCGCTGCTGGAAGAGGCCTTGAAGATCCGGCACGTAGATTCCTTACAGCCGCCCTACTCCATTCTGGCCGCGGATGCGGAGAAGGAACTCCTCCCCTACAGCCAGAAACAGGGCATCGGCGTGATTGCCTATAGCCCGCTAGCCTCGGGTCTACTCTCCGGAAACTACAACGCGGACACCCGATTTGACAAACAGGATTGGCGCTCCAAGTCCCCATCCCATTCCGGAGAAGGCTTCAAGCAAAATATCGCGGTAGTCGGACAGCTCAAAGAAGTGGCGGCGGACCTCGGCATTACAGTCGCCCAACTGGCCCTCGCTTACGTCCTGGCTCATCCGGCTTTAACGAGCGCGCTCGTCGGCGTCCGCAAGCCTGAACATATCCAGAAGTCGCTGCCGGCCGTGGATGTTAAACTCGACGATGCCGTGCTGGCTAAGATTCGGACCATTGCAGCGAGCGCCGCAAGAATCAAGATGCCGATAAACGAGTAAACAGCAAATATAACGCAGATAGGTATCTGCGTTATATTTGCTGTTCATAAAAATCATTACAGAAACAGGAAACGACTAGTAGGTACCCAAAGTTAGCAATGATACAAAAACGAAAAGAGCTGCTAGAGTAAAAAAGGCAATGGAAATTCTAGTGTTATTCTTCCGCTCTTTAATTCCATAAGCACAGCAAAAGATAGCCATAGTGAATTGGGCACCACTTCGGCAATAGGCATTGCTCACAAAAAATATGCTGCTAAATTCGATTACTGCTGCGGTAAGAGCTAGTATATTAAACCATAAAGGATTTTTTCGAAATTGTTTATACATAAAGGTTTCCCTCCACCATTCCAACGAGATGTCTTATTGTTTTACCTACTAAGTGGTCCCGTCAACCCCCTGCCTCTACAGCATTTACACAGTAATCATCAGGAACAACCAAACATGCATCGTAGCGACAATTTTCCGGTTTTACAAATGTAGGATTGTCTTGGGCAATACCGAGGATAATAGACTTATTATTAAATAATTTCACACCTGTTGATTAACAAGTTTTTGGAAATTCAACTTGTATAAAGCAACCTCACCTTTTCTGTAAAGATACTGAGTTTTTCGAGCCAAGTGGTTGGTAGTTTGCCAAGTAAAAGGGAACGGATTTCGCTTTTTTAGAGAACGTGGAATAATCGGCTTGGGGTAAACCGGAAACGAAGGCGCGGTCTGCGCCATCTCGAAATCCATTCCACTGCTCAAAGGCTGCCTGGGCCCAGTACTGAAGCAAGGTGTGGACGGTGAATTTACGTGCAGTTTCTTTATATTTTGAGTTATCACTGGCTATCTTCACATCTTCTTCCGTGATCAAAGATTGAAGGAAATTCTGGAACATGGTAGACTTTCCCATGGAGTCGTCACCTTTCGGTTGGTTTGTAGGAGTACAAACATTTTACCGGGTTGACGACTCTTTTTCTACCATTTAATGGTTAATCAAAAGGCGTGTTCTCATGTATGTATTTCATCAATTCTGCAAGTATCGTGGTTGTATTGGACAAAATAAACCACCCCTTTTAAATAAGTAGGATATCAATCATTTTAAGACAGAAACTTCACAATCAAATGGTATGTAGCACTTCTGGAATTAGTATGCCATTATTTGCAATGTTTTCATATACCTTCAATATAATTACTTTATATAGGCATAATATTTTTTCTTCCCATCACCAAGAAAAAAGGATATCCGCGCAACAGCGCAGATATCCTTTCTATACAGCTTAAGCATCTTTTATGAAATGAAATTCGCGTTACATTCGGGCTACAAGGGAAAATGCTGTGCTTGGTTATGCGAGGTGTTGGAACCATATTCCCCCTCTAGGTCTTGCAGCAATGCGTAACGTGCAGCCGCAAGGCGCGCGGCGATAGCCCCCGTTTCCGGGCAAATGATGCCAGTCAGCCTGCTTGCCCATATTCCGGCTCCATCCAATAGCGTATGGACTTCGTCAAACGCAGCCCATACGGGAAGTTTGGGCTTCACGCCCCGGATGGCCTGCGTCATGCGTTCTATCGTATCGCTCGTCCCCTCATGACCGTCGACAGACAGATCGGACAGATCCGCGTCCACATCATATGAAGGAAACCGCGTAGCTTCCAAAATCACCGCATCGGCAAAACGTGCCATATCTGCGGCTTGAGCCGACTGCTTGATCTGTTGCGCTTTCACTTCCGGCATGAGATTGGCGCGGGCAGACTCATAGGACTGTTTGAGCTGCCCGTTCCATGTTTGGCTGACGTTGAGGTTGGAGGACGCATCCACAGTCAAAAGCACGCCTACCCGATATGGAATGCACCGCAGGCGGCCGCATAAGGTCTGCTCCGCAACGCCGTCGATCCAGTCCCGGGTTGCCCGGAATTGGTTCACGTTAGTCGGATTGCGCACCACAATCTCCAGCTGCGGTTCTCCCCCCTGCTGCACATTTCGCAACGCTGCACGCAGTAGCGCCTCCAACTGCATATCTTGCAGGCTTCCGATGCCCACCGCGTTGTTCTGTTCGATCAGGGCGATGGTGAGCGGCAATCCGTTTAGAGACTCGAACAAGCCTTCATACTCTGTTTCCAGCAGCCCGATAATTCGCCGGGACAGATGCTCACACAATCCAGACAAGCCAGATGCCTGATTAAAGGCTTTGTACGTGTCTGATGCACGGGAGCCTGGAATAAGGAGGGGGGCAGATTCCCCGTCAGGACCATGAATCGTATGCCCGGACTATGCCGCGTCCAGATAGGCACGGCATAATTCAGCCACGCGGCTGGACGACTGCGACAAGGGGCCGTGCAGAAGACTATAGCCATCAAGGCTGCTCACACTTAGCCCTATCGCTGACTCCTTGCTTGTATAATTCACCTGGACAGGAATCATCAGCATAGATACGTATGAATGTACGCCTGTGGTCATCGCCTCCCTATTATCGTTGCCCTTATTCAGCAGCGTTTCCTCTATTAGCCCGGAGTCCGCAGCCAGCAACGCCTCCTCTTGACTGATCCTGCCCTGTTTGGCTAATCCGACCAGCCAGCCCAGCGGGTCTTCCTCCTGTGAGGCACATACTTCACTGAATCCTGTGAGCACTGACTCAATAGCCAATCTCTGTGTAGCAGCGGCCTCACTCCCCGACCCGGGGTCATCGCAATCCAGACTGTTTTTTTCACTCAATAGTTCTGCGAATTCATACATCAGTTTAGCCTCCATGCTACAAATCCATCCTTTCTCCCGCAGCAAGATGGCACACACGAATTTGGGTATTCCATCAGAAAAGAAAACGCTTACCCATCAGACGTCAAGTGGAATTCAAATGAGCCTTACCTATAAGGTCCCTACCTTAACGTATTAGGCGCACCCCACATTTATACATATCTGTAGAACGACAGGAAAGCATAGATTAAACCACGGCTTTGAACGAAAAAAAGCCCCCCGATTCCACAGGATGAATACATCCGATGATAACCCGAGGGAACTATTTTTTTATTCGAAAGAACGTACTTTCAGTACACGCATAACATTCAGTACAGCAAGCAGTGTTACACCCACATCGGAAAATACAGCTTCCCACATGGTAGCAATACCGAACGCCCCCAAAGTGAGAAACACGGCTTTGACACCTAGCGCAAATATAATATTCTGCCATACGATCCGACGTGTACGCTTGGCGATATGAATCGCTGTAACCAGTCTCGAAGGCTCGTCGTTCATGATCACGATATCCGCCGCCTCAATCGCGGCATCTGAACCTAAACCGCCCATCGCTACACCTACATCCGCCAACGTCAGAACCGGAGTATCATTAATCCCATCGCCCACGAACAAAATCTTGTCGCCCGCTTTTTTACTTGCAGACAGTTGTTCAATCGCTTCGGCTTTATGCTGGGGTAACAGCTCTGCACGTACTTCATCCAGACCCAACTGTCGTCCAACGGCCTCTGCAACCGTCCGATTGTCACCTGTCAGCATGATCGTTTTCACTATACCCAGCTTTTTCAGTGAAGCAATCGTTCGTGCCGCGTCCTCCTTGACCTCATCCGAAATCAAGATGCATCCGGCATACGTTCCGTCTACAGCTACATGAACGACCGTTCCTTCATCCATCGTTCCTACACGTTGTGCATCGTTAAAAGCGACTTGCTCCCGCTTCATCAGCTTCGCATTCCCGGCCAACACCAGGCGACCATCTATCTGCGCTTGAATCCCATGACCGGAAACCTCGCTATATTGCTGTACCCGCTCGGCTTGAAGCTCCTTGCCATAGGAATCACGCAGGGATGCCGCAATAGGATGCGTGGAATGCAGCTCCGCAAAAGCAGCCGTTTCCAGTAGACTTTCCTTCGTAAACTCCCCGGCAGGATAAATGCCTGTTACACGGAAAACCCCTTTGGTGAGTGTACCTGTTTTATCAAAAACAGCATATTTCACATGATTCAGTGCTTCAAGATAGTTCCCGCCTTTAATCAGCACACCTGAACGGGAGGCTGCCCCGATGCCGCCAAAGAAGCCCAACGGAATGGATACGACCAGCGCACAGGGGCAAGAAATGACGAGGAAAACAAGTGCACGATATATCCAATCTGCAAACTGTGCCCCCGGTACGACGAGCGGTGGAACGGCTGCCAGCAGCAGCGCAACGATAACCACAACAGGAGTATAGTATCTGGAAAACTTGGTGATAAACTTTTCAGTCGGCGCTTTTTTGGCGCTCGCATTTTGCACCAGTTCCAAAATTTTGGAAACTGCCGATTCGCTGAATTCCTTGCTAACCTCTACAGTTAAAAGTCCGTTCGTATTGATAAATCCGCTCATCACACTACTTCCCGGCTCCACAGTACGAGGCACGGATTCACCCGTCAGCGCCGAGGTATCCACATGCGATTTTCCGTCTACAACTTTACCATCCAGCGGAATCTTCTCGCCCGGCTTGATTACTATCAGATCACCTACACGCACATCCTCGGGCGACACCCGACTTACGGAATCAGCCGTCTTCAGGTTGGCATAGTCCGGTCGAATATCCATAAGGTCACTGATGGATTTGCGCGAACGATTAACCGCAATGCCTTGGAATAGCTCACCGATTTGATAAAAGAACATGACGGCTACGCCCTCCGGATATTGCCCAATTGCAAATGCGCCAACCGTCGCCAGCGTCATCAGAAAATATTCGTCAAAGGCCATTCCCCGCACCAGACTGCGCACAGCCTGCAAAACTACATCTCCGCCGACAATGATATATGCCAGTAAAAACAGTGCCAGCTTGCCTAGGCCCTCTACAGGCAGCCACCAGGCAACAGCCGCAACGACTGCACCAATAGCCAAGCGTGCAATCATCCGGCGCATACCGTCCGCACCGTGGTCATGGGTATGCCCGGCATGGCTGTCATCTCCATGCGAATGTGAATGAGTATGTGTGGCATCACCATCACCATGATCATGTGCATGTTCGCCATGGCTGTGCCCATCATGGGCATGAGCTTCCTCAGCATGCGCTTTATGGCTATGAGTATGACCCGTGTGGCTGTGAGCTTCATGTTGTTGGCCGTTCTCGTGCGAGTGTCCTTCACCATGCTCATGACTACGTGCGCGCTCCCCTGCGCTGCCTGTCTGTGCTGCACCTGCCACACTGCGACTGTTCTCACGCGAGCGTCCCCGAGCGCTTTTTACGATCATTCGGACGTGAGGTTCCAGTCTGTGAACCTTCCGTTCCGTCTGACGAAGAATCTCCTCTTTTTGATCTAGGCTTGCTGTCATCGTCAATGTTTTCGTAACAAAATTGACCGAGCAATCATGCACACCTTCTATTTTACTGACTCCATTTTCGATCTTTAGAGCACAGTTGGCACAATCCAAGCCTTCCAAAATCCATTCGTGCCGTTCCGTTCTTTTCAGAGCATCCATAATCATTGGCCTCCAATTAACTATATATGAGCAACTGTTCATATATTATTTATTAAACTCATTATATTCAGTATCATGAGTAAAAGTCAATGATAATAGCCCCTTTCCCCCAAATAAATCTATTTCATCGAACAAACACCAAAAGAGCGCCAATCGCTTGGCGCCCTGCTTTTTTTCTATCCAACAATCATTGATGTGAAATGTGCTGGTGGGTTTGCAAAAATATCTGCTCCACATGATTATCATCCAGCGAATAAAACACCGTTTTGCCTTCCTTGCGCCGTTTGACAATCCGCAGATTGCGCAAATAACGAAGCTGGTGAGATACGGCAGACTGTCCCATATTCAATACCTGGGTCAGATCATGTACACACAGCTCCTTCTGAGCCAAAGCGTAGATTAGCTTGATCCGTGTCGGATCACCCAAGGCTTTAAACAGCTCCGACATTTTGTATGCGATAGAATCCTCAACAAGGGAGGATTTTATGTGCTCAATTTCTTTGTCTGAACCGTGACAAGCCGGCTCGCAATCCAAAGCTTCCGTTTCAGAATTCATCCTTTTCACCCCGTGTATTTCGACTTGATGCTCCTATTATAGCAAATTCGTAGAGTTTACGAATAGCTTATATTACAGCTTGTCCTGTAACAGAGAATTTTCAAGTCTCCATGCCTGGCTATCCGCACTCCGCCCTATATAACGTTGCGCTAAATAAAGCTTAATTCAACGTTTTTAATGCTTCATCACTGTAAGGCACGATTTCCTCTATCCGTTTATCACGTAACTTAACCGCAAACGCCGGGTCAACCAGTAAAGCTCGTCCAACCGCAACCAGATCAGCTTCCTCTCGTTCTACTTGCCCCACGAGTTGTTCTAATCTTTCCTGTATACTACTTGATTGATCGGTCTGACTGCTATTATTTTTTTCCAGTTCACTCAAAAAGGCCTTCTCTAAACCAATCGAGCCCACAGTAATAACTGGCTTGCCTGTTATCTTTTTGGTCCAAGCTGCCAGGTTTAGATCAGACCCTTCAAATTCCGGTTCCCAAAAACGGCGGCTTGAGCAATGGAATACATCCACCCCGGCCTCCACCAATGGAGACAGAAACTGTTCAAGCTCCTCCGGTGTCTGTGCCAGTTTCTCTTCATAATGGTACATCTTCCACTGAGAAAATCGAAGTACAATTGGAAAATCCGGCCCCACTGCACGGCGACAAGCCTCAATGACCTCCACCGCAAACCGAGTGCGTTGGGCTAAATCCCCCCCATATGGATCTGTACGCTTGTTGGTTTTGTCCCAGAAAAACTGGTCAATTAAATAGCCGTGTGCACCATGAAGCTCAATGCCGTCGAAACCCACCCGCTGGGCATCGGCTGCTGCCTGGGCATAGGCTTCGATAATATTCGCAATCTCGGCCTCCTTCAACGGCTCAACTACCTTTTCACCAGCAGGAGTGATACCGGACGGACCGACGGGTAATGCCTCGGGATTCGGTTGGTTAGATGCGCCTATTTTCCGCGCTGCACCTACGTGCCAGAGCTGCGGTATAATCTTGCCACCTACCGTATGGACCTCCTCGACTACCTTCGCCCATCCCTTCAAACCTTCACCATAAAAGTTAGGAATACTCGTGTGCTCCACGGCTGCAGGATGATTAATAGCAGTCCCCTCCGTAATAATCAATCCAACTGCATTTTCCGCACGGCGACGATAATACGCGGCCACTTCAGACCCTGGAATACCTTGAGGAGAAAAATTCCGTGTCATAGGCGCCATAACAATCCGATTGGAAAGAGATAAATTACCTGCCTTAAAAGGTTTAAACAGTAATTCTGTGTTCATTATTTTTCCCTCCGCTCTCCACTAGTATTATCGTTTTCACTCTACTGTTATACAATTCCATTTTATGCATATATAAACTTTAGTTTAAGAAGCCACAGTTTTAATTTTAATAAGCTACACAAAAAAAGAAGAAGCGGTTCTAAGTCCGCTTCTTCTTTCCTAATTAGTGTGTACTTGAGTGATTTTGCAAAAATCCTAATGTATTAGTGTCCCACCATGTTGTATTCCATAATCCATACAGAACCACCAACGATAGTCAACAGGATAACTACACCGAAAATCAAAGTCATGACATTCCAGCGTGGTCCATTGCTTTCACGGATGTGCATGAAGAAGAAAAGCTGAACCAGAAATTGCAGCACTGCCGCGGCTAAAATAACAACCATGGTCGAAGTGCGGCTCAACATATGATTCATAACCACACCGAGAGGAATGATGGTCAGTACGATGGACAGAATAAACCCGATAACATAGGATTTCACTGAACCGTGAGAATCATCATGACCATGCGAACCCGCTCCTGATTGATGCTGTGCCATCTACATCACCCCCATCAAATAGACGACTGTCAGCAAGAAGATCCAGACAGCGTCCAAAAAGTGCCAGTATAAGCTCAATGCCGAAACTTTGCCCTTCGTCTCTGGTGTGAGCCCGTGTTTTTTCAATTGGAACATAAGTCCAATCATCCAAACCAGACCTAACGAAACGTGAAGTCCGTGCGTTCCGACCAAAGTGAAAAATGCCGACAAGAACGCACTCGTTCCAAAATTGGCTCCTTCGTGTACCAATTCAACAAACTCGTAAACCTCAAAACCGATAAAACCCAGACCCAGGATCGCCGTCACGATTAGCCAGTTGATTAATCCCTTCATGCTTCCTTTGTTCATGGCCAACACAGCCAGACCGCTTGTGAAGCTGCTCGTGAGCAAGAGGAACGTTTCGATGATAACGCCCGTCATGTTAAACAGCTCTGCGCCCCCCGGTCCTCCGGCTGTGCTGTTCCGAAGAACGACGAAGGTTGCAAACAAGGTACTGAACAGGATTACGTCCGTTACAAGGAAAATCCAGAAACCAAGCATCTTCAATTCTTGTGGATCGTGATGCCCGTGGTCATGATCATGGCTTTGATGTGCTGCTGCTTGTGCCATTATACTGACCCCCTTATTGCCGCTTCCGTGCGTTTTACTTCATCCGCAGGGATGTAGTAGTCGCCATCATACGAGAAGAAAGAACGACAAATCATACAAATCGCAACGCCGATCAGTCCCGGAATATAGAAGAACGACCATCCGAATACAAAACCGAAACCTGCGATGAAAAAGAATACCGACATAATGAAAGGAATCGCCGAGTTTTTCGGCATATGAATCGCTTCAATTGGCTGTTGCTTTCTGAAAATACCTTTTGTACGTTTATCTTTTTCTGCCCACCAGTCATCGCGTTCTTCTACTTGCGGAATGGTAGCAAAATTGTATTCCGGTGCAGGTGAAGGAATCGACCATTCCAACGTATGACCACCCCAAGGGTCGCCCGTTGTATCCTTCAGCTTGCGGTAATTCTTGATACCCAGAAGAATTTGAAGAACCTGGAACAAGAAACCAATCCCCATCAGGAATGCCCCAACAGTCGAAACGAGGTTCAGCGGCTGCCAGCCGGTATCCCAGCCATAAGTGCTCAGACGACGCGTCATACCCATCAGACCGAGGGAATATTGCGGAATAAAGCATACATAGAAACCGATGTTCCAGAACCAGAAAGCCCATTTACCAGGCGTTTCAGGCAGAGTGAAACCAAACATTTTAGGCCACCAGTAGTACAGACCTGCAAGGTAACCGAACACCACGCCACCAATTAGAGCGGAGTGAAAGTGAGCGACCAGGAAGTAACTGTTATGGAACTGGAAGTCCGCAGGAGCTACCGACAACATAACACCGGTCAAACCTGCAATCAGGAAGTTCGGAATAAAAGCAATTGCCCACATCATAGGTGTCTGGAATGTGATCTTACCCCGATACATCGTGAACAGCCAGTTAAATACTTTAACCCCTGTAGGTATCGCGATGACCATCGTCGAAATCGCAAAGAATGCATTAACGTCTGCACCTGATCCCATCGTGAAGAAGTGATGCGCCCAGGTGAAGAAGGACAGAATAGCAATAATGAACATGGCGTAAACCATGGACTTGTAGCCAAACAATTTCTTTTTGGAGAATACGCTAATGACTTCAGAATAAATACCGAAGGCAGGCAAAACGACAATGTATACCTCAGGGTGACCCCACATCCAGATCAGGTTGATATACATCATCGGGTTACCGCCGAAATCAAGTGTAAAGAAGTGTCCTCCTCCGAAGCGGTCAAGGAACAGAAGAGCCAAAGTTACCGTCAGAATCGGAAACGCGAAAATGATGATAACACATGATGAAAATACGGACCACGTAAAGACAGGCATTTTCATCCATGTCATACCAGGTGCGCGCATTTTAATTATGGTAACAATAAAGTTAATACCCGTAGCCAATGAACCTATACCGGAAATCTGAATACCCCAGATATAGAAGTTCTGACCGACGCCGGGACTAAATTGCAGCTCCGAAAGCGGCGGATAACTCAACCAACCTGCGTCCGGCGAACCACCAATAACGAAGGACAGGTTGAACAACATCGCTCCCATAAAGAACAGCCAGAAGCTCAGTGCGTTCAAGAAAGGAAACGCAACATCACGCGCACCAATTTGAAGTGGTACCGCGATGTTAAACAAACCAAACATCAATGGCATCGCCATAAACAAGATCATGATCGTGCCATGCGTTGTAAAGATCTGATTGTAATGCTCAGGATGCAAAAGTGTAACATCCGGTGTAGCAAGCTGTAAACGCATCAATAATGCATCCACGCCTCCGCGGAATAGCATCAAGAGGGATGCGAGGATATACATGATACCGACTTTTTTATGGTCAACGGTAGTCAACCAATTTTTCCAAAGCCAGCCCCATTTTTTGAAATAAGTGAGCACAAACACGATCCCGATCGTCGCAAAAGCGATAGAAACGTCCGCTCCATAAATCATTGGGTCTCCAGTAACGAAGAAAGTAGATGCAAACTCTTTTATTTTGTCAAGCATTGGGGGCCTCCTTCCCTATAATCATTTAATTGTGTCCGCTCATATTCATATTACTCATGGCGCCTGTATGTTCAGTGCTGACAGACTTGGAAGAACCTTCTGTGGAAGCTCCGCCATGCCCAGCATGAGGATTAGTAGCGCCTTCCACTGCATACTTGGTCACAATATCCTGGAACAAACCGTCTGGAATCGAAGAATACTCGTCAGTCTGGGAAAGGCCTGGTTTGGCAAGCGCCAAATAGCCATCCTTCGTCAGCGGCTTGGATTGCTTCTTAATGTTAGCGACCCAGTTTTTATAATCTTTATCCGACTGAACCTCTACATCAAAGCGCATTTGTCCAAAATGCTCACCGCTGAAGTTTGCGCCCGAACCAAAGTAAGTTCCTTCGTGATCGGCCTGCAAATGCAGCTTCATAGCCATGCCTGACATGGTGTAGATCTGGCCGCCCAATTGCGGAATCCAGAACGAGTTCATCGGCGCATCAGCAGTCAGCTCGAAACGGACCGGAACGCCTTTAGGAATGTGAATTTCATTGACTGTAGCAATACCTTCTTCCGGATACATAAAGAGCCATTTCCAGTCCAGTGCAGTTACTTGGATGGTTACTGGCTTTTGTGTACTTGCCATTGGCTTGGAAGGCTCCAGCAAGTAGGTATATTTCGCAGTTATAATTGCGAGAACCAAGATGACGACGATTGGAATACTCCACCATACGATCTCCAGCTTTTTACTGTCGTCCCAGTGGGGTTCGTATTTCGCCTTGTTATCCGGTGCGTCGCGATAACGCCAAATGATGAAAAAAGTCAAAACCATAACCGGTACAATTAGAAGTGCAGCCATAGACGTTGAAAGAATGATCAGCTCTTTTTGTGCTTGCCCAATAGGTCCTTTCGGATCGAAAACAACGTATTTTCCGCCAGCATAAAAACACGTCCAAATGAGCAATGCTACCGTGAGCACGGTCAAAACCAACGCAATAATCGCTTTTGGTTTTTTGTTCATGTTGTTCCCCTCTCCTTAAAATAATAAATTACTCAAAACTAACGAACTCCTGTAATGTTGCTCCTATATAAGATATCAGAAAAGCGGAGATTTTTTTTATTGTTAACAGAATTGTCGATTATTCGTCCTTTTTTTGTGAAAAATATCTCTAAAAATAAAATTTATCTTGCAAATTCAAAATCTCTCATTACTACAAAGATGACATAAGAAAAACTTAATCGAAGCATTACAGAGAAAACAAACCGTCTTAGCTGAAGTTTATTCTTGCGATATCATTTCAGGAAGCAAAAAACGAGGCTCCAGACAGTATTGTTCCACACTGTGCGAAGACTCCCGTTGTTGTTATTCTACAGATGTTTTTTCAGTTGTATTAACTGCGTCCCTTCTCCTGATCATCCTTCTTGCGGGCAATGACCAGCCCTTTTCCGATCATATAAAAAAATAATCCGCCAACGACACATCCAATACCCACCATTAAATATATATTACGATCACTTAGATTACCTAAATTAGACAAAATAAGTATGGTACCTACAATCCAAGCGATCCAAGCGATGACAGACACCGAGCGGCTCATTTGCTTTTCGTTCGATCCTGATTTTCTGAAATTCGAAGCCATATCCTCCACTCCCTCTGGGCTGAAATTGTTGAAACGCCCTTTTCAGGTATTATTGTCAGTGTGCACAATCCCTGTGATTTTATTCTTGGTAACCTCACCATACTTATAACAACCTACAATTTGTCTTGAGGATTATTCCCCCTGAGGATACGAACCCTGATAGATGGACTGGAGAAATCAGTCACTATGCAGGGAAACCTTACGCACACACGCCGCTTTGTCTTCCTCGGAGGTGCTGTAGGGTTCAGCCCAGGAGGCGTTCGTTGCTATGCCGATCTGACCGCCGGTGCCGATCTCGCGGAAACGGTGTACGGATAGGCCATGCGCTACCAGCAAATTGTACCCGACGTTGATGGCTGGCTGGAAAGCTGGTACTGATTTATTTCACCGTAATCGTCCCATAGAACATGTACATGCCGCAATTATACTCATATACACCCGGTTTCAGGTCTTTGACGGTAAAATAGTTATTTTCATGGTCCATAAAAACGTCCATTCCAAGCTTCAACGATTGTACTTCGTCTATGCAAGTAAAGGATGTTGATCTCTTAAAATTAATTTTAGTCGGGACACCGGCTTTTATTTCAATATTTTTAGGATAAAAACCGTCCCCCTCTACATTTACCGTAGCCATCTCATACTTGGCTTTGTCCGGCTCTTCTTGAATGGTTTTAGGTTGGCTAGCCGGAAACGACGACACGCTCCCCTGAAAATAAAACAAGACAAATCCGCCCACGATGAGCGCTACAAAACCAATCAGCATCAAGTGCCAATTTTTAGAAATGAATGTTTTCATTCAAATCAACCCCCTCCAGTTGATCGTTCACGTGTAACACTTCAACTCTAACCAGTATATAAAAGTTAATCAAAATTTAAAATACTTTATTCGAGCTATGTTGCACCGAAGCCTGATCTTCTCTATTTCTTTACAGACCGGGATGATCCAGTTCATACAAGTTGCGGTATCGGGGCTGCTCCTGCCAAAGCTGCTCATGACTGCCTCGCATGGAAATGCCGCCTTGCTCCATAAAGATCACCTCGTCCATAAACTCCATTCCCGTCAGATGATGTGTAATCCAGATGAGCGTTTTGCCCTCCAGCACACGAAACATCGTCTGCATTAGTTCATGCTCTGTCAGCGGATCGAGTCCAACCGTTGGCTCATCCAGTAGAACAATGGAGTGATTTTGAAGCAAAATCCGCGCCAGCGCAATTCGCTGCCTTTCTCCACCAGAAAAGCGCAGGCCCGTTTCCTGCATCCGGGTGTTGTATCCATCCGGCAAGGAATCAATCAGCGCTCCCAGCCCCACCTGCTCCGTTACTGCACGAACCTCTTCCAACGCAGCATCGGGCCGCCCCAACCGAATATTATTCGCTACCGTTGTATCGAACAAATACGGTTGCTGGTTTAACACTGCAAACAGGCTGGAATACGCCCCGCCTGTATACACGGGCGCACCTGCGACAGTGACGCTCCCTTCATCCGGTTGCAATGCACCCTGAATCAGATTCAGCAGTGTGGACTTGCCCGCACCGCTGCGACCAAGCAGTGCAACCTTACCTCCTTGCGGCACACGCAGGGAAATGCCGTGCACGCTCCATTCTTGCGTTGCTGTATAGCGGTAGCTCACGTTGTTCAGCAGCAGCTCGCCTGCGTTGCCAGATAGCTGGACGGTTACATGGCCCGCTACTGTTTTGCTTGCCGTGCCACCTGCTGCTTGCTGCCCTGTTTTCACAGAAGCCGAGTTCGAAAACGATGCCGGTGCAGTCGGTATATATGTATCTTTTTCCGAATCCTTCAGCCGTCGTAGTGAATCCTGATACTCCGGCGCATGGACCACCGCTTCTCCAGCGCGGACGAAGGCATCCAGCAACGGAAAAGCAACAAGCACAAAGGATGCCAGCCATGTTGCCTCTATACGGTTCTCCGCTACCAGCCCTCCAGCCCACACGGTCATAATCACAATTCCGCCACCTACGACGCACTGTGCGATCCAATGAGAGCTCCATTCACCCCGCCGAAGTGAATTTTCCACTACAGCAGCCTTGTTTTGCCGTTGGGTAAAGGAAGCCAGAAAATGTCCAGCCCGACCGCTCAGCACCAGATCACTCATGCCAAACAATGCATCGGTCAGTTCCTGATAGGCTGTACTCCGTTCCTGCTTGAACGTTCGCCGTTTGGCGAGCGAGGTCCACAGCGAGATGGCCGGGGCGATAAAAAACAAAAATCCACAATATAGCGCCATCATCAGAGCAAAAGTTCCGTCCATCCACCCGAGCGCCGAAATGCCTAATGCATAGATGAGCAATGCCGATATCGCAGGCAGAACCAGCTTCAAATATATGTTTTGAAGCTGCTCAATATCCTCAGCCAGCAAACCCAACAGATCCCCTGTGCGAAACTTGCTGCGAATCATAAGCGCTTGCGGTTCTACTGCCCGATACAGCCGCACTCGCATACGGGACACGAGACGCAGCGCGGCATCATGCCCCACCAACCGTTCCACATACTGAATGACCGCTTTACTAAAACCAAACGTTCGTACAAGCACAATCGGAACGTACACCATCAATATATTTTCCGGTTTTAAAGCCGAACGGGTAATCAGGTGACCGGACGTAAAGAGCAATGCGCCTGCACATCCTATCGCCAGAGCGCCCAAAAGCGCCGCAGCCAGAAAGGCCCAAAAATATTGTCTCAGATAAAATACAAGCCAGCCTTGGCCGCTATTGTCCGTGGCTCTCATATCGTCCGCCCCCTCCTTCCGTCATTCCCGTCAGCAAACGGTAATATCCTCCCTTGCGGGCAACCAATTGCTTATGTGATCCTAATTCTTCCAGACGACCTTGATTCATCATCCAGACACAGTCCATATTCGGCATCCAATGGAGTCGATGAGTCGCGAGAAACACTCTTTTGTGTTTCAAAACTGATAAAATCGTCTGTTTTAGCTCCCATTCCGTCTCGATATCCAAATGTGCAGTCGGCTCGTCCAGCAAAATCACCGGACGGTTGCTCAGCAAAGCACGCGCCAACGCAATCCGCTGCGCCTGCCCTCCACTCAGTGTCCGGCCCGCTTCACCAATCGGCTCATCCAATCCATTCGGAAGACTATCCACCAGCTCACGCAGTCTAACCGCGTCAATCGCCCATTCCACTTGCTCGTTGGATGCCTCCGGTTCATAAAACCGGATATTATCCGCCAAGGAAGCGCTGAACAGGTACGGATGCTGCGGAATATAGGCAATATGACGCTGCCATTCGGCTTTGGCATCACCTGCCAATGCCCATCCATTCACGTTCAGCTCGCCCGAGGTCGGTTCAGCGAAGCCGCCAAGCAAACTGAGCAGCGTTGTTTTACCTGCACCGCTGGCTCCAACGATGCCGATCATATTCATATACGGCTCAACACCCGCGGATATGTGGTCAAGCCGTGCGGAACCGTCCTCGTTGAGAAGGCATATATCCGATAACCTGATTGTATCCTGTCCCGTGATATTTAGGGCATTGCCGTCACTCTTTGCATTGTCTGTGCTGCCACTCCCCGTAAGGATATCCACGGAATCTGTTTGCTGAGCCGCTTCATCCTCTGTACCGAGAATGGAGCGCATCGCACCCCAAGCCTCCTTGCCATCCAGCGAGGCATGATAGTCCGATCCTAACTGGCGTACAGGCATAAAATATTCCGGGGCCAGAATGAGTACCGCAAGTGCCGCTTCCAGTCCCACCGATCCGCTAATCAGGCGCAAGCCCAAGCCTACCGCCACAAAAGCGACCGACAGCATACTAAAAAAATCGAGAGCAAAAGAGGACAGGAACGCGACCCGCAGCGTACGCATCGTAGCCGTGCGGTACTGGTCGCTGACCTTCCCGACCGTTTCTCCATGCTCCCGGCTACGGCCCAAAAACCGCAGCGTCTGTAGGCCGCGCAACGAATCCGTGAAATGATGCGACAATAGGCGATAGGAGCGCCACTGTTTATCTGCCTGCTTCCCCGCCGCCAAGCCCAGCAGAATAAAAAAGCCAATCAGGATGGGCATTGTAGCCGTCAAAATCACACCTGAAATTACATCCAATGTGAAAACAGACACAAGTACAAATATCGTCACACACATCATGTCTATCATTCGAGGAATGGAAAGTTCCAAATACGTGCGAAAACGATCCACTCCATCCAGCGCCAACGTCACCAGCTTGCCGCTGCCCTCCTTGGCAGCAAAAACAGGTCCTCGCTCGAACAAACGAGCAAGCAGACGCTCCCGCAAGGAAGCGCCTGCTGCTTCGGCAAAACGGCCTGCTGTCCGGCGTTGCAGCCAGATCATCGTATGCCTCGCCGCAAAAGCCGCGAAAAACAACGCCAGTGACGGCCAAGCCATCACCAGCGGATGTTTATCAAATAAAATCGTAACAGCCTTTGCCAAAAAAATCGCTTGTGCAATCACGGCGGCCCCCTGGGCCAGGGAAAGGGCGGCCAGCAGCAGCATTACCAGTCGAATGCCCTTTAATCCAAACCATGCTTTATCCATTAGTATTCCAAATGATCCTTTTCACTGAGACGCTTATGGAAAACAAAATAGCTCCATGCCTGATAAGCCAGCACAAAGGGTAAAAGCGTTGCTGCAACAATCGTCATGGCCTTCAGTGTGTAAGGACTGGAACTTGCATTATAAATCGTCAAATCAAATGCACTGTTGATCGAGCTCACCATAAATCTCGGGAACAAGCCGACGAACAACGAAACGAATGTCAGCAAAATGATAGCTCCCGTCATCCCGAAGGCCCAGCCTTCGCGGCGCTGCTTCAGGAAATACCATGACAGCGCATAGGCGACGATCCCCACTGCAATTGCGGCATACATATAAGGGCCACGACGTGCGAATACATCTGTTGCAAAATAAGTCCACACCACCATACCCGCCAGCAAAATTCCTAATATCGGAAGGAATTTAGACGCAATCACACGGGCACGATCCCGCACTTCTCCAATCGTCCGCAGGGAAATAAACGTCAGCCCATGCATCAGGCACATCCCCACCACGGTCAGTCCAATCCATACCGTATATCCGTTAAACACATCGGAGAATCCGGCTTTCAAGTCCATGTTTTGCTGAATAGGTACACCCTTTACCAAAGCCGCAAAAGCCATACCGAACAGCATCGGCGGCAGAAAGCTACCCATCAGAATGCAGGCATCCCACGTCCCTGTCCACCATTTTCCTTCTGCCTTGCCTCGGAACTCAAAGGAAACTCCACGTAAGATCAAACCAAGCAGAATAAGTACAAATACCAGATAATATCCGCTGAACATCGTCGCATACCAGTGCGGGAAAGCCGCGAACATCGCGCCTGCTGCTGTGATCAGCCATACTTCGTTCGCATCCCAAAATGGACCAATCGTATTGATCATCAACCGTTTTTGCTGGTCATTACGCGGCACCAGACCTGTAGCCATACCCACGCCAAAATCGAAGCCCTCCAGGAAGAAGAATCCGGTGAACAGCACAGCAATCAATAAGAACCACAAATCATTTAACGACAATGGTGTCACCCCCTTGAGCGAATGGATCATGGATTACCGTTTCCAGATGTGGTTCGATATCCGGACCTTTGCGAGCTGTACGGACAAACAGGAATGCCAGCACACCCGTTAAAATTAAATACAATGCGGTAAACGAGATCAGTGAGAACAGCACTTCCCCTGCCACAACGGTAGGCGAAACGGAATCTTTGGTTTGAAGTAAACCAAAGACAGTCCAAGGCTGACGCCCCACTTCCGTCATGATCCAACCCGCGGTGTTCCCAATGAATGGAAGAGATATGCCCAACATCATCAAGCGGAAGAACCAGCGATGCGAACCCTCCAATTTTTTACGGAATGTCAGATAAGCCCCGTACAAAGCAAGTACAATCATGGCACATCCGGCCGCAATCATAATGCGAAAACTCCAAAATGTAGTACGTACCGGCGGGATATAATTACCCGGGCCGTAGGCTTTCTCATATTGTGCCTGAAGCTCATCCATCCCCAGTACCGCGCCGGATAGCTTATTATAGGACAGCAAACTCAGGAGATAAGGAAGCTTTAACTCAAAGCTATTTTCCTTCCTTTCAGGGTCAATGCCTGCGATAACCGTCCAAGGGGCCGGGTCACTACTGTTATCCCATAACCCTTCACTGGCAGCCATCTTCATCGGCTGTGTTTCCACCAGATATTGAGCCTGTCCGTGACCAAACATCGGGATCAGCATCGAACTAATCAATGCGACAATAATACTTACTTTGAAAGAAGGCTTGAAAAAATGCAGATTCTTCTTGTGCATCAGCTTCCATGCGCTAATACCCGCGACGAGAAAAGCACCTGTCGCAAAAGCCGCAAACAGCGTATGTGGAAACTCCCATAACAGCTGTTCGTTTGTCAACAGAGCTAAAAAATCTTTCATTTCTGCACGACCGTTATGAATCTCATATCCTACTGGACGTTGCATGAATGAATTGGCTGCCAAAATCCACAGGGCAGACAGCATCGTACCGATGGATACTAGCCACATACAAGTTAAATGGACTGCTTTGGACAGCCGTTCCCAGCCGAATACCCACAATCCGATAAAGGTTGATTCCAGGAAAAAGGCGAGCAGTGCCTCAATCGCCAGCGGCGTACCGAACACATCACCGACAAAACGGGAAAAGTCCGACCAGTTCATCCCGAACTGGAACTCCTGCAAAATCCCAGTGACCACGCCCACTGCAAAGTTAATGAGCAGAAACGTTCCCCAGAATTGAGCCATTTTTTTGTACAAATCATTTTTTTTGATTACATACATGGTCTCCATTATTGCCACCAGCAACGACAATCCAATGGAGATCGGCACATAAACAAAGTGAAGAATTGTTGTGGTTGCAAACTGCAACCTTGCCAATTCTAATACGTCCATGATGTTATTCCTCCCCCTGCGCTTCTCTTAAGAATGAATGTTAATAATTAGGTTCTGAAGCCTCCCTTCATAATTGTGAACATATTCACATTGTTACATGTGGAACGATCACTTATTATGAAAAGCTCCCTCAGGCATCTTCATTGCGTAGTCTCATGATCCGGCTTCAGAATATCATCATTATATAGAATAGGTTTGAATGAAATAGAATCGAAAGTGTGAACATCGTGTCAAAGCTGTGTCGTAATAATTCCAATTTATGAAAAAATCCTTTTTTATGGAAAATGCGACATTTGCGATTGATCTACCTCGTTTTTTCGCGCAAAAAAGTCTCTCTTCGTTCGGAGAACCTTCCTCCGACATCTGCAAGAGAGACTTCATAGAGTGAAACTGAGGGAAGCTATCAACTGCCATGCCTGTAAAAGAATCTCATGCCATTACTTCCTTTTTACTTAGCGGATAACCCCCTGCTACAGACACCTTGAACAGCACATTGAACAGTCACAGTATAGGGATTTTTTGTGCTACGCCCATTTTAGTAGATAACCCTAATGGGGACAGTAACGGCTGCCATTGATTGACCTAACATCTAATTGAAGAGATTTTATATTTATCAAGGTAGGATTTAATTTTATCAGTATCCTGATCGGCATTCGCTAAAGCTACATAGCCATCTGGTCTCACCAATAAGACACAATTGGGAATGATTCCAACACCTTTCATGGATTTCTTCCATTTAATTTCATGTATTGGAATCGCTGAAGACTCTGCAAGTTGGCGAAGATCCTCGGTTGATTCACCGTAAACATGGAATTGCCAGTCTACAGATTGCAGATCATTAAAATTATCTCCATCATCAGTTTCTATCCATGGTAATCGATCCCCTCCATGTACGTGCCCTGCTCTTCCCTCACTGAGCATACTGGTTGGATAATGGATGTGCGTTTGGGATATCAACCTGAACATTTTCTTTCTTATCGCTGGGATGCTTATCATCCTAGGCAAAAGATAAGGAATGGTATTTCCTACGATACCATGGCTAACTACTGCTTGAAATACTCTGTCTGTTGTTGATACTAATGTTTTTGCAAATGCAATCCGTTCTTCTTCATATGAATTCAGTATTTTTTCATCTGCTTTTTTACGAAGAACAGCCGAAAGTTTCCATGCCAAATTCATGGCATCCCCAATCCCGGTATTCATCCCTTGACCACCTACCGGACTATGTATATGTCCAGCATCTCCTGCAATGAATACTCTGCCTTTACGGAAATGTTCACTCACCCGGTGATGAACTTTATATGACGAGTACCAGTTTACTGTATCGACCTTCACATCAACATTCTTCTCCACATAGGGAATTAAAGAAGTAAAATCTGATGGAATCCCCTGATTCAATATATCCTATGTTTCTTCTTCTTTGGCCCCTGATTTATCTATATTGACTTGTATTTGATCTTTGTTTTCAGTAAATGAGACCAACTGAGTATTCCATTCTACTTCTACACCTCTTGCCTTAAGTTGTTCCACTAAAATTGTTTCATGTTCATCCTGGGGTAAACTCAGTAAAAAAGGATATGGGCTGATTTGTTTACCTATATCCTTAAAAGGAATTTCTGCTTTCAATTTTCCATTTTTATAAAATTTCGTTTTTCCTGAAATAATCCCATATTGAACCAAGTCTTCCGCAATACCGAACTGACGATAAAACTCTAGAGTCCGTGCGTGAACTACGATCGCTCTAGAAGCTGTTCCCGGTCCAGCATTTTTTTCAATAATCCGAAAAGGAATTCCTTGTTTTTGAAGCCCAGTGCTAATACTAAACCAGTAGGACCTGCACCAACAATAAGCACCTGTTTTTTCATTAGTTTTCCTTCTTTCAATAAAATGGGTTATACATCTGCCAGCAACAATAATTCGATGTAAGGCGCAATTTGTTCCGGCTCAATATAAGACTCAAAACGCTGAATAACTTCGCCTTTCCTATTGACCAAGAATTTAGCGAAATCCCACTTGATATCATTAGGTGTTTGAATGCCACGAGTCGCAAACAACATACTCCCATCAGTATAGGAGCTACTCCCAAGCAGATTATATCTGGAAAGAAAACAGGACGGAGATACTTGTATAGGCTACTAATTGAATGGATAATTTTCGGGTATTGGGCTGGGATAAATGGTAATACGATGTTCATAATAGCTGGCTCGCCACCTGGATTTTTGTACAAAATCCTGCCAACCAAAAATTAAATAAATAACGGATGCAATTGCAACAACCAATGTCTTCTAATGAAATTCATGATTTTTTCTCTCCAAATTTGTGAAAGTAAAGAATCGAACATTGATCCTGTGAAAGAATAAATCTAGCTAGTTATGGATGTGCCAACAACACTGAGGAATATAGAGCGGGTGAACATCGGTTTTATCAAGTACATCAAATGCCACTGGGGCGGAATCCAAGTGTTTCCTTAGTACTTCATTAATTAGTTGTCTTTTGAACCAAAATAATAATTGACAGATGCAGCATTAAATCCAGTAAGTTCAGCTATTTTACGAGTTGTAATACCCTTTATACCTTTCGATTTAAGTAACTTGCCTGTTACTTCAAGTATTTTTTCTCTTGTCATACGCCCTCCTCACAACCATAATTCAATCATTGTTTTAATCATTGTTTAGATTGTAACATGTTTTAATTTATTGTCATTGTTCTCAAGAAGGAAATACTGAACGATCTACGACGAGTCAGCAACAAGTATGGCATTTTATTTAGCCTGACGCAGACCGCCATTGAGCATCCGGAGGGAGGGAGTTGTTAAAGATATCTTATACCCGGTTGTAAACGAACAAACTTTAATCCGGATCAAAGGTGAAATTACACGGCGCTGGCCAATGACCAGCACCGCAAGAACACACAATGCGCCGATCAAGCTGATCTGGTTCGCTCCCTGTACAATGTGTTCCGTCGAAAACACCGAAATAATCGTTAATCCGCTCACACTTGAGGCTGGCAGCAGCTTATTTCGCATACGCATATTATTCATTAGATGCCGAACTCCACGATACATGCCATTCCCTGTTAGGTAATCGCTTACATTAATATGTACTCCCTACTTACCGCATCACGATGTACATGATTCCAGTTTAGAGCTACGCAACATCTATAGCTATAATTTTTCGCAAAATAAAAATGTGGCGAACGGAGTCACCACAATTTACAGATCATGAACTATTCACGCACAAAAGGTTCGATATGCACTCCCTCCGGCAGCTTTTGAGGATCGTCCGGGTTAATACGGTCATAGAACATAATGCCATCCAAATGGTCCATCTCGTGCTGTACCACAATCGCCGCATAGCCTTTGAAAGTCAGCAGTTCCTGCGTTCCGTTTGGCAAACAGGCCTTAATGCGAATTTTTTCATAACGCGGGACATATCCGGATATGTAACGATCCACTGACAAGCAGCCCTCTCCCTGCTCCAAATAAATCATGGACGTCGAGTGACTGACCAGCTTGGGATTAAACAGCGCATACTCCACCGTTTTGTCTCCATCCTGATAATAGACAGCACACATTCTTTTGTTCAGACCTACCTGGTTGGCTGATAATCCCACACCCGGACGCAGATCATAACGGGCTGCCAGCTCTTCATTTTGACTATTTTTCAGATAATCCATCATCCACCGCATCTGTTGAAGGTCCACTTCACGCAGCGGCAAGCATACCGGATCAACCTTCGTACGCAAAATTGGCTCCCCTTCGCGCACGATATCCTTCGTGAGAAGCATGTCCATCGGTTGATTGCTCATTCGTCAGCCTCAATTCATTTTAATAAATATACCTCATGTGATCCTGTAGAATATAGGTAAAACCCTCGGTTTTACTGCAAGTTTTATCCCATGAATTATATCTATTAATGAAATGAATTGTCAAAATAAAACGGCAGTCGAGAGATGTAAACAAACTGTTTTTTTGAAAGTCTGAATAATCCAGTTGCTTCTATAATATTGCGATACAGAAAATATCCTACTCTTTTAGATTAAGCCATTAAATATTCATTGCCTTAATTGTTTATCTAATTAATCATACCTTTGGCTCTATATAGCACTATAGTCATGGCGATTCGTGGTAAAGCAGCGTAAGTGCCAGGTTAATGTACAACGGCCCGCTTTTCATGGCAATGCGCGAAAGTAACAGGTCTTCCCCTACGCTATGGCTTGCCACCAAGGAACCGGCTCCAGACTGCGAATCGCCTCACGACGAAATGACATATTGCAACCGTGAAAAAATTCGGTTCAAAACGTCATCTTCGCCTTGTGCCAAGTGTACATCGAGCCGGACTAACCGCAGAGAGACAGCTTTCCTTTGGAGAAGGACTGCTGGAATGAAAGCAAGCAACGGATGGTTCTCATCCAGCTGTTATTCATCCCTTATGCAATGCCGCCCTGCGCCAGCCCAACCGTTTTCACACGTGGAAGCCATAAGCCCGGATGTTTCTTGCAATAGTATCGGTAGATAATCCCCGCTCTGCCCAATTGACGCTCATAGCGTTTCACCACATGCTTGGGTGGTTCTCCATCATCATTAATCCACAGCTCGATTTCACATGCCTCCGGTGCCCCACCAATAGCAATTGAATTGATGCATCGGGTCAGATCGTCAACCCGATTTCAGGTGCACAGGGCAATGGACAAGCTTAACATCATACTCCCCCTTTTTCCTTAAAATATATGTAGCCATAAGCTACCCGCTCTTCGCAGACTACACGTTTACAACAAATTTCTGATTACTGAACCACCGGGCCTAAATATTCGTTATATTTGGGCTTGCGCGGGTTCAGAATGAACAGCACCCCCTGCTTGTATCCTTCTGCGGCATTAAAGTTACGGCGTAGTATTTCCTTAAACATCAGGTAGGACAAGGTCCATAAAAGCGCTCCGTACTGGATGGCCCTCGCCTTTTTCAGAGCAAGAAAATAATAGTGATTGATCGCTGTAGCCTTGGCTACTTTGCCCGCCTTATCGCGCGAGCTTGGAGATTCGTGATGAATGATCGTCAAGTCGGGATTGATAACCAGCTTGCCGTAACGGCTCGCCAACTGGCACATATACAAATCATCAGCCACGGCATAGCTGGTCATCCACGGATACGGCTTCATATCCCGAAGCGCATCCCGCCGAAATGACATATTGCAGCCATGAAAAAACTCCGTATCAAAAACCTCCCTCGCTTCTCCCCAGCGCAGCAATGAACCTGCCAGACTACTGGGCGAAAGCTTGCCGAGAGACGGAGACATCTGAAATGTCAAAATGCCCAGCAGCTTCCCTGCCCGGCTCGAATGTAGTCCCTTTGCAATCCCTCCAACACCCACAATCGTTTCATCCTGATCATAGGTATCGAGCAAGCGCCGGATATAGAGTTTATCGTTCAGTTCGGCATCATCGTCAAAATACAGCACGATATCATACCGAACGAGAGACAACGCTTCGTAGCGGGACAACCAAACGCCGGGACGACTTTTTTTATGATACTTCAAAACGCCTTGAGGCAAGCCGGATACCATGTCACGGTACAGCTCGACCTGTTGGTCGGAAATATCACCGTCATCCACAATCAGCAGCTCTACAGCCGTATGCTCCAGCTCCTGCTGTTCTGCAATAGATTGTATACAGCGTGTCAGATCTTCGATCCGATTGCGGGTACAAATGATGATGGAGACATCGGACATGCCATTACCTCCTGTTTGTGTATCCAGATGCTTTGGAAGAGATATTCAAAGTTTTCCCAATTGCTGGATGATATATATTTATTGTATCTTTGACAGCGTTTGAGTGTATATACCTCTTTTGTATACTTTTTCAGTCTCTAAAAGGGTAGACAATACTCGAAAAAGGGCAAAAAAAATAGGATCGGCTTCTAGCGCCAATCCTGATCTACCCTCGAAAGTCCAGAAACAACGTCGCATTCACATACCTGCGTGCCATGGACAAAAAATAACTATTTTGCACCGATACCGCTGCTACCAGCAATGTATTACGCACCGCTTCACACTGGTTAGGGGTCAAATGCTGCAAACGACTGGTGTATTGATCTGCCGCCTGAATCAGCAATTCCTCTGTCGCACCTTCCTGACGCTGCTGCCCTGTAGCAGAATTTCCGTTTCCTTTGGCAATCCCGGCCCCTGCCACATCCAGCAGTTGATCTCCATTCGCATCCAGTTCCTCAAACAAGGTTGAATAAGCGGCGTACAAATCAACCGGCTGGATCAGATCATCCGTATCATCTTCCGGCTGTTGGAACAGGATATGAAATAACTGACGGATGGATTCAAAATCAAGGCACGATTTCAAATCCTCCACAATGAGCAGCAGTGCCGCCTGGTTGACTGAATATTTTTTACCGATCTTCGGCGATCCGAGAAATTCCTTGAAGTCGCGTTTGACCCAATTTTGCATAGAGGCCAGTGAAACATGGCTATATTCGACCAGTTGACCGAGAGAAACGATCTCCTGTAGCGAAAAGGCTGCGCTGTACTTGCCCTTGATAATTTTATTCAGCACAGGCGTTACCTCAGTATACAAAAATGTCGGCATCGTGCTGCCGGGACGGCCCGTATGGATATGAGTGCGTCTCCAGGCATCCTGAAGAACGGCCAACGGCTGCAATTCACGGCGACCTTCCATCGCCAGCAGCAAATGGGCCATATCACGGCGTGTGAGGGTAAAAGACTCCATCTGCTTTCCTCCCTTTAAACCATTCAAGTTCATTCGAACTCATCATACGCCCATAAACTAGGCTTGTAAAGTGAAGCAATGAGCCGTACGAGTTCTGTTTTTCCTTATTTTCCGTGCAAATTGGAGGCAGGTGACCTGTTATGATTACATATGAACCTTGTATATTTGCTTTTAAGTTCTTAAAATAAGTTCAAGTGAACTTAAAATGGAGTTCAATAAAACTTGAACGAAAAAGGGATGAGTGAAAATTATATGGGTATAGGTGTCAGTCTATTTTTGTTTGCGGTGTTGATTATATGTAGTGCTTTCTTCGTGGCTACTGAGTTTGCGATTATTAAAATCCGTTCCAGCCGGGTCGATCAGCTGGTCGTGGAAAATCGAAAAAACGCACTGGCGCTACAAAAGGTCGTCAATAATTTGGACGGCTACCTGTCCGCCTGTCAGCTTGGTATTACGATTACAGCGTTGGGACTCGGGTGGCTCGGTGAACCGACCGTGGTCAAATTGCTGGAGCCTCTCTTTCAACAGCTCAACATCAATGGGGAATTTTCACATATCCTGGCCTTTATTATTTCATTTGTCATTGTAACTTACCTGCACGTGGTTATCGGTGAGTTGGCTCCCAAAACGTTGGCGATCCGCAAAGCGGAAGCCGTAAGCTTGTTGACCTCCCCGGTTATCGTATGGTTTAACCGGATTATGTATCCGTTTATCTGGCTCCTGAATGGCTCAGCCAACCGTCTGGTTCGTCTGTTTGGTCTTCAACCGGCAAGTGAGCATGAGGAAGCGCACTCTCAGGAGGAAATTCAGATCATTTTGTCCGAAAGCGTGGAAAGTGGTAAGATCAATAACACCGAATATGGCTACGTGAATCGTATCTTTGCTTTTGACGAGACCGTTGCCAAGGAAATTATGGTGCCACGTACAGATATGGTATGCTTGTTTACGAATCGCTCGCTGAAAGAAAACATGCTGACCATTCACGAAGAGCAGTATACCCGTTTTCCGGTGGCGACAGAGAACAAGGATCAGATCATCGGTATGATTAATACCAAGCAGTTGTTCCTTGAGTATGACCGCAACCCTGAGCTTGATTTCAATAATCTGATTCAACCGATCCTGACCGTTCCCGAAGTTATACCCGTCAACATACTGCTCAAACGCATGCAAAAGGAGCAGGTTCATATCGCTCTTCTCGTCGATGAATACGGCGGAACCTCTGGTCTGATTACCATTGAGGACATTTTAGAGGAAATTGTTGGCGAAATCCGTGACGAATTTGATAAGGATGAACGGAAGGAAATCGAGAAATTGACGGAGAACCGTTATTTGATGGATGGCAAGGTGATGCTTTCCGATCTGAGTGATCTGACTGGCTTGATGTTGGACGATGAGGACGTGGATACTGTCGGAGGGTGGGTGTATAGTCGGGTTCCGGAACCGAGACAGGGCAAGGAATTCATAGAAGATGATGTGAAATTTATCATTCGGGAAATGGGTAAAAATCGTATTCGACGGGTGGAGATTATTCTACACAATGAATCTCCTGTATCTGAGTTGGAAGCGGAATCGGGCACTTCTTCCCGGGAGTGAACCGCTGTGACCTGAGTGGCTTGCACTTGGCACTTGCGTTCACTCCTACTGAAATGACATACTTCCAGGGCAAACGGCTTAGGCCGTTTGCCCTGCACGCGTGTAAGGAGGAACTAATAAAGTGGATATTTTATCATCTATTATTATGGGCATTATTGAAGGGCTGACAGAGTTTTTGCCGGTCTCTTCGACGGGTCATATGATCCTGACGGCTGATCTTCTGGGGTTAAACACGGAGAATGATACAGTCAAAACGTTCGAGGTTATTGTGCAGTTGGGTGCTGTCCTGGCGGTCGTCGTATTGTACTGGCGCAGGTTCCTGAGCCTGTTTGATTTCAGACGTAGAATCTCGACTCAGCCACGGCTGAACCTGCTACACATTATTCTGGCCATGATCCCTGCGGGTGTGATTGGCGTGCTGTTCCGTGATGTAATCAAGCAATACCTGTTTGGCCCTCAAACCGTTCTGTACAGTCTGGTCATCGGAGGCTTGCTAATGATCGCGGCTGAAAAATTCCATCCGCCCATTAAATCGCATACGGTGGATGACATTACGTATAAGCAGGCTTTTACGATTGGCTTGTTTCAGGTTCTGGCTTTATGGCCGGGCTTCTCCCGTTCAGGCTCAACCATGTCCGGGGGCCTATTCGCCCGTGTAAGCCATACAGCAGCCGCTGAATTTACATTTTTGGTATCTGTTCCGGTCATGTTGGGCGCATCGGGTATTGATATGATCAAAAGCATGGATCATCTGTCCATGAGCGATTTTCCAGTGTTCGCGGCAGGCTTTATCACTGCCTTTATCGTCGGAATGCTGGCGATCAAAACGTTCCTCGGTCTGCTCAAACGCTTGAGCCTGACTTCATTCGCCATCTACCGCTTCGTATTGGCGGCTGTGTTCTTCTTCATTATTTTGTAAACTGTTGTTTGTTGCCGCAAAGCCTTCATGCTTTTCAGCAATAACAGCTCGTTTCGCATGACAAAAAAAGGGATATCCCATGAGCATGATTCGTCAGCCATGGGATATCCCTTTTTCTATTTTACTGAAATGAAAGATACGTCTGATTCAATCCCTTGAAGCGTGCGATTATAATTATGGTTTGGATTACTGCTTGGATTCCAGCGTGGTCAGGTATTCGGAAATTTGTGCTGGCGTCTTGGCATATTTGCTGTGCAAATGAGCAATTTTTTCACCGTTACGGAAAACGAGCAGACTCGGAATACCGCGTACCTGGTTTTCTTCGGCAATCGGCTGGAATTTCTCAGCATCAAGAGCAAAGAAACGTTTATCCGCATTTTCCTCGATAATGCCACCCATGAATTTATCCATTGTCTTGCAATCCGGACACCAGGTTGTATCAAATTTTACGACCGTCAAACCTTCACCGTTAATCAAATCCTGATACTGCTGCTGTGATTCGATGCGTTCCATTTGTTAGTTCCTCCTAGCGTATATTTATGAACGTCTCCATACTCAAATATGATAATAAACCTGAGCTTATTCTTATATTGTAATGATTATTCCATATATTGCAACTATGGCGAGTACACGTTCGAAAGTATAGATCGATTTATCGGTTGGCCAGTAGCATTTCCGACCGTGCGACAAAGCCCCCTCCCTCTGCCCGATCTGTGCTCGTATTAGCGGTATTGCGCATCATAGCGGTTGGCCAGGCTAATTCGCTGTAGCGCATCCCGCTCCTGCTTGGATAACGACGGGATACTGGCTGCTGCGATATTATGCTTCAATTGCCCCAGTGAGCTTGCACCCGGGATGACAGCAGCGACAGCCGGGTGAGACAGGCTATAACGGATAGCTGTCTGCTCCATGCTGCGCTCTGCACCCGTAAATGCCTTCAATTGCTTGCGTATGTCTAGTAGCTCTGCCTCTTCGTAGTCCAGATAGCCCTTGGCTACCTTGCCTTCTCCTTCGTCGGTCAATACGCCGCTGGCGACAGGCCCGCGTGCAATGACGCTGATTTCCCGCTCCTGAAGTAATGACAGTACCTCTTCCTCTGCCCGACGGTCCAGCAAGCTATATTGATTCATGACACTGACGATATTCGAACGCTCGACATATTCACGGATGACGTGAGGACGAATCGAGGAAATGCCATAATAACGGATGACCCCCTCCCTTTGGAGCTGTTCAAAAGCCTCAATCGTTTCGTCGATGGGATCGTCAATCGTCCCACCGTGAAGCTGATACAGGTCGATATAGTCCGTTCCCAGGCGGCGCAGGCTTTCTTTGACCGCAGACAGAATATACTCCTTGGACGGGTCCCACCCCCAGCCCTCTTGGCCCGGCATACGCCGATTACCGACCTTGGTCGCCAAAACGACATCTTGACGCCGTCCACGAATCGCTGCCCCCACAATTTCCTCATTACGTCCTTGATGATACAAATCCGCTGTATCCAGCAGGTTCACGCCCCGATCCAGCGCTTCATGGATCAGATAGACACCTCGCTGCTGTTCCGTACCGACCGACATACAACCCAAGCCAATCTCGCCTACCCGCAAATCCGAAGACCCCAGGCGATTTTTCTTCATATATGGGTTCCCTCACTTTCATTAGCGTGTAACATCAAATTTTGAATATTACTCTATTATACGAAAAAAACAACCACAAAGGGCAAGAGGCTCCACGGTCAAGTGGCTAGTTCGGGCGCTCTATGGCGAGATCTATACGAAGACTACTTTAAGCGTTAGGAATCGAATTATGCAAAATGCTGAACTAATACTGAAGAATCATGAAAACAAAAAACACCCCACTTATCAGTCAGTCTTTGAAGATTTAAAGCACGCCAAAAAACTGTCAGGACAAACAAGAGTAATATCCATTAAACTAGAAAAAGAGTATTTGTAGTCCTTTCTATGTTTTTGTTGTGTATTGCTTTTGAAGTACAGCTGTGAATACGTTTAGGAGGAAAACGATGAATCGCATATTAATTGTCGAAGATGATATGGCCTTGAGTAATGGCATTGCTCTTGCTCTTAAAGGACCTAACAACGACTTTGTGCAAACCTATGACCTCACTACTGCAAAGGAACAATTGGCAAGCGCTGCGTTTGACCTAGTGATTCTTGATCTAAATTTGCCGGATGGAAACGGACTAAACTTTTTAACTGATATTCGGAAAACAACAACTTTGCCAGTCATTATTCTGACTGCACATGACATGGAAACAGATATTGTAACTGGTCTTGATCTGGGTGCAGATGACTATATCACCAAACCTTTCAGTCTGATGGTATTAAGGGCAAGAGTGGGCGTTCAGTTAAAGAAAGTAAGACACCGACTGGAAGATCCTTTTCAGCTAGACGCATTTTCCTTTTCTTTTGAAAAGATGGAGTTTCTTAAAAATGGTACACCTGTGGAGCTAAGTAAAACCGAGCAGAAATTACTCCGCCTCTTAATTGATAATCGAGGGATTACCGTTACCCGCGATCATTTGGTAGACAGCATCTGGACAGATGGTGCTGAGTATGTAGGCGAAAATGCCTTGTCAGTCACCATAAAAAGGCTACGTGACAAGCTAGAGGATCTTCCCTCCTCTCCCCAGTACATTAAGACCGTATATGGGATCGGCTACACATGGGCGGTGAAATGAATGACTACCCTGAATTATGTGTGTATCGGAATTGCCATTACTGCTGTATTCGCTGCTACAGCTGTCATTCTCCTATATCGTAAGAACATACATAAAACAATGAAAACCCTTGAGAAAATGATTGAAACTGCAATAGATGGCAACTTTTCGGAGCGTGTTTTTGACGAATCCGTTTTATCAGCAGTAGAGGCCAAATTTGCGCAATTTCTTTCTATTTGCTCCGTTTCCTCGAAGAATTTGCTGGCAGAAAAGAATAAAATAAACGAGTTGATTTCCGACATTTCACATCAAACGAAAACGCCTGTTGCTAATATCCTGCTCTATTCCCAACTGCTTAGCGAATACGAATTGCCGGAGGATGGTTCCATTTGTGTAAAAGCTCTCTCCACACAGGCAGAAAAGCTTAACTTTCTTATCCAGGCATTGTTGAAAACATCGCAGCTCGAAACGGGAATGATCAAGGTATCGCCAAGGCAGGAATCTGTTCAAAAGCTCCTGCACACTGCACGGGGGCAAATTACGCCGAAGGCGGATGCCAAAGGCATCTCAGTTGTTATGGAGAATACAACCATTCATGCTTGCTTTGACCTGAAATGGACGGTCGAAGCAGTCTACAATATTATGGATAATGCCGTGAAGTATACAGAAACCGGCGGGAGCATAGCCATAAAAGTGATTGCGTATGACTTATTTTGCCGCATTGATATTACTGATAGTGGAATTGGGATTTCAGAGGAAGAACACAGTAAAATCTTTACGCGCTTCTACCGCTCCTCAACTGTAAACTCTCAGGAAGGTGTGGGTATTGGCCTATTTTTGGCGAGAGAAATCATCGCGGCCGAGGGTGGATACATCAAACTATGGTCGCGTCGAGGCAGCGGTTCCACCTTCTCGATTTTTCTTCCCATAGACAAGTAATTCTTTCAACACTGTTAGATTTCGGAAAGATTGATATGGTACAGTCTGTATTGCAGAGCACTGCGATACAGACTATTTTCTTTGGAGGAAAATAAAATGACCATATTAACTACCAGGGAATTAAAAAAACATTATGGCAAGGGAGACACTTCTGTTCGCGCATTAGACGGTGTGAGCCTTGATGTGGAAAGCGGAGAATTTGTCGCCATCATTGGTACATCCGGCAGTGGCAAGTCGACCTTGCTGCATATGCTGGGTGGACTGGATCGTCCGACTAGCGGAAGCGTCACGATTGACGGTAAGGATATTTTTTCACTGAAAGACGAAGAATTGACCATTTTTCGCAGACGAAAGATTGGCTTCGTTTTTCAGAATTACAATCTGGTGCCTGTCTTAAATGTCTATGAGAATATTGTACTGCCCATTGAACTGGACGGAAAAGAACCGGACAAAGCCCACGTAGATAAAATTGTACATACCTTGGGCCTTGACCACAAAATGAATAATCTGCCAAACCATCTTTCCGGTGGACAACAGCAACGTGTAGCCATTGCCAGAGCACTGGCAGCCAAGCCTGCCATTATCTTGGCAGATGAACCCACCGGAAACCTGGACAGTAAAACCAGTCTGGATGTGATGGGATTGATCAAAGTATCCAGCCAGCAGTTCCGCCAAACGATGGTGATGATTACCCACAATGAAGAAATCGCGCAGATGGCCGACCGGATCATCCGCATTGAGGACGGTAAAATAGTAGGTGGTGCGACTAGATGATCAAAGTAAAAAACAGTAAGGCGGTTCGTAATTTATCAGATAAAAGTTTTAAAGCGAATAAAACCCGCAATATTATTGCGATTATCGCTATTGCCTTAACCACTTTGTTATTTACATCTGTGTTTACTATGGGGATTGGCGCGATGGAAAGTTTCCAGCAGGCAACGATGCGACAGGTTGGTGGGGAAGCGCATGCTTCTCTCAAATTTATCAACGATGAGGAATTTAATCACATCAAAGACCACCCTCTTATTAAGGAGATAGCATATTGCCGCTCGTTAAGTCAAAAGGTAACAAACGAACAATTTTTAAAGCGCAAAACGGAGTTCTGGTATCGTGACGATCTAGGGCTAAAGCTAGGATTGGTTGAGCTAGAAAAAGGCCACAAACCGGTGGCAGAAAATGAGGTTATCGCGGACTCTAGCACCTTACAGTTACTGGGTATTCCCCTGAAAGAGGGCGTCCCATTGACCTTGAAGCTTGAGGTTCACGGCAAAACGGTGCCGCGTGAATTTATCCTCGCCGGCTGGTGGAAGAGTGACCTCGCCGCCGGAATGGACGTAGGCACAATCTATGCTTCTAAAGCTTATGTGGATGCCCATGCTGAAGAATTAATTAACACATATAAGCAGGATTATAATCGGACCGGAGTCATCAGGGCAGATATCATGTTCGATAACAGCTCGAACATCCAGGGAAAACTTGATCAAGTGATTACAGAAAGCGGTTATTCCCTAGACCAAAATGCACCGAACTACATTGCAAGTTCTGTGAACTGGGCGTATTTTTCCAACACTTTCAGTTCGAACCCTGAAGTCGTCTTTGTCTTAGCTGGTGGTCTGTTACTGATCATGCTTACTGGCTATCTGATCATCTATAATATTTTCCAAATCTCGGTGATGCGTGATATTCGTTTCTACGGTCTTCTAAAAACCATCGGCACAAGCAGTAGCCAACTCCGTAGGCTCATTCATAGACAGGCATTATTTCTTTCCTTGGTCGGAGTTCCCATTGGCTTACTTGTGGGTTTTGGGGTCGGAAAATCGCTTCTCCCTCTGCTTATGAACACTTTTGGGCACGCTGAGGTAACCCTATCCCCCAACCCATGGATTTTTATCAGCTCCGCTTTGTTTGCAGCCATTACAGTTATCATCAGTATTTATAAGCCTATTAGGATTGCAGCGACTGTGTCTCCAATCGAGGCAGTAAGATACGTAGACGGAGCTATCAAAAAGGGTAAGAAAAAACCGAAAAAATCAACTAACGGTGCTAAAATACCGCTGATGGCTCAAGCCAACTTAGGGCGCAATAAGAAGCGGACTACTTTAGTGCTGATTGGCCTTTCTCTAAGTCTGGCGCTACTGAATACTACTTTTACAATATCCCAAAGTGTGGATATGGATAAATATGTGTCTAGAAGCATTGACGCTGACTTTGTGATTGCACATGCAGGTTATTTTCAAGAACATTTCACAGGTCCTGACAATGCAACGACGGAAAGTTATATCCAGGCCGTACAAGCACAACCTGGTTTTGAAGAAGGTGGACGATTGTACAGTGGCAGCAATTTACTCACTGCTGATTGTAAAGAGACCTTAAAGGGAGACGGCACCGACGCTCGTGGCAACTTATCTGCAACGCCAGCAGGCATTAATGCTTGTGGCTCTTTACCATACGACACCGACGCTCGTGGCAACATATCAGCAGCAGCATATGGTCTCGAAGAGTTTCCTCTTCACCGACTACAATTAATTGACGGTGAGCTTGATTATGGCAAGCTGGCTTCGGGTAAATATATCCTGGAAAATGCCAGACTGGATAACGATGGTAATCCCAAAATGAAATATTCGGAATATAAGATAGGTGAAAAGGTTGTCCTTCATAACTATATGGACACAGCAAAAGTCCAGGAGTATACTAGCCATGAATTCACAGTCCTCGGTCATGCCGCCCGAAAAGGAATTAATAATGGTGTAATAGGTGCTAGTGTTGAATTCTTTCTTCCGGCGGATATCTACAAAACGCTTGTGAAGAAGCCTACGGTGATGAGTTATAATTTTAATGTATCCAACAGTAAAGAAAAAACGATGGAGAGCTTCTTAAAGAACTATACCGGAGTAAAGGAGCGAACGATGCACTATCGATCCAAATCTACCGTAATTACCGCGTTATTAGGTATGCGAAATACTATTTTGATGATTGGCGGTATACTCAGTGTTATTATCGGTTTGATTGGTACTCTTAATTTTGCAAACGCGCTTCTAACTAGCATTCTGACCCGCCATCAAGAATTTGCTATACTACAAAGTATCGGTATGACTAATAAACAATTAAAGACAATGCTCATTTATGAGGGTCTGTACTATGTGCTCGGTACTAGCATATGCTCCATCTTATTAGGAAGCTTATTTTCCGTCTTGATTGCAAGACCCTTGAGTAACGTAATGTGGTTTATGAGTTATACATTTATTATTTGGCCGCTGATCCTCGTGCTGCCTGTTCTGCTCGTGCTTGGGATCTGTCTTCCTCTCGCTATTTATTCTCTGAGCAACCAGAAAACTATCGTAGAACGACTGCGAACAGCAGAATAAATATCCCATTGGATTTTGCCTGGTCAGCAAAATAAATGACCCAGCCAAACTTCTGGCTGGGCCATTTATTAGTTGTTCAACAGTATTTTTGATACCCGCTCTCTAGCCAGTTCCCTTTTGCAACGACTCCATGCTGATTCACATACATAAAGAGCGGAGTCTGTAAAATAAAGCGTGTAAACTCCCGAAATTTATTATAATTATAGAGAAAACAGAGAGAACACATGAGATTTGGACGGCAACAAGGACGTACTGAGCATGTGGATCGGAGAAAACGAGTCCTCCAAGTTCAATTCTAGCCTGCTCAAAATGCTCTACATGACGACGATCTATATCACACGCAAATGGACAGCCGCGAGCTAGGATCAAATACCGCTCCAGCTTTCTGTCTTCTTTCCGTTTAAATAAGTCCTTGCGTAGCTTATTAATACCAATAAGTAAGATTTGAATTACAGCAATTAGGGGCTTCAATACAATCTCCCCTGCACGTGCCATCACAATCGTGATATTGCACTTCCATTCAAAGTCTACTGCTGCCAAAGTTTCGAGTCTTTCCATGATCATCTCACCTCCATTCTCCTTTGTTCCTCGTTCCATATTTCGGATTTCATAAGGGTGAGTCCTTCCGTTTTGAGATGCGAGAAGAAGCTCTCCATGGAGGCATTGTCGAGACCTTAAAGAGCTTACATAGTTCGCTAACGGGATAGTCTTTGGCGGCTTTCTTAATGGTTACGTATTTGTGTGCTTCATCTCCTGTATCCAGATTTTCAAACCCTTTTTAGCATGTCGTTTTCCCGTTTTAGCTTCTGTACATACTTATCCTGGTCGATATATTCCTTACGTCGTCCTTGCTGGTCCATCAGCCCGAATTCCCGAGTTCCTTGTATTTTCGCATCTATTCTTTTAATCGATGTCGATCTGCAATCCCAAACTTCTCCATAAGTCTACGATACGTCCAACCTTCTTCGATATGGAGCCATATGGCCTCTACCTTGGTTTCAAACGTATACTCGTTAACCTTTGCTCACTTTTTCGCTGGCATAAAAAATGCACCCCCTAGATTTTATGGATAAACTAGGGGTTTATTCCAATGTCTATTCTAAGGGGTGCACTTCACCTGGCTGGGCCATTTTTTAGTTATTCAACAGTATTTTATTATATTTGCTCTCCACTTTGCTATCATGAGTAATCAACATAATGATGTGACTTTGTTTAAGTTCATCCAGAATCGTAATAAAATGTTCTTTTACAACAACATCCAAGTTTGAAGTTGGTTCATCAAAAATTAGTACCTCTTTATTGACATAAATATTCCGCAATATAGAAATGAGTTGCTGTTGTCCCCCTGATAAGGAAAAATTCCTCCCAATTATTTGACCTTCACCATGCCCTTGGATAAAGTTTTTGGTATCCAATAATTCAATATAAACATTCAACTGCTCAATTGGGATTCCTTGCTTTCCCAACGTTATATTATTCATGATTGTATCCATATACATCACAGGTTCCTGAAAACAAATTCCTATTTTATCGCTAACCTCCTCCCGTTTCCAGTTTCTCAACTCTTTGCCATCCAACAAAATATTACCAGTATAATTACAATTAATTTTCGTTAATAACTTTAATAGCGTACTTTTTCCAGCCCCATTACGTCCGGAAAGACAAAATATATCGTTTCTATCCACAGAGAAGGAAATATGCGATAAGGCTTTTTCCAATCCGTTATAACTATAACTGACGTCCTTGAATTCTATATTCAATGTTAATCCACCTCTTCGGCCTTCATAATTAACTCAATTCTCTCAATGGACACTTTAGCCTGTTTCCAACCCGCTACATAATTAGTTACCCCTTTAATGGGCCCTATAATTTGATTTGAATAATAAACAAACACCGTTAATATACCAATACTTGTTTGACCTTTAATAATTAACAACGCACCAATTCCTAAAAGAAAAACATTCCCAACAGAAATAATAACAGAAGGAACAATAGCAGCTATTTTAAAGGTATTTCCCCTTCTCCTATTCGCCTCAAGTGACTTCTCCTCCAAGGGCATATATTTACCAAGAATATAGTCCTTTAACCCCATGCCGATCGAATAAAGAACCGAGTGTAGCGTCTCCCTAATATAAAAAAAAGAATTATCATAAGCTTCCATAACCAATTTGCTTTTTTGAGTAATTTTTCTGTTAAAGTACATTTGGCTCAATAATATTAATAACATAATCAAAAGGATAATAAAAAATAATGTATAGCTGTAAAAAAACAGAACGGTACAAATAACAATAAGAAAAAGCAGATTGGATATAAACATGGGAATACCAGAGGAAACTAATCCTTCTATAATTCCGATGTCATTCATGAATAAGGATAATAACTTATCATTGTGTGCATTGATCATTTCGCCTGGTAAATCAAAGATTTTTGTCAATAACTTCTTCTGCAAATTGTAAGATATCCTCTTCCCTAGTTCTGTAAATATAAATGCAGAAAACAGACTAAATAAATGTGATAGAACATACAAGCCAATGGATATCATCATAAATTTTACAATTAGAGACACATTTTTTGAATCTAACCCAGCGTCAACAATTTTGCTTATATACTGGGGTAAAATCATGCTAACTACCGTATCTAAAGCTTGTAAAACTAAAATTAAGAAAACAAAAAGATTAAAATTATGGGCCCCTGCAACAATCCACTTATATTTTTTAAGCATAGACTTTATACCGCCCCCAGAGTAACTATAAAAACATTATAGCTAGCGTAATTTGTCGCAATTTCTAAATACACTGCTATTCATTTTACAGCTTAATGTCCCTTTTACCCTGTTCATGACATTAAGCACCTTTTTCATGTCATAAAATACATTTTGCTTGTTTTTATTCAACTAATTCTCTGTTCATTTTGTCAATAAAACATCGGATTATGACATATAAACTATTTACTTGCAAAAATAATGATGTATTTAATGCAGAGAAGTAGATTGTATGAGAGGGGAATTGATCATGAAATATGTCTTTAATCCTTATTTGCATGAGTTGTATCATAATCATCAAGCCATTATCGCTAATACAAAAACGGGTAATTTTCTAAAAACATCCAAATCTTATTATTGTGTATTGAAGGATATGGTAGATGAAGGGGAAACTGAGTTATTCCTATCGCCCACTGAAGGTTCACCGCACGCTGAAGTCGCCCAAAATTTATCGAACCTTTTTCATGGATTAGTAAATATTCAATGTATCCTAACTGAAGATCAGCTCACCCATATTTATAAAGAGTCCTTAGATGTCGTATATCTGGCTTTGACAAATAAATGCAACCTAAAATGTAAACATTGCAGCGCCAGCGCTGATCTAAAGTTCACCGATGCTTTAACAACAGAAAAAGTAAAAGAGGTTATTGATCAGATCGTCGTACTTCGGCCCCAAGCCATTAATGTGACAGGCGGAGAACCTATGCTGCGTATAGATATTATGGACATTTTGGCTTACCTAAGACGCAAGTTTGATGGTACCATTTTGTTATCAACGAACGGTCTTTTTATTTCTGAGAGAAACGCTGAACAACTCCTTAAGTACGTGGATAAGGTTTCTATGAGTGTAGATGGGTATGATGAAGAAACTTGCGCAAAAATTAGAGGTAAAGGTGTCTTTAATAGAGTGATTAAAAGTATCAAATTACTGCAGAGCAAGGGGTTACAGAAAATTGCTTTATCGATGACGATTACTAACTACACCCTTGACGGAGGAAGAGAAAGATTCCTAAAATTGTGTAAAAAGTTAAAAGTGGAACCCCTAGTACGTACGATGACACCTGAAGGAAGAGCCGGAGAAAATAGCCAAGAGATATTCCCGGTGAAACCTTTTGTAGATTATCTGACCTCCCAAGATGTTGCCTGCCGACTTTGTTCACCAGGAAAAAAAGAAATCTTTATAGGCGGAAACGGGAATATCTATCCGTGTGGAGGATTGATGGAATCTGAAGATTTTGTTCTAGGAAATGTATTTGATGATCAGTTAATTGAATTAATGGCTAAGGGCAATCAAAGAGCGGATTATGATCAAATTGGACGTGTAAGACCCTGGAAATTTGAGCCTTGCAAGGACTGCGATGTTAATTTATTTTGCCACCATTGTATTAGCAATATTTATTATTTGCATCAAAATCAAGAGCTATTCGATTCCATTTGCCAAAAACAAAAGAAGCAACTTCAACAATTAGTTTGGAATAACTAAATTATTGACAGGAGAGTGACAAAATGAATTTTACCTATTGGGTGACCGAAGATTGCAACTTGAGATGCAAATATTGCTATGTTAACAAAGCCCCAAAAACAATGAATCAGGAAACGGCTACTAAAGCTATTGAATATACGGAAAAAATACTTGCTGCAAATCCTGAAAAACATAAAGATAAAATTCATATAGGGTTACATGGTGGGGAGCCGCTGCTTAATTACCCAATCGTTCATTATCTTATTGAAGAATTAAAATCTAGGCTCTCTGGTAACGTTGTTTTTTCAATGACAACCAACGGAACAACTCACAGTAAAGATAGACTTGATTATGTCGCCAATCAAGTCGAATTAACCGTTAGTGTGGATGGAAAGCAGGAAAGCCATGATATCAATAGGGTATATAAGAGTGGACATGGCAGTTATACACATGTTATGAAGACTATTAACTATTTAAATAACAAAAAACAATTTTATCGCTTGAGAATGACTGTTACAGCTAATAATGTGATGCACTTTGCTGACAACTACATTGATCTTTATGAGAAAGGTTGTCCGCTTGTTACTTTTGCTATAGATGAAAATGATCCACATTGGAACAAGGAGCTTATGCATATATATCAACAAAATCTCAACAAGGTCTTCTCCTATCTGGTTGAAAAGGATTTTAGACAGTCTCAGTATCATTTATACAATTTCAAAAATGAGCATTTCCGTCCAAGAGGTGCCTGTGATGGCTGTCTGACAAACTTTCATTTCTCCAGTACAGGTGAAATTTATCCTTGTATTTATGCAGTTGGGCACGAAGAATTCTCCTTGGGGGATATATTCACAGGTCTAAATGACCATAAGTTAACCAATTTACATGAAATTAATCAACACGAAGAAGGCACTTGTACGCGCTGCGCAATGTTCAATAATTGTCGTAGTAAAATGTGCAAAATTATTAATAAAATCCAAACCGAAAATTATTATAATGCTTCCCCCGTGTTCTGTACAGCTCAAAAAATCCATTATGCTACCGTAAAAAAATTCGAATATATATTAGAGAACTTCGCAGTAGGCAAGTAAATGAATGCTAAATCATTTAAAGTTCTTTCAACACTGTTAGATTTCTGAAAGATTGTGGAAAGATTAATATGATAATGTCTGTATTGTAGATGACTACGATACAGACATTATTTATTTGGAGGAGAGCAAAATGAAGATATTAGAAACGAATAACCTGAAAAAAATTTACGGCAACGGGGATACGGCTGTTCATGCTTTGGACGGGGTGGACTTGGAGGTAGACCACGGGGAGTTTGTAGCCATTATAGGTACATCTGGCAGCGGCAAGTCCACCCTGTTGCATATGCTAGGTGGACTGGACCGACCGACAAGCGGAAATGTCACGGTTGACGGCAAGGATATCTTTTCGCTGAAAGATGAAGAGTTGACTATTTTCCGAAGACGAAAGATCGGATTTATCTTTCAAAATTATAATCTGGTGCCTGTCTTAAATGTGTACGAAAATATTGTGCTCCCTATTGAATTGGACGGGAAGCAACCGGACAAAGTCTATCTGGACAAAATTGTGAATACGCTGGGCCTTAAGAACAAACTAAACAATCTGCCGAGCAATCTTTCGGGAGGACAGCAACAGCGCGTAGCCATTGCAAGAGCACTGGCAGCGAAGCCGGCCATCATTTTGGCAGATGAACCTACTGGTAACCTAGACAGCAAAACCAGCATGGATGTCATGGGCCTTATTAAGGTGTCTAGCCAGCAGTTTCGCCAAACAATCGTGATGATTACCCATAACGAAGAAATTGCTCAAATGGCAGATCGCATCATCCGCATTGAGGACGGTAAAATGGTTGGTGGTGTGTCCAGATGATCCAGGTTAAAAACAAAAAAGTGATCCGTAATTTGGCAGATAAAAGCTATAAAGTCAATAAAACAAGGAATCTCATTGCCATTATAGCCATAGCCCTCACTTCATTGTTATTTACGACGTTGTACACCATGGGGCTGGGCACTGTGGACAGCATGCAGCGGGCAAGCATGCGGCAAGCCGGTGGGGATGGTCATGCCGTGATCAAATATATCAATGATGAGGTGTTTACAAAGGTTAAAGAACACCCGTTGATCAAAGAAATGGCGTACAGACGCATCTTGTGTGACGGTGTCTTGAACAAGGAATTTCTAAAACGCCACACGGAGTTCTGGTATTACGATGATGTAGCGCTAAAGCTCGGATTCATTGAGCTGGATGGTGGTCATAAACCTACAGCCGAAAATGAAGTAATAGCAGATGTTCAGACGCTGCGGCTGCTAGGGATTCCCTTAAAGGTTGGTGCGCCTGTAACCCTGCAGCTTGACATTCGTGGCGAACATTTAGAACGCAACTTTGTCCTCTCCGGCTGGTGGGAGAGCGATTCCATGTTTAATGTAGGACAAATCTACGCTTCCAAAGCTTATCTGGATGCGCATGTTGCTGAATTGCAAAACACATATAAAACAGATCATTCCTATACGGGGACCATTAATCCCTTTATCATGTTCGACAATAGTCTCGATTTACAAAGTAAGCTGGATAAAGTAATCATAGAAAGCGGTTATTCCCTTGATAAAGACGCAGCTAATTATGTACAAAGCAATGTTAACTGGGCTTATCTTTCGACCAATTTCAGTATGGACCCTGGAATCATCTTTGCACTCATTTCAGGTGTGCTGCTAATCTTGTTCACCGGATACTTGATTATCTATAATATCTTCCAAATTTCGGTGATGCGAGATATTCGTTTTTACGGTCTACTGAAGACGATCGGTACAAGCGGCAGGCAGATCCGTAAGATCATTCGCAGACAAGCCCTACACCTCTCCGTAATCGGGATTCCCATTGGCTTAATCATAGGCTTTATAGTGGGTAAGTCGCTTGTTCCACTGATTATAAACAACACAGCTTTAGCTGGTATGGAAGTATCGGTATCCCCAAGTCCATGGATTTTTATAGGAGCAGCGTTGTTCACACTTATTACGGTGTTCATCAGCATTTTTAAGCCAGGCAAAATAGCCGCCAACGTATCGCCAGTCGAGGCGGTAAGATATATAGACAGAGACCGTAGGAACAAGACAAAGTTGAGAAAATCGACCCGGGGAGCAAGTATGCACTGCATGGCTCGCGCCAATCTGGGACGCAACAAGAAACGTACCCTTCTGGTGGTCATCAGTCTTTCTTTAAGTCTAGTACTCTTGAATACAACGTTTACGCTATCTCAGAGTATGGATATGAATAAGTATTTGTCTAAATTCAATGACACCGACTTTCTTATTGCGCATACAGAGTATTTTCAGCTTTCTCAGTATAATGGCTCTGCAACCGAGACTACCGAGAGCTTTATTCAGGCCGTAGAGGCTCAGCCTGGGTTTGAATGGGGTGAAAGGATATATGCTGGCCCAGCCAGAACAAGGGGCACCTCAGCGCTTACTGTTGAGGACAAAACGAATACCACGGGAGACACGACGGACTCTCGAGGAAACTTTCTTACACAGGTTTATGGAATGGAAGATCGTTTACTCCAGCGATTACAACTAATCGATGGTGAGATTGACTTGAAAAAACTGGCATCCGGGAAATATATATTAGAAGGAATAGATTTAAACGATTATAACGTCCCCTACATGGAATATGCTCAACATAAAATTGGAGAAAAAGTGACCTTCCATAATTTTATGGGAACAACAGAAGATCCATTGGATAAAAAATATGTCACCCACGAATTAGTAGTGCTTGGACATGTTGCAACCAATACGTATAAGGATCGAATTACTAGTTATCAATTTTATCTCCCAGCGGATGTTTACAAGACGCTAGTCGAACAGCCTGCTGTGATGAGTTATGCATTTAATGTATCCTCCGACAAGGAAGCAGATATGGAGAATTTTTTGAAAAGATACACAGAAACAACGGAACCGATGATGGACTATAAATCCAAATTCACTGTAATGAATGAAATGTCGGGGTTACAAAGCACGTTTGTGATGATTGGTGGTACACTCAGCTCGATCATTGGACTGATCGGTATCCTGAACTTTATAAATGCAATGCTTACGAATATATTGATCCGACGTCAGGAATTTGCCATGCTGCAAAGCATCGGGATGACCAAAAAGCAGCTACGTAGCATGTTGGCCTATGAAGGACTTTATTATGTAGTGGGCACAAGCCTGCTCTCCATCGTGTTAGCCATCATATTTTCGGTTTCCGTTGCAAAACCTATTAGTGAGACAATGTGGTTTTTCAGCTATCATTTCTTAATATGGCCCATAATAGCTATATTACCTGTATTGGTTATTCTCGGGGTGTCCATTCCATTAATGATTTACTCTCTAAACAATAAACAAAGTATCGTGGAGCAGCTACGACAGACAGAGTAAATGTATGAGTTTATTTTTGTCCAGTCGTTAAAACAGATGAGGCTGGCCCAAAAGCAGTAATCCTATTATGGGTCAGCCTTCTATTGTTAAGAACGAGATATTCTAAATTAAAGGTTGACCACTTGACTGACATGCTGTAATAGTAGTCATCCGAATCATTCATAATTCCACATAAAGAAACCAAATATTACACAAAAAGCGCTTATTATTATATTCGTTTTTTTTCCACGCTTTTAATTGTATTCTGTATAAGAACAGTTCGTTAGAACCTATTGCTACTTTCCAAAAATGATAAAGAACCATTTAATTAGTTAACTATGCATCTGAATATATAAAATTTAATCAAAGGAGATTATATAATGGAAAAAAAGGAAAAATTAGAATCTCTAAATATGGAAAAGTTTGATATGTTGATTCAAGCTATTTGTGACCCAAATGATTGCAAACACGATTGTGCTCGTCGTTCAGGTACTGATTGTAACGCTATGTATACAGGATGGTGGTAATATTAATCAGTAAAATTATTAAATGACTTATTAACTTATAAATATTTAATTAAAAATTCAGATGCATAGTTATCTTTTTTGTAAAATAATCTGAGTTAAGAGACTTTATATGATATATGAAAAATATTTTAATAGAAAGAGGGCGTAGCTATGTAATCCAGAAGCAGGTTATGTTTTGAATTCTGTATTAGGATTACATAGCATGCCCTTTCATTAATTCGGTCTTTTATTTGAAGTCCCATAATATAATATTGACATAAAACCTATCTTCTACGGTTCTTATATCCAGGATTCCCGAGTTTTCTTTTACGATCTGCTTAACACTTTTCAATCCAAAACCATGGTTTCTTCTATTCTTTTTATTACTTATAAAATTACTATTTATGAACCCCGGATTAAAAGTATTGGAAATTTCTATATAAAGCTGCCTTTCGTGATATTTTATTTTTATGTCAATTGTTTTCTCACCTTCGCTTATCTTGTCACAACCCTCTACTGCATTGTCCAGCAAATTACCAAATACAACGGCTATAATTTTATTATTTAGAGAAAATTTTTCTGGAAGAAAACTATCAACATTCACTAAAATGTTTTTTTCAGTAGCCAAATTTATTTTCTCAGTGAGTACGTAATTAAGGACATTGTTCGGTGTATATTTCTGAGTTTCAGTACATTTAATATCTGAGAGAATTTCTTCTATATACTCCTCTGCCGCCTCTCTGTTATTTTCTTTCAGCAATCCTTTTAAGATCAACAACTCATTTTTCATATTATGTCTGATTTTACGGATTTCTTTTTGTGATTTCTCCAGGTTGTCATAGTGATTATTTTTTGTCTTAAAATTGAAACTTAATAATTCCTGTTCCATCATTTCGCCGTACATTTGGCTCAATTGTTCATAAATAATTAACACGATAATGTTGATCAATAAAATACCGATCATAAAAATTACACTTAACCATTCAATTGGGATCCTGTCTGACCTTAAAATCAAATCAAAACGGTTGCATAATAAACCAAGAGTTATGATAGGAACGACAAGCAAAAAAACGTATAAATAATGCGGCGTAGTTCCTCTTTGATAAACATCTATTTTAAATAACAAAGGGATCCACAAAAAAAAGAAAAATTTACTGATCCCTGAGAGGATAGCACCCGTTTCGTAGTAATAACTATAAATGAGCAAATTCGCTTCCAATAAACTGTAAAAATGACGGATTGTCAAGCCAAGTGCGACAGTTCCTGTGTGAAAGATTCGTGAGCGGTTTTCCACTCCAGACATTTTCGGGGGCGATGGTTGATTAAATCAAGCGAACGCTCCAATGCCCCATCGAATACTTGGGCAAAGTCTGTGCCTTTAGGAAAAAACTCTCGAAGCAAGCCGTTCGCGTTCTCATTCGACCCTCTTTGCTAGGAGGAGTATGGGTCAGCAAAGTAGATCTGCACGCCATGTGTGGTTTCCAGGTTCGCGTAACAGGCAAACTCTTTGCCTCGATCTGCAGTCGCTGTTTGAAACGCCCCAGCAGGGTACTGAGAAGCCGCTACGCCAAAGGCAATCTCCATCGACAATGCCGTGCGATCGGGCATTTGAATCGCGGTGTACAGACGGGTTTTCCGTTCAATGAAGGTCGCCACACAGCCTTTGCTTTTCCCACGACCAGACACCACCGTGTCTAGCTCCCAGTGTCCAAAGGTGTCCCGGGAACGCACCTCCTTGGGGCGTTCGGAAATCGACTTACCCACGGCAAACTTCCCTCGTTTTTCAGCAGGCTGTTGCCGTTTACCTTTGTGCCGTAGCACCTTCACGTCCGCCTGGGCAAGGCGGCCTACATAGAGCCAGCGATAGATGGTTTTGCAGCACACGGTGGGCTTGCCTTCTATTCTAAAACGCTCCACGATCTGATCAGGTGACCATGTCGCATGCAACTTCTCTTCGAGCTCTACCGCTTGTTCCTCTGTCCATTTGCCTTGGGGTACAGAGGCTCTACGGCGCTGCTCGTAAGCATGTTGGGAGCGCTGTGCATCGTAGGACTCTAGCTCAGCACATTCCGACGGATTTCCCGGCAATTGGTCGCATGATGTCGCCCCAGCTCCTCAGCGATGGCTCTTGAACTTTTCCCCTGCTGATGCAGGATTTCTAGCTTGCTTCGTTCGATTATGCTAAGATGTGTGTAGCTCATGGTGGATTCTCCTTGTGTAAATGTGGGTGTTGGAACTTTCATTCTACACGAATCCGGCCATGGGCCCTTTTTTATTTATTTCCAGCAGGTGTCGCACTTCATTTTACAATCCGTCTTTTGAAAATCCTTTTTTAACAAATAGAACTTTATTCAGAAATCTACTTATAATGAAAATATCAAAAGAATTTAGTATAAAATCAAGTATCACCAGTCGAGGCGGTAAGATATGTAGACAGAGACCGTAGGAACAAGACAAAGTTGAGAAAATCGACCCGGGGAGCAAGTATGCACTGCATGGCTCGCGCCAATCTGGGACGCAACAAGAAACGTACCCTTCTGCTGGTCATTCAGTCTTTCTTTAAGTCTAGTACTCTTGAATACAACGTTTACGCTATCTCAGAGTATGGATATGAATAAGTATTTGTCTAAATTCAATGACACCGACTTTCTTATTGCGCATGCAGAGTATTTTCAGCTTTCTCATTATAATGGCTCTGCAACCGAGACTACCGAGAGCTTTATTCAGGCCGTAGAGGCTCAGCCTGGGTTTGAATGGGGTGAAAGGATATATGCTGGCCCAGCCAGAACAAGGGGTACCTCAGCACTTACTGTTGAGGACAAAACGAATACCACAGGAGACACGACGGACTCTCGAGGAAACTTTCTTACACAGGTTTATGGAATGGAAGATGTTCTCCTCCAGCGATTACAACTAATCGATGGTGAAATTGACTTAAAAAAACTGGAATCTGGGAAATATATATTGGAAGGAATAGATTTAAACGATTATAACGTCCCCTACATGGAATATGCTCAACATAAAATTGGAAAAAAAGTGACCTTCCATAATTTTATGGGAACAACAGAAGATCCGTTGGATAAAAAATATGTCACCCACGAATTAGTAGTGCTTGGACATGTTGCAACCAATACGTATAAGGATCGAATTAGTAATTATCAATTTTATCTCCCAGCGGATGTTTACAAGACGCTAGTCGAACAGCCTGCTGTGATGAGTTATGCATTTAATGTATCCTCCGATAAGGAAGCAGATATGGAGAATTTTTTAAAAAGATACACAGAAACAACGGAACCGATGATGGACTATAAATCCAAATTCACTGTAATGAATGAAATGTCGGGGTTACAAAGCACGTTTGTGATGATTGGTGGTACACTCAGCTCGATCATTGGCCTGATCGGTATCCTGAACTTTGTAAATGCGATTCTAACCAACATATTAACCCGGCGTCAGGAACTTGCCATGTTGCAAAGCATTGGGATGACCAAAAAGCAACTGCGCAGCATGCTGCCCTATGAAGGACTGTATTATGTAGTCGGCACCAGCTTACTCTCTATCCTATTAGCCATCATATTTTCGGTTTCCGTTGCAAAACCTATTAGTGAGACAATGTGGTTTTTCAGCTATCACTTCTTAATATGGCCCATAATAGCTATATTACCTGTATTGGTTGTTCTCGGGGTATCCATTCCATTAATGATTTACTCTCTAAACAATAAACAAAGTATCGTGGAGCAGCTACGACAGACAGAGTAAATGTATGAGTTTATTTTTGTCCAGTCGTTAAAGCAGATGAGGCTGGCCCAAAAGCAGTAATCCTATTATGGGTCAGCCTTCTGTTGCTAAGAGCGAGATATTCTAAATTAAAGGTTGACCATTTGGCTGACATACTGTAATAGTAGTCATCCGAATCATTAATAATTCCACATAAAGAAACCAAATATTACACAAAAAGCGCTTATTATTACATTCGTTTTTTTTTCCACGCTTTTAATTGTATTCTGTATAAGAACAGTTCGTTAGAACCTATTGCTACTTTCCAAAAATGATAAAGAACCATTTAATTAGTTAACTATGCATCTGAATATATAAAATTATAATTAAAGGAGACTATACAATGGAAAAAATGGAGCAATTAGAAACGCTGGATATGGAAAAATTTGATATGTTGGTTCAAGGTTATTGTGACCCAAATGATTGCGGTCACGATTGTGCTCCTAAGGGAAAAAATGATTGTAGCGGTTGGTTTACAGGAGGGTGGTAATATTAATCAGTAAAATTATTAAATAACTTATTAACTTATAAATATTTAATTAAAAATTCAGATGCATAGTTATCTTTTTGTAAAATAATCTAAGTTAAGAGACTTTACATGATATATGAAAAATATTTATAAGAAAAGGGCGTAGCTTTATAATCCAGAAGCAGGTTGTGTTTTGAAATCTGTATTAGGATTACATAGCATGCCCTTTCATTAATTCGGTCTTTTATTTGAAGTCCCATAATATAATATTGACATAAAACCTATCTTCTACGGTTCTTATATCCAGGATTCCCGAGTTTTCTTTTACGATCTGCTTGACACTTTTCAATCCAAAACCATGGTTTCTTCTATTCTTTTTATTACTTATAAAATTACTATTTACAAACTCCGGATTAAAAGTATTGGAAATTTCTATATAAAGCTGCCTTTCGTGATATTTTATTTTTATATCAATTGTTTTCTCACCTTCGCTTATCTTGTCACAACCCTCTACTGCATTGTCCAGCAAATTACCAAATACAACGGCTATAATTTTATTATTTAGAGAAAATTTTTCTGGAAGAAAACTATCAACATTCACTAAAATGTTTTTTTCAGTAGCCAAATTTATTTTCTCAGTGAGTACGTAATTAAGGACATTGTTCGGTGTATATTTCTGAGTTTCAGTACATTTAATATCTGAGAGAATTTCTTCTATATACTCCTCTGCCGCCTCTCTGTTATTTTCTTTCAGCAATCCTTTTAAGGTCAACAACTCATTTTTCATATTATGTCTGATTTTACGGATTTCTTTTTGTGATTTCTCCAGGTTGTCATAGTGATTTTTTTTTGTCTTAAAATTGAAACTTAATAATTCCTGTTCCATCATTTCGCCGTACATTTGTCTCAATTGTTCATAAATAATTAATACGATAATGTTGATCAATAAAATACCGATCATAAAAATTACACTTAACCATTCAATTGGGATCCTGTCTGACCTTAAAATCAAATCAAAACGGTTGCATAATAAACCAATAGTTATGATAGGAGCGGCGAGCAAAAAAACGTATAAATAATGCGGCGTAGTTCCTCTTTGATAAACATCTATTTTAAATAGCAAAGGGATCCACAAAAAAAAGAAAAATTTACTGATCCATGAGAGGATAGCACCCGTTTCGTAGTAATAAGATAAATCACCTGATGTTAGGAGTACATTTGGAAAACAAACATTCATGATGGCCCAAGATACTCCTTCTGATAAGATTCCTATTAAAATTACAACTGTGCCCCAACATAGTTTTGTTGTTATATGATTCTTTGGGTAAAAACAAAGTACAGCGCACACTAAAACAACACTTAACACAAAATTAAATGTTGTTTGTAAAAAGCACACACCAACTGCTGTTAAACCTATTAATGCAATCGTTAGCATCAAGATTTTTTCTGTTGAAAATCCTTTTTTAACAAATAGAACTTTATTCAGGAATCTACTTATAATGAAAATATCAAAAGAATTTAGTATAAGATCAAATATGGCTCTTTCCAATTAGAATCTCTTCCTCATGTAATTCATCATTTTTTGTTTGAAATCTTTTTTATACTTTCTACTGATGGGTAATTCTTGATAAATGTCCTGAATTTCATTATTTATGATTCGTTTAATCAATATATTTTCACATTTCATTCCAACAACATATTTTAGATTAATGATATACGAAGCATGAATCTGAGTGAAAACCATATGATCAAGTTGAGCCAGTATTTGTGTAGTCGTCTGGTTACACTTATATTCTTTTTTCTCCGTATAAATATGAGCGGCCCTTCCACTTTTCTCAAAGCACATAATCTCATCTGTATTTATGACAAACTTGTTTCGTTCATAACTAAACTCAAAATAACTATGTGAACTATGCAAATAATGATCGGCTCTTTGGAGAATTTCAAAAAGGGTTTCCTTATTAACCGGTTTCAGTATGTAATCAAACGTTTGCACTTTAAATACATCTGGCATGTATTCACTATAATTGGTTATAAAAACGATTACAGCTCTTTTGTCAAATTCCCTTATTTTTTTGGCCAAACTAATTCCATCCATATCGGGCATCTCAATATCAAGAAGATAAATATTGTACTCAATTTTATTTTTAGCTACATACTGAAGCAATTTTTGTCCACTTCCAAAAGTATCCACTTCTACTTTGGTAAAGGGATATTCTAACGTAAACCTCTCCACCCGAGCCAGTTCTACATTTGTATCATCGCACAAAGCAATGTTTAGCATTCCATCACACCCTTACAATAAATTCATGAGTACATCAATTGTAAAGTATCTGTGTATAGATAAACCTATGAATGTTGCATACCTGAATAGATTCATAGTTGCCAGGAATGTTAACTTTCTCTTTGCTGATTATTCAGGTCCATTTTAAGTTTATCCTGAGTATTATGTTCGAAAACAAAACTTAATATGGCTTAGTAACTTCAATTCTAGAATGAACGGCTTGTTCTATAATTCACTTGTCATGAATGAACGGTTTGTTGTCATAAATAACACATATTACGTGAAAATAGTGTGAAAATCTCATTTTTATACTATAATTCTTTCTGTGTTAATAATTGTACATTTTTAATTATTATTTTAAGTATTAAGAATATATGTTATCCAAACTATAACATATTTGTTTTGCTATGTGTAATTTTTTTATCCTTCCGGAAATCGTTTGTATTAACTCGTATTCGATCCGGTAGTTCTTGAGATGCTCATCAATCTTTGCGTCCAGGCTTGCCAGAGATTTCTCCAAAAACGCCCCGTAAAGGTCATGCCTGTGCTTTTCATGGCAGGATTACCAGTATAGAGCGCTTCTCGTTCGCCCAAACCCTGCTGCCATTTTCATGCTAGGTTTGCGAGCGATGGCTCATGAGCGGTTTATTTACTTCTCTGGTACGTTTGAGCAGATGGCTACTTCCTCCACATACTTCAACAATGCAGCCAGAGAACAAACATTTGATATATTGATATTGTGATAATTGCCTACATGACAGTGCATTTTTTTTTCTAAACAACTCCAAAACAGATGGAAATTAGTATAAGTTAATCCTGTTAATCGTGAAATAAAAGGGCCATTATATAAGGAACGGATCTCCACTTTGTGATGGGTTGTTTCAAATATAGCCTGCTCTATAGCGCTACCAAACTTTTCTATTAAGTCATTATCCATTTCAGTTTCAGTTTCAGTTTCAAATTCAGGTATTGTCACTTCACATTTTAAAGCTTTGCGTTCAAGAACATCATTACATTCTGAAAATGTGATCTCTGCCTTATTATAAACGATGTCGTTCGTTGTCTCGGAAGAGATCATTTGCATACTTCTCCCTACACAAAGAGCATTTGCTTTAGAAGTACCTTTAAAAAAGGTAAACCGTTCGGCAAGTGTATAGACAAAAATAGGAGAATCATCGAATACAGCTTGTACCTCTCTATTTTTAGTAAATAAAAACGATTCATTTGAACAAAACTTTTGTCCATTCACACCAATTACAGTTGGCAGACTAGCAGGATAGCTAATCTGACTACCATTTTTCACGGATATAAAAATGAGTTTATTTTGATTTACCAATTGTTGCGTAACCTCGCTAAGCTCCTGTTGATATCCTTCTGTTGTAACCGAAATACTGATGCAGATATATTTAATATTCAAAGTAAGACATTTTTTCAAAGCCTTCTGCAAGAGTTCAGTACTTGTTTTTCCTTCTGCATTAGCTATTTTAATAATATAGAATTGAGCCTCATTAAAAACTTGCAAAATGGTATCAGCGACAGATGTTCCATGTCCATGGTCATCCTGATAATCATCATCCTCGATAATTTTATTTCCTGAATATTGAAATCTCACTCCATCTATAACATGTTTACTTAAACTTTGATTAGTCATATCCATTCCCGTATCAATTATTACTACTTGTTTATTATTATACATAGGCTGGCACCATCCTATCTAATCTGTAAAATGCTATATCCAAAATTAGCACTATTTTTCAAAATGAAATCTTCATGTCATGAACTAACTGTTTTATGCTATAAAAAACAACTGTTCGACAGAAAAAAGTAAAAACAATCCAACCTTAATCATATTTGATCATTCATATTCGTTAACCACTACTCATTCTGAAATATATGTTTATTCATAAAGAGCCAGTTTAGAAAGCCCACGGCATGAAGAAAATAATCGAAATTTTGAACATGAAAGAGATTTATCATTTACATTAGTATTTACAAAAATAATGAGAGGCTAAAAATAACGAAAATAGCGTTATTTATTACAGTTATGTTTTTAAATAGCCTGATTATAGTAACCTGAATCCGTGAAACTGCTATAGCTCAAAACATACAAATCACATAGGGCAGCTAATTCAATGCGTAGTTAACTTTTCGTATAAATACTCTAAGAAGGTGATAATCTAAAAAAAAATACATTATTAACCACATCATGATTTAGCTATTTCCATAAGTCTATTACTGGATTCAGCTCGGGGCTGTATTGGGCTATACACGAGACGGAGTCTTGGAGGTTCTTCGAGAAAAGGTCGGATTTCTTTTTAATCCATTGTCTGATTCGCGGAGACCTCAATTTTATGAGTTCAGCTTATTATTTTAATTTATAACAAATATGGAGGTTTTATTATGATAAAAACAAAAAAAATCTTTCTGCTAAAAATAGTCCTTTTATTTTTTATGTGTTTAGGGAGTTTATTTGTTGCCAATGATACTAACTATGCTGCCGAAAATGAAAATGGCGTAACTACAATTGATATTAGCTATACTGCTGAAAATGATAATGGCGTAACTATAAATGATACTGACTATGCTACCCAAGCTAAAAAAGGCGTAACTATTAAACAATACGAAAAAAATGTAAAACATTTATCTAGAATCAGTGCGAATGAAACCATGGATAAATTCAACTCGGGAGAAGGTTTTTATTTTTATATAGGTAGACCTAGTTGTTACTATTGTCGTGAATTTTCTCCCATTTTAAAAGAATTTTCTTGGCGGATATCACAACCAATATATTACTACAATCAGGATGGTGGTGACTGGGGTCCTGAAATTAGGCAATTTCTTAAAGACCATATAAATTTGCAAGGCACTCCAACATTAGCATATATAAAAGATGGGAAAGTTGTTGCCCAACAAGTAGGCACAGGAGTGAATGCAGATGAATTACAAACTATTTTTGCTGATTGCCCTCAATAATTATTCATTCTGAAACGATAGCCAGACCATTTAAACTTTGACTCGGAAGATGCCCCTTTGAAAAAAGGGGGCATCTTCCGAGTCTCCTGTACTTTATGATTAAATTACGGCTTCCACTCTCCCCGCAAAAGCCCCATTCGAATCGAATCATAATACTGTCCATTATAATATCTGCACTTTCGAAGCCTGGCCTCCAAGGTCATTCCCAGCTTTTCCCCAACTCTTATCATCCGATGGTTTCCTGACCAGGTTGTAAAGCCTACTCTTACTAGAGGTAGTGTAGTAAACAAATGCGTGATCCACAGTCGAAGTGCCCTGGTACCATACCCACCGCTCCAATACTGTGAATCAAAGATACCAATTCCCATTTCAAGCCATTGGGAAGGTTTATGCTCCCAATAGTAGCTAACCGATCCAATGATCTTACCTTCCACTTCAATGAGCCAAAAGTCATCTTGTTCAACTCGATTTTCTTTACCTTCTAAATAATCGTTCCAGGAGAGTGCCTTATGTTCATAATAAGGCGCATCCCATTGCTTCCATTCTGGCGCTTCTTCTTTATAAGTTAACGCCCAAAGAGCCTGTAAGTCTTCTTCTGTAACGGGCCTAATGGTTAAATCCTTATCCGTATACATCGAACACACTCCTTTTTAATAAAATTCCCAATCTGCTTTTAAGTATTTATTTTACATGATTATGCATTATTTTGTATTCTTTTCTCCTTAGTTATTGGAGCCAGGATACATAATTCGAGGTTGACAATCGTTCCAAAATCGCATATCTTAATATCAAGACAAAAAAATATAAAGCAACGTTACGTTTACTACTGTTTATTTCGCTTTTACATGCTAATCATATAAAACCAAGGAGGACAATGACATGAAATTGTTAGGATTGCATCACGTTTCGGCGATTACGGCGGCGGCGGCTAAGAATGTTGAATTTTATACTCAGGTAATGGGTCTTCGACTCATTAAGAAAACGGTGAATCAGGATGATGTGAGCGTTTATCACCTCTTTTATGGGGATGAGCGCGGAACGGCTGGTACCGAAGTCACTTTCTTTGAAATTCCACATGCGGGGCAAACCCGTACGGGGAATAACAGCATTTCGGCGCTCTCCCTGCGTGTACCGAATGACAAGGCACTGGATTACTGGAAAAACCGTTTCGAGCAAATGGATGTAAAACATGGTGAAATTACGGATCAAGCGGGACGCTTGGCGCTTTCGTTTGAGGATTTTGAAGGGCAACGCTTCTTCCTGGTTTCGGATGAGCATGACAACGGAGTGCGGGGGGGTACGCCTTGGGAGAAAAGTCCTGTCCCTGCTGAATACGGCATCGTCGGACTTGGTCCGGTTCATCTGACTATTCCCAAAGCGGAGAACACGATCCTCATTCTGGAACAGGTGATGGGCTTCCACAAAAAGGGCTCCTATCCTTCCACCGTTGCCGGGCAGCCTGATGTGCTCATCTATGAAACCGGCGAAGGCGGGACCGGGACCGAGGTTCATCTGGAAGAACGTAACGATCTTCCACAAGAGCGCCCGGGGCGAGGCAGTGTGCATCATGTAGCCTTCCGTGTTGAGACAGAGGAAGAACTTAGAAAATGGATTGAACGTATTAACCAACTGCAAATTTCCAACTCAGGGTTCGTGGATCGCTTTTACTTCCGTTCATTGTATTTCCGCGAGCCGAATGGCATTTTGTTTGAATTGGCAACCGATGGACCTGGCTTTGATACGGATGAAGAACTGGAATTTCTGGGTGAATCGCTGGCGTTACCGCCATTTTTGGAATCGCGCCGCGCATCCATTGAAGCCAACCTCAAGCCGCTGAACACCAAGATTTAATAGTGTTATATTCACTCCAAAATCACACAAAGCCGGGACTTCTACATCATGTAGAGGGTCCCGGCTCTTTTCATGCAACAGCTCTGTTTCCACCCAAAAGGACATCTCATCTGCAAGCCTTTTGGCCTTTACAGGTAAGCGAAATGCCCTTTTTGTTAAGCTTACAGCTTTTTATCATCCACGCTGTTCAGCCAAGCTTCGATTTCTCCAATCACAGAAGCGATACATCCATCCTGGAACGGCGAGATCAGACCAGCCAGCTCCACCAATCCGGTAAAAGAACGACTCCCCCCGGCACGGCACAGCTTCAAGTAATCTTCCCACGCAGCTGTCCGGTCGATGCTCATACGTTTCCAGAATTGGAATGCGCACAATTGCGCGAGTGTATAGTCGATATAGTAGAACGGGGATTGGAAAATATGTCCCTGCTTATGCCAGAACCCGCCCTGCTCCAGATACTCGTTGCCTTCATAGTCCAAATGCGGTTTATACTTGCGTTCAATGGAGCGCCATGCACTTTTACGTTCGGCTGGCGTCCAGTCTGGATGTTCATATACTGCATGCTGAAATTCATCCACAGCTACGCCGTAAGGCACGAACAATAACGATGAGGACAAATGTTCAAAGTGATATTTATCCGTATCCTCCTCGAAGAACAGCTTCATCCAGGGCCATGCGAAAAACTCCATACTCATGGAATGGATTTCAGCTGCCTCCATGGTTGGCCAATGGTACTCTGGAATTTCAAAATGACGGCTTTCATACACCTGGAAAGCATGGCCCGCTTCATGCGTCAACACATCGATATCACCGGATGTACCATTGAAATTGGAGAAAATAAACGGCGTGCCATATTCGCTCAAAAAGGTACAATAGCCTCCGCTTTGCTTACCCTTTTTGCTTATCAGGTCCATCAATTCTCGTTCGATCATAAAGCTGAAAAATTCATGGGTTTCCGGTGAAAGTTCCTCATACATACGTGCTCCATTACGAAGAATCCACTCCGGATCGCCCTTAGGCGTAGGGTTGCCTGACAGGAAATTGAAGCTTTCATCATAATAACGAAGCTGATCTACACCGATCCGTTCGCGCTGACGCTCCTTGAGCTTTGTTGCCAGCGGAACGATGTGCTTCAGCACCTGCTCACGGAAATTGGCAACCATCGCAGCATTGTAATCTGTACGTCCCAAGCGGGCATAGCCCAGTTCTACGAAGTTGTCATAGCCCAGCTTATGTGCCATGCGTGTGCGGACCTTGACCAATTCATCATAAATCCGATCCCACTCGCCCTCATGTTCGCTCATAAATTGATATTTGGCCTCGGAGGCCTGTTTGCGTGTTTCTCGGTTTGTAGCCAATTCAAAAGGCAAAAGCTGCGCTAACGTGCGTTCTTGCCCCTCAAACTGGATCTTGGCTGAAGCAATGAGCTGAGCATATTCGGAGGTCAGCTTATTTTCCTGCTGCAAATCCTCGATGATATCCGGGTGGAACGACTTGAGTGATACCTCGGCAATACTGAAAAGCTGGCTACCCCACTGGCTCTCCAGCTCGGCTCTGAACGGCGAGTCTACCAATGCCCGGTAGTAATCGGTTACATACTCCTGAATGACTGGCGTGAAATCATCAGCGTACTCTTGCTCTGCTTTGTAATATGCGTCCTCCGTATCAATGGAGTGTCGAACCTCTACTAATTGCAATTGCGTTTCCACGTTACTGCGCAGCTTATTAATGGCATGAATGACTTCATTTTGACGCTCTACGCTGTCCGCTTCGCGAAACTGCTGCAAAAGCGTTTTAAACCGCTGTTCAATTTCAGCTTGCTCTGGTCGGGTATAAGCCATTTGGCTGAATAATGTCATTACTTCGAGTCCTCCCTAAATTTAATAAATCTGATGCCTATTATACAGTACGAATAGACAAAACTGGAAGGTGGAATTCCAAAAAAATACAAAATAAAAGCCGCAATACCCTGTATTGCGGCTCAAGACGCTAGCCTAACGCTAAATATCGTAGATGCACTGCCTAATGCAGGCATTTGAGGAGTTTGCAAAAATCCAATAAGCGACTTCGCATGAACAATGTATGGATCGAAATGATCTAGTTCGTCTATATATTGCACTTTGGAGCGACTGGGATCGAATTTTGCAAAATCATGATTTTATAAGTGCATTCATGTTTTACTGATTTTGCAAGCGATGTGCCGCATGCAAAGTCGGACCAACGAATTCGTTCAGCTTGAAGCCGCCTGCAATCGCCTGTGTAATGAATTTTTTGGCCTGATCCACCGCTTCACGTACGGTCAGCCCTTGGGCCAAGCCAGCCGTTACCGCTGCCGAAGTTGTGCAGCCTGCACCATGGGTGAAGCTTGTTTTCACAACATCCGCCTCGAACCAGTCGAAGGTGATTCCGTCATAAAGCAGATCCATCACTTTACCTGCGCGGATTTTGCCACGGTCCTTGATCAGCACGTGCTTCGCACCGCGCTCATGGATAATCGCTGCCGCTTCCTGCATCTGTTCCACCGTCGTGATCGGTCCGTTCTTCGCCAATTGCGAAGCCTCGAATAAATTCGGCGTTACCAGATCAGCGCCCGGGATCAGAAATTCCAGCATCGCTTCTGTATTTTCCGGCTGCAGCACTTCATCCGTACCTTTGCAGACCATAACCGGGTCAATTACGATCCACTTCAGATCATGCTTTTTCAAATGGCTGGCAACCAGCTCGATAATATCAACGGAGCCAAGCATACCGGTCTTCATCGCATCAAAACCAATACCTTCCAATACAGTACGCAGCTGCGCTTCTACCACATCCAACGCAACAGGATATACAAGATGGTCCCAAGTTTTAGGTCCCATCGCAACTACGGTGGTCAATACAGTCATGCCATATACGCCAAGCTCCTGAAAGGTTTTCAGGTCTGCCTGAATACCCGCACCGCCACTGGTGTCGGAGCCGGCTATTGTTAATGTTTTGGGAACCGTCATTTTCACATGCTCTCCTTCACTTACTGCTGCATTTATCCTATTTCCGCATGCGAAACTTGTCAACGCGCAATGCGTTCTTCCTATGATAAAAGTCACAAGAACGTGTTATATGAAGAGTTTGAATGAAAGTTAGAATTACAAATACCCACCGGTACTGTGATCATAGGCATGGTTTTTTTCATTTTCCCGTACGCCCAAACAAAGGCTTTGATACAACTGCTGCTGTTCCGAGGAAGCAAAATTCCGGTGCTGCTCAAACAAAGCCATGCAACCGATAATATACTCCGTATAACTATTGTTCACAGACAACTGTAAGCAGTGCATTGTTTGCCCCAGTCCCTCCGCATAATCACCCTTCCGAAAATGATATTCGGCATACACCTTACAAAAGGAGGCGAAGCGGAATGCATTAAAATGCTTGCGGTAGTGAGTGTCCCATTGATTCGGGGCAAGCTCCCAGAAGCTCTTGAGTTGCTGACTGAATAGTCCAAGCTCGGCATCCACAAAATAACCGAACCTGTTCGCTGATTCCAGCAGCGTGTTCAAGCCTTCCAGCGTCTCGCCCGGATGCTCGCGCAAATACGTAATATATTCATAAATTGCAGAGGTATTGCCCATTTTAATTTCGATACAAAGCCGATTACCTTGAGCATACACACGATGCATATCTACTACTTTCCGGCCTTCCTCGTCCAATCCTTCAAACCAGCTCAAATCTGCATACCCATCAATCCATTTCTTGGATTCCTCATACCTGCCCTGAAACTCATAGCAGCTGGCCTTGAGCAGATGACCCTGTGCATAATAGTAGACAAGCGGTTTGAGCAACTCCAGATGCTCATCTCCAAAGCGGTTCCGATTGCGGTATAACGCCTGAGCCAATTCTCGCAGCTCGTCCGCATACATTTCCATCTCGGACCATTGCATTTTTAACGCAAACACTTGAGATAGCATATGTAAGCCTTCCAATGCATAAGTTTCCGGCAGACGACTACGATACAAATGAAATTGTACAGCAGCCTTCAAGCTCCGTTTGTTATCCTTGATCTTAATCTGGAATATGCGGAAATAGCTGATCGCCAACCGCTCGGAGTGTGTATATTTCTCACTCTCGATGACGCAATTGTACAGAAGCATGGCGGCTTCATATCTGTCGACCTCAAACATCGCTTCTGCGGTTTCAAAAATAGCCGAAATGTTTGATAAATCGTCCATCAAATAGCCAAGCACACTGCGTATACAGTCCAGCTTGTTCAACTCTGAGCAACGGAGAAGAAACGGACGCAACCTCCTCCAGTGTGGTAAGGAATGAATAAAACATTCATCCACATACATCTCGAATAAAGACCCTTCTTCCAAACCCATCGCCTCGGTAATCAGATCAAGCTGATTGACTGAGATCGGCCGTGGTGGATTCCGGTTAAGTATGCCGCTAAGTGTACCCGGATTTATCTTGGAAGCATCTGCGAAACATTGCATCGAAATGCCTTCACTTTGAATATACTTTTCTATTTCTGCGCGAATCGTGGTGTTTTTTTCCAAATGGACACCCCCTCCATCAAATGATGGTGACTTTTCCATTACCTTTTAAACCAAAATTTGTTTAATCAAAGTATATGTCTAATTATATGGGAGGTCAACAACTTAAACGCGATTCAGGACATAACGGATTGTAATAGGAAGGGCGACACCTACTGGAAATCAATAAACAAAGGGCCCATGGCCGGATTCGTGTAGAATGAAGGTTCTCACGCCCCATTTACACAAGGAGAATCCACCATGAGCTACACTCATCTTAGCCTAATCGAACGCAGCAAACCGGAGCCTTTCAGACCGCTACCGCTGACCGAGGCAAGAAGTTTGCCTGTTATGCCAGCCTGGAAGCTACGCATGGCATTCAGGTCTACTTTGCTGATCCTTACTCTTCCTGGCAGCGCGGCTCTAATGAGAATGCCAATGGCTTGCTGCGAGAGTTCTTTCCCAAAGGGACGGATTTCGCCCAAATCACGGATGAAGCCTTGGAAAAGGTTTGGGATGGAAAACGGATCACGAATCCTTTTTAGAGGAACTGTCCCACGTGGCTTGACAATCCGTCATTTAAATAAAAGCCATCTTAGAACAAGAGCCTCCCTTCCATCTTATCGCCGAACATAGACGATAGACGCGAAGAGAGGCCCTGTGGGATCGAGCACGTTCCTTCGTTTCATTAGTGAACCCGTTTGCGTCCAAACCAGCTTTTAAGCACCAAGGTGGCGAGAGCCAGCAACAACAGCAGCGAAGCCACCGCAAAGGATGCCGAGAACTGATATTCGTTGTACAAAATTTCCACATGCAGGGGCAGTGTGTTCGTTTCTCCACGAATATGTCCTGAGACAACGGACACCGCCCCAAATTCACCCATGGCTCTCGCATTACACAAAATAATGCCATACAGCAGGCCCCATTTGATGTTCGGTAGCGTCACCTTCCAGAAAATACGCCAGCCGCGTGCGCCCAGCGTGACCGCTGCTTCTTCCTCCTGCTGTCCCTGATCCTCCATTAGCGGAATCAGCTCCCGCGCTACAAAAGGAAACGTGATGAACAGCGTCGCCAATATAATGCTCGGCAAGGCAAAAATAATTTGGATATCATGCTCATCCAGCCACGGACCAAGCCAGCCCTGTGCGCCGAATACTAGCACATACATCAATCCACCGACGACAGGAGAGATGGCAAAGGGCAAATCAATCAAGGTGACCAGCAAGCCCTTGCCGCGAAATTGAAACTTTGTAATCAGCCAGGCGGCCGCTACGCCAAATACTGTATTCAGAGGTACCGTTATGGCTGCTACCAGCAGCGTTAGCCGCAGCGCCGACATGGCGTCCGGGTCGCGTAACGCTTCAACATATACGCTCCAGCCCTGCTTGAGGGCTTCGGTAAGTACGACGATCAGCGGCAGTACCAGCACCCACAGCAAAGCCAGAAAAGCGGCACCGATCAGCGACCACTTCACCCAAGGGGCTTCGGTTGTGACCCTGTTGGGCGGTGCAGATGAAGGCACAGGTGCATGGATAAGCTCCTGTCTGGTTATCGCTTGTGACATGATGTTTCTTCCTCCTTAAACAGCGGATGTACCGCTATCGTGTGAACAAAGCGCATACTGTCCTGCGTGATAACGTTAGACGGTACGCCGCCGCGACCAGCGCTGAATGCTGTTAATCACGAGCAGCAGCAGGAATGAAATGACCAACAGCATCAAGGCTACCGCCGTAGCTCCTGCATAGTCATTTTGCTCCAGCTTGGACATAATGAGCAACGGAGCGATCTCGGTCTTCATCGGCATATTGCCGGAAATGAAGACGACTGAGCCGTACTCCCCGATGCCACGGGCAAAGGCGAGCGCAAAACCTGTCAGCAGCGGCGGCACGAGCTCCGGCACAATAACGCTGCGGAAGGTGCGCCATCTGCTCGCTCCCAGCGTAGCAGCGACCTCCTCCTCGTCCTTGTCCAGCTCCTCGAGCACCGGCTGGACTGTCCGCACGACGAACGGGATGCCGATAAACATGAGCGCGAGCGTAATGCCCGTCTGCGAGTATGCCATCTTCCAGCCAAGCGGTTCAAACAACGAGCCGATCCAGCCATTTTGCGCATATAGAGCCGTCAAAGCAACACCCGCAACCGCCGTGGGTAAAGCAAAGGGCAGATCAATCACCGCATCAAAGATCCGTTTTCCTGGAAACTCATAACGTACCAGCACCCAAGCGATCAGCAGACCGAGGAACAGATCGATCAGCGCCGCAGCCGCAGCGCACAAAAAACTTACCTTGTAAGAAGCCAGTACCCTGACGTCAGTCGCCACATCCCAAAACTTCTCCCACGTCAGTCCGGTTGAGTTCAGAAGCAGCGCCGATAAAGGCAACAGTACCACCAGACTGAGGTACAGCACACTATATCCCATCGTTAACCCGAACCCGGGAAGTACGCGTTTTCGGGTGACTTGCACTTGGCTCATGTTCTGTCCATCCCTCTCTGCAATTCATTAACTTCCAGGTACATAAATTTGGTCAAAGATGCCCTTGTCGCTAAAATGCTTTTGCTGCGTCTCCTTCCACGTTCCGAATACATCCTTCAAGGTCACCATCTCCAGCTCGGGAAATTGATCCTTGAACTTCGCCTTTACGCTATCCAGCGTTGGACGATAATAGTTCTCGGCAGCAATGGTTTGCCCCTCTTCGCTGTACAAATATTTCAAGTACGCATCTGCTACCTCGCGTGTACCTTTTTTATCCACAACCTTATCGACCACCGCTACCGGAGGTTCGGCCAAAATGCTGATCGACGGATACACGATATCGAATTTATCCGTACCCAGCTCCTTCACGGAAAGCAGCGCTTCATTCTCCCAAGCGATCAGCACGTCACCAATCCCGCGCTCTACAAAGGTCGTTGTCGCTCCACGCGCACCGCTGTCGAGTACCGGCACATGCTTATACAGTTCCTGTACAAACTGCTGGGCTTTAGCTTCATCGTTGTTGTTTTTCTTGAGCGCATAGGCCCATGCCGCCAGGTAGTTCCAGCGGGCTCCACCCGATGTCTTGGGATTCGGCGTAATGACCTGCACATCGCCGCGGATCAGATCGTCCCAGTCCTTAATTCCTTTCGGATTGCCCTTACGTACCAACAGCACGATCGTTGAAGTGTATGGAGAGCTGTTATGCTCATTTTTATTTTGCCATCCTTCTTTAATCAACCCTTTTTCCTGTAGCGCATCAATATCGTAGCCCAGAGCCAAAGTAACTACGTCCCCATCCAGCCCATCCTGCACAGAACGGCTTTGTTTGCCAGATCCTCCATGAGATTGCTTAATCGTGACCTTCTGCCCTTTCTCCTTCTCCCAGTGGGTGGCAAACGCCTTGTTATACGCCTCATACAGCTCACGGGTCGGATCATAAGAAACATTGAGCAGTTCCACATCCTTGGAATCAGCAGCAGAGCTACCTTTCGCCTTTGTTTCCCCCTTGCTTGCTCCGCAAGCACTTAACGTCATCGTCAGAACCAAAGATAGTCCGAGAATAAGTCCACTTTTTCATTTCCCTTTCATCAAGACACCCCTAATTCTATGTAATTTGTGGAAACAAATTCATTTACGCCTGTTATTTACATACATATTCAAAAAAAGCGGAGAATTCTCTGATGCAGCCCAGCCCTGATAGGTCAAACCTGTCGCGTGGACAGTGTCTGCCTGCTGTTCCTAGAGGTTCTCCGCCATAATGGCGAGATCATACTTTAATTGCATAATTCCTACCTGTTTAATGAGTTATGTAGATATAATACGAGAGTTTACGAGCATTGTCAAATCTTTTTTTGGCATGGATGATCTGTGCTTGGCTTGCTTGAGGGGATCAGAGGGGATAAAAGTCAGGAACATTAGCATGTTCCCGACTGCTTAATTAGCGACCGTTTCGAGATTGACGGAAAAAACTCCAAAAAGCTTCGGATTGTCTGTATCTCTTCTCAACCACAGCTCGCCCGAGCCAACCATGACTCCCTGATAATTGACAAACAAGTCGTCTGTCTTTTGATTCACCAACGCTTCACGAATTGCGTCCGTAAACATCTGATCGTACTTGGCAATGAACTCTTTCTTGTTCGAAATCGTTAGCTCCTTTTCGCTATCATTGACACGCAGAGGGTAGAAAATGTAATTAGCCACCTTCTCCTTGTCATTGTCAGCAACAGCCTTCTGTAATGCTTTGAATGTGTTTAAAAACGCATTAGGGTCCTGAATACCTGCTACCTCAAAAGGATTGTGGGATGGATTGACGGATTCTGGGGAAGAAGAAGCATCCTGTGAAGCATCCGATGAAGTAGCCGGGGCCGATGGACTTGACTTTTTCACGTCACTTCCGTTGTTTTCCGCATTCTGTCCCTCTTTCGCTACTTTTTCATTTTGGGCTGAACCACTACGATCCGCATTAGTTCCATTCTCTATCGCACTTGTGTCGCTTTTGATCTCGACGGTTTCAGCATTCTTATCCTGACCGCAGCCAGCGAGAGCTATGAATGTAAGTGTAAGTAAAATGGCTATGAGTGACAGCCTCCGTGACATTTTCTGATTACCGTAATCTTGGGTTTTGGGCACAACGGGTCATCCTTTCTGCTCTGACCTATTCTGTTCATTAAGTCTTCAATCGTTCTATTGTAACATAAGTAGGCTAATGACCGCATGTCGTGCACATATGGAGGGGGCTTACAGCGTGATATAGGCGAAGGTTTTGATTGAACCTGTGGAGCCATCTTCAGTTACTACATCTAAAAACAGCTCGTTGGAAGATTGGCTTCCAGCCCCATTCTGCCCCTCCGGCTTCATAAACAACAGATCATGCCGTTCTCCCGGCTGTAATCTTCGGCTGGAAAGTCCCTCCGTTTGACCTTGCAAGCTAGAGGTAGCCGAGGATGTAATCTTGTACTGTATAGACTGCTTCCCCGTATTCTTGATACTCACATACAACTTTCGTCCCTCTTCAAACCTAAAGAGCATTCCTCCCTCTCCCCCAAATTGCGTAGTCTGATCATGTACAATACGCTTCGTTGCGCCCCCTTGCTCATTCTGCACACTTAACAGAGCAGCCGGGTGCGCCTCACTCGCCGTTGATGTAGTATGCGTGGTCGTCGATAAGCTGGCAGAAGTGGCATAAACCACGATCGCCCCCGCAACCCCCATCCAAACCCATTTCTCCACCATTTGGTTTCCTCCTTCATAAAAAAGCCGTACTCATATCCATTATGAGTCCATCTGTAATATTTTACAAACTTGATCAAAGACATCCACACGATAGCGCTCTATCATTCATACGTAATAGCAGCTTGTACGTTCAGCGTGTTACGGGACTGAGGCCGCATCGTATCCCTTTCTCGCAATTGTCGAGAACGAGAACAACAAAAAAGCCGGGAGCCCCTAAACTGGGGACCTCCGGCTCGATAACCATGGTATTAATTACGACTTTATGAATACGGTTTACTCTGTCACCGTTCCGTAGATCAGCACAGGCGCTTCCGCGTGATCCGCAATACGGATATTGGCGTATATTTTTTCCAGCACTTGGGCCACATCTTCACGGTTCGCATGGATGGTAACCAGTGAATCGCCCACTTTTACAGCATCGCCGACCTTTTTGTTCAGCATCAGGCCGACAGCCAGATCAATCTCGGATTCCTTGGTTGCGCGTCCTGCTCCAAGCAGCATCGCAGCGGTACCGATTTCGTCAGCTACGATTTCAGCCACCACACCATCCTGCTTCGCAGGCACTTCAATGAGATACTGTGCTTGTGGCAAGCGTTCTGGATGATCCACAACCGAAGCGTCACCACCCTGGTTTGCAATAAACTCTTTAAATTTCTCCAGCGCTTTGCCGTTGCGAATGACTTCTTTGAGCTTCTCTTCGGCGTCTTCGAGGGAATTGGCTTTGCCAGCCAAAAATACCATCTGACTGCCCAAGGCCATACACAGCTCTTCCAGATCCTTTGGCCCTTCACCGCGCAGTGTATCAATCGCTTCTTTGACTTCCAGCGAGTTACCGATGGCCAGCCCCAGCGGCTGACTCATATCGGAAATGACTGCCATCGTTTTGCGACCCACATTGTTACCGATGCTTACCATCGCATGTGCCAGTTTTTGGGCATCTTCTACCGTTTTCATAAACGCGCCTGCACCTGTTTTTACATCGAGCACGATAGCATCGGAACCGGCAGCGATTTTTTTACTCATAATCGAGCTGGCAATCAGCGGAATCGAATTTACCGTCGCCGTAACGTCACGCAAGGCATACAGCTTTTTGTCCGCAGGCGTCAGGTTGCCGCTTTGTCCGACTACCGCAATTTTGCTGCGATTGACCAGATCCACGAACTCATCCTTGCTGATTTCTACGTGGAAGCCGGCAATTGCCTCCAGCTTGTCAATTGTTCCCCCGGTATGTCCGAGACCGCGACCTGACATTTTCGCTACTGGAATGTCCAAAGCCGCTACGAGTGGAGCCAGTACCAGCGTTGTCGTATCGCCTACACCGCCAGTGGAGTGCTTATCTACCTTTACACCTTCAATTGCGGACAGATCAATCGTATCCCCTGAATGAACCATTGCCATCGTCAAATCAGCACGTTCCCGCTCGGTCATATCTTTGAAGAAAATGGACATCGCCAATGCACTGACCTGATAGTCAGGAATTTCACCTTGAGTGTAACCTTGGATAATAAAATTAATTTCCTCAGTGGTAAGTTCTTTTCCATCGCGCTTTTTCTCGATCAAGTCTACCATTCTCATATGTCATTTCTCCTCACTGTGCGTATGATCGTGAACAGAGATATTGCTGTTTACAGGGATATTGCTGTATCCAGGGCAACTTCCATCATTTCTTTAAAGGTCGTTTGCCGTTCTTCCGCTGTCGTTTCTTCACCCGTCAGCAAATGATCGCTTACCGTTAGAATCGTCAGTGCGTTTACGCCAAACTTGGCTGCCAGCGTATATAAAGCCGAAGTTTCCATCTCCACGCCCAGCACGCCGTATTCCATCAGCTTTTGTACTACTGATTTGTCATCACGGTAAAAGCTGTCCGAGGTGAATACGTTACCCACATGCATCTTCAAGCCCTTGGCAACACCGCGATCATAAGCGCCCTTCAACAAGGGGAAGCTGGCAATCGGCGAATAATCATAGCCACCAAAGATATGGCGGTTCATGCCGGAATCCGTACAGGATGCCTGTGCCAAAATCACGTCACGAACATGCACATGCTCCTTCATTCCTCCGCATGTACCCACGCGGAACAAGTTTTTCACACCGTACTCACTAATCAGTTCATTGACATAAATACTGATAGACGGTAGCCCCATTCCGGTTCCCTGTACAGACAGGCGTTTACCCTGATACGTTCCCGTAAATCCGAGCATTCCGCGCACCTCGTTGTAGCAGGTCACGTCTTCCAGATAGGTTTCAGCAATAAATTTCGCCCGCAGCGGGTCTCCTGGCAGCAAAATCGTTTCCGCAATCTCTCCTGGCTTGGCTCCAATGTGTACACTCATGTTTTTATTCCTCCGTCCCATTTGTCCGTGCTTATATCGTTACTTATGATCTTCCTTGTATTCTTGCTTGCGTCCTGATTATTGAAGTTCTGCCAAAAAGCTCGTTCCGTGTTCAGGCAGCTTCACACCAAAGTTATCCGCTACCGTAGCTCCAATATCCGCAAACGTTTTACGTACCGCAAGCTCCTTGCCTCCAGCTGCAAAACGTGGGGAATACACCAGCAAAGGCACATATTCGCGGGTATGATCCGTTCCCCGATACGTCGGGTCATTCCCATGGTCTGCGGTGATAATCAACAGATCTTCATCCGTCATTTTAGCGAATACCTCCGGCAGACGGGCATCATAATCATCCAAAGCCTGACCATATCCTAGCGGATCACGGCGGTGACCGTATACAGCGTCAAAGTCGACCAGGTTCAAGAAGCTTAATCCGGTAAAATCTTCATCCAGCGTAGCCACCAGCTTATCCATGCCGTCCATATTGGACACGGTGCGCACTGCTTTCGTCACACCCTCGCCGTCATAAATGTCGGAGATTTTACCCAATGCGATCACATCCAGACCTGCATCCTTCAACTCGTTCATCGTGGTACGACCAAACGGCTTGAGCGCATAATCATGGCGATTGGAGGTACGGGAGAAGTTTCCCGCCTCACCTACGAACGGACGCGCAATAATCCGGCCCAGCATGTACGGGTCTTCCAGCGTGATTTTACGGCAGAACTCGCAAATCTCATAAAGCTCCTTCAAAGGTACAACTTCCTCATGCGCCGCAATTTGCAGCACCGAATCCGCCGATGTATAGATGATGAGCGCTCCTGTTTTCACATGTTCCTCGCCCAGTTCATCAATGATTTCCGTTCCGCTGGCTGGCTTGTTGCCAATGATTTTGCGGCCCGTATGCTCCTCAATGCGCTGAATCAGCTCATCCGGAAAGCCATCGGGGAATACGCGAAAAGGAACCGCAATATTCAAGCCCATGATTTCCCAATGTCCTGTCATTGTATCCTTGCCGTTGGACGCTTCCTGCATTTTAGTGTAATACGCGAGCGGCTTCTCCGCCGCTTGCACCCCTTCTATGGAACGAATGTTCGACAAACCGAGCTCACCCATATTCGGCATGTTCAGACCACCACGTTCGCGGGCAATATGACCCAGTGTATCTACATCGTAATCATCAAACTGGGCAGCATCCGGCGCTTCGCCGATCCCCACAGAGTCCATGACAACCAAGTGAATCCGTTTGAATTTAGACATGATGAAATTCCTTTCCTAACTCGCTGTTTTTTTTACAAAAACAACCCTGCAATAATTGCCGACAGCACGCTAACCAGCGTCGCGCCGTACAACAGCTTCAGACCAAAACGGGCCACCACATTCCCCTGCTTCTCATGCAGCCCCTTCACAGCACCGGAAATGATACCGATGGACGAGAAGTTTGCAAAAGATACGAGGAATACCGATACGATCCCGACCGTGCGCTCCGACAAGCCCGTTTGCTTGGTCAGATCCAGCATCGCCACAAATTCGTTGGATACGAGCTTGGTGGCCATAATGCTGCCTGCCCGAACTGCTTCACTCCATGGAATACCCATGACAAAGGCAAAAGGAGCAAACACATAACCAAGCAATGATTGAAAACTGATTCCAAACAACCAGGAGAAAATCCCGTTAACCATGGCAATCAGCGCCACAAAACCGATCAGCATCGCAGCTACCGTAATTGCGACTTTGAAACCGTCCATAATATACTCCCCGAGCATTTCGAAGAAGGACTGCTTTTCTTCCTCCTGAACCTCCAGCAAATCGTCTTCCTTTTCAATCTTGTACGGATTAATAATCGAAGAGATAATAAAGCCGCCGAACAGGTTCAATACCAAAGCAGTAACCACATATTTGGGGTTCAACATTTGCATGTAGGCTCCCACAATCGACATAGACACCGTAGACATCGCAGACGCACACAGCGTATACAGTCGATGCTTTGGCAGGAAACCAATTTGCTTTTTAACAGAAATAAACACCTCGGATTGACCCAGAATAGCCGAAGCTACAGCGTTGTAGGATTCCAGTTTACCCATTCCGTTTACTTTGCTCAAGACGAGCCCGATATATTTAATGATAAAAGGTAACACTTTTACATATTGCAAAATCCCAATCAGCACGGATATGAACACGATCGGCAGCAGTACACCGATGAAAAATGGCGCAGCCCCTTCATTCGCAATTCCGCCGAATACAAAGTTAATCCCTTCCATAGCGTATCCAATCAGACTATTAAACCCTTTTGCAAAACCTTTGACCAGAATTTCACCAATCTTTGTATTCAGTAATACATAAGCCAGCGCTGCCTGCAAAACAACCATAACCACTAGCGGACGATACCTGATTTTACGTTTGTCACTGCTGGCAACGTAAGTAAGTGCAAACACAACGAGCAGTCCCACCAGAGCGATTACATATTTCATTTTAATTCCCCCTTATTACATAAGCGCTTACATTACCCATGAAAAGAATACGCCCCGAAAGAGGCATTCTTTTCTTATTTCCCCAGATCAGCAGGTCGAAATGCACCCGGCAGTAGTTGGTCCACCGTCCACTCTTCCGTGTTGCCATGAAGGTTGGTCAGATAGACTTTAGTTTCTGGTTGGGCAAATTCGGAAATCACCTGACGACAGGCTCCGCATGGAGACACAGGTCCTGCCGTATCAGCTACAATCGCAATGGCATCCATTTTACGACAGCCTTCAGATACCATTTTAAAAATCGCTGTCCGTTCCGCACAATTACATAAGCCGTAGGAAGCATTTTCTACATTACATCCGCGATAAATCGTGCCATCGCTTCCGAGAACCGCAGCACCGACCTGAAAATTCGAGTACGGAATATATGCCTGTTTACGTGCCTCAAGCGCTTCCTGAATCAATTGATCCTTCATCGCGAATCCCTCCATGACTTTAAAATGAACTTAGTAGGAAGATGTAGACTGCTCACCCTCGATGATTTTCACACCGGAACTTGCACCAATCCGGCTTGCGCCAGCTTCTACTAATTTCTGTACGTCTTCCAGACTGCGTATACCGCCGGAAGCCTTAACACCAATCTCAGGTCCTACGGTTTTGCGCATCAAAGCCACGTCTTCCGCAGTTGCTCCGCCAGTAGAGAAGCCTGTCGAGGTTTTCACGAAATTAGCTCCTGCTTTGACGGACAGCTCGCATGCCAGTACCTTTTCTTCGTCTGTCAGCAAGCATGCTTCGATGATTACTTTTACCAGTGTACCCGCGGCTGCTTCCACGACTGCACGGATGTCCTGCTCAACAAGCTGTAAATCACGCGCCTTCAAAGCGCCTATATGAATAACCATATCAACCTCAGTCGCACCGTTAGCAATAGCATCCTTCGTTTCGAACGCTTTCGTTGCCGTCGTATTGGCTCCCAGCGGGAAACCAATAACGGTACAAATGTTCACGCCTGTACCTGCCAGTTGCTCTGCGGAGTAAGCTACCCACGCCGGGTTCACACATACAGAAGCAAACTGATACTTCTTCGCCTCAGCGGTCAATTCCATAATTTCATCCTTGGTTGCATCTGCGCGCAACAATGTATGGTCGATCAATGCTGCAATATTCATTCTCAAAACGCTCCTTCATTAGAAAGATATGTTAGGATCGATGTCCTTTACTTCTCTGTGATAAGGTCATCATAGCACGGTGTTGAACATATGTAAAATACATTTTGAAATTATGTTCAAGCCTATACATGGGACGATCACCTACAGTTCATTGCCCTATAGGCGCACGCCAAAACGATGTGTTTAGTCTGGTTGATATCAAATGCTCTACTGTAAAAGTGCCTGTGCCGTAAACTGATCTGTCACCAAAATATTCGCATACTTACCGCGCAACGATGCCCGTATGGCCTCCACTTTGCGCTGTCCTCCAGCTACGAGAATCGCCTTCTCCTTCTTGCGCAAATCAGGCAGATCAATGCCAACGGTGCGGCTGTTAATTTCCTGACTGCATATATTACCCTCATCATCAAAAAAACGTGAGCAAATATCGCCCTTGCCGATTTTCTGTAACAGCTTCTGCTCCTCATGGTTAAAATAGCCCAATCTGAACAACAGCGCATCCTCCTTGACCGTACCCACCGTAAACACGGCTATGTTCGCTTGCCTGCCAAGCTCAATGATACGCTGGATGTGCCGATCCTCCTCGACCATTTTCTTGACGGCGTGATTGTCAAAAATGACAGGCAGCGGCAAATAGCGTGCAATCGTGTGAAAGGCTTCCGCGAACAAATTCACCGTCTCCACGGCATACGTGTTGACATGCGAATGGCTTACGCCTCCTTTGAGCTGAACGACCTCGACGCCCTTCACCTGCTTTTGCTGGAGATGAAGCGCCACCGCATGCATCGTCGTCCCCCACGTTACTCCAATAATATCCGCATCTTGTACCGTTTCATGCAAATAATCAGCAGCTTTTTTGCTAATATGCTTCTTGATCTCCTGATATTCATTTAACGGAGAATAGCAGACCAGAACGGTATCCAAACCGTATTTCTTCTTGACCTGCTCTCCGAGTGCATCCATATCCTCCATTGGATCAACAATACTGATCCGCACGTATCCCTGTTCCTTGGCAGCCTGAAGCAGCCGCGATACCGTAGGACGCGAAACCCCGAGTCTGACCGCGATATCTTGCTGGCTATAGTCGTTCATATAGTATAATCTGGCTGCCTCGATACTTAATCGCTGCTTTTCATGATCCATTCTACCTCAACCCGCTTATCTTAAAATGTAGTGCCATCGGACACAACCTCAACCCCTAATATCATACATGAAGGGAAAATGAACGCTATGCTTTGGCCACCTGAGTTACTCTTTTGGAAGATTTAACTGCTAGTTTGTGATATTCTGTGATTAACTGAAGCAGCTTCACCGCATCCTCAACTTTATAGTTCCATGTGCCAAAACGCAATAGTTAACCGGTTTTACCGTCACTTTACAAAAACCTGTAGTGGACTTATCTGAATATGTAAGGAGAATGGCTATGTCTGAGTTTATTGTGTGCAGTCTTGCGGACAAAAAATTCGCTTTAAACTTTCTGGAAGTGGAAGAAGTCATGAATGCCAGGAAAGGGACACCGCTTCCCTTTTCCGAGGCGTGGCATGAAGGAATGGTTACCATCCGCGACAGCGTATTTACGATCCTTAATTTAAGAAAAAAACTACTGCTTCCCGCTTCAGACGAGTCCTCCGAGGACAAAATGATTTTGCTCAGCAGGGCGAAAATTGCTTTGCTCGTTGATCAGGTAGAGGATACGGCCTCCGCCCTGGACAGCCAGTTAAAAAGCAACGAGGAAGGGTGGCAGCGCGAGCTGTTTCCTACCGTGCTGGAGCAACAGGGCACCCTCGTTCCAGTGATCGATATGGATGCTTTTCTCGCTTCAACCAAGACGAATTAAGCGTATTGATGTAAAATACCACCCAAAGCTTGAGGAGAAAGGAAGTCACTGAAATCCTCACCTCAGTAATATCTTTCTGTATCAACCTTTATCATCATTACGCACACCCGCACTCACGGACATGGCGAAAGTATTACGACCCCTAAATAAAACAAAAAAAGACACCTGAGAAGCACATTCGCTCCCCTCGTGTCTTTTATCATATTGCAATGTATGTAAACTTCTTCATTCCCTAAACCATTCACATCATTAGGTGTTCACTCCATGAGTTATTCATCCCATTAACCATTCTTTCTAATAAATGTTTAGGATACAAAAAAAGAATTTTTCAGGCTTATAGCCCTTCCCCCACCCACAACTTCACTCATTTTTCCCGCCCAAAATACCCTTCTATTTTCCAATCCTCACCGACCTGCGTCACGCTCAAATCTTGTAACGCTACCGCATCGCTCATAGCGGACACGCCTTCTCCCCCGAGAAAGCCCGGTGCTCCACGCCCTCCGACCAGCTTCGGCGCAATATACAGCACGAGCTTGTCTGCCAGTCCTTGCTGCACGAACGAAGCGTTCACCTCGGCCCCGCCTTCCACGAACACCGAAGACACCTCCGCTGCGCCCAGAATATCCAGCATTTGCGGCAGGTTGACCCAATCACTGTTTTCATCCTGTGTCGGATATACCTTTACACCCAACTGTTCCAGCTGATTCCGCTTGCTTCCATCATAAGCACGTCCTGTAAATATCCAGGTAGGCGCCTCACCATCTGTAATGACACGGGCATCCAAAGGAATGCGAAGCGTGCTGTCCAGAATGATGCGAATCGGATTCCGACCTTCCGGCAGACGAGTCGTCAGCTGCGGATTATCGTGAATGACTGTCTGTACACCGACCAGTATCCCTACATGCTCGTTACGAAGGCGATGCACATCCTCCCGTGCCACCTCGGACGTAATCCATTTGCTTTCCGAGGTTCGAGTTGCAATTTTGCCATCCAGTGTTACCGCTGATTTGATCGTGATAAAAGGACGCTTGCTCACGATATATTGATTAAACACTTCATTCATGCGGACAGATTCCTGCTCACATACCCCAACGATGACCTCAATACCCGCATCCTTCAAGATTTGTACCCCTCTGCCCGAAACCAGCGGGTTCGGGTCCAGCGCTGCAATAACAACTCGACGAATGCCAGCCTTCACAATTGCTTCCGCGCACGGGCCTGTCCGTCCATGATGGGAACACGGCTCCAGCGTCACATATATCGTCGCTCCCCGGGCATGTTCACCCGCCATACGCAAAGCATGAATCTCCGCATGTGGCTCGCCGGGCTTCAGATGAGCGCCGATCCCGACGATGCGGCCGTTGTTCACAATGACCGAGCCGACGAGCGGATTCGGTTCCGTTTGTCCCTTTGCGCTGTTGGCATTTTCCAGTGCCAGGCGCATATATTTCTCGTGAGTGATCATAGAACCTCCCTGAAATCGAAATCCCGCAAATGGCCGGACCGTTCCACCTTCGTATTCAAATAACGTTCATTATATTGCGACACATCGCCCCACAGGGGCATGCGTCCTGCGACATTCATACCGGATTGCTTCAAGGCTTCCAGCTTTTTGGGGTTATTCGTAATTAAGGTTACCGGATTTTGTCTCAGGTGACGGAGTACATGAATCGCATCCGCATAATTGCGGGTATCATCTTCAAAGCCCAATTGGTGGTTAGCTTCGACGGTATCCATACCTTCCTCCTGCAAAATGTAAGCCATCGCTTTGCTGAACAAGCCGATCCCACGGCCCTCATGGTTCGCCAGATAGAACAACGCACCCGTTCCATGTTCCACAATCATTTTCATGGATTGGTGAAACTGAAATCCGCAATCACAACGCTTGCTACCAAAAATATCTCCAGTATGGCAAATACTATGCATACGAACAAGTGCATTTTCCGACTGGTGAAGATCGCCATACACTAATACACTTGACTGTTGTCCCTCTGCCAAATTCAGTGTCGACAATCGCTTCACAATCGTGTCAGCGGTGGCATTCAGCAAGTCCTGACGATCTCCCTCATCCCGTACAGGCAACCAGCAATACCATTGAAAAACAACCGTTTCCCCTTCCAAATTGACCGGCAGCTTAATCGGCCCTACCAAAATCATCGAAGATTGCTCTCCACGAATCGTTTGAATCTTATCGTTAAGTAGCATAGCTACGTCTTTTGGGTTCATTTCTCTACACCATCCTTTATATAAGCTTACTTCTATATGATTTGATTTTCTGCTTGTAAAAAATGTATATGAAATGTGGATTCCATCGTAATCGGCATCCTTCAACGCTGCGTTCAAGCCAAAAGCTCCGGTAGGTGTCATGTGTCATGGTATGCGCCGCATCTCCAATGAGGACCAGTCCGTTCTGCGACCACGTATCACTGCGGCTACTGAAACATTGACGCCTGCTTCAGCAGAGCCTCTAAAAAACGGAGCTGTGGAATGTGAACTGTTAGCCCATACCTAACCGATTTAACTTTTTCATATTCTCTATATCAATCTTCATCATTTATATTATGAATCTTCGTGTTGAACCCATTAAGTTACTTTATGTAACAAAGTATATTTATATCATTCGATTTCGTCAAGTAATAAATTTATGTAAAGTAAAATCATTTACTTTTAACAGTTGATCGTTAATAATAGGTGCATGAGGTGATCACATGAACATTCCACCAATGTGCCCACGGTTTGAAAAAGCTATGGAGTTACTGAGCAAACGTTGGACGGTGTTAATCGTATTTCAGCTAACTAACGGTCCGCAACGTTTCGTCGCTATTGAGAATTCAATCCCCAATTTAAGCGGGAAGGTCCTTTCCGATCGCTTGAAAGAGCTGGAGGAAGAAGGAATTATACTACGTATGGTCTATCCCGAAAAGCCGGTTCGGATCGAATACTCCCTTACAGATAAGGGACGCGATTTAGCTCCATTGTTTGATCTTATCGGCACTTGGGCTACCCGCTGGGTTGAAATTTTGCCAGCAATTGAGCAGCAATAACCTGCATTAACCAACACGAACACAGACTGCTAACATGCCAAAGAACGCCTTTGCCCCGAGCACAATTCGTACTCATGACGCAAGGCGTTCTATTTTTCATATGACAGATTGCACCCGCTTGTTCCCCCAATCATACATCATCTTTACAATCGGCAAAATGGTCATCCCCAGCTTGGTCATCGAATATTCCACCTTTGAGGGCACCTCGGGATACACCTCTCGATTTAGAATAGCTTGTAGTTTGTCGGCAGATATCTCGCCTGATCGTAAGCCTGTAGCATCCGGACGTTTAAATACACGGCTGTAAGCATCTGCCGCATTTTTAACCCAAATTCCGTTACACATATTCCTCAGCAGATACATGGTCAAACGGAGCCCCACCTGCTCGAGGGCATTGTTCCCCTGCTGAAGCTGCCACATGCTCATACAAATCATCTTTATAAGCTTCGTTCCGTTTCACAGCTTCTGTCACTTGTATGATGTCTATCAGCCATAGTCTTTGTTCGCCCGCAGTCATGCTCGAATTGCCTCCACAAATCCTTTATTCTCTATGGCTTTTTCTCCTTTTACACCTGTTGTTCGTGCCACAGTGTCCAATTGAATTGTCAGATCGGAATAGTCGTGCTATGTTAGAGAAATCGACGTTGTAGCATAGGAGGCTTATGCCGTGAATATGAAAGGCAAAATCCATTTACATCAAGTAACGTCCGAATCGCTACGACTGGGCGCCTTGCTTTCATTAGTAGGGGGTTTTCTCGACACATATACGTTTGTCGGCAGAGATGGCGTGTTCGCCAATGCACAGACAGGCAATATCGTACTGCTGGCTGTCAAAGCCATTCAGGGGAACTGGAGTCAGGCGTTAGCCCATATCCCGCCCCTGATCGCCTTTTCGCTGGGTGTTTTTGTAGCCGAGGGAATCAAGAGAAAATCCACCCATCGCCTGACACCGGACTGGGCCCGTACCATTATACTGTTGGAAATTTTCATTTTTTTCATCGTGGGTCTGATTCCGCAGTCGGTTCCCAATACGGTGGTGACGGTGATCGTCTCGTTCGTCGCTTCCGTACAAATGACTTCCTTCCGTAAGCTCATTGATGCGCCGTACACTTCCACCGTCAGCACGGGGAACCTCAGATCTGCCACAGAGGCGGTGTATATCGCCATTACGACCAAGGACACAAATGCTGCCATTCGCGCCATGCGTTACGGTGTCATCCTGATCACCTTTCTGGTCGGGGCTTTTCTGGGAGGATTTTTGACGTTAGCTATTGGGGATAAAGCCATCTGGGGCGCTGTTGTGGCACTCATTTTTTCTTTTATTTTATTTACGGAAAAAGAACATAAGTGGAGAATGCCCCTTCGCCACTAATCCTGCATTAGCACTGAATAAACTGCCGCTGGGCGGTTTCAAAAAAGTTCAAAAGGTCTTCATGGGACGAGAATGCTGCCTGAGCCAACTGGCTGCTGCCGCCACCCTTTCCCTGAAACGCGCCCAGATGCTCTTTAAAATACGCTCCACAGGCAACATCCTGTGTACCGTTATGCGACAGAATGATTTTGTTTCAAAGACCTGATGCCAAATATCGCCCTCTTCCAGAAAAGCATCTACCACCGGAATGCCCTAAATCGTTCCCGTATCACATGGCTGACCCCCTCCATGCGGATAAAAAGCCGTTCTTCCAGCATTTGAATGAAGGCCTTTGTGGCTGGAATTACATATTTATTCACACGATGTGATTTACGTGCCAATAGATATGTAAAGCCTACTTCACTGCATATTCGGTAGCCGAATATTTAAACAGGATATATCCCAAAAAGGCGTATACTGCCACAGGTATCAAACCACTCAGCGAAATGTCGGAGAACGGAAGCATCATAATGAACGCTTTTATCCACAAAGCATACGGAAGATATTTCACCTCTTTTGAAGCCATTGTTACCCATGCACTAAGCAAAAACACATGGTTTGCAATCGAGTAAAGCGGGATCGTGTAAAAGATCATACTCAGCGCACTCTAGCTGCCGAAAGAAAGCATTCCGAATAAGATTTCATACAGGCTGTTACTATATGTCGGTGTACTCTCCATGCTGGTCATAGCCAGAGTGCTGTGGGAAAAGCAAAAACTGGCCAAAAATGCTACAGGCGATGCTTCTGGAATGGGGGCAACTCATTCCGTTGGTCCAGCAAAATCTTCAGCTCATACTTAAAATAAAAAAGCACCTTTGAAATCACTATAAAAGTGGTTTTGAAGGTGCTTTGGGATAGCTCCCCAGGTTTACTTATATGCCAGACCTAATTGATAAGACTGCTCCAACAGACCTTCAATGTAATCTTTCGATTCGGACAAAGTATCATAGAAGAACTCAACCTTGGACTCTCTTACTCTTGCGTAACCACCAATGCCTTTATTCAAATAATTAGTTACCATATCGTGGTATTGATACTCGATCAGATGTTCTTTCGTCCCTCCCGCCAAGCACATCCACAAAACCTGCTTTTTCGTAAACTCCTGAAGTAAACCTATGTTCCACACTTTATCCAGGTATCCCTTTAGCATGGACGGGACACTGTACCACCATAATGGAAACACAAAGACCAGAGCATCCGCGGCAACAATTCTATCCATTTCTTTCCGTGTTTCAGGAGCATATTGTTTATGAGGCGTATTCCAATCCAGCTCATCTGCTGCGCTGTACACCGGATTGTATCCATCCCGATCCAAGTCCAAAATATCTACCTCGTGCTTATTCTCTTTCAATCCCTCTACAAAACGATTCATGACCGCAAGGGTAAGTGAATCTTCTCTAGGATGCGTAACGACCAATAAAACTTTCATGTATTCGTAACCTTCTTTCTCCTTGTGATTGGTGAACCCTGTCTACAAATGCTATTATGGGTGATATACGACAAGGTGTGAAGTACGCACCTCAAGGTACTGTAGGCACTTTAAGGTTCCTTAGTACTTTTCATGTTCTACAGATCCGAGGGGAGAAAAATAAATGAAAGATAACGCCAAAACATATATGCTCGGGATTGAAGCGACCTTCGAGGTCATCGGCGGGAAATGGAAAGCCATCATCCTGCACCATCTAACCAGCGGCAGAAAACGTACATACGAGCTCCGACAGCTCATTCCGAAAATCACCCAAAAAGTGCTCACACAGCAGCTTAGAGAGCTGGAAAAGGACGAAATCATCCACCGAATTATCTATAACCAGGTTCCACCCAAAGTAGAGTATGAGCTTAGTGAATACGGATGGGATTTTAAAGATCTGCTCGATCGTTTTTGCTTATGGGGAGAAGAACACTTAGACAGGGTTTATGGTGATAAAACAACGGTGCTGGAGGAATATTCTGTGGAAGAGCCTTGTGTGGAAAAAAAGTAAAGCAGACTGAACGGCCTTTTCGCCATCGCTTCATCTGCTATCTGCTTAAATACAAAACAGTCCCAATGAAGAGTTCCTTCAATGGGACTGTTTGTATTACTTGCATGCCTTCATTCTACAAGAATCGAAACTGCACTATATACTAATAACAAAGCCATTATTATATTAAACTGACTTCTATATTTGGATAACAACTTTTGAAAAACGGAGCCAAACACACTCCAACAGAATGTACTCATAAAACCAACAAAAGCTAGAAATAACGAAAACATCATCAAGCTGAAATTTGAATGGTGATATGGAAGGATGAAGGTTGATATAGCAGTGATACCATATAAAATTCCTTTCGGATTAATAAATTGTAAAAGCATACCTGTTAGAAAACTGTTATTCTTGCCCCCATCATTATCTTTACTCATAATTATTTTTACAGCCAGATATAGCATATAAGCTGCACCCAGGATCGTCATCACAAATTGAATTTTGGGGATGAAATTTTCAAGCAACAAATTAAAATAACTACTCAATAACATGATCACAAAGAAACCTGCACCTACTCCTGAACAAAATCGAATTGTCTTTTTAAGCCCGAATTTATTAGCAAAGAGCATGGCCATAATGTTATTGGGGCCTGGCGTAAAACTGGTAACAAAAACATATAACAAAAACGATAATAAAGGCATATTGGAACCCCCTCTTCGATGTATGCTATAATGTACAAAAAGAACAATATAACGTCTTACGTTTTATTGTACAATACAGACGTTATATTGTACACAGATTCAGGAGGTATTTATGGAAACTATCAATCTGATCATTGCCAAAAACTTAAAAGCCTTTAGAGAAAATAAGAAATTAAGTCTTGAAAGGGTTTCAGAACTAACAGGAGTAAGTAAAACGATGATAGGTCAAATTGAAAGAGGCGAATCCAGCCCTACGATTACAACGATTTGGAAAATAGCCAATGGATTAAAAATTTCTTTTACTTCACTCATAAATAATCCGCAGCCAGATACAAAAGTGGTTTTAGGAAGTGAAATTCAAATATTAACGGAAGACAACGGAAAATATCGAGTCTATCCCCACTTCCCCTTCGAAGATGATAGACGCTTTGAAGTTTATTCCATCGAGATAGAACAAAACGGCTTCCTAAGTGCTGATTCGCATGGAGAGGGAACGGAGGAGTTCTTAACTGTTTTTGATGGAGAATTAACCGTCCGTGTAAATGACCTTGAATATACAATAAGAAGCGGTGATTCCATCCGATTCAAAGCTGACAGACCCCATACCTATCATAATTCAGGGAAAATATTAACCCGATTAAGTATGGTCATATACTATCCAATTTAAAACTTATCCGTTCACCAATTGCAGAATCCAGTCTTTAATATCAACAATTCGCAGTGTCTTTGGCCGTGTATTCGTTCCGGAAATAATTAGTGGGACAAGGGAATCTTTTTCATGCAGCGAACCATGAGCCCCTCCTCCGATGTGGGTAGGAGAACTTTCACCAACGAGTTCATATCCGGGTTTGACCGTCACAACAGCGTATCTTCCTTCATGAGAATACATGGCCCCGTATAACCTCGCCAAAACGTCAGGATATATTCCATACTTGATTCGGTTGTTATTTATCGTAATATCGACAAGGCTTGTTTCACCCGATAATGTCCACGATTGCCCATATTCATCAGTAAAGTTTCCACCGGGACGATAAGAAAACATGGTATTATTTTTCCCTCTTGTAACACGAATATTATTTTTATCGTCTTTCATTGCGATGATATCGAGCTTTTCCTCTTTTTGTAAATGCTTCACTACATCGGATAACTCAACGTTATCATCAATCGCATAGACATAAGCCATTCGTTCATTCGTGGAAATCACAATTTGGTCTTCTTTTCTTACAGATTGATTTAACTTCGCTATGCGGTAATGGTTCAACAGCGGCTTTATCTCAACAGTTGCTGCCTGTCGGTCATCATAAACCGCACTTTGCCCACTGTCACCCATGACGATCCATATAGCATTTTTTACAGCCTGCTCCCAGGAACCATGTGCGTTAAGCACGCCTTGCAGCGCTTGATCCGCTTTTTCAATTCCCTCCAACTGAGTCGGGCCTTTTTTATGCACCAAATTATCATTCTCTGGAAAGTATGCGATGGTTACGCCTGGAAGTTTTTTTTGATTGATTAAAAAAGCGGTTTCTTTTGCGGAAAACTCGTCGTTCATCCCGAATTTTTTCCACGGGGGAGTATTCCAGCTGTTCTTCGGATCCAGTTGTGCAAAAGTTGCATAGGAAAACCATTTGGGTCCTGTTATTCTCAATTGTTCTGGCACACGGTTGCTGTTCGCTATGAAGCGAGGCACTTTTAGGACATGTTCTGTTCTTCCTCTATAAACAATAGCGTTGATTGACGCGGATTCTTTTCCTTTGTCGGCCAACTCTTCATGAATGGTTTTTGTTTTTTTGTTCAAATGAACTTGATTTAACTGACAGATAGCATCCATAAATACCTGCATTTGATCTATCTTGAAGGCTTCTTTGATACCATTTCCGTAGAAAATCATGCGTTTCCTTGGGTCGCTGTACCACACAAGTCCGGGCACATGATGTCGGTCTGCATACGTCCCCGTTAATAATGTGCTGTCGATCGTCACGGACATCGTGGGAAATGAACTCACAACCTGTGGGAAGTATTGCCCTTTTTTAAGGAGATATTGCATTGCGGGTGCGCGGCCTTCTTGAATCGCTTTTTGTAAAGGCTTGTTCATTAAAGAATCAATCAAAATAACTATGACAGGCTTAACATTTTGACTTGCTGTGATATGGGGTTTGACGCTTTGTTGCTTTAGCTGTTGACTGGAGTTCGCCCTGCAACCAACGATCAGTAAACTTAAACTTAGCACGAGTACAATGGTCATTTTATTCTTTATTCCCATGTGTGTGTCCCCTTCTTTGAAAAACACAGTTCCCTTGATTCTTTTATTTTTTCTTACCCTAAAAAAATTATTCCATGAATTTTTTTGATCTAATAGGCCAAATTATCTCTAATGTTTTTTATATTCATGAGTTATTTTTACAGTAAGACCAAAATCATTAAAGAGACGGGGAGTATAACGATGACTATTACAAACATAAACGGATACTCGATGCATTATATTGATTCCGGAAAAGGAATCGCCATCCTTTTCATTCATCCTCCGGTACTCACAAGCTTAAATTTCACATACCAAATCCAAGGGCTATCGCCTCATTTTCGAACGATTGCTTTTGACATCAGAGGACACGGTAAGAGTCAGCCTTCCGAACAGGCGGTTACTTACCCTCTAATCGCCCAGGATATTAAACAGTTGATGGACCGGATGAGTATTGATAAAGTTTTTTTGTGTGGATATTCTACTGGAGGCTCGATCGTGCTTGAATTTCTCCTAACTTATCCGGATCGGGCATGGGGAGGCATCGTGATCAGTGGAATGTCGGAAGTAAATGAATGGCGACTAAGAAACAAAATTTCTTTGGCCGTTGCTCTCTCCAAAATCGGAGCAGTCGGTACGATTGCGATTTCTAATGCTTGGTCGCAGACGAAACAGTTTTCTTTATTTCGTGAGTTATTCAACGATGCGAAACAGGGAAATTCCAGAAATGTCGAACAATATTACCGGTACAGCTTGAAGTACAACTGTACCTCGCGGCTCGGGGAAATCCATCTTCCTGTCCTGCTCGTTTATGGGGAGGATGATAAACTCTTTCAACCTTATGCCAAAATATTACACCAACAATTGCCGAAGAGTGAACTGGTTTTCATTAAAAAAGTCGATCACCGCGTTCCTACGAAGGCCGCCGGACTATTGAACGAACGGATCAAGCAGTTCGTTGACCGCTTCAAATAATATTTTTCACAATGTAAATATACAAATTATGCTAACTTCATATATAGTTTAGACAGGATACATATTTATTGTTCTGCTTCTAAATCTGAAGGGGTGTACAAATGAAATGCTAAAGCGTATTAAAAATCTTTTCGTTATCCCTAACTACCCATTATTCATGATCTGTATGTTATTGCAAGGTATGGCCATATCGATCAGCGCACCTTTTTTGGCTGTATATTTCACAACAAAACTTGGCGTATCTGTTGGAACCTTTGGTATTTTTACCGCTGTGACTTTGATTTGTGGTATAGGGATAAGCTCTCTTATTGCCAAACGTTCTGATACTGGATTAGACCGTAAACAAATTTTAGTGATTTGTACGCTATTTAATGCGATAGCATTTGCAGGATATGTTGTCATTCAAAACTTTTATGTACTCTTTGTATATATGACTGTCTTCACAGCCATGGGAGCACCTGGAATGCCGCAGTTATTTGCTAGTGCACGTGAAGCGGTTGATCGCAGTGAGGCAGCAGATCATACCTTTGCCAATTCAACACTTCGTTCTATGTTTTCTCTTGGCTTTATCACGGGGCCGCTCCTTGGGTCTTTTCTGATTTCACATACTGGTTTTAAAGGTATTTTTGTAGGGACGACTTCCATTTTTATACTTATAGCTATTCTTCTATTCTGTTTTATGAAGCAATCCCCATCTCGGCTCAAAAGTAAGAATCAACCTTCACTTTATCACATTAAATTACATAAAAATATTGAAATTCTGATACCGTTTTCAGTTCTTACTCTGCTCTATGTGTCTCACTGGATGAATAGTTTAAATATTTCCTTGTTTATCATTCATAATTTAAAAGGAAACATGAGTGACGTTGCTCTAGTATCCAGTATTTGCGCGGTTTTAGAAATACCTTTGATGATCATGTTGGGCGTACTTGCTGCTAAATACTCCAACCGTCTGCTTGTATTTTGGGGGGCTTTAACCGGGGTCGTCTATTATCTCCTCGTCCTTATGTCTACGGAGATGTGGCAGTTATTAGTGGGGCAGCTTCTTCTAGCCTTCTTTGTTGCAGTGATATCAGCCATTGGCATCAGCTACATGCAGGATTTGTTGCCATCTCTTCCTGGGTACGCCTCGACGCTGTATTCCAATGCAACAACCATCGGAAGACTGGCGGGGAGCTTAATGGGCGGATTAACCGCTCAATGGATGGGCTATCGAAACTCCTATTGGATATGTTTGGCCCTGATCCTCTGCTCCCTTGGTCTTCTGGCGATTTCAAAAAAATTAGAGTTTGAAAAATCGGATGCTCTACAAGAAAGGAATCACAGTCTATAGTCTGGCACCTTATTTTTCTATTGTGGAGAAATGACTCATAATGGTATCTGCCGCATATCTGTACCCGCCAGCCTGACGTAATGATTCGCCAATCACATGGGCCTGCTGTTTATAGGTAGAATGATTCAAAACCTCTATTAAGGCAGCTCTCAAAATAGCGGGTGTAAGCTCATTTTTATCCACAGTAATACCCGCTCCCAGCTCTTGCACCCGATTGGCCACGACAGGCTGGTCCGATGTCATAGGAACCATGACCAGGGGCACATTGTTATACAAGGCTTCGCTTGTGCTGTTCATCCCCGCATGTGTAATAAAAGCGTCTACATGCTGCAGCATTTCCAACTGCGGAATATAGGGCTTGACAATAAAATTGTCAGGGATACAATCGGCCAACGGCTTCATATCTGTATATTTGCCTGATGAAAGTACAAACTGCACAGGTAAATCGTGAAATGCTTCAAAACAAAGCTTGTAAAAATCTAAGTTTCTATTAATAATGGTTCCCAATGAGATGTAAACAGCCTGTGGATGCAGAGCATGAAGTTGTTCGAACGGGAAAGAGGGTGCATCTGTACGGGGTACAATAGAAGGGCCTGTGAAAATATAACTGTGATCCAGCTTTTCAGCTTGCGGTTGAAAATAACGGCTTGTATAAACGATCTTTAAGCTTCCTGAATGTGAATAAATCTCCTCAATAGCAGGGACGGCAACCTGAAGCTCGTTAGCTAATTGACGTGTTACTTTCATTGTGTCCTCATAAAGCTTTTTCACTTCTTTGTCATTCTCATCCAAGCCTTGACCAGATCCCAAAGGCTCTACGAAAACAAAGGAAGCATTAGAACATATTGCAGGTATTCCCAGCTTCTCTGCAATAATCTTGCCTCCCCAGCCCAGCAAAAAGTCATAAATCAAATAATCATACACCTTATTTTCGATTACTTTCAAAACCTTTGGAATAATCGGCTCAATCAAACCTGTAACGATCATATTCACGAACTGGTAATGATGTTTGTATTCAGCCGGCATTAACTCAGATTTACGAGAAAAAGCATCCTTACTAAAAGGATAGGTTATCAGTTTTGCTCCCGTTGGTTGAATTCTCGTACGATATTCCTCCGTACACACATAATCCACTTCCTCACCACTGTCGACCAACTGCTTAACTAATCCTAATGACGGATTAATATGGCCTTCAGCAGGTGTGATCACTACCAACACACGTGCCATCCCCTACACCTCCAACATCATAATAAATTCCAATGAATAATAAATGTAAGACTAGAAAGAAATACATCTATCACTTAATATAGATAATATATACCATAAAAACAAGTATTTTAAATATCGAGAGAAATGAATCTATTAACAGCGTGTTAACCCCATTTGTAGTGGTTGCATCTCACGGTTACATATATTCCGAATACATAATTGCAAAACACACAAATAAGCGGGGTATTCGCTTCAAGCGAATACCCCGCTTATACATTGAACATCACGGATTCCAATGATCTTTCCCGCCCAGAACGGCTTTAACTGTGTACCTGACTGGCTTCGTCAGCAGTAAGCCGATTTTATATATCTGCTCTTGTCTTGTCTTGTTTTTCCATTCTTATATCCACTTACATAGTCATTCTACATCTTTAAGAATCTATGAACCGATTTTTCCATTACCTTTATTGCAATGCTTTAATGTCCTGAATCAGCATTTCAACATTTTCTTTCTTCGTAGCCCAACTGGTACAAAATCGAACAGCACTATGTGTATCATCAACCTTTTCCCAAAAGGAGTAAGTATATTTTTCTCTTATTGCCTTTAGTATACGATCTGGTAAAATTGGAAACTGCTGATTGGTTGTAGAATGGTATTGAAAAGAAACACCTTGCTCAGATAATCCTTTTTGAAGCAGCATTGCCATATCTATAGCGTGTCTGGAAATTTCAAAGTATAAACCGTCTTCAAACAAAGTTTCGAATTGAATGCCCAACATTCTTCCCTTAGCCAGCAGTCCTCCTTTTTGCTTGATCATATATCGGAAATCTTTTTTCAATGTATCATTTATAATGATTACCGCTTCTCCCATCATTGCTCCCACTTTGGTCCCGCCAATATAAAACACATCGCATAGCTTTGCTATATCTGCTATAGATACGTCGCTGTCGTCTGCAACTAAACCATACCCCAATCGGGCACCATCTATAAATAATGGTAAACCACATTCCCGGCAGACTTGACTTAACGCTTCCAGCTCGGATTTAGTATAGATCGTTCCATTTTCGGTAGGGTAAGAAATAAAAACCATACCGGGCTGTACACTATGCTCAGGAGCGGCATCATTCCAGTGAGCATCATACAGGTCCTTTACCTGTTCGACCCGGATTTTCCCATCATCACTTGGCAAAGTAAGTACTTTATGGCCAGTAGCTTCAATCGCTCCGGTCTCATGTACGGCAATATGTCCAGAAACTGCAGCAATGACACCTTGATGTGGACGCAACATAGAAGAGATAATCGTTGTATTGGTCTGTGTGCCTCCAACTAAAAAGTGTACATCTGCATTGGGAGAGCCACATGCTTTTTTAATATAAGCTCTGGCTTTTTCACAGTGCTCATCCACACCATAGCCGCCAGTTTGTTCGTCATTCGTCTCCAATAGTCGCTGTAATATACGCTTGTGGGCACCTTCGGTATAGTCGCACTCAAATCGAATCATTTTGTATTCTCTCCAATTTCTCTAGTTTGTTCTGAATGAACACCATAGAAGTGTGTAATTCTTTAACCTCTTCCTCGGATAGACCTTGAACTAATTGTATAACTTGTTCGTCAGATCTTTCATTCAGTTGGTGATAGAATGCTTTTCCTTTAGGCGTCAAACGAATCAGATTTGTTCTATTATCCACCGAAGAATTTTCCTTAACAAGAAAGCCCTCTTTGTAAAGTTTAGCTATGATTCTACTCATATAACTGCGATCAATTTTAAGAGAATCGACTAACGTATTGGCTATACATGGCTCAATCATACCGATCTCTATAATGACGCGTACCTCGGTAAAGGAATATCCACTATCCAGCACATGTCTATCTAATAAACCCAGTATGTTGGTATAAAATCGATTGAAACGCCTCATATCTGCAATGATCTCAGCATCTATATTGATGTATAACTCCCCCTATTTAGTGGACTTATGCAACAATTATATTAATGATTTTTGTGGACTCTGTCAACGAAATATGATGCGATTCAATGTTTGTTTTAACAGAGTTTAAAAATGCAAACGCAACCTCGCTCTGGCCGTGTGAATCTACGTCATTCTTCTCAACGTGCCCATAAATCATGACGCCGCGGCCGAGGTACCGGATATGCCATTCCGTCATAAGGTTTTGATCCCATGCCATTAGGCAACTTATTATTGTATTAATCGATGTATATTGATAACACTTGTTTAAAATGTGCGATACTTTGGGATTCCAGCCATGCGGGGCGACAGCGGCCCTGCGGAGAACCTTCTTCTGTTTTGCGGCATATTCCGTTTTCCATCACTCCGCTCTTCAGGTATTTTCCGTTAGTGACGTTTCTATAGATGATGCCAGGGAGAACACTTCACGACTTATGGAATGGCCTACGAATCAATGAATTATGCTTTTGCGTCTGGTGCGCCAGGAGCGTACTGAGAGGTACAATTCATTGCGGATAATCAAAAAGGGCATTGAACAAAAGGGAGATTCCCAAAAATATGCTGAAATTGCCGGTGAGGATTATGAATATTGGACGCGCAAAGCCTGGGTACTGGAAAAAATAATTCGAGATCGTAGCGACACTTTTCCAGAAAAAATTACAGATGATTACATTTGTAAAATCATTGCTCATGTAGAAAAATTCAACCAAAAACCAATGCTGATAAATCAAAAAAAACAATCCCCGCCGACCAGTTATGAACCGCACCCCAAATCTTAGACACATGATATAATCCTCTAAGAAGAAAGGGTGCGGATTTTACTTTATGGTCAAATACAGCGAAGAAATACGA
>NZ_JBSHGA010000013.1:0-92202 GCF_053617595.1 Paenibacillus sp. NPDC055715
CTCGCTTTGATAAATTGACATGCACCTTCAAGGCTTTTTTGACGTTGGCCTCGATTATGATCTGGCTTGCTTAGGTTTGAATACACGCCCTAGTTCCATTTCTGAAGTAAACCTGCATACACACAAAAAAGGCCGCCCCGCGTGGAGCGACCATTACATTTTTACTCATGAGCATGTGTCTGCATGTACTCATATCACCTAAGCGGTGTTAATTGGAGGAACCCGCTGTTTTAACTTCCTCCAGCATTTTATCGTTATAGCCAAACATCCAAGTCAGGACAAAAGCTACAGCCATGGCAGACAAGTTCGCCAAAATGTAAAGCGGAAGTTGATGATTCATGTAGAGCAATGTACCCGGAATTACAGTAATCGCCATACCCGTAGCTGCCAAATGGAAGATCGAAGCGATAAAGCCGCCGACCGCTCCGCCGATCAGCCCCATGACAAAAGGCTTCATGTATCTCAGGTTAACCCCGAAAATAGCCGGCTCCGTAATCCCCAGAAAAGCGGACAACGAGGAAGGAAGCGCTAACGCTTTCAGCTTGCTGTTCTTCGTTTTCAGTCCAACCGCCAGACAAGCCGCACCTTGGGCAGCCATAGCGCAAGTAATGATCGCGTTGAAGGCGTTTACGCCATTCTTTTCAAGTAGTTGAATTTCCAGAAAATTAAATATATGATGCACACCTGTAACTACGATAATCTGATGCAGAAAACCGATGACAATCCCTGCGATACCGAAAGGCAAATCCAGTACAAGCGTCGTTCCTTGCAGTACCCATTCTTCAAGAGAATGGAAAACCGGACCGATGGCAAACAGCCCGAGTGTAATCATGATCAACAGTGTTAAAAATGGCGTAAGAATCAGATCCAGCGCTTCGGGTACCCGTTTGCGCAGCCCCCGTTCCAGTTTGGCTCCGATCAAGCCCACGAAGAAGGCTGGCAATACCGAGCCTTGATAACCCACCACAGGGATGAAGCCGAACATCGTCAAGGGATGAGCTGAGCCGTCCGCAACAGCATAGGCGTTGGGCAAGGCCGGGTTCACCAGCATCAGACCGAGAACGATACCGAGCACCGGGCTACCGCCGAATACTCTAAAGGCTGACCACGCGACCAGCGCAGGTAGAAAAGCAAAAGCCGTATCCGTCAATACTTGGGTAAACAATAGGAAATTCGGTGAAATATTCTGCGGCGTCATGCCGAACAGGGCCAGAATTTGCGGCTGGGTAAGCAAGCCGCGCAATCCCATGAACAGCCCTGTAGCAACCAGCACCGGAATGATCGGTACAAATACGTCGCCAAAGGTACGAATGGAGCGTTGGAAGATGTTGCCTTCCTTTTTCGCCTGACTCTTCACTTCTTCTTTAGATGATCCGGTCACTCCGAGCTTCTCGACCTCTTCAAAAATTCGATTGACCGTACCTGTACCAAAAATAACCTGATACTGACCTGAGTTGAAAAAAGCTCCTTTGACCTTGTCGATTTCTTCGACCTTTTTCTGATCGATCTTTTCCTTGTCATGCACCATAATCCGCAGGCGTGTCGCGCAGTGAGCAAAGGACGCAATATTTTCCTTCCCACCGATTGCTTGGATCACTTCTTTGGCTATTTCCCGGTTCTCCGTCATGATGTTCATCCTCTCGTTCATTCCGTTATGTTATTGATGATTAACGATCCACTTGATGATTTGAATATTCATGTAAAATCCCATTTTACCGCTTGGAAGAGAGCCTCTCCCTTGTCGGCAAAAAAGCGTATTTCGTCACTCTCTGGGTGCGGAAAAATACGACTGGTGAACACCTCTTCCCCATCATTGACAAAAATTTCAACCGAAGACGTATCCACGAACAGATGAAGCTTGATACGGTCCCCATTCAATGCACACTGTCTTATCTCACCATACGAAGCAGCGACAGGCTCACCCGATTGCGAACGGTCCATCACAAGCTTGCGGCTGACGGCATCATATCGGATCACCGTTTTCTCGGTCGCACTTGCGCGGAATTCAATACCGCACGCCTTGGCGCTCAAAAGATCAAACTCACAAATCAGCTCATAAGCCGTACCCTTGAAGCCCGTATAGGTTTTGCTCTCCGACGTTAATGTGTCGGCTACCCGCTCCTCACGCTTTCTACGCAGCGTAGTCAGCTCAGGTATCGGCCTTTGTATGAGTTTACCCTCATGAAGCGTAAGCTCCCTCGGCAGCGTCAGGCAATGCGCCCATCCGTTCGGATCTGTCGGATAGTCGATATCCGGCAATCCCATCCACGCCACCATAATACGCCGCCCCTGCGGGTCAACCATCGTCTGCGGTGCATAAAAGTCAAAGCCTCGGTCCAACTCGCGGAATGCCCCATGCTCCAATATTCTGGTCTCGGTATCCAGCGGCTTGCCGATCACGTAACCCGATTGATAAATGTTGTGATACTCATCCTCGGAAGGCTCCAGGCCCTGAGGAGAAAATACCAATACACCCGAGCCGTCCAGTTCAAAATAATCCGGGCATTCCCACATGTATCCAAACGTCTCCAGCCCTGTGCGCAGTTCTCCCTCAAACTTCCACGTATGGAGGTCGGTTGACCGATAAAGGACGGCGCAGCCTGTTGCATTCGCTCTCTGGGCACCGATCACACAGTAAAAGCTGTCCCCGTCCTTCCACAGCTTGGGATCACGAAAATGATCCGTATATCCTTCCGGCACATTTGGAATAACGGGATGCTCCCATTTTGTAATGAGACCGCTCTCATCCATAACGGCCATACATTGATAAGGATGTCTGATCCAGTCCCCGTCACGCGTATTTCCCGTATACAGCATATACAGCTTGCCCTCATGCTCCATCGCGCTACCTGAATAAGCACCATGTGAATCAAAGTAATCACCCGGTGCGATACCGATGCCTGCGTCGTCCCATGTGACCAAATCTCTGGACTTCAAATGATACCAGTATTTCATTCCATGATCGGTTCCAAACGGGAACCACTGATAGAACAAATGGTATTCACCCTGATAATACGAAAAGCCATTGGGATCATTGAGCAAGCCTGTCGATGGCTGAATATGAAACTCCTGCCGCCAGTGACATTGCTCCACCTTTTTCTCCAAGCTGGCTATTTCACCGGGCTCTGCCTGCTCAATCAGTCGATACTTTTGTTCTTTTGTCATTTTCATAGGTGTACCTCATTTTTATTAAAACTTTCGTCTTGGGAACCGGTTCCAATTCAATGAAAAAAATAATATACAGGAACCGATTCCCATGCGATTAAAAGATTACTCATCCATGGATTTGTAACCGATTCCACTTGTGCCCGAGTGCCGTGGAACCGGTTTCGTAGAAATTATAATCCACCTGTTCAGCGTTTGTCAACGCTTTCTCTCTCTATCAGAGAATAATTCATAACAGTCACTTTCTCTACCGGTTTGTGTTCTACCAGCCGTACAATATTTTGCGCCGCTACGCGTCCTGCTTCCATGTACGGATATTGCACGGTTGTCAGCGCGGGATGAATCACCTCCGTAATATCGTATCCCCCGAAGCCGGTCACCGACAATTCCGACGGAATGGTAATCCCTCTGGAATACGCCGCGTTGATCACGCCAAGTGCTATATTATCCGTAGCACACACCATTAACGACGGCTTAAATCCATCTAAAATCGCAGACGCAGCCACCCGTGCATCGGACATTTTAAATCCGGTTTCATAGTATCTGATCTCGTACCCGGCTGCTTGCTCCAGTTGCTTCACATCGTCCGTATAAGCTTGAGCGGGCAATGCATCCCGAACAGCCTGCTTAAAACCTTCCTTGCGCCGCACACCAACAGCGACATCCTTTTCCGTAACGCCGACGTAGGCAATTTCACGGTGGCCCTGTGACAGAACATACGCGCCGATATCATATCCCGCCCGGTAGTCATCATGGATAAGACTATGAAGCTGCGTGTGCTGCTGTCCCACCAGCAAAACCGGAATGGCAATGTCGCGAATTGCAGTCAGATGCTCGTCAGTAATTTCAGCGGCCAGCAAAATAATACCGGAAATCTTTTGCCGACCCAACTCGTAAATGGCTTCGATTTCACGCTTCACATCCTGGCTCGTATTCGAGATCAGCATCTGATAATGCTGGGCCCGCAGCTCTTCATCTATACCCATCAGCGTATGGGATGTCGCGAAAGAATCCAGACGTGGCACAACGGTTCCAATTATGTTAGTCCGCTTCGCTTTCAGGCTCTGGGCAAAAGTATTAGGCACGTATCCCGTAGCCTTGACCACCTTTTCAATTTTACGTCTTGTATCCAAACTGACTGCTCCACCGTTCAAAAAACGGGATACCGTACTCTTGGATACGCCAGCCATTTGGGCTATATCTGCAATCGTCTTATTCATGAGCTCCCCCGGATTGTCTTCATTTTCACAAGCTTCCAAAACGTCTTTTTTTTCATCCCCCTATAATAACATATGGTGGGGTTGGAATGCTGTGGCTCCAGACCCATCATGGACAAAAAACACCGTTCCCTTCATTGAAGAAAGAAACGGCGTATCTTGGAAATTGAGTTTAAAAATCAAAGTTATCCGGATCGGGACCTACCCGATGATTCGCATTTAACGCCTGAATTCCATCCATATCCTCTTGCGTCAATTCAAAATCAAAAATGTCGGAATTTTCAGCAATCCGATGCGCCTTGGTAGACTTGGGAATGGTAACAACTCCTTGCTGCACATCCCAGCGTAAAATCACTTGTGCCACCGATTTGCCATACTTGTCCGCTATGTCTTGCAGTACCGCATGATTGAGCAATTGACCTTGCATTAACGGGGACCAGGCCTCCATTTGAATATTGTTCTTTTGACAGAATTGCAGCAGCTCGGCTTGTGTTAATTGTGGATGAAACTCCACCTGATTTATCATTGGTGTGATCTCTGCATCCTTCATAAGGTCTTCCAAATGATGAATCTGGAAGTTGCTGACTCCTATAGCCTTGATCCGCCCTTCTTTATACAAGGACTCCAAAGCTCTCCAGGCTTCTTTATACTTCCCTTGAACCGGCCAATGAATCAAATACAGATCCAGATACTCCAGACCCAGCTTGTCCAGGCTTGCTTCATAGGCTGCCCGTGTCTCTTCATACCCCAGATCGGCGTTCCACACTTTGGACGTCACGAAAAGGTCTTCTCTGGACAGGTTATTCTCCTGAAGGGCTTCCTGAATGGCCTGTCCTACACTTTTTTCATTCGCATAGATTGCAGCTGTATCTATACTGCGATAACCATGCTTCACAGCCGCTTTGATGGCATCGACCAGCTCTGCGCCTTCCTCCACTTTAAATACCCCTATTCCGAACCAAGGCATATGAACTCCGTTGTGCAATGTTGTTGTGCTTTGTAAGTTTTGAGTCATTGTTTATCTTCCTCTCTGCATTTTTTAAGATTGTGAATCTATTGCGGTGATTGTATCCCTTTTTTCCAGCGTGCGACTCCAGCCTGTGAGTAGAACCGCAGCGAAAACTATAATCGCCCCGATCCAGGTCGTATGAATGAGACCCAGAGCATCCGTCACCATTCCACCTACATAAGCTCCAATCGCAATTCCCGCGTTGAAAGCAGCGATATTGACGGCAGAAGCGACATCTACGGCTTTGGGGGCAAAACGTTCAGCCAACATCACCACATATACCTGTAGGCCGGGCACGTTCATAAACGCAAGCAATCCCATGAAGAAAATCGTAATCAGTCCGGCGGTTTTAAAAGGAGCGGTGAACAGCAGGACGAGCAGGACAATCGCTTGAATCAGGAACATGTAAAATAAAGCTGAAAGCGGCTTGCGGTTTGCTGCTTTTCCACCAATGACATTCCCGATGGCAATCGCGATTCCATACAGCAAAAGAATAAACGTTACCGTACTTTGCTTAAATCCGGTTATGTCGTGAAGTAATGGAGATAAATAAGTAAACACCACAAATGTGCCTCCATACCCCAAAGCTGTAATGATAAATGCGATTAGCAAGCGACCATTGGTAACCAGTTTGACCTGCTCGCGGAAGGGGGGTCTGTTCCCTTTGCGCAGATTAGATGGCAGCAAAATCAGATTGGCGGTAAGTGCCACCACACCGACGATCACAATCGCCATAAAGGCCGCTCGCCAGCCCCATTGCTGTCCGATAAAGGTTCCCAAGGGTACACCCGTGACCGTGGCTACGGTCAGCCCGGAGAACATAATGGAAATGGCACTGGCTCGGCGGTCATTAGGCACAAGATCGGCTGCGATGGTGGAGCCGATGGACATGAACACCCCATGGGAAAATGCCGAGATCACGCGTGCAATCAGCAGCATGACAATTCCACTGGAGAACGCAGCGAGGCTGTTGCCTGCAATAAATACAATCATGATCCACAGCAGCAGCGTTTTACGGGGAACACTGGATGTTAACGAGGTCAGGACAGGCGCCCCGACGGTTACCCCTAATGCGTACAACGTGACGGTTAAGGCAGACATGGTTACGGATATGTGCAAGTCCTCAGCGATCAGGGGCAGCAGCCCCACGCTAATGAACTCGGTTGTCCCAATCGCAAAGGCGCTTACGGCTAAAGCCAATAATGGCCAGATACTTCGTTTTCTTTCTGGCGACATGTGTTTCACTCCTCTCTTTACTTCTATCTATAGAAATCTTCGACCAGCAAATGTTATTATGAGTTATTCAGGCAAGTATAAACAGTACGTACTTTTTAGTGATATAGGTACCAAAAAGTACCCTAAACAAAAAGTGAAACACACGGAGGGATCGGCATTGGGTCAGAAAAAATACAATATCTCAGTTGAGGCGACTTTGGAGGTTATCGGGGGGAAATGGAAGTGTGTGATCCTGTGTCATTTGACACATGGAAAAATGCGGACAAGCGAATTGAAGCGCATCATGCCTTCGATTACACAAAAAATGCTGACGCAGCAGCTTCGGGAATTAGAGGAAGATGGCATTGTCAATCGGATTAGCTACAATCAGGTGCCTCCCAAAGTGGAGTACGAGCTTAGTGAATATGGATGTAGTCTGAAAGGCATTTTGAATTCTCTATGTGCCTGGGGAGAAAAGCATATTATTAAAGAGTACGGAGATAAATCCGCTGTACTGGAGGATAACATTTTGAATAAGCTGTAAAAAAAGAATGCATCCTTTCCTTCTTTCTAAGTCCTTGTACCCTTGATAGAACTTTGTACAATAATTTACAATGTAAAAAGTTTCACACACTCTACTTTGGAAGAAGGATCATGCACAATGAAAAAAAACTGGAGAGTTTGCTTGTCCAGCATGTTTGCTATTTTCCTGGTTGTGTCGGCAACCGGATGTAATTCTCAGCCCGCCACTTCTAAGACCACCAACACTTTATCTTCATCAACTAGTAGCGCCCATGCGGTTGTTCAGAAAAAACCACACTGGTCCTATGAGGGAGATCAGGGACCGGAGCATTGGGGAGAGCTGGAAAAAGATTTTGCTGCTTGCGGTAACGGCCAGGAACAATCCCCCGTCAACATAGAACATACTCGTCTGGAAGCTTCACATACGGAGCAACCGTTGCAGGTTCATTACGCCAACACGAAAGTATCCATTTTGAATAACGGACATTCGATTCAACTCAACACAGCAAGCCCCGACAATACTATTGTGGTAGACGGGACTCGTTATACTTTAAAGCAGTTTCATTTCCATCATCCCAGCGAGCACCAGATTGATGGTAAAAATGCCGAGATGGAGCTTCACTTTGTTCATCAGAGCGACAACGGCCGCACAGCAGTTTTAGGCGTCCTTATTCAAAAGGGCAAGGAAAACAAAGCCTTCAACAGTATTTGGTCCCAACTGCCGAAAGATACTACCACCCAAGAATCGGCTCTGGAGGAAGGAATTAATCTTGCTGCGCTCCTGCCGAAGGACCTGCATTCGGTTCGCTACAACGGCTCTCTGACTACCCCGCCATGTACGGAGCATGTGAACTGGACGGTACTGGAACAGCCTATCGAAATGTCAGCAGACCAAATCAGTCGGTTCGCTACCATTTTTCCTGATAACCATCGTCCTGTGCAACAGCTTGGAGCCCGTAAACTGACTGCCGATAAATAATAAAATAAGTACCCTACGACAGCTAACAGAAACTCTGCCGCCGCTGACAGTAAAATACCAAGAAGCCCCTCTGTCCATAAGATAAACAGGGAGCTTCTTGGTTATTTTAGTTGTTGCCATTCTTTACAAACGCACCAGTTCCTCCACCTTCACTGGCTGGCCCGTACGGATAGAGCGATTGACGGCAATGCCCGTTAAAATGGACCGTGCGCCCGCAAATGGGGCATTTTCCGCTGCCTTGCTGCCGTACGCACGCTGGTAGAATTCAGTCACGCCGCGCTGTTCCGCATTTTCCCGTCCATAAAATTTCAGATCGCCCATCGCGTACACCGTCTCCGGCTTCGTTTCTGCAATCATCCGTTCAAATTCATGAGCTTTATAGGTCGGAATCGGCTCATAGTCGTATTTCTCCTGCAACAGCCGATTGGCATAGTCCACTCTCGTCTGATTGACGTCACAGAACGCGAAAGAGCGAATTTTTCGCATTATTGTAAATTCATCATCAAATTATATATTATTATCCATTTACGCCTTCGATATTTGTTTTTGTGCAATCATATAGACGATCAGCACCGGAACGACGGAAATGGTGGTACCCGCCATCATTAGCGACCAATCGGAGGTATACAGCCCTTTGAAATTGTTGAGCAACAGCGAAACCAAGTAGATGTAATTAAATGGGGAATTTATTGATTACTTCGTTATATTCCTGCTGGGCATCGGTGATTGCAAGTTTGGAGTAAACCTCCAATGATTTTCGGCCCTCATGTCCGGAATACGGCTGAATAAGCGCGTCATCAATGCCCTGCTTTTTAAGCCAGGTTAATAGGAAGTGGCGCAGCTTGTGCGGCGATAGATTTTGAACCCATCCTGCCTCTTCGGAATATTTGACCAAAATCTTTCGGATTCCCCGATCTGTGTACTTTTTCTTCCATGAAGATTCAAACAAATAGAGCGCCTGTTTTTTTCGCATAGAATGGCCAACATTTCCTTGAATGATTGAGGGAAGGGTACGATTCGATCCGATCCTTGCTCCCCTTGCCTTTATTTATCCAGATTTGACAGTAATGAAAATCGACATCAGTTAATTTGATATTAATAAGCTCGCTCACGCGAACACCGGTATAAAGTAGCGTTTTGACGATAATTAAACAGCTTTGTAAAGAGGGAAAAGGGGAATTCATGTTCGTGTCGAATATGTATTAAGATCTTTAAATAATTCCAATTGAAATCTAGGAGGATTTTACATGTTTACAACTGTTCAAGTGTTTGCTGAACACTGGAAAAAAGTGAGTGGTTCCACTCAAAAAATTTTCGATACCCTTACCGACGCATCTTTGGCTCAAGAAGTATCCCCGCAGGACCGTACTTTGGGGCGGATCGCCTGGCATATTGTGACCGCCATCCACGAAATGATGTCCCGTACAGGCCTGGAGTTTGAAGCCCCTCATCATGATGCAGCGCTACAGACTTCCGCACAAGTGATTGCGGATCATTACCGCCAAGCAAGCCAGAATGTGTTAAAAGCTATTCAAACACATTGGACAGATGCCACGCTGGCTGAGACGTGTGATATGTACGGTGAGCAGTGGCCTAACGGATTCACCTTGTCCGTTTTGATCATACATCAGACGCACCACCTGGGTCAGATGACCGTGTTGATGCGTCAAGCCGGGCTGAAGGTTCCTGGCGTATTCGGACCTGCCCGGGAAGAATGGTCTCAGATGGGGATGGAGCCGCCGGCGGTCTAAAGAAACATATAGAAGCTCCCTCCCCTTTGTTCAGGGAGCTATTTATATGTGTGCCTGGATCGACCCAAAAGCGTCCTTGTTCGTTTCCTGGTCAAACCAGTCCGTTGTTTGCTTCTGCCTTTCAAAATTGGAGAGGCGGGGGGCAGACGGCCAGGAAATCAACTGAATACATAGATGAATGTTACTGTCTACAGACAATAAAGTTATGTACTAAACAATAAAGTTGTGTACTAATCAAGAAATAGACAATAAAGTTATGTACTAAATATTAATGAAACATAATAAAAGAATCACTTTTAGTAAAATCAAAAGCCTGATGAACAAGTGTCATCAGGCTTTGTTAAAATCAGGACGGCTGCTTTGGTTTAAATAATAGAGAGCGATATTATGGTAAAGAAATATTAGAAAAATTAAAGACAGGAGAACATATTTATAAGGATTTAACGTACATATTTTTAGAATTTTATTAAAAAAATATAAATCACAAATATTGGATTTTGGTACACAACTTTATTGTGTATCGCAAAGGTGAAAATATTTGTAGTTGACTCGCTAGTACACAACTTTATTGATCGAAGATAGTGTCATAATTAGTGAGAAAATTTACAGGTTGAACGAGAAAAATTATCATAATTGATGTTCGAAGAAAATAAAGTTGTAGACTGGAGTTGCTGATTTTACGCGATTGTCCATTTCAAAGGTCGTCAGCTTTTGAGAAATATGTTTTAGACTGATCCGACAAATGCAACAGCGGCAGATAAGGACGCGAAAATAAAATTCTAGACTGGCCGCTGTTGTGGTCAACATTCAACTATCGTGTCCTGTTAGCCTAATAACTCTGCAGTTTGTAAGAAAGCGTCCAGCCGCTCCTTTTGAAGAAGATGATGACGGTAATGCATCTCCACCATCGTGAACCATTCGACCGCGTTTAACGCGCCGAAGGCTACAGCCGGATGAGTCGCCTTTCGCTGCAGCCGCTCTGGGTCTATGTTCTGCAGCGACGCCCCAATCTCATGCATGCGGCGCATTGCTTCCTCCAGCTTGGCGACAAGCTGCTCCTTGCTCTCTGGCTGAGGAGGCGTATATTGCAAGTCGGCCGGTACCTGAATGCGAACCGGTGGGAAGCTCCCTTGCTCAAACACGGCATGGCCGGCCTCCGTCTTCCCGCCGCCCTCTTCGCTGCCGCCACCGAGCGCCATGCACTGCTCCGCAAGACGGAGCTGCAAGTTCAGCGTGGAATGGGGCAGATGCAGGTACATTTGCCCAAGCGACCATTCGTTCTCGCTTGGCTTGCGACACAGTTCCGCCAGACTATACTTATCCAGCTCCCGAACATAATGCTTCGAAATTTCGTCGAACCTTACCAAAATATCCTTAATCCCTATGTTCTTGTTCATCAAGATCATCTCCTCGAATACTGAATTACTCTCATCATATGAGAGGGCTCAAGAAAAAAGCATATTCGTAGTTTATATCATTATACTTTATTTTCCAGTATAAGTCTATATTTTCTAATTACACCGTCCGCCGTCGCTAGCGCGCCGATCGCAAAGCTGGACTTCATTCCGGAAGAGCCGGGAGAGCAAGCTGCAGCTGCTCATGCTGGCCGCCGTCGCCAGAGCGCCGATCGCAAAGCTGGACTTCATTCCGGAAGAGCTGGGGAGCGCAACTGCAGCCGCGCATGCCGGCCGCCGTCGCCGGCACACCAATCGCAAAGCTGGACTTCATTCCGGAAGAGCTGGGGAGCGCAACTGCAGCCGCGCATGCGGGCCACGCGTCGCCAGTCTATAACTTTATTATCTCAGTCTAGTTCTTTATTGTTTAGTCTAAAACATTATTATTCGCTAACAATTGACAATGAAGAAGTAGAACAAATTAATTGTATAAATACGCATTTTTAGAGTTGCGTATATTCTCATAAAATTTGAAAAATTAGGGTGAACCGAATAACTTCGAGTCAATGAGTTCTCACTAATTATGAAAATGATCGTTGAATTATCATATATTCAGCTTGTTGTTTACGTATATGAAGTTGTGTTCTAAGTATTAATGAAACATAAAAAAAGTACGCTCTTTATTGAAAACAAGAGCGTTGAACAAGTGTCATCAGTCTTATGTTAAAATCAGGGGACGGCTGCTTTGGTTTAAATATAGAGCGGTAATATGGTAAGGCAATGTTAGTAAAGTTAAAGATTTTAACGTACATATTTTTATAATCTTGATAAAACACAAATATTGGATTTTGGTACACAACTTTATTGTCCGAAGAGAGTTACAGAGCGATGTAAATCGCTCTTTTTGTGGTGTCAGCTTGACCACAACTATTGAAAAATTTTTTTGAAATTTTATTAGAATTACAATTATTGCGAAAGGTAATCCATCTTTTACAAAGAAATGTAAAGTAACGAATGTTTTTTTGAATTAAGTGCCATTCGTTAGAGGTGTATGGGAAAATGACCATATTATATCCCAGCCCCAGCCATATGCTCAAAGCGCAATCGACGGAATACCCACTGCGTATCAGTAAGCCACATCGGGCCTGTAATCCCAATCGCTCGCAGCAGATGATTTAAAATGCCAAATTCGCCGTTCAGTATCCACATCCAGATGATCCCGACCGATACTGAGCTGGTCACAACAGGCATGAAAAAGAACAAACGGTATATTTCCTTGCCCTTCACTTTATTGAGAACAGTCGCTACAAGCAAAGCCAGAATAATACCCGCCGGAATCACCAGCACCATATAGTACATCGTATTGACGAGTGCCTTCCAGAAATCAGGATCAGCTAATTGGCCTCTGAAATTATCCAAACCGACAAATACAGGCACGCCAAAGCCATCCCAATTCACAAAGCTTAAATAGAACGCATACAGCAGCGGCAGCAGTGAAAAACATAACAGACCAAGAAACTGGGGGCCAATGAACAGATAGCCCCACAGCGCTTGATGCTTTCTCTGCATCTTGTGTCCTTCCCTCCCCGGTCGTAATCCCCTCCGACACTTACTTGACCGCCTTCGATATGATCTGATTCAGCTTCTCAATCGTTGTCGCAGCATCCTGCTTGCCGAGGAACATCAGGTCAATCGTCTCCGTGATATCCGAATTTAATCCCGGTACCTGAGCGTCGTAGGCCAATGCGGAACCATGCGCATGCCCTCTGTCCCGTCCTTCGGTCAAATAGTTGGAATGCGCAATCGTCGCCTTTTTCATAATGCTCTCATCTGCGGCGGCAAGCGTACCCATGGCATTCCCACCTTCAACCAGTCGCGCCTCCTGCCCCTTCACCGAGGCGTAGAATGCCGCCAGCTTCATGGCCTCTTGCAGATGCGGGCTGTTTTTGTTTACAGCTACGTAAGCGACCGGAATGGCGACAGGTTCATTTTTGCCCGTGTTGGAAGGCCAGTACATATAATCAAAATCGAGGCTTTTATTCTGGCTAAACAGCGGCTCCAGCCATCTTCCCGCCGCCAGCATACCGACCTGGTTGGACATGAACATTGCGTCAGCCCCTTGCCCTTTGGGAAGTGAGCCGAGATATACCGCATTTCCCTTTTTCACCATATCGTACATGAAGCCAAAGGCTTCTTTGCCCTTTTCATTGTGATCCAGTACATACTTGCCTTGTTCATTAAAAATCCGGCCACCATTCGACCACACCCATGAATACCAGTGAGCCCACCAGTTTTCCGCAATATAGCTCTGCTTTCCGGCAGCTTTCAGCTTCGATGTGACTTCCTCAAAGGCGTCCCAGTTCCACTTGCCCTCGTCATAATATTCCTGCGGTGTCTTCACATCGGCATCCTTAAAAACCTTCTTATTGTAGTACATCACCATTGGATTCGAGTCAGGAGTGATCCCATAGATTTCGCCATCACGCTTCGCCGGTCCCCATAATCCTTCCGGAAAATCCTCAGCCTTCACATCACTCGCATCACTTTTTAAAAATTCACCCAAAGGCTGTACCTGTTTCGCCCCAATCAAACGCGCAATCGTCGGTTCATACGAATAAAACACATCCGGTCCGCGGCTTCCCTGAAGCTGTGTCAGCAGCTTTTGCTCATATTGGTCTCCCGGTACAGGCATCAGCTTAACCTTAATATTCGGGTTTTCCTTTTCAAATGCATCCAGTGCCCGCTGGTACACCTTCACCTCCGCAGGATTACCCCAGACTTGCATGGTCAGCCGCACTTTTTGCCCCTCCGTGTTCTCCAGTTTGGGAGAGGTACTGCTTGCCGCTGCAAGTAAAAACAGAACGCTGATAAAAAATCCAATTTCTATCCAGCTCATATAATTATCCACCTTAACCACCTCCTGTAGCTTCGCATAGTTGTATGTCATCCTTTTATTAAAGCGCTCACAAAAACTTCCCCTATCATCATATGTAGGAGGAGAGACGCGATGTCCCCATTTTCATGTATATCTAAATTTTTTTCTTCCCAACGAGATATGTGTATGTAAAATGTGGTGCAAAACAAACAAGGCAGCCTTTGGATCAAGGCTGCCTTAAATGTGTTATTGAAATGTAGAAACTACTTTCAGCTACAAAACGGACAATGCTCCCTCAGGTTGCTCCGCTCTGACAAGCAAAGCTGCTTGGGCGGCGGCAATGCGGGCAAATGGCACCCGGTACGGTGAGCAACTGACATAATCCAGTCCGCTGCGGTGACAAAAGACAATAGATTCTCTATCCCCGCCATGCTCACCACAGATACCTGTCTCCAGAAAAGGCTTTTTCTCCTTACCTTTGATAACAGCCCATTCGATCAATTTGCCTACGCCATCCTGATCCAACACCTGAAAAGGGTTGGCTTCCAGAATATTCTTTTCCATATAGGAGCCGAGGAATTTACCTTCGGCATCATCCCGACTGTAACCAAAGGTCATTTGTGTCAGATCATTGGTTCCAAAGGAGAAAAAGTCGGCGTACTGGGCCACACTGTCTGCCAACAGGGCGGCTCTTGGAACCTCAATCATGGTACCCACCCGATACTTGAACCACTTGAACTCCTCGCTAAGCACCTGAACGGCTACTTCATCAACCAGTTCCCTCATTTGCTTGAGTTCATTGGAATGACCGACCAGCGGAATCATAATCCCCGGTCTCACATCCACGCCCTTGCGCAGTGCCGCTTCCGCAGCCTTAAAAATTGCTTCAATCTGCATATCGTAGATCTCTGGAAACAGAATACCCAGCCGAACACCGCGCAGACCCAGCATAGGGTTAACTTCTCGTAGGTCGTGCACCTTAGAGATGGTAGCTTTAAGACGTTGAAGCTCCTCTACATGGCCCCCCAAAAGCTCAAGCTCCCGCTGTTGCTCCTGAAGCTGTTCCAGATTCGGCAGGAACTCATGTAACGGCGGGTCCAGCAGACGAATCGTCATCGGCAAGCCGTCCATTGCAGTGAACATAGCCTCAAAGTCAAATTGTTGCATTTGGAGCAGACGATCCAAATGCAGAACCCGCTCCTCCTGATTATTGGCCAAAATCATCGCCTGAACGATAGGCAGACGATTGCCCGAGAAAAACATATGCTCCGTCCGACAAAGCCCGATGCCTTCGGCCCCAAATTCCCGGGCTTTGACTGCGTCGAGTGGCGTATCCACATTGGTGTAGACCTTCAACGTTCGGATTCCGTCCGCAATCTCCAGCAGCTTCAGTAATTCCGGTGTAATGGTCGGCTCGTTGAGCGACAGACTTCCTTGGTACACTTGTCCGGAGGTCGAATCGAGCGAAATATCCTCCCCTTCCTGAAAGGTCAGGTTACCGATGCTGACGCTCCGACTGTCCAGATCAATGCTCAGCGTGTCACAGCCACAAATGCAAGGTTTACCCATGCCTCTTGCAACCACAGCAGCATGGCTGGTCATCCCACCTCGACTTGTCAGCACGCCTTCGGCAGCAATGATCCCGTGAACATCGTCAGGTGAGGTCTCCACACTGACCAAGATGACTTTCTGCCCATCCTTTGTCCAGTTCTCTGCCGTATCGGCGTCGAATACAATGCGCCCACTCGCTGCGCCGGGCGAGGCTGGCAGACCATGAGCAATCGCCACCAGCGGCGTGGAATTATCAATGGAGCGATGCAGCAGTTGATCCATGTGAGACGGTTCGATCCGCTGGATAGCCTCCTCTTTGCTAATGATCCCTTCTTCCACCAAATCCACAGCTATTTTTACTGCCGCCTGCGCCGTTCTTTTGCCACTGCGCGTCTGCAACAGATACAAATTTCCTTTTTCAATCGTAAATTCGATATCCTGAATATCCCGGTAATGACGCTCCAACAAGGAAGCTAGCTCTTCCAGACGATCGTAGACTAGCGGCTGCTCCTTCTGGAGCTGCGCAATAGGGTTCGGGGTGCGTACTCCGGCTACGACATCCTCCCCCTGAGCGTTCACCATATACTCGCCGTACAGTTCCTTCACACCTGTGGAGGGATTGCGGGTGAAGAGCACCCCGGTTCCACTGTCGTTGCCGAGATTGCCAAACACCATGGCCTGAATGTTCACTGCTGTTCCTTGTTCATCTGGAATACCGTAAGCCTTGCGGTAAACCTTGGCACGCATATTGTTCCAACTACGGAATACAGCTTCTACCGCCAGTTGCAATTGCTGATATACATCCTGTGGAAACGGCTGTCCGCTCCGCTCTGCGACAAGACCTTTATAATTTGCGATCAGTTCCTTCCATTCTTCCGCGCTAACCTCCTGGTCACTGGCACGCCCGTTGGTGTGCTTGCTCTGTTCCTGGAGCTGTTCAAAATGAATGGAGTCTATACCCAGCACTACGTTGCCAAACATTTGAATAAATCTGCGGTAACAGTCATAGGCGAAGGTTTCATTTCCCGTCTGCTCGGCCAATCCACGCACAGTTCCATCATTAAGACCCAGATTCAGAATCGTATCCATCATACCGGGCATCGAGCTGACTGATCCTGAACGAACAGATACCAGCAGGGGGCGCTTCGTATCTCCGAATATAGCCGACTGAGCTTCCTCAATGTCGTGCAGGGCGATTACAATTTCCCCCAATAACCCTTCCGGAAGCTTGCCGCCGGAAGTAAAGTAGGCTCGGCACGCCTCAGTGGTCACCGTAAAACCGGGAGGGATTGGAAGACCCAGTGTCGTCATTTCCGCGAGGTTTGCGCCTTTTCCTCCTAACAGCGCTTTCATCCCCAACCTACCTTCACTAAATGAATACACTCTTTTCAACAACATTGAATTCATTCCCTCCGCTTATTGAGATGCATGTCTGGATTAGTCAGTTATGTCTAAAAAAATTGTAACACAAAGCAGAAGGTTATTTCAATATTTATGACGTAATATATACTCATAACATTTGTTTATGATGTTTTAATTAATGAATAAACTTATTTATAAAACACTTTAATTCTTGATTAGACGTATATTCGAATAGAGCGAGCTGATCCTAAAAAAAAACAAAAGAGGCCGCCCCACCGTCATCTTTGATGACTTCCGGGACAGCCCCTGTCTCAGTCCATGCTTTATTTTCCTATACCTCTGTCAGCTTCTTTTCAAAAATATTAAAGCCGTCCGTTTCACCTCTATGCGTATAGCCGCATTGCTTGTAAAACTGGCTTAGCTTGTCATTCCCCGCAATACAATCTAGCCGGATTCGATCCTTGCCTGTGAAACGGATGCTTTGTTCAATCCATTGCATCAATTCATGGCCTAGTCCCTTCCCGGCTCTATCCCGATCTACAACCAAACGATGCAAATATACTGAGGTTCCTCCTTCAGCATCAGCATCGTCTAACCCCCACAAATTACAGTCCCAGGCACTGGGCTGCTGCAAGATCACAGCGCCTGCCAATGCATGATCCTCTGATGTCCGGAAAATAATCACTTCTCCCCGCGCAATAGCGCCGCCCAGGTTGTGATCATCTTTTCCTTTGAGTAGGTTGCCCCATTGCGTGGAGCCTTTGCTGTGCAGCCATCTGGCTGTCTTTAAAATCAACTCCTGAACCTCTTCCTGATCTTCGGCGATGGCCTGAAAGGCTGCTAGTCCTGGTTTGACGGATGATTCAACAATAGTCAATGCTGTCATGCTGCACCTCAACTCTCTTCATGGTCTATGAAAACTATATCATAAAAAATCGTTTTCCCCATACCTAGTACATGTAGTTTCCACTACATTAATCTCCCCCGGATTTCCACTATGCGGGCACCTATGTAATTAGAGATGGGCGTGTATCCAGCCGACAAGCGACTGTAAAACAGGGCTGTTCACAGATCATCTCCGATGACTTATGAAACAGCCCTTTTTCATTTATGATTATTTGTCATGAAGACGGTCCAGCAGTCGAGCAACCAATACGCACACTTCAGCACGAGTTATTTGACGTTCTAGTCTCAACGTATTGTCCTCATATCCCTCTATCAGATGATTTTCAATAGAAAGTGCAATTTCATTGGAAGACCAATCTCTCAATGAAGCCGTATCTTTAAACTTCTTCAATTGATTTTCCGGGTTTTCGCTTTTTGAAATGGATTTACGATACTGTAAAGCCCTAACCAATATCGCAAAGGATTCTTTTCTTGTTATTTCTTTATTTGGATAAAAATAATTATATACATCTCCTTTTGCAAGCCCCATGTTTCTGGCCAGTTTAATATAGCTGTAATACCAATCAGGATTGGTTACATCCTTAAAATCCGACGTTTTATCCTGTGCAACCTCGGCAGATTCCCCCAAGGCGAGTACGAGCACTTTGACATAAGGCAAGTTACCCACATAAACATCACTCATTACACTGTCATTGAACTCATCTCCGGTTAAAGCAACGGTTAAAGTCCCAGCAACGGTCCCGTCATTGGTTGCCGTTTCTTTGACTGTGTTTGTGCTATACAAAATAGAAGGCTTATCATATTGGGCGAATACAGGCACATTGTTGCTGACAGCGGCGCCGTCGCCAAATTGTCCATATCCATTCCACCCGCAGTTCAGACATTATGTGATCGAATTCAGCAAAAAAACACCCGTTAAGGGTGTCTTTTAGAAGACAAGCAAACTGATTAATGCCAGAATGGCGGGTAATCCTTGTTTCAATAAAATAGACTTATTGGATGTCAATGCACCATATACCGCAGCCACCACCATGCAAAGGACAAAGAACAGCTGAATTTGCCAGCCTATCACTGCGTCCGGGTAGCACAGGTCCCACACCAATCCAGCTGCCAAAAAGCCGTTATACAGCCAAGTCTGGTCACGAAAAGAACACCCTTGCATTCTTCGCAAGGGTGTTCTTTTCGTCAATCATTCAACTCATTGGCTGTTGTTTAAGGAAGCGGCGTATTTCTCGCCTTTTTCCTTATCATATTCGCCTTCCCACTTGGACATAACCACTGCGGCAAGTGAGTTGCCTAATACATTGACTACCGTACGCGCCATATCGAGAATACGATCAATACCAGCGATAAAGGCCAAGCCTTCCAGCGGAAGATTCACGGCTCCCAGTGTAGCGAGCAAAACGACAAAGGAAGCGCCAGGTACGCCTGCGATACCTTTGGAAGAAATAATCAGCACCAGCACCAGCGTGATCTGTGTAGTGATCGGCATGTCAATACCATACATCTGGGCGATAAAGACCGCAGCCAGCGCCTGGTACAACGTGGAACCGTCCAGATTAAAGGAATATCCTATCGGAATGACAAAGGAAGTAATTCCTTTCGGGCATCCAAACTTCTCCATTTTCTCCATGATCTTAGGCAGGACACTTTCCGAGCTGGCCGTTGAGTAGGCAAGCAGCAGCTCACTTCTCAAAATTTTAATCATGGTCCAGAGACGAGTACCGCAAAGCTTGGCGATAATTCCAAAAATAATTACAATGAACAGCAGCATGGAGCCATAAACCGACAAAACAAGCTTCAATAGCGGCCACAATGAGGCCAGCCCAAACTTTGCTACTGTCGTTCCAATCAGTGCAAATACACCGAACGGAGCCAAGCGCATAACCTGATTGGTCACCCAGAACATGGCGTCGGCTACGCCTTCGAAGAAATTCAGCACAGGCTTGCCCTTGGTACCAATCACCGCTACCCCTAGTCCGAACAAGACGGAGAAGAAGATAATAGCCAGCATATCCCCTTCGCCCAGCGCTTGAATAATATTAGTGGGAACAATATGTACAATCGTATCCATAAAGTTGTGGCCTGACTTTTCAGTCGTCTCCACGTAGCTATTGATATCACTCTTGGCCAGGTGGGACATGTCTACACCGTCTCCGGGACGAACCAGATTCGCAACGAGCAATCCGAAAAGGATGGCAATGGTCGTCACAATTTCAAAGTAAAGAATAGACTTCCCGCCGAGCTTGCCCAGTTTTTTCATATCCCCGACGCCAGCTACACCGATAATGAGCGTTGAAATTACAATTGGCACGACAATCATTTTGATCAGACGGATGAAAATATCGCCGATCGGCTTTAAGTAGACTTCCACCCCTGAATTGCCGTAAAATAAGGCGCCAATAATAATACCTAAAGTCAGTCCAATAAAGATTTGCATTGTCAAATTAATCTTCTTCACTTTGTTCCCCCCTAGATAATTTGTATATTCTTGCAGTATGCTGTTCCTAATATTGAAATGATGTTATTTATACTACAATCTGATCTATAAAAAAAGACAATTATCTACATAAACCTTTGTATTTTTCTATAAATTCATAAAATTTAATCAAAATCCTGTGAATTTATCTTACATTGCCCTTTCTGACCGAATACCTAGGAGGTGAATATGGATGAAGCTGAATAGACTTCTTTTCCTGCTGATGCTTATATTTGTACCGCTGGCAGGTGAGTTGAATGTTCACCCGTTCTCTAATACATTTCGTCTCAGCTGCGGTACGCCTGTATTTTTTTTCTTTCTTCTATCCATTCGTTATATTCCGCCTGCATTATCGGGAGTGCTTACAGGAATAGCTGTAGTCGCCTTTCGCATCTTACTTAATCATTACCTCCACCCCGGATCTTCCTTTGAAGAGTTGATGACATTGCATGGGCCTACCCTTTTTTTTTACATGGGTTACGGCCTGCTCTTTCAGATCCTTAACATTAATGCCGAACCTTACCGCGCTCTCCGGGTGGGCATCCTCTCCGTGGGTATAGAGGTTGCGGCAAGCGTGGCGGAACTTACCGTCCGGCGGAGCATTGACGGGGAATTCTGGGACACCGTCAAGATGGGCAAGGTGGTACTCGTCGCCATAATCCGCAGCTTCTTCGTGCTCGGGTTCTACAATATCATTCGCCTGAAGCAGTCCGTTCAGCATGAAGAGGCGCAGAGACAGCAGACCGAGCGGATTCTGCTCCTGGTATCGGATCTGTACGAGGAGTCCGTCCAGCTCAGCAAGACCCTGTCGCACGCAGAGCAGATCACCCGTGAAAGCTACGAGCTATATCGGGAATTGCACCAGGCTGAATCCTTGGAAGACAGGGACCGCTACGCCAGACAGGCACTTCGTATTTCCGGACAGGTTCATGAGATCAAAAAAGACAGTCAGCGGATTTTTGCCGGGCTGTCCAAGCTAATTGATGCGGAAAGCGGAGTGCATTATATGACTTCGCAAGAGCTTGGCGAGCTGATCGTCCGAACGAACAGCAAATATGCCCAATCGCTGGGCAAGTCCATCTGTTTCACCCTGAATTTCGAGCCTTTGTTGCCCAAGCTGCATGTTTATACAGTTCTGACACTTATTAATAACCTGACATCCAATGCGGTTGAAGCGCTGAAAGACAGCGGAAGGATTGACGTTTCCATTCGCTTTCTGCCGGGAAAAGAGGATGTAGTGTCCTTTAGTGTCACCGACAACGGCCTAGGTATTCCTCAGCGTAAACGTGAAATGGTCTTCACACCGGGGTATACGACCAAGTATGATAAGGAAGGACAGCCTTCGACCGGTATGGGATTGTTTTATGTGCGCGAGGTCGCGGAGAGCCTGGAAGGAACGATTGAACTACAACAGGATGAAGAAGAGAATACAGGTAGGGCACAGACCACTTTTAGGGTCATATTGCCTTTACGGAAACTGACGGAGAAAGGAAGATAGTCCGAATGCGTTTTTATATTGTGGATGACGATCAGGGGATACGTTCTATGCTGGCAGACATTATTGAAGACGAAGGTCTAGGGGAGGTCGTCGGGGAAGCAGAGGACGGTTTCTATGTGAATAGCGGCCTGTTGGACCTGAACCGGATTGATGTATTATTGATTGATCTGCTAATGCCGCTTCGTGACGGTATTCAGACGGTGCGCGCACTCGGTGATCAATTCAGTGGGAAAATCATTATGATCTCTCGTATTGAATCCAAAAATATGATCGGCGAGGCCTACTCGCTCGGTATTGAATACTATGTTGCCAAACCCTTGAACCGATTGGAAATTATTGCAGTGATTCACAAGGTGGCCGAACGTCTGCGAATGCAGCAGTCGATTACGGATATCCAGCGCACGCTGCAAGGGTTGTCGATGTTCACATCGAATGGCCCATCAGCAACGATAGAACCGACCCGAAACATCGTGACTTCCGGACAGTTTCTGCTCTCCGAAATGGGAATGATCGGTGAAGCGGGAAGTATGGATTTGCTGGACATGCTGGAATATCTGGACCAGTATGAGGAGGAAACAGGCCATCTATCCCCTCATCTGCTCCCGCCGCTGAAGGATATATTCGCTAATGTAGCGTTGAAACGGCTGGGAAGCTCGGCTTCTGCGGCACAGCTGAGCAAGGAAATCAAGGCATCGGAGCAGCGTGTCCGCCGCGCCATTTTCCAGACGCTAAGCCATATCGTATCGCTCGGATTGACTGACTATACCCATCCTAAATTTGAGAATTATGCGTCCAAATTTTTTGATTTTACAGAAATCCGCAAAAAAATGCTGGAGCTGCAAAATAATGTGGAGCCCTCGCTGTCTCAAGCCCGTATTAATACGAAGAAATTTGTACAAGTGTTCTATATGGAGGCCAAAAGGTTACTACACTAGAAAAGCACCTGCATAATCCCTAATGTGTCTACCACATGAGACGGGTTACGCAGATGCTATTTTGTTAAAAAATGCTGATAATCTTCTGGTCTTTTGGTTCCACACTCTTGTCATGGAGTTCCAGTTCATTTCATTCTTCCATACTGTAACGATCTAAAAATTGAAGCAACTGATGCTATACTTTAACGTGAAGCCGCTCATGCACAAGAAAGAGCTTTTTTGTTATCGTTAAGCTGGTTTCTGCGAATCCAGCCTTCCTTGAGCAGCTTGGTGCTGACTTTCGAAACTGTACCTTTGCTCAGTTCAATCCGATCCGCTAATGTCATAACATTAATCGGCTCATACCTTCCGATACAGTCCATAACGTGGATATCGGTTCTCCACCACACCAGCCCGCGATACCTTCTCCGATGGTTCTCAGCACGGACACTGACCATCTCTACACCCTAATCCTATTCCCGTACAGACACCACTCCCTCGCCACGCCGGATCACAACGCCCAGTTTTCTCGCATGCTCCTTCAGTACCTGCTCGGTGATCTCCTGTGGGATAAACAAGGTATACTTCGAAGAGCTGTCGCCTGTAACTACCGAATAAAAGGATCAAACAAATACCCTGCCGGTGTGTGCTGGCAGGGTATTTAAAAATGTTTTTATTAGAAAAGATGAATTATTTGCATACCATTTTATCATTTCATTGTTGTTAATTGAAGTTTAAAGGTGGGCTGAATAAAATGGTGTTTAATATACTAAGTGTCATAGTCATAATCTTAGGGTTACATAATTCTCCAACAGGCATATTTAGTTCAACAAGTGGGGATTTTCACCAAGGAGTGAGAGTATTAAAGGTTGAAAAGAATTATAGGGCATGGCAAGGTGTCGCTTCTGACGGAACACATATTTACATTACATCTGATCGTGATGAGAATTTCAAACTTTCCAATACGATATCTGTTTACACTATGGACGGTGCTTTCGTAACTGAAAAAACGAATGCTTATACAGAAACAGATCAAAAAGGGCTCTTTATGTCTTTTGGAGACTGTTACATTACAGATGGTTACCTTTACGCAACGGTATATAATTTTAATTCGGGGCCATCAACAAAGGAACGAATTAGTAGGATAGTAAAGTATAGTCTGCCTGATTTACGACAAGTAGATGAGTTCGATATAGGATATGGCACAGCAGAGTCTTTAGCAGAATATAATAATACGTACTGGGTAGTTTACCATGACTTAAATGAGATCAGACAATTTGATAAAGGTTTTAATCTGATAAGGTCATACTCTTTATCGGAAAACTTTGGAACTGACGGTGGTTATCAAGGCATCTTTTTTGATGGGGATGAGTTATACGCTAACCTACATGGTTCTAATGAATATGGAAAAATTTATGCACAAGGATTGGATCACTACCATTTCAACGGAAAAGAGTTTACATTTATTGAGCGGATAAAACCTCCTACATATGGAGCAGGTCAAGGTGTTGAAAAGGTCGGTGAAGTATTTCTGTGGGTCGATCGTCCAGGAAACAGCATTATAATAACCGAAGAGATTAAGAGTTAAGTATGATATAAGTTGTTCTAAGTTGGATGGAGTAGTAAGTTTTGAATTTACAAAGTGACACCCTGTTGGCATACGCCAATGGGGTGCTTTTATGTTTGCAGGAATTTCCCATCATCCGCCGAATGAATTACTGAGGTGATCAGCATGAACCATACATATAAAGTGTTAAAGTTGGATATAGAACTGTTTGCAGCAGCATTAAACCAGGTAAGGGTATAAGTGGTTCAGTCGTTGGGAGAGGATTTGGTATCGGATGTGGCTATGGAGGTGTCATAGAAAAGTTTTCGCCTGATTCGGTCAAAGTTTCTGGAACATATTATATGCGGAAAGAGTTTGAATTTAGAGTAGATAAAAAGCCCAGTTAATTTTAATGGGTCGGCGGGGATTTTTTATTATTTGAAATGATTAAGATTTCCTCAAAATACAACGAACCTAAGAAACAAAAAAAAGAAGCCCCAAACCATCATCGGTCTGGAGTTTCTTTATTTGTTAGGAGTCGTTAACCTTATCTCTTAAAAAATGTCCGCAACCCGTGAACCGGCAATTCCATTGAATTCTGCATCAACGTTATAATCGCCACCACGAAATTGAAGGGTGTAGCTCCCCGAACGCAAACCACCTCTGTAACCTTCATCACTACTTCTCCAAGTAATTGAACTGTTAGGTGAGATTTTTATTCCAGAGATGTATTCTCTACCTGAATCATTGTGCGTTACACTCACCCTAACTGGATAACTAGAGTTATTTTTCAGAGTAAGTTTAACATGACCATATCCTCTAGGAACCTCAAAGGCACTTTGGACAGTTGCACCTCCTTGTACACTACTGCCGAAAGTATTTCCGATTTTTTGAGGCGTTACTACATGGTCACCCGTAGTTGATGTATCTGGAGCTTGGGTCGCAGTAGTGGATGTATTCGCAGAATCAGTTGCATCTGAATCTGAAAAAATTGCACTTGGTATGGCAACAGCTCCTAACAAACTCAAAGACAAAGCTGTTGTAATTAATTTGTTCTTCTTCATAGATTATTCCTCCTTATATTAAAATATCATTTCATCATACCAGAAGATTCCACTTTTTATATAATTTCAAAAAAAGAAGTTGTGATATTACAATTAATAAGCTTTTTTTGTAATGTAGCCTAGCTCAAGTAAATACCAGAAGCGAATACCTCGCAAAAAGTTACAAAAGTTGTTGACAGATGTTAAATGTTGGACAACAATAGAATGCAATAATATAAAAATTTTGTAATTTTTATGTGAGAGGTGGCTATGACATGAAGCATACACCTACGATAAGAGCAGAATTGGAAAAATATCTGAGACGGAAAGGATGGAGTATGACCAAGTTTGGACATATCTCAGGATTGAATCCGGGCACCGTCAGTGGTATTGTGACGGGGAATAAGCCCATTTCCATGAATCAATTGGATCTAATTACGCTAGGAATGGAGGTACCACCGGATCATTTTTATGAGTGCTATATTGAAGAGTGCATTATAGATGAACCCCTCGACTGGCGAAGAATCGGCCCCCTTTTGTACCGATGTGTGCAGTTTAATCGGCTGGATTGCTTGCAAAAAGTAGTGAGCCTGTTGTTAGATAAACTAATCTATCCCCCCTTACTCTTTGAACTAGCCGAAAATTGTTTCAAACATGGTTATCAAGAGGCAGCGGCTTACCTTTATGAAAACGTGTCCGAGAGTGAAAAGTACCAGCACTCTGATCGCTTGGCAACCTGTCAATATCGTATATTCACGATTCAGATTGGAGCCGATCAAAAACGCAATCTCAGGGCAGCTACAATATTTGAAGCTTTTGTTGAACGCCTAGATGAAATAGACCAGCTTGACGCATTGAAGGATTTGGCGAATGTATATCGTTCTTTGAACGAATGGGATACGGTTGATGAAATAGCTAAAAAAATGAAGGCGAAAGCAGAGATTCAATATTATTTTAGTCACCATGATAAGCGAAAAGACAAGGAGTCAAAGAAGACGAAAGGCCCATTATTCGGATATATAGCTTATGCTGACCTGTTATGTTCGGGTGTCTGTGAGGCTCAAGGCGATTATCAACAAGCTCTACAATATACATACGCCTACGCTAATTTAGATTGGGTCAAAGAGACGGACGAGGATACCCGACACTGGATCGGTTTGTTTCAACATTGGGCAGAAGTTAATACTTACGTATTTAAGCTTTTGTCTGGAGATGTAAGCGTGCTTACGGATTATGTTGAATATATTGCTGCATCAACCAATAAAGCCGATAAAGAAATGGTTACTAAGCTGTTGAACGTAATATTTGCGGCTAACCGATATGAGTTAGATGTGAGTCACGTACTTAAACGTTTTGAAACGGTTATTGAGTCTTTTGTGCAACAGGGACAGCCATCATCCGACATGTACACTAATCAAGTAATACCAGAACAGTTCGCACTCTTTAGTTATGAACTAGCATATTATTATTTGTATCGAGGTTCTTACATTGATGGTTTTAAAAATTTGATGTATGCAATGGTAAGTTATCATACACTAAACAATAAGGATTATTTTATAAATTGTATGGGTTTGTTTTTACACTTTCGGGATCATTCGGTTCCTGAAACCAAAGCAGAGTTTTTCAATTTCATTGAGAGGGTGTGGATAAACAATGTTGAGAAAAATGCTTCTTCTGATCGTCGCAGCTAGTTTTTTGTTTATCGTGAATGGGGCTAATCATGCTTATGACCAGCACCATATTACTCAACTTCAAGCTGTCGTTGGAGGATTCTAAAACCGAATATAAACAAAAACAATCCCCGCTAACCTTAACTGGTCGGCGGGGATTGTTTTGCCTATTTAATTAAGTTACTCAAATACCTTGACAATTAAGGTAACTTAAATTGATCGGAGGTAGTAGTATGAGCGAAAGCAAACGCAAAGTAGGCAGACCAGCACAGGGCATACATAAAATATATGCAGGAGCAAGTCAAACTCCTGCAAGCGGAAAATGACCGCCTGAGTAGCATGGAGCGCCGGGACGCATTGGAACAAGGAACCGAGGATCGCCTTCTCAGGCGCATTAAGCGGCTGGAGAAGTCAGGCCAAGAGCTGGTAAACGAAAAGACCAGCAGGAAGTAGAGATATTAAGCGGTAAACTGGCAAAGCGGCAGAGTCGGCGTAAAGTGGATAATGTAAATTAGGTAACTTTAATTTAATACATGTAAAAAGCTCTGCTAACCTTAATGGGTCGGCTGAGCTTACTCTCCGTTTGTTACCTCGTATATGAATGCAATCGGTTGCATTATTATAATGATATCGCCTTCTATTGGCGATACCCTGATTGTAAATATCTTGAACATCGGCGTAGTAATCCTCGGAAAAAAGCCGCGAATTTGTTGATTTTAAGCCAATGTCGTATGATAGAACATAATATTTCCTGCTTGAGATAGCAAAAGGAGAAGAAGACGATGGCAGTAACCATCAAAGATGTCGCAAAGCGTGCCAATGTTGCTACTTCCACCGTGTCCCGTGTCATTCAAGACAGCCCCAAAATCAGTGAGGCCACCAAGGCACGTGTCCGCAAAGAAATGAAGGCGCTTGGCTATGAGCCCAATTATTCGGCCCAAAGTCTGGCTAACCGTGTCACGCAGTCGATTGGCATTATTATGCCTGAATCGGATGTGGCGATCTTTCAAAACCCGTTCTTTCCGGAAAGCCTTCGCGGGATCAGCGAATGGGTAAATGAACATAACTATACACTATCGATTGTCACAGGAAAAACGAGCGATGAATTGCTATCTCGCGTGAAGCTGATGACGCGAACTGGACGTGTTGACGGCTACATTATCCTGTATTCCAAGCAAGAGGATAAAATCGTGGAGTATTTTCATAGAGAAAAAATACCTTATACCGTAATCGGCAAGCCTCAGCAATTTATCAGTGAAACCACTCATGTTGACAACGATAACTACCAGGCCACCAAGGACGTGGTCGCTTATTTAATCCATCTGAATCATCAGCGTATTGCTTATGTTGGCGGAGATCATGAACGGACCGTGAATATTGAAAGACTCAGAGGTTATCAGGATGGGCTGCGGGAGGCCTATTTGCCTCTACCGGACGAGTACGTTGTCAGGGAGCCTTTTACCCTGGAGGACATGCGAGTGCTATTGCAGGTTTCCCCTCCTCCTACCGCTATGATCGTCAATGATGACCTTGTAGCGATGGCGGTACAGAAAATGCTATCCCAACTGGGCTTGTCCATGCCGGAACAGCTCTCCATGGTGAGCTTCAACAATCTGATGCTGGCTGAGCTGATGAACCCCCCTCTTACTTCCGTAGATATTGATATCTTCACCCTGGGTTATCAGGCAGCCAAAAGTCTGATCGAAAAAATCGAAGACCCCAAGGAGCTGACCAAACATATCATCGTTCCCCACCGGATCGTAGAACGCGAATCCAGTCAGGCGCTGTTATCTTCCAAGGAATGAACAAAAACTGATTTTGTGGACATCCATAAAATCAGTTTTTTTGCGTTGACAGGGCAACCGATTGCACTATATACTGAACTCGCTCATATACTGATTTCGTTAAAACAACGATTTCATTCTCCGAGAGGGGTACGCCATCATGGTTTATAACCGATTATTTGACGTAGATAACTGGAAGCTGACCACACACACTCTACATACCACACACTTGCGATTACAGGAAAGCATAACGTCCATAGGCAACGGTTATATGGGCATGCGCGGCAATTTTGAAGAAGCCTATTCAGGTGATCATCATCAGGGAACTTACATCTCCGGTGTCTGGTTCCCCGACAAAACAAAGGTCGGCTGGTGGAAAAACGGCTATCCTGAATATTTTGGCAAGGTCATCAATGCCATGAACTTCATCGGCATCGGTCTGATTGTGAACCAGCAGGAAGTGGACTTATTTACAGCACACATCAGTGATTTTGTGCAGGAACTGGACATGAAGCAGGGTATTCTGCGTCGTGCCTGTACCGTGAACGGTCAGGTTCGTATCACCACGGAACGTTTTCTAAGCATCACCACTCGTGAACTATGCCTGATTGATTACCAAGCAACCAATATAGGCGACCAGTCTCTAACCATTGAGCTTGTCCCCTATCTGGACGGTAATACGAGAAATGAGGACACCCACTATGATGAGGTGTTCTGGCTGGAGGAAGCGCGCGAGGTTCAGGAACAATTCATCAGCTTGTCCACCACGACGATAGATAATCGGTTTGGTATTCCGTGTTTTACCGTAAACGCTACCATGGGTATTGTTACCGCAGGACAGGATCAGCAAACGACGGAAGAGAGCTTTTTGTATGCTGCACGCCACTATCAATATACCGTTGCTCCAGGTGACAGTGCTCATCTGCAAAAAATCGTGGCCGTCACCACCTCACGTGATATGGAGAAGGATGTACTGATTCCACAAGCTGAACGTCTCGCCGTGGAAGCTGTGAACAAAGGATATACACTGCTTAAGCAGGAGCATATCGCGGCTTGGGCCGGACGTTGGGACAAAGCGGATGTTGCAATCGAAGGGGATACGGAGGCCCAGCAGGGAATACGTTTTAACATTTTCCAGCTATTCTCTACGTACTACGGTGAAGATGCACGTCTGAACATTGGCCCCAAGGGCTTTACGGGTGAAAAATATGGCGGTGCTACGTATTGGGATACGGAAGCGTACGCTGTACCGATGTATTTGGCGCTGGCAGATCCCGACGTGACTAAAAACCTGCTACTATACCGCTACCATCAACTGGAGGGTGCCAAGCATAACGCGGCTCAGCAAGGACTGCGGGGGGCATTGTATCCTATGGTCACCTTTACGGGTGTGGAATGCCATAACGAATGGGAAATTACCTTCGAGGAAATTCACCGTAACGGGGCCATTGCGTATGCCATTTACAATTACACCAACTATACGGGCGACTCGGCCTATCTGCATCACTACGGAATCGATGTACTCGTCGAAATCAGTCGCTTCTGGGCCGACCGGGTTCATTTTTCCCATCGCCATCAGCAGTATATGATCCACGGGGTGACCGGACCGAACGAATATGAAAATAACGTCAATAACAACTGGTATACCAATACGCTGGCTGCATGGGTTTTAAAATATACGTTATCCGTCTTACCTCAAATTTCTTTAGAGAAATCGGAGAGGTTGGCGATTACCGCGGATGAGCTTGCGCATTGGCAGGATATCATCAACCGCATGTACTATCCCTACGATGAGGAACGGGGCATATTCGTACAGCATGATACCTTTCTGGATAAGGATTTGCAGCCTGTATCGTCCCTTGATCCGAGCAACCTGCCGCTAAATCAGAAATGGTCATGGGATAAAATCCTCCGTTCCTGCTTCATTAAGCAGGCGGATGTACTGCAAGGACTGTATTTCTTCGGAGATCAGTTCACGCTGGAAGAAAAAGCGCGCCATTTTGCATTTTACGAACCGATGACCGTTCATGAATCCAGTCTGTCCCCGTCCATTCATGCCGTGTTGGCAGCCGAGCTTAAAATGGAGGAAAAAGCAGTCGAGATGTATCAACGGACGGCTCGGCTGGATCTGGATAATTATAATAACGATACCGAGGACGGTTTGCATATTACCTCTATGGCTGGAAGTTGGCTGGCGATTGTGCAGGGCTTTGCCGGGATGAGAACGTATCGTGAAACGTTGAGCTTTTCCCCCCTTCTGCCTCAGGGCTGGAGCAAATATACGTTTAAAATCAACTATCGCGGTCGCTTGCTAAGTATTCTCGTACAGGAAAATGAAGTGATCATTACACTGTTGGACGGAGAACCCCTGACGCTGGAGCTGTATGGACAGCCAACGCACATTACCCATGGGCAACCGTTCATGACGAACGGTGTTTCATAAACCGAGCAGATAGGGGGAAACCAAATGAAGGCAGTGATTTTTGACCTAGATGGCGTGATTACAGATACCGACGAATATCACTTTCAGGCATGGGGTAGCCTGGCAGCAACGTTGGGTATTCCTTTTGACCGGGAATTTAATGAGCAGTTAAAAGGAATCAGCCGTATGGAGTCACTCGACAACATATTGGCGCGTGGTGATCGGGCCAATGCGTATTCAGATGATGACAAACGAGAGCTGGCCGCACAGAAAAATACCGAATATCAGCGGCTCATCTCGGCTTTGACCCCGGCAGACGTACTACCGGGTATACGCGCGCTTCTAACGGAGTTACGTGATGCCGGAATTCGCATCGCGCTGGCCTCTGCGAGCAAAAATGCAGCCTTTATACTGGAGCGGCTGGAGCTTACGTACTATTTTGACAGTGTGGTGGATGTCACAGCCATTCGGCACGGCAAACCCGACCCTGAAATCTTCCTCAGCGGAGCCGCTAATCTGGGCGTTCAGCCTGCCGACTGTATCGGTATAGAGGACGCGCAGGCCGGAATTCAGGCGATCAAGAGCGCCGGGATGTTCGCGGTCGGCGTAGGAACACCCTCGCAAATGCAGGGTGCCGATATCGTGGTGGCCACTACAGCCGAACTGTCTTTGAGGATGTTGGAGGATTATTTTTTCAGGGAATGAAAAAGGGAGGCAAATATAAAAAAATGATCTGTCTCTGTGACAGGTCATTTTAGCGTGTTTATGACTTGAAGGACTTTCTCCTTGGTGTCCGGGTGATTATTCGCATATTCTGTGAAGGCTTCTTGCAAAATGGTCCTTTGATCCTTTTCAGTAACAAATGGCCAGGTACGCAGCATCGCAGCGAACTCTTCCGGAAATCTAAAGGATAGCGCATTCCTTGCCAAAGCAATTACCTCCTATTCTTAATAGCTTGTGATAAAGCAGCCAGTGATATAACCAGACCGACCAAAGCAATGATAAGGGTAACAGTTTGCATACTGATGCCTCCTTTATGTTTTCTCAAATTTGTAAAATATAATTTACAACAGAGAGCTTTTTACTTTACCCGGCGGTTATTTTTCTTGGCTGTTTGGAAGTTCATCTATATCGTACCTCCTCATACAATCCCTAAACAGGATCATCAGCACTAATATATTAGTAATATCCATTTTATATTTATAATAGTAATAAACTCTCTAAAAGAAAGCATGTCATCCCGTATGAAAACTTTCCATCTGCTCTCTTCACCTCAATTTACGGTCATGAACTGATATAATGGAAGAGTTAACTGTCAGCGGATTACTATTCTCTCTTAGGAGACTAATGCATATGAAACCAACCTATCTTATGGATGATATACAATGGCAGCAGCTTATCCAAAACGTAGCTGACCATTTTAATGACGTGACGATCAAACGCGGGTTCCAATATTTTAGGCAAGGAAAGGTAAAACAATTTACAATGCCTGACGCCGACCATATCGCGGCTGTCGTGGATGGGAGCGAGCTTTACGAGGTGGATCTCCACTTGAACGCTTTTGCTGCCAGTCGATGTACATGTCCGGTTCATAAGAACTGCAAGCACATGATCGCCGCACTGCTTAATTATGCGAATATGCAGGAACGTTCCGTACATGCGTTGGTGAACGCCCATTCAGCGGGTTTCACCCGATTGGGCGCCAAATCTGACGTGCGAACTGCACTACTTTCCCAGTCCACTCCTTCACCGGATCACAAGCAGGCTGGTAGGAACACACTCAGCAAAACAGCAAGCCGCATACCGAATATGCCCATCTCAGAATGGCATGACCTGTTCGATCAGTGTATAGCCCTTATCCACATGAATACGAAAAATTCCCAATATGCCCAAAGCGCGTTGGCCTCGATATATGCTGTGAAACCGCCGCTTTCACCCGGCATGCAACAGTTGTATGACTTGCACGCTCATCTGCGTGTGCTGGAAGAACTGGTGCCTCAGTCACCCATGCCAGGTTATCCCACCCATTCCTATATGGGATATTACACGCAAATCGCCGCAGATGAGCTTAAAGAAGCTATCGAGCGTGATTTTGAGAGCCAGCTTGCCCTAACAGATGAACCGATGCAAGAAGCACGCATGGCAGAGACCTTGGCCTATTTACGCCGAAAAATGCTGACAGAATCGCGTAACGGTACCTATTTCCCAGACGCTTATTATCGGTTCTGGCTACACTGGGTGCAGCCCGATTCGCTGGATTGCAGCATATATGCGGAGGAATTACAGCATTTACAGTCGGCTGAAGGTGAGCTTGGCACAGCTTTGGCCCGGCTTCCCTGGATGCTGGCCCAAAGCTGGATGTATTTTTACCAGTCGCAGGATAATAAAGCCTGGTCGCTGCTTGAGGAGGCCGAGAAGGCTTTTCCGCTGAAAATCTCCTCCAGTCAGTTGCTTTTGTTCTTGCATGCACTGCGTGAAACCGAGGAATGGTCGCGCCTCAAGGATGGACTACGGCATATCGGCCCCTTGCTTCACAGCCATCGGGACGATCATTTGCACGATTATATGAACGGTTGGGATATGGTTTTGCAGCACCTTCCAGAAGCGGAGCAGGAAATGTGGGACACACTGGTCCGAATGCTTCCTTTTGCCGGGGGAATGTATGAAGAAGCACTGCTTGCCCACGACAAATGGCGGCAATGGATCGACTACCAGTTAAGTATACGCAGCGAACCTTTGAGTTTTCGGGTGAGCGTGTTGCAGTCCATTGAAAAGAACGCGCCGGAACTGCTGCTGCCCTTTTACCATCAGGCGGTGGAACGATATGTGCTGGAAAAAAACAGATCCAGCTACAAAGCAGCGGTCAAGCTGTTGAAGCGGCTGTTCAAACTATACAAAAAAATGAAGCAAGAGCCGCGCTGGGAGCTGTTCTTCTCGACCTTCACCAGCCGTCATAGCCGCCTGCGGGCACTACAGGAGGAATTGCGGAAAGGGAATTTGTTATCATGAGCCAATACATGGAGACGATTACGGTACACATCCAGTTAACCACCTATGGAGACGCGCTTATTTATGGCGATTCGTCTATGAACTACAGCATTTCCGGCCAAATGTTGAAGCAGCGTTTGTTTGCCTGGCACGAGGCTTCTTTCTATGGCACCGAGCTAGAGATTCAGCATGTTCAGGACACGGATATTATCCTCCTGCCCTCGGAGCAGGTGATTCCCTTTCTGGCAGAACGCAAATTGCTGGAGCATATCGAATGGATCTGGGACGAGGACAATACCCCGTGGCTTCGGTTGATCCCACTACTTGCTCATTGCATTGAAGCGAAATCTTATGTCCCCAGCTTCACAGCATTTCAGGCGGGGAAGCTGCAATGGATTTGGGATACGGAAGCACTGAAGGCGCGAGAGACGTTAGAGGCGCTAGAATCAGTAAAAATGCTGAAAAGCACCGAAGCGGCAGAGCTTGCTCTGCTTGACAGCTTGGAGAAGGACGAGCGCGAAGGGCTGGTAGCGGCGTTCTCGGCCGCCGTGTTTCAACGCTGGTACGGCATCGAAGCGGAAGCCGCCGATTTGCGAAGAGAATATCCAATTCTCTTCACTCAAAACCGCCCGGCCGCGGCGGGTCTGGATGCGCGAGCATGGCTTATCGCTATTGGCTGGAAAGCCGATACTGCGTCCTTCCGCCCGCTTCTGCAACTGTTGGAGCCAGAGCCAGAGAACGACGACCCGTCGTGGCAGCTCAAGCTTGTGTTGCAGGACAAGCAGGACCCGGCGCTGCTGGTGCCTGTACAGCTCGCCGAAGACGGATATGCGTCCGGCCCATGGCCCGATGCATGGACGGCCCATGTGCGTGAGCGTTCAGCCGGGTGGCTGGAACGCTTGACCGCAATTTTACCCGCCGGGCAGCGCGCTGGAAGCTGTGATGACGTGCTGGATAGCCCGCTCTCTGACGAGGCGGCGTGGCAATTCCTGACGACCGACAGCCATCGCTTGCTGGAGGGCGGTTGGCAGGTGCTGCTGCCCGCTTGGTGGGAAGCAGCCACCCGCAAGAAGCCGAAGCTGCGGGCCAAGGTTCGCCCAGGCGAAGGCGGGGGCGAGCGCGCGAAGGGCAGCTCGCTGTTCGGGCTGGACTCGATTGTCCAGTTCGATTGGCGTGTTGCCCTTGGCGATGCCGATCTGAGCGAATCCGAGTTCGCCGAGCTGGTAGCCCGCAACGAGCGGCTGGTGCGCTTCCGCGGCCAATGGATCGCGCTCGATCCCGCGCTGTTGGCGCAAATCCGCCGGGCGATGGCCGGGATCGACAGCACTCAGGGATTGTCCTTTCAGGACATCCTGCAACTGCACCTGCTCGGTAACGCCGATGAGGCGGAGGGCGACGCTTCGGGTGAACAGCCAGAGGATGATGCGGCACGCTTCCGGCTGGAAGTCGAGCTGAACGGGCATCTGCTGAAGCTGATCAGCCAGCTCGGGCGGCAGTCCGAGTGGCCGGCACTAGACGTGCCGGACGGACTGCAAGCCGAGCTGCGGACGTATCAACGGGACGGATACGCGTGGCTTGCCTTTTTGCGGCGCTTTGGACTGGGCGCCTGCCTTGCCGATGATATGGGGCTTGGCAAAACGGTGCAGTTTATTGCCTATTTGCTACATCTACAGGACATCGCCGCAGAGACGGGCGTCCGCTCCAGCTCGCTGCTGATTTGCCCGACTTCGGTACTGGGCAACTGGCAAAAGGAACTCAGCCGATTCGCCCCTTCATTGAAGGTCATGCTTCACTATGGAAGCAAGCGGGATCAGGGGGACTTGTTCCACGAAGAAGCCGAGCAAGCCGATGTCATCCTGACCTCCTTTGCCACCGCAACCCTCGATCAAGAGCTGTTGCAAAGCATAACCTGGGACTCCGTTTGCCTTGATGAAGCGCAGAATATTAAAAATGCGCAAACCAAGCAATCCACTGCCGTTCGCAGCTTCCCTGCCCGACATCGTATAGCGCTAACCGGGACGCCTATTGAAAATCGGCTGTCCGAGCTATGGTCGATTTATGATTTTATCAATCCCGGTTATCTGGGCAGCTCACGCGCCTTCAGCAATCGGTTCATCAATGCTATCGAGAAAGAACATAACGAGCAGCGAACGATAGACCTGCAAAAGCTGGTGCAGCCCTTCATGCTGCGACGTAAGAAGAAGGACCCGGCTATACAGCTTGATTTGCCCGAAAAAAATGAGATGAAAACGTACATTCATCTCACCTCCGAGCAGGGAGCGCTCTATGACCAAATTGTCAAAGAGCTCATGGAACGGATGCAGAAGCTGGAGGGGATTGAGCGAAAAGGTGCTATCTTATCTGCCCTTACCCAGTTGAAACAGCTTTGCGACCATCCTGCTCTCTTAACCAAGGAGGCGGCCCCGGATGCCACGGCTTCCGGTTATAGTCAGCCCGATTTTGAAGCGGTCATCAGCCGTTCATCCAAGCTAGAGCGTATTCTGGCCATGGTCAAGGAGCTACGGGAGGAAGGCGAGCGCTGCCTTATTTTTACACAGTATATTGGCATGGGACGTATGCTCCAGCAGGTGCTTGCTCAAGAGCTGCAAGAGCCGGTGCTCTACCTCAACGGCAGTACGTCCAAAACGGCCCGTGACCGGATGATTGATCAGTTCCAATCTCACACACTGCCGCCAGACGAGCAGCCGTCCGTATTTATTTTGTCGCTCAAGGCCGGGGGGGTGGGTTTGAATCTGACAGCCGCCAACCACGTTTTTCACTTCGACCGCTGGTGGAATCCGGCTGTTGAAAATCAAGCCACAGACCGCGCCTATCGGATGGGACAAACGAGAGACGTACAGGTGCACAAGTTCATCTCGCTGGGCACGCTGGAGGAACGCATTGACGAAATGCTGGAGAGCAAGCAGCAGCTTAGTGACCAGATCATTTCCAGCACCGGGGGCTGGATTACCGAGCTGTCGACAGATGCGTTGAAAGAACTCTTTACGCTACGGCGCGATTGGGCATGATGAGGTATATAAGCCTAATTTTTAGGAAGTAGTTTATAGCACAGTCCTAAACTCCTTTGTGTGCATCTACTATCTCATCACAACAAAGGAGTTGATATGAAGTGGCCATTCGTCCTCCTCAAACCCTGAAATCTACGGGCAGAAAGGTTCCTGTTACAAAATATCGTAATGTAAGTCCTACGCAAACCCTTCGTCGGTTTACAGTCATCTGGGCTAATACTAATGGTGTGCCTTTTAACACGACCGGATTTTTTGCTACACTCCGGCGTGCAGATGGAAGCTTTGTGCAAGCTGTAGGCTTCGACAGTTTTGGTACTGCCCGATTCAGCAGAGTCCGTACACCTACGAACCAGCCTTATACTCTGCGTACCTTTAGAGACGACGGAACGTTATTCCGGATTAGATCAGTACCTGCCGGCGTATCCTCGTTTGTCGTTATCGGTTAAGTGCTTGCCGAACGCGTCCTGAAAGTGTATACGAAAAGAAGCAGCCAGGAACAGAGTATATCTGTCCTGGCTACTTCTCATTCCAATGCTATTTGTTGTCAGCAGAAAATAAAGTCCTAGACTGTCGCTGTTTCATTGAACTAACGTTTCTCGTTAGCGTAATGGAAGTTTGAATTTTAGTTATTTACATTACGGATAGCATGAAAATTACTCACTTTGTATCCGTCTGAACTAGCTTTGAAAGTAATTCGAACTATATCCAAGGTAGAATCTGATGTCGTAACTTTCCCTTCAAGTACGAACTCTTGTCGAGGATAAGAATCGGATTTGCTAATCGATATGATATGAGCACCGCCGATGAGATAGTCATCATATCCATCACATGAGAAATAACCTCCATCATTTTTGGTTATTTTACCCAAGTGATTATCGAACTATCCTGCCCCGTTAGTTGAACTACTCCGTTTTATGTAGTCAAAAAAGATAAGAAAATTCAACTTTATTCTTTAATTCCAGTTATTCTTTTTACAATATCTTCTGTTGCCCCAATACCTCCAATGCCCATATTAATCGGTTCTTCCTCCTCTATAGCTAAAATAACAAATTTTCTAAACTCTTCATTTCCCTTACCTTCAATTTCAACCATTAGGTCAGCAAACCTTTTATGAAGTTCAACTTTTTGTTCCTTTGATAACGCACCTTTGAATGTTTTAATAGTTGCGATTGGCATTCTAAATATCCTCCTAAGTTTTTACATATAAAATATACCTTTCGGTATATTTTATTCCAAAAAAAGCTACTTTTTCAGAGAGTATATAATTTCTTCAATTGTTTCGATTGCATTTATTAAATAGCTCTCTTTTTTCGTTGATTTTGTTAAAATCATTCCACCTTCACATAAAGTTATAATAGTTTGTACTGTTTTATGTGATTCTGTGGTTTCAATAAATTCCCCATACAATATTCCTTCTTCGATTATAGAAACCAAGTAATTTTCCAAACCATGTAATGTATCTATTGCGAGCTTTAACAACATAGGATGTGTATCATCAGATTCTATAAGAGTATTTGCAATCGGACAACCACCATTAGCAATAATATCCTTATACATTTTTCTGTAAATTTTAGGAAAAAACAACAGTTTTTCTAATGAATTTTTAGCTCCTTGCATGTTGTTATAAATCTCGTCTGTTATATTGTTGACATTGAATAAAAAGCAGTTCACCGCAACATCATCTTTATCTTTAAAATTACCGTATATACTACCTTTTGTAAGCTTCGTCGCATTGGTTATATCCGATAAAGATGTTCCGTAATACCCCTTCTTATTAAATATGGGTGATGTTTTTTTAATTATATAAGCTTTTGTTTTTTCGGCTTTGTTTGTATTCATACCTACAATATACCACTCGGTATATTATGTTGTCAAAAAGTTTCACCCCATATAAGTTTTTGAATAAATATTTTAACAAAAAAATAACTTGTATTTATAAAGTAATCCATCTTGCTTATTGAAGAAACCTGCCCGTTAGCTTAATCAAACACCGGCAGTCTAATACTTTATTTTTCAGTCTAGAACTTTATTTTCTTCTGACATTTGTCCAATATACTTATTCGGAATCTTCCACCGCTTCTACAGCTTTCGAAGCTACTACTTTTATACGGTTTAATATTAAAATATGTCTAATTACTTATTTTTTACTTAAATTCTCTATTAATTTTTCATCCCTTTTCGCGAACACAGCAAATGCTCTTTCATAAAATCACAATGGAAGAAACACAAAGCTCTGCATTGATGAAAAAAAGTGCGCGTTGTGCTACAATACTTGAGTTGTATCGGGATACATACAGGGAAGGGTAAGTGAAACGCCATGCTTATTATTGGTATTGCCGGCGGTACGGGCTCCGGTAAATCAACGGTAGCACGCGCTGTCGTTGAACGTCTGGGATCAAACAAAGTGACTTTCATATCTCAGGATAACTACTATAAAGACCATTCACATCTGAGCCATGCTGAACGTGCTTTGGTCAATTATGATCATCCGTTTGCCTTTGACAACGAATTGCTTATTGAGCATCTCCATTGTCTGAAAGAAGGACAAGCGACCCATGCGCCTGTATATGACTTCACAGTTCATGCGCGTTCTACAGACGAGACGGTAGAGCTTCTGCCCAATCATATCGTCATGCTGGAAGGACTGCACGTACTGTCCGACGAAAAGCTACGTCAACTGCTCGACATCAAGGTATTTGTCGACACCGATCCGGATGTGCGTATACTTCGCCGGGTACTTCGGGATATTGAGGAGCGAGGGCGCACCATTCAGTCGATCCACGATCACTATTTGAGTACCGTTAAGCCTATGCACGAGGCATTTATTGAGCCTTCCAAAAAATACGCAGACCTGATTCTCCCTGAGGGAGGACACAATGAGGTTGGCATTCAACTGCTATCTATTTTGACGGAAAGATATTTGGCAGGTGATCGGACATGGGGTACCGTTTAAGGTAAAGGTAGCCCGGTTTACTCAGGTTGTCGAGATCTTCTCGGCGGCCTTTTTTGTCGTTTTCCATGCCATTTGAACTAAATTGCCTTTGGATTACACAGGGGTTTATGTTAGCATGTTTTTCACTCGCCTTTATTTACAATCGAGCATACGATACGAATGCCATCCTGAATCTTCTTGAGGAAGAAAACGCCACCCCCGTAATTCCCAGTAAAAATCCCGTAAAGTTCAACGTGATTGTGATGGGTAGCTCTATAAAGAACGTCACGGAGGTGGAATGTTTCTTCAATCGAATTAAGCATTATCTTCGAATCGCTATACGATTTGGAAAATTAGCGTGTACCTTTCAAGCTTTTTTAACGTTGGCTTCCATCATAGTTTCTGACCACAATTCGGACAGAAGTTAGCTCCTTCGTTTTTCACGCCACAGTTAGGGCAGAAATTGAGCTTTGTATGGTCTCCAGAAGGGGAAGGAGCAGCAGGTTCAGGTTGGTTCTCGACCGAAGGCTTTTGGTTGGGGTTCAAATTTTTCATCATTTCATTCGCTATATTCATCCCCATCATCATACCCGCCATATCCGAAGCAGCGCCGCCACCTTTTACGTTGCCAGATGCAATACCATCGGTCATCGTGACCTGTTGATATTTTTGCAAGTTACCGATCATTTCATGAGAAGCCGTCTTCGTAATCATATCCTGAATTTCTTGAGGATAATTGAAGCTCATCACATGAAAGCCTGTAATCGTCATCCCGTTGTCCATCACTTGCATATCCAGATCTTCTTGAATGCCTTTGGAAATATCAGAAGCATTCGCTTGCAGATTGAACATGTCCTTCCCTTCTCTACTGATCCACTTCATTAACAACTGGTCCAGCACAGAAGTAATCCGGATTTTAACATCCTCCACCAGATAACTGTCTTTCATCCCGGCAACCTTATCTATGAGCTTAACATAATCGTCCACTTTAAAATTAAACGTGCCATTCGCACGAATAGGCATACCGCCCGGAAGCTGGGGAGTCGGGATCAAAACCGGATTCTGCGTCCCCCATTTGACAGTAAACTCCTTCGTATTGACGAATAAAACCTCTACTCTCATGCCGCTGTTAAAGCCAAATTTAAACCCTTTTAGCGTAGACAGGAACGGGATAATCTCAGAATCTATATTGTAAGATCCTTCATTCTCGAAAATCCCTTCAATCTTGCCGTTATTAATGAAAATCGCGTCTTGACCGGAGCGGATCATTAACTTACTTCCTTTTTTAATCTCCCGATTGCTCCATTTCCAAAAAATCATATCATCTCTAAATTCTTCCCATTCTACCACATTCGCAAATTGATTTCTAAAGAACCCCACTCTGCATCCATCCCTTCAGTTAAAATGATCCTCTGCTGCCACTATGCGAATGACCGCCACTGGTGGTTCCGCCCCCGCTTGAGCCGCTACTGCTGCTGCTCTTTTCAATCTTCCGTTTCGTTGTCGTGGTGTGAAGGTACTGGTCCCGATGCTCCAGAATCCCTGAATTGCCCGTATCCTCGTAGGTCTGCCGATTTACCGTAACTCGGCCACCGGAATTGGAAACCATCTTACCCACGATAATCCCCGCCAATCCCAGTGAAACCACCAATTGAAACGCCGTACTAAAAAATATACTGTCCGGGTTCACTCCTGGTCGGATTCCCAAATACCTGTGCGCACTTAAAATATATTTTTGGAATGCAAGCTCATAGTTACCGCTCGTCAGATACGGGCTAATCTCGTCACGTATTTTATCCAGTCTGTCGTCATCCAGATACCGCTTCGCTTTGTAAAAACCGGCCAAATAAATCTCTCTATTTCTCATATCCATCGTTAAAATAATCGCATTTCCATGAGACCTGTCATATCCAGGTCCATGATCATCATAAAAGTCCTGCGTCATTTTCATAACATCCATATTGTCGGGGTTGTTGGAGGTAAAAATAATAATGTCCGTCCCTCTTTCGGCCCCGTATTGATTAGCCATCGTGTTCAGCTCATCATACTCTGTCTGATGAAGCAGACCCGCTTCATCATAAATCAATGACTTCCATTCCGTTGTAGCCGCTTCGCCCTTCACTTCCATCGGAACAGCTAGAAAAGCAGCGAAGGAAAACAAGATTGCCAGGATCAGTCCAACCCTTTTCATTAAAACATCCCCCCCATGATCACCCAAGTGATTAGCTTCAATGAAAGGAAAGAGATACCGGAAATACCCGCAAACCAGGCAGTCACTTTGACCTTGCTAATCGGAGGCTTGCCGACTACCTTGCCCGTCTGACCGTTCATGGCAAACGTATGCTCCAATTGATTGTAGTCATAGTGAATTACCCATACCGGGAGCAGGACATAATCGGCATTCTTTAATGCTGTATCAATTTGCTTATCCGTATAGTCCACAGCAGTATACTCTGACACCGAAGACTGAATATAAGCATCCATATATTCCTTCACTTTTTCTTTCACTCGCGGGAAAAGCTCCTCGTCGTTATAACTGTATTTCTCCGCAATGTAGCCGGCGAGATACGGGGTTTTAAAGCTTTTCAGCTGTTCGTAAGGAAAAGGCTCCAATTTATCCATCAGCTCGTCGTTCATTTTCTCAGCAGCATCAATCGGAACCTTCACATAATTCAGACGGATTTTCCGGTATACATCAAAATGCTGCGTTTCCGTATACTCGTAGTCGCCGCTCGTATAGGTTCTCACCTTGGTACCCTGACCCTGAACCTCAATTTTATTATGTAAATCATATAACCAGAAGGGCACATACATCCCGGTGATTCCCTTGATTCGGTCTGCTGTCATGAACCGACTTGGCGTCAGACGGCCGTTCTTGCACCATTTTCGGAATGCTTGTATTGCTTCTTCCTTACTGATCGAAAAAGGAATGACCTGCGCCGGAGCCAGCTCCCCGGTCAGTCGTTCGCCGAGCACAACCGCTGATCCGCAAAAGCTACAAACCGTCGCGCTTGTCTCTACTTCGGTCATAATAATTGCTCCGCAGCTAGTACAATGGTACTCCTGAGCCTCGTCTTCTAGAAAAACATGATTCGTCAGAGGATCAGGAAAATTCTCGATATTGTCCTTTCTTCCGCAACTGTGACAAGATAACATCCCTGTTTCACTGTCAAAGACCATGCCACTGCCGCAGTTTGGGCATTTGTATTCGATAACCGGCATCTGCTCACCTCTATCATAAAGAACTGTTATTTCTGATCTTTCATTTTTTCTTTGATCGCAGCCAATTCGTCCTCTGCGTTCGTGCTTTTCTCAACTTGTGCGAATAAATCATCCAGATCGTCCTGCGTCCCTGCTCTAAGCTCGGCTATAGCCATCGCTTCATCATAAACCCGATTAACCTTCTCTTCCATAGCTTCGACAACGAAATCCTTGTCGCCCATGGCGTTCAATGATTGCTGTACTTTGGCAACCGCCATTTTTCCTTTTAGTTTGATGCGCCGTGCTTCCAATTGGTCCATATCGGACACCAGTTTATCCTGCATTTGTTTCATACTTGCGGCGTTTGAGGAAGCCAAGTCATAAGCCGTTTCGAATTGTTCCCGTTTCTCCACCTGCGTTGCCTTTCTCTCCAGAAACTTTCGAGCGTCCTCGTCACTGCCAGCTTCCACTGCCTTCATAGCATAATTCTGAAGCTTTTTGATCTCGGCTCTGCATTCATCCAAAGCTCTTTTCGGGATTGGAATCGCGCCCAGTTGGATATGCCAACGCAAAATCGTTTGTGTAATGGTTTTGCTATGGGCGGCAGCAATTTTTCCAATCTCTTCATTCTCCTGCATACTATGACCATGGCCCAGAGGACTCCGCGATTCAGTCCGAGCGAATTCCTTCGAACGCATTTATTACTAATTGTTGCACATAGGAATCGTCTAATGGATGACCTGTTACCAGCAATCGATAAAAAATCGGTCCGTAAATGAGATCTGTGCTTAATTCAATATCAAGATTGTTCTTCAATTCGCCACGCTCAATCCCCCGCTCCATAAGAAGCCTGGCTTCAAGCCGCCGAGGATGGAAATATCGGGTCCGGTATGCCTCCGACAATCCTGAATCAAGCTGCCCTTCACCTATTAACTCCGTAATGATTTTACCCTCCCGACTTGTCAAGAACCGTACTAAATTCGTGGCATGAATGAGAATATCATCTAATACAGAACCTGTGTCGGGCACGGGCAATCTTGCTATGGAAGCTGATAGAAAACCATCCATCACCACAGCAGCCTTGTTAGGCCACCATTTATAAATGGTCGCTTTGCTAACTTTGGCTCGTTCAGCAATTTTTTCTACCGTAACCGCTCCAAAGCCATGCTCCAACAGTAGATCATAGGAAGCGGTAAGGATAGACTTTTGCGTCTCGACATTACGCGGACGTCCTCTTTTACTCTGCACTGGAATGCCCCTTTTTAATAGATAATCAAAAAAACTGTACGTTCAGTATATCAAATGACGAGTAAAAATAAAACCGAATTTACCTATTTACAAAACCAAACGTTCAGTATAATATTTGATTATCGAATTAATGAACTATACGTTCAGTATTTATTTTTGCTGGTAGCACTGAAATAATGAATGTTGTTGCACAATTACTAAACAATTACGAGGAGGATTATCATGCAAAGAGAACAACAAACAATAGAAAGTAACCGTATTTCAAATGGGATGATGTTTCTGTTGGCAGCCGCATGCGGCCTGATCGTTGCCAATCTTTATTATGCTCAAACCCTTGTAGGACCTATCCATGTTGCCATGGGCCTTTCTTCCACAACGGCAGGCTTCATTGTCACTTTAACTCAAATCGGTTATGTTGTGGGGCTGCTATTTATCGTACCGCTCAGTGACATTATTGAAAATCGACGCCTCATGGTCGTATCGCTAATCATTACAGTCGGTGCATTGCTCACAGCCGCATTCGCCTCCAATGCCCCGTTGTTCCTGACCGCATCTCTGTTCATTGGAATTGGATCTGTGGTAGCCCAAATCCTGGTGCCGTATGCCACCTATTTAGCCTCTGAAGAGCAGCGCGGCCGCGTTGTCGGGAATGTAATGAGTGGACTGTTGCTAGGAATTATGTTCGCACGACCGGTGGCAAGCTTTATAACCAGCATCTGGGGGTGGCAAGCCGTATTTATTTTGTCAGCGATTGTCGTGACGCTGTTGACGGTTCTGCTCTCGCGAGCTCTTCCTGAGCGCAAGCCTGCGCCTACGGTATCTTACGGAAAATTAATTTTCTCTCTAGGCACTCTTTTAAAACAAACGCCCGTATTGCGCCGTCGTGCCTTATATCAAGCCTGTCTATTTGGAGCCTTTAGCTTATTTTGGACTGTTGTTCCTCTACGATTGGCAGATGATTTCGGAATGTCCCAGCAAGGTATTGCATTGTTTGCTTTAGTTGGTGTGGGCGGAGCAGTAGCAGCTCCGATTGCCGGAAGACTGGCTGATAAAGGCTGGAGCAGATTGTTAACCGGGCTAGCCATGATCATTGCCGCCTTGTCTTTTTTGCTAATCTATCTTTTTCAAAACCATTCGACTGTTGCTCTCATACTGCTCTTTCTTTCAGCGATTACACTGGATATGGCCGTATCGGGAAATCTTGTACTTGGGCAGCGTGTGATTTACTCCTTAGGAAGTGAAGCGAGGGGGCGTCTAAACGGACTCTTCATGTCTATTTTTTTCGTAGGCGGAGCCATTGGATCATCGTTAGGCGGTTGGTCCTATGCACAAGGAGGTTGGAATTTCAGCTCTCTCATTGGAGTCGCCCTGCCGCTGCTAGCTTTACTTTACTTTTTCACTGAGAAAGAAACGAGTGGAGACGTACAAAAGAAACCTTCGGCAGAATAACCATACAACAAAACAATCACCCCTATTCGTCTAAGTAGTTAGAGATACATACGGCGAATAGGGGATGTTGTGTTCTAAAGGTTCATAACTTTTATTTAAGGATTGCATCGATGGAATATGGACCCGCCCCTGTCAATGCAATACCAACTACGACTGCAATGAGGATTAGCGGATATTCATAGCCATTAGCTGTTGCCCAAATCCCGTTTTGGCCATGTACTTTGAAAATCGCTCCGAGCATAGTCACCGTAATGAACAATGCAGCCAATGGAGTGAGTAGTCCCAAAGCGAATAGTGCTCCTCCCAGCAATTCCATCAACCCAGCAGATACGGCCATGAATACTCCCGGTTTAATTCCGACCGATTCCATCCAAGCGCCGGTGCCTTTTGGACCATAGCCGCCAAACCATCCAAACAGTTTCTGAGCTCCGTGCCCGACCAACAACAATCCAACCACCAAACGTACCAGTAACAATCCACTTGCCAACATAAAAATCACTCTCCATATTATTATTAATTTTAAGATTATTTAATTAAAGATATTTGATAAAATTAAGTCCATTGCTGTACTATTTGAGCCTGTTCTCTTTTTAGTTTTTCAGGAGTAATGTCGTCTCCATGCGGATCATAAATAGTAGCATTCAGGAGAATGCTTTTTATAGAACCCCGAAATATTTGAAGGTATTCTTTGCGAAGATCAGTTTGTTCAATTTGTTCAATTTCAGTTAACCCGATTTCTTTTTCTTTTTTTGCAAGCTGATTAATTCTTTTTAAAATTGTAATCATATCTATACCTCCATATTTAATTTTTTTGATCGGTTATATCTTTATTTTGTTTATCTTGATATAAAGATATAATACTTTTCTATCCGTGTCAATACTTATTCAAAAGAAAAGAAGATCAACCCTTGGGTTGCTTACAGAGAAAAAGAAAAAGCAGTCAATACAGAGGATGCTCTGCGACAACTGCTTTCTGGCTTTCAGGACCACATCACCAGCCGGAACCTTCCTGAGATCAAGAAGTTCATCGGCAGCTATGTAGAAAAGGTGATCGTCTACAAGGAACACGTAGAATTCATCTTTAAGCTACAAGTTGTGGATTTGATCGATGGAGGCGAACCGTGGCACGGTAAATCCACAATCCGCCGCTACGTGATGCTTAGGTTGTTTGAAAAGGTGGCCTGATAATCCCTAAACGGGCAAATTTCCTTGCTCCTCATTGCTTTAGGCCCGGCATCCGATATGTCATATATTTCAACCCAGAGAGGATTCATTCTCCCAAATAATAATCCCCCATTTTCAACAGACCCATTTTTCTTGTAAACTCATTCATTTTCATCTAACAATTCTTATTTAAATAAATTTTTCTTTTCAAGTTATTTCTCCCCTGCAAAAACAAGTAGATTTTTGCTCTAATAAACCAAAAATATGAGTAGGCATTTTCTCATCCATACCCCAATAATAATTATAGTAGTTATAGTAAATTTTCCATATTTAGCATACAATGAAATGATAGTTGTAACTTGCCCAGCTAAAAATTACATCCTTTCCCACATCGAGATTGTATGTGGAACCCGATTCCGTTTTGTAATACACTCAAATGAGTCCATCTCTCCTTTCGGGCGGCATAAAGCCGTGAGGTGGTGCCCGAAATATAGCAGTCATGAAACGGGCATTAATCCAGCTCCTGCCCGTCATTTTCAATTCGGATATGACCACAATACAGACACTGATGGGTACAGTTTTGTGTCAAGGCAGGTTGGCCCTCAATCCTCATGTCGCTCTTCCCGTTCAGCCATGGCATGGTCAGAACAGGAACACACGGGGCTTTCTTCACGCCATAGATGTCCACCATTTCACTGGCTTGCACAGCCGGGTTTAATAGACTGGAGCAGTTCCCAAAAGACTTGATGTTCACACCCGGTACATAATCTCCAATGTTCATTTGTGCTTTGTTTTTCACGTAGACCCCATGGCTAAAAGGCCGTTTCAAACGGGTTGGCTGCGTGCCATAACTACAGCTTAAAATTGCTCCTGCCACGACATAGCTCTTTTTCGCACCCGTTCCCGGTTTCACTTGGGCTTCTTCCACCTTGCTCCATCCTCCTTAGTGCTCCATCTCGATTCGTTGTACTCGAATGCCTGTAAAAGATCGACGCAGCAGACTTTCTGCCACCGACAGATGGATATAGATATGGGGTTCGATCAGTCCCGCAATCCGAAAAACAGGCGATGGGATATCCCCCTGTTTGAGCACCAAATGCTTCAACACATCATTGGGATACCACTCCGTTTGTGCGGAAAGGCAATCAACCATCGGCGGACGAAGCACCCAGTACACGTCCTGTCTGGCCTGCTGAAAATCAGTGAGAATAGCGGCTTCCCATTCCAGTCCCGGCATATATTTCTCCAATAATACTTTCAGCCGATCCGACACCAGCGGCATAGGAAATTCCAAAAAATCTGGGTATATCGTTCGTTGATCAGTATGTACATCTAAAAAAAGAGGAGCATCCTGCGGTTCCTTCATCGGGGCATTCGACAGGATGGCCTCCACCTGCAAGGGAGACAGCGCAGCAGGTTCCACCCGATGTTTCACACGCTCGTCCATCATCAGTCGGAAATATCTCAATGCAACCACCCCCTTTTCCTAACGCCATCCCTCGCCTGTGCAGAGGTAGAAGGCTCCCCCCATGAATGGGATACCTCAGTGGATACAAATTTCAATCCAATGGCCTCCCTGCGCTGTTCATCGGTAAAAATGACCCCTTGCACATTTGCGTCTGTAAAATCGGCCCGGAGCAAACAAGCTCCCTCAAAGGAAGCACCTGACACATCTGCTCCAGCAAAGCAGGCATCCGTTAGATCCGCCCCGTTCAAGAACGCCCTTTGTAGTAACGCCTCTTGAAATACAGCTCCTCGCAACTGTGCATCTTGAAAACGAGCCCCTTGCAAGCTCGTCCCTGTGAAATCTACGCCAGCAAACCCCAATGGCTCCCAATCTAAAGAAGCATCCGAGCCATATCCGGCGCTGCCCATAACGACATCCAATATCGCCCCTTTCATCGAGCATCGGCTAAAATCAGCTCCATGAAGCAAGCTGTACGTTAAGTCGGTTCCATCGAGTTGACTTTCCTCCCACACTGTTCCAACCAAGACACAGCCATGCAAGCGACTATGCTCCATCCCGATCTGGCGAAAGGCTGTATATCGAAAATCCAACTGTCTATAATCCCCGTCCGATAGCTGGTTACCCTCCAACGCCTGATAGCTGTAGGCTTGTTCTTCTTTTTCCTTCAGCCACGTCTTGATTACGTTCGCATCCATCGGTCTGCGGTCTTCTTTATACACAGACACACTCTGATCCAGATACTCTCCAATACGAATCTCAAATGTTTCTTCCCGCTCCAGCTCCTGAAACTCCGGTAAACACACCGCCTGTTTCATCGCCAGACGCATCACATTCACTACTAGCGCATGAATATGTACCGCTGCTTCCAGCATGACCTGCTCCCATTCTAGCTCTGATAGAGAGATTTGCTGTTCCTCCACCTCCGTTCGCAATTTCCGCTGCAAATCGCTCCAATAAGAGAACGTCCACTCTGCATCATATTCGAATCGAATCGGTTCAGGATCAAGCATCCATAAGGTGTCCGCTGCCTCCACCAAATAGGCAGGCTGTTCCTCCAACCATGTGGTGCGTAGCATGGAGTATGTGATATAACCGATCTTTCCTTTTCTTCCTTCCTGCTGCTCTTGACGAATCTTCTGACAGTATCCTCGGAACGCTTCAACACACGCTTGAATCCGTCGTTCTTGCGTCGCCTTGAACTTCAGCGCCCAGTCTCTACGGATCAAAAACCACGCCTGTTTCAAGATGGCTTGTTGTTGCTGCGTGTCCAGCTCATCTATGGGCTTCTCCATCTGCTTTCATCCACCGCCTAAAACTCTTCATATTTCGTATCATCATGTTGCCGCCATTCAGCCGCCACACCACAGCCTAATTCGACTTCACTTCACTACCCTTCATATCCGCTGATCCACTCAATTGAATATGACTGCCGTTGCAATTCATACGCAGCTCACTGCCTGCGGACAGACTCATCGTTTTACCAGCAGATAGATTCAAGTTGCCACCCGCCGAGATACTTACCTGCTTGCTGCTTACGATATGAATACCTTCCTTGTCATCCAGCTTGATAAAAATAGCGCCATCCTTGCCCGTCACGACCAGCTCATCCGGCCCCAAACGAATCTCCTTGCCATGGGGAGTTCGCCATATTTTCATTTGCGGATTGGAAAACTTGTTGTGTCCATTCCCTCTGCCTGCACGTCGGACCGCACTCCCCGCAATCCCATCTTCTTCACGACTGCCCGGAAAATACAACGATACGGGGTCTCCTTTTTCTGGCATGACGTACCAGCCTGTATGACCTCCAGCACTATACACCGTCGAGTAGTTGAACCAATGCGCCTTAGGGACTTCCTGCTTTTTATCGCAATCCAGATGGATTCGCACCTGATCCTGACGCACGTCCACAACCACACCGCTTAACGAGGCTCCCGCCAGCTTTTCCTGATAGTAGCTTTTTTGCCGTAAGCCTTTGTACGAGGCAAGCACATATTGATGCCGCAGCAGCCCTTGCCTCATTTCGGTATAGGCTTCCACTACATACAAGCTGTGTCCCTGAAAGGTCATCTGAGCTCCCAAATCCAGTACCTCGTCCGTTTCTACCTCATAGAAAATAAAGTCATTTTCCGTCACCTTCGCCTGCTCATTTTTCTGAAAATAACGGAAAGGCAGCATGTGCTTGCGCACGGTATAACGAGTATGATCCAGCACGACCTGTGCAGGGCTATCCTCAATGCCAAAATAAAATTTAGGACTGTCAAAACGAGCCACAGGCATCAGGCTCGTATGATACCGGGAGGCCATACGTCTCAAGAACGCCCAGTCCGTCTCCTGATACTGGATGGCCAGCCTTCCGATTTGCTCTCCACCTGTCGCTCCATCAATCACATCCAGCCCTTCGTAATCCTTGCCAATCTGCTTCAGCATCTGAGGAATGGTCATTTTCGTATATTGAAAAGAACGGGTACGCTGTTGGATGTCCATTCGGTAGGTATGGGAAATCGCCTCCACCTCCAGATAGTACACATCCCGAACGACCCTCACTTCGACCGATAGAGCCATTCCGCTGAACAGCGGCTTGCTTTCGCCCGTTTCATCCCGCTGGCTCACCTCGATGACGGTGTTCTTTTCCGTCGTTTCCACATAGCTGTCCTGCATATCCTCGGGGATGATTCCTGTAAAATAAAGCCGGGTATGCTCGTTGATTTTCTTTATCAGGGTAAGCTGCTCCAGATCAACCAGCTCGTAGGGGTGAATTTGGATATTATCGTAGCCCAGACTCATAGCGAATCCACTCCTTTCTCAAATGTGGAACTCGAGGGAATCGGCAGCCTCTGGAGCGATTGCACTGTATTTTCTACCACAGGCAACCACGCTTCCAAGTCCGATTCCATACAGTTAAATGTGCCCATCATCACCTGTCCTTTATGGATAAACAGCAGTATTTCATTGTACAAATTTGTATCCACACCTGCGGCTACAAAGCGGATGATTCCGATGGACAGCCCGGAACGATTCACGATCATTTCCGTACCGATCCAGTTACGAATGGGTTGTACAGACCGCAGTACCTCCGCCATTTGTTCTACAAACCCTGGAAGCCCGTCCACCTCCAAAGCTGATTCTGTCGGATTAAAGGTGACATTTACCGTGCCGTCCAAAGAGGTATAAATGATCTGTGGACGATGTTCCGAAGGATATTTAAATCGGGCTTGCTCCAGTGGCATCAAGATAAAAAATTGGGGGATGCTAACCGCCATTTGTCCATCCAAAATCGTTTTCCATTCCAACGGGATCAGCTCATCCCCCATCCGCAGCACCCTGTTTTGTTCAGCAGCGGAGTTGTCCTGATCGGGTACATCAGCTTGAGATCGATTCGTATTTACGTTATTAGATGCTACATCATGATTAAACTTATTTTTGAGACTTAGGATATGCTCGTCCATATAGTTCATAGAGGTAGTCCCTTCTTCTTGAAAAGATGAAAGTTTACTTTAAAACACAAAAGTAAGAGGGCATATTTAACAATAGCCCATCTTATGTATGTATCGGCCAGAATAGAGATTTTGTTTACAGAAAGAACCATCCCATGCGTTATTTTCAATGTATATTCCTGAAATTAATATGGAAAAAAGGATGGATAGGAACGGACTACCGATCAAACTAAATCCGTCTTAGCCAAAAAAGAAATCATCATGTAGAGCACACACCAGATGCTTCTTTTTCTCTTTAAGGGCAAATAATCACACCCCTTGAACTTTAAAAAACGACGGTACCGACGAAAGCGTCATCCTACGCCAACGTCGATACCGTCGCTATTTTTCTATAGAAATGGAGTCAATACCATGTCAACCTGCTTGCCAAGCCTTCTTTCTACCTGCTCTATTCCCCTTCAAATTTAGCTTGTACAAATGAAAGGTCAATACCAAATGATTTGTATCCAGTGCATAAAATTTATAAGCCGAGTTTGTAGGCATAATGTCTACAAGTCCTAGTACAATTTGACACTTAATCATTTCATGTCTACATTCGGTCTGCAATTTTGCGTAATAAAAAGCAAAAACCCGCTCAGTGAGCGGGTTTTTTAAATGGAGGCGAGGGGAGTCGAACCCCTGTCCGAAGATAACGACACATAAGCTTCTACGGGTGTAGTGACAGTTTTGATGTCACCCTAGAAACTCCCTGTCACCGGATTCCCTTCGGGTCAGCCTGATTGTCTTCTTCAGCTCACCGCAGGCGGAGATGAGACAGCGTATTCCACTATTTGTTAGCCCCTATCCCAGTCACATGGACGATGCTGGGTAGAAGCACGCACACAGTTTCTTAGGCTGCGAAAGCGTAGTTGTTTTGTTGTTTGCCGTTTAATAGGCTTTAGCGTTGATGAAGCGGACGCGTCCCCACTACCCGCTACCCATGCTCGAACTATCCCCGTCGAATCCATAAACGCCCCCTTATTATAAAAGGGCTCCACGGATAAATCCGGAAATACCGGAGCATAAGCATGCATGATACTATATCGGAAGCTGAATCCTAAGACTCAACAGTCGAACAAACTCAGAAGAACAAAAACATTAAAACTTACTACTTCATTAGTATACCATATTACACTTTATAACGAAACGAAATGAAGCCATTAAAGCTGTATAAAATAGCACCATTACAGGAACAAGTAGCTTATTCACGTAATTTGTACCATGTCTTATAATTCAAGTGACAACGAAGCATCTGCTATAAAACTAGCTCAATTATCCCAAACACGCGCTGGCTTCACTTCGTCTGCCCACTCAAGCTACGTTATCTCGCAATTTTCTGCTTCTCACGCAAAACGCGTTGGATATCACGCTGAGCATCGCGTTTAGCCGCAGCATCACGTTTGTCGTACTGCTTTTTACCTCTACCGAGTCCAAGTAACAGCTTGGCATAGCCGTTGCGAACATAAATCTTTAACGGCACAATCGTGTAGCCTTCCTGTTTGGACAAACCAATAAGCTTGCGAATCTGCTCTTTGTGCAGCAGTAGCTTACGTGTACGCGTCGGATCGGTCGGATTGTTACGATTGCCTTGTTCAAAAGGACTAATATGCATGTTGTGGATGTGAATTTCAGCATTACGAATGGTAGCAAACGCATCACTGATATTAGAGCGACCATTGCGCAAAGACTTAATTTCCGTTCCCGTTAACACCATGCCCGCCTCGTAGGTGTCCTCGATAAAATAGTCATGGGAAGCTTTTTTGTTCTGGGCGAGCACTTTCCCGTCTGCCTTCTTACCCATGAATACCACTCCTTGTTCCTAATGTAATCTATTTGTAAAAAGAAAACTCCAGCCCGTTCACTAAAGAACTGCAAATGAGCGGCTTAGAACTACATTGTAACAAAATCCAGACGGTAAAAGCAAGAAAGGTCAAGTCTTTAAAACGAAGCGGCCTCCGTCCAAAACATCAGACAGAAACCGCCGAAAACCCAAGCCCCCGACCAGCTTAATACACTGACTCAAAAGCTCCATCTATTCAACAAGCAAGCTACCTTCACTTACTTCTTCTTTTTCCGCACAAATCCAGCGGTGCTATTACCGCCACCACCGTTCCCCTTGCTCTTCCGCTTACGGCGTGCAGCGCCATCACCGCTTGGGCTGGCATCACTACCTGGTGTAGCGGCTCCGCCGATAAAAACACCGCTGGCAGACGTCTTCTTCTTACGTTTACTCGCACCTGATGCTGGCGAATTGTAACCGCCCTTGCCGCTGCCAAAACCGAAACCGCTGGCTGAGCCCGCTCCTGCTCCATTTCCGCCGCTACGGCCCACACGACCTGCGGTGCTAATTCCGCCGCCTACAACCCCTGTGCCAGCTTCTTTAGGCTTCCCAGCAGCATCACGACCGCCTTTACGCTCTCTGCCAGCCTTGCCCTTGCCGCCCTTACGGTCGCGCCCCTCATGGGGCTTTCCTTTACCTCGGCCCTCACCGCCACGCGCAAAGCCAGCGCCTGGCTTTGAACCACCCGTGCGCTCACGGCGTTGCTGCTGCTTCATATCGACGAGTTCAAAATCAATCGTGTAATCTTCCATATTCACGCGCGCGACGCGAACCTTAACTTCGTCCCCGATGCGGAACACCTTGGACGTACGTTCACCAATCAACGCCATATGCTGCTCGTCAAAATGGTAATAGTCGTCCGTAAGCGCACTCAGGCGTGTCAGACCTTCCACCGTATTGTCCAGCTCAATGAACATGCCAAAGCTGGTTACGCTGCTGATGATCCCCTCGAATTCCTCGCCGACCTTGTCCAGCATGTATTCAGCCTTTTTCATCTGCTCCGTATCGCGCTCTGCATCCACAGCCACACGCTCACGTTCTGAAGATTGCTGCGCAATATCTGGCATCCGTGCAGTCAAATACTCCTGGCGCTCCGCTGTTAGAGCCCCGCCATTTTCCAATACCTCACGAATGACACGGTGAATCACCAAGTCAGGGTAACGACGAATCGGCGATGTAAAATGAGAATAATACTCCGCAGCCAGTCCAAAATGTCCTGTCGACTCCGCATCATACTTCGCTTGCTTCATCGAACGCAGCATCATGGTGCTAAGCACCGTTTGCTCCTTCGTACCCTGAATATCTTCCAGCAACGTTTGCAGTGCACGCGGGTGAATAGAATTGCCCCGACCTTTGATCTGGTGTCCAAAATTGGCGGCAAAAGCCATAAAGTTTTGCAGCTTCTCCGGGTCCGGGTCCTCATGAATCCGGTACAGGAACGGCACTTTGAGCCAATGAAAATGCTCGGCTACCGTTTCATTGGCTGCCAGCATGAATTCTTCGATAATCTGCTCGGCAATGGTACGCTCTCTCTTAACGATATCCACGGCCTTGCCTTCATCGTTCACAATCACTTTTGCTTCATCAAAGTCAAAATCAACCGCGCCCCGGCGCATCCGGTTAACTCGCAGCTTCAACGCCAGTTCTTTCATCGTGCGGAAGTCTTCCACCAGATCCTTGTACCGTTCCATCAGTTTAGCATCTTCCTCTTCGAGGATTTTGCGAACGTTGGTGTACGTCATTCGTTCCTTCGTTTTAATGACACTAGTGAAAACATCATGTTTTACGACCTTCATATGCTCATTGAATTCCATCTCACAGGACAAAGTCAGTCGATCCACCTGCGGATTCAAGGAACAAATCCCGTTCGAAAGCCGATGCGGAAGCATAGGAATAACACGGTCGACCAAATACACGCTACAACCGCGGTTATACGCCTCCTGATCCAGCTTGGAACTCTCGCGCACATAATACCCTACGTCGGCAATATGAACGCCCAGACGGTAGTTACCGTTCGGCAGACGCTCTACATTAACCGCATCATCCAGATCCTTGGCATCCTCGCCATCAATCGTAACAATCGTTTTATCGCGCAGATCGCGCCGCCCCTGACGTACGATTTCTTCTTCCGTAATTGCATCGGGAGCCTTTTCCGCTTCCTCTGTCACTTCATCGGGAAAAGCTTCCGGAAGCTGGTGCTTGCGAATGACCGACAGAATATCGACGCCCGGATCATCCTTGTGACCCAGTACCTCCAACACTTCGCCTTCCGCCGCAGCTCGTCCTTCTGGATAGCTCACAATGCGCACAACGACCTTCTGACCGTTTACGGCTCCATTGGAGCTGGCTTTTGGAATAAAAATATCCCGGTTAATGCGCTTATCATCCGGCAAAACAAAACCGTACGCTTCATGGCTCTGGAACACGCCTACCACCTGTAGCACTGCTCGCTTCACGATCCGCACGACTTCGCCTTCCAATCGACCACCCGAAGGTCCCTTCGACGTCACTCTTACCAGTACCGTGTCTCCATTCATTGCACTCTTCAAGTCATTAGCATGAATGTACACATCCGGGTGCTCCCGGTCCTCTGGGATCAGAAAAGCAAAGCCCTTGGCATGAGCCTGCAAACGTCCGCGCTGCAAATCCATCCGTTCCGGCACACCATAGCGGTTTGTGCGGGTCAACAGAATTTTACCGTCTTCCTCCAGCGCGTTCAAAAGCTTAAGGAATTCGCGAAAATCGGCCGCGTCCTTAATTTCAAAATGCTGCTCAAGCTCCTGGTAAGTCATAGGTTTGTATGCGGTCTCGCGCATAAAATCAAGTAATTGTTGCTCTGTTATCATAATATCGTCCACCTCGGGTGACCTTTAATTTTCAGTAATAATCCGCATGGTCCTTGTTTGTGATACAAGGCTCTTCATATAACTCATTCCTAGTATACACGTATTTAATCGACGGCATCCCCGCCTGTCTAAAATCCAAAAAAGCCCCCGTTTCCCGTGAAACGAAGGCCTAAGGTTATTATTTAACTTATTTTGAAAAAAATGCAACCACAACAGAAACGATCATAAAGCCCGCACCCAAAACAGCAGTCACGCGCTGCAAAATCAAATCCATACCGCGAGCTTTTGTCTTGCCGAACAGATGCTCAGCACCGCCAGAGATGGCACCGGACAAGCCTGCGCTTCTCCCCTTTTGCAGTAAAACAACCGCAATAACAGCAATCGAGAATACAATGAGCAGCAATTTCAAAAAGATTTCCATGAAAAATCCCACCTCCTGAGCTAATCATCTGTTTTGCAAAACAACACAGCCTCTTTTATAAAAACATGATCATATCATGTTATAAATAGCCGGAAATTAACGCAAAACACTATTTTTATTCTACCACAGCTTCCAGTAGATAACAACCAGCTATACCGAGCCACTCCATTAGGCCTTGCAAAAGAGTATAACTGACATCATATGAAGAAAAAACAAAAAACCGACCTGCTCACGTTAGCGAACAGGTCGGTTTTTTAATTACGTAAATGGTTTAGAGCGCTCAGACCCCGTGTTCTTGAATCACAGCAGCCTGACCACCGTCAGCATCTTTGCGTAATATTATTTTTTCAGGTTGTAGAAAGATTTCAGGCCGTGGTATTGAGCCAGTTCACCCAGTTGATCCTCAATGCGGAGCAATTGGTTGTACTTCGCAATACGGTCAGTACGGGAAGGCGCACCTGTTTTAATTTGGCCTGCATTTGTTGCAACAGCGATATCAGCAATTGTGCTGTCTTCGGATTCACCAGAACGGTGAGAAATTACAGCTGTGTATCCTGCACGTTTAGCCAACTCGATAGCGTCGAATGTTTCAGTCAGCGTACCGATTTGGTTTACTTTGATCAGGATGGAGTTACCGATGTTTTCTTCGATACCTTTAGCCAGACGCTCTGTGTTAGTTACGAACAGGTCGTCACCAACCAATTGGATTTTGTTGCCCAGTTTTTCAGTGAGCAATTTCCAACCTTCCCAGTCATCTTCGGAGCAACCATCTTCGATGGTGATGATCGGGTATTTGTCAACCCAAGAAGCAAGCAGGTCGACGAACTCAGCAGAAGTAAAGGATTTACCTTCGCCTTCCAGTGTGTATTTTCCATCTTTGTAGAACTCAGTGGAAGCAACGTCCATACCGAGGAATACGTCAACGCCTGGTTTGTAACCAGCTTTTTCGATCGCTTCGATAATAGTGGACAGAGCTTCTTCGTTGGATTTGAAGTTAGGAGCAAAACCGCCTTCATCACCAACAGCTGTGTTCAAACCTTTAGAGTTCAGTACGGATTTCAAGTTGTGGAAGATTTCTGCCCCAATACGCAGAGCTTCTTTGAAAGTAGGAGCGCCTACAGGCAGAACCATGAACTCTTGTACGTCAACGTTGTTGTCGGCATGAGCGCCACCGTTAACGATGTTCATCATTGGTACTGGCAATTGTTTAGCGTTGAATCCGCCCAGGTAAGTGTACAGTGGCAGCCCCAGAGCTTCAGCAGCAGCGCGAGCTACAGCCATGGATACAGCCAGAATCGCGTTTGCACCCAGTTTACCTTTGTTATGTGTTCCATCAAGTTTGATCATCAATGTGTCAATTTCCACTTGGTTTACAGCATCCATGCCGATCACTTCAGGAGCGATGATTTCGTTCACGTTTTTAACAGCTTGAAGAACACCTTTACCCAGGTAACGGGATTTGTCGTTATCACGAAGCTCTACAGCTTCGTGAGCGCCAGTGGAGGCACCGGAAGGAACGATGGCACTACCGATAGCGCCGGATTCCAGATATACTTCAACTTCAACAGTGGGGTTACCACGGGAATCGAGGACTTCGCGAGCATACACGTCAGAAATAATAGTCATTTGTACTTAATCTCCTTTGTCGATCATGATTTATTGGTCAAGCCTATACTTATTAAATCAAGCTTACTTGCGGGATGCAATCATAGATCTTCCTGTCATTTCCGCAGGCTGCGGAAGCTGCATCAAATCCAGAAGCGTTGGAGCTACGTCAGCGAGTATTCCATGCTCACGCAAAACGATATTTTCGTCAGTTAAAATGAACGGAACCGGATTGGTTGTGTGAGCTGTGAACGGACGTCCCTGCTCGTCAATTTCCATATCCGCGTTACCATGGTCGGCAATGATGATAACAACGCCGCCTTTGGCTTTAACCGCATCAACAACACGTCCAACACATTCATCCGTCGTCTCTACCGCCTTGATCGTTGGCTCCAGCATGCCGGAGTGTCCAACCATATCCGGATTGGCAAAGTTCAGGATAATGGCATCATGCTTGTCGGCTTCGATTTCCTTAACAGCAGCATCCGCAACCTCGTACGCACTCATTTCCGGCTGCAAGTCATATGTAGCCACTTTAGGCGAATTGATCAAAATACGAGTTTCGCCAGGCAGCTCCACATCGCGTCCGCCACTGAAAAAGAAGGTAACGTGCGGATATTTTTCGGTCTCGGCAATACGCAATTGCTTTTTATTGTTCTGCACCAATACTTCACCAAATGTGTTATCCAGGTTTTTCGGTTCGTAGGCTACAAAGCCTTCAACCGTTTCACTGAACAATGTCAGGCAAACAAAGTGCAAATCTTTTGGAAATTTCGGTCCACGATCAAAGCCACGGAAGTCCGCATTCGTGAATACCTGAGACAATTGAATCGCACGGTCAGGACGGAAATTCAGGAAGATTACTGAGTCATTGCTTTCGACCAGCCCTACAGGGCTTGCATCAGCCTTCACAATAACCGTCGGCTCCACAAATTCGTCGAACACCGATTTTTCATACGATTCTTTCAATGCTTCCATTGGATCTGTATATTGAGGACCTTCGCCGTACACGATTGCACGGTAAGATTTCTCTACACGTTCCCAACGTTTGTCGCGATCCATGGCATAATAGCGTCCTTGTACAGTCGCGATTTTACCAATACCCACTTCCTGAATTTTGGCGATCAGCCGCTGCATGAAGTCCACGCCACTGTCAGACATAACATCGCGTCCATCCATAAATGCATGAATGTATACTTCTGTTAAACCTTCTTTTTTCGCCAGATCCAGCATAGCAAACAGATGGCTAATATGGCTATGCACGCCACCATCGGACAATAGTCCGTACAGATGAAGCTTCGTGTTGTTCTTTTTGGCATGCTGCACTGCTTTAAGCAAAGTTTCATTCTGGAAGAACTCGCCTTCGCGAATGGACTTCGAAATACGGGTCAAACTCTGATATACAATCCGGCCTGCGCCGATGTTCAGGTGACCTACTTCGGAGTTACCCATTTGCCCTTCCGGCAGACCTACCGCTTCACCAGACGCTGTAAGCGTCGAATGAGGGTATTGTCTTAAGTATTGGTCGTAGTTCGGCTTGTTCGCCTGTGCAACCGCATTGCCTTCCACAGTTTCGCGCAGTCCGAATCCGTCCATAATAATTAAGGCTACCGGTTTGGGTACTGTCATCTTACTTCGCCCCCTCAACAAGTGCGATGTAAGACGCTGGTTGAAGACTAGCGCCGCCTACGAGTGCGCCGTCGATGTCGCTTTGGCCCAGGTACTCGGCCACATTTTCAGGTTTCACGCTGCCACCGTACTGAATCCGTACAGCATTTGCTGTATTTTCATCGTACAGTTCTCTCAGGATACTGCGGATGTAGGAAATGACTTCATTCGCATCCTGCGAAGTGGAGGATTTACCTGTTCCGATTGCCCAGATTGGCTCATAAGCAACAACCACTTGTGCAGCCTGATCTTTAGCCAAACCAGCAAAAGCTGCTACAGTTTGCACTTTTACAACCTCTTTGGTTTGACCCGCTTCACGTTCTTCCAGTTTTTCGCCTACACATACGATTGGAGTCAGGCCGTGGCGGAATGCCGCATGAACCTTTTTGTTCACCGTTTCGTCTGTTTCGTTAAAATATTCACGACGCTCGGAGTGTCCGATCACAACGTAGTCTACGCCCAGATCTTTCAGCATCCCGCCGCTGATTTCACCTGTAAATGCGCCGTCTTCTGCAAAGTGCAAGTTTTGTGCGCCGATTTTGATAGATGTACCTTTTACTGCTTCAACCAGAGCAGGAAGGTTCGTAAATGGTGCGCAAATCACGCTTTCCACTCCTGCAACCTCTGCTTTGCCTTTGATCTCTTCGATGAAAGTTTTAGCTTCTGGTACGGTTTTAAACATCTTCCAGTTACCCGCGATAATCGGTGTTCTCAATGGTTTCAACTCCTAACTATTAGGTGCCCTAAGCGTTTATTACGCGCAGTGCGTTTGATTACTTATCGTTGAGTGCAACAACACCCGGAAGTGCTTTGCCTTCCATAAATTCCAGGGATGCGCCGCCGCCAGTAGAGATATGATCCATTTTGTCAGCCAGATGGAATTTCTCAGCCGCAGCCGCTGAATCACCGCCACCAATGATGGTGTATGCTTCTGTTGTTGCGCAAGCTTCTGCTACTTCACGCGTACCGCCAGCGAAAGGCTCCATTTCAAATACACCCATTGGTCCATTCCAAACAACCAATTTGGAGTTTTTGATAACATCTGCATAGATTTTATTTGTTTTCGGTCCGATATCCAAACCTTCCCAATCCGCAGGAATACCGTCGATGTCCACTATGTTAGTGTTCGCTGTAGCGCTGAAATCGTCAGAAATAACAATATCCACTGGAAGATAGAAGTTTTTGCCAAGCTTCTTCGCCTTCTCAATAAATCCAAGAGCTACGTCCAGTTTGGATTCATCCAGCAGGGATTGACCCACTTCGTAGCCCTGAGCTTTTAAGAATGTATAAGCCAAACCGCCGCCAATGATTACGTTATCTGCAATGTTCAGCAGGTTATCGATCACATCGATTTTGTCTTTTACTTTGGAACCGCCGATAATGGCTGTAAAAGGACGATCTGGGTTTGAAAGAGCTTTACCGATTACAGACAATTCTTTCTCCATCAGCAAGCCGGAAACAGCCGGAAGAAGATGCGCGATTCCTTCTGTGGAAGCATGAGCACGATGCGCTGCACCGAATGCGTCATTCACGAAAATGTCAGCCAGTTCAGCAAATTGCTTCGCCAGTTCAGGGTCATTTTTCTCTTCTCCTGCATAGAAACGTACATTTTCAAGCAACAGTACATCACCATTTTGCAGTTCAGCCACTTTCGCTTTAACAGCCTCACCAACTGCTTCGTCCACTTTAACAACAGGCTTTTTGAGCAGTTCAGACAAACGCACGCCAACAGGAGTCAGACGCATGGATTCAACGACCTGGCCTTTTGGACGTCCAAAGTGACTCGCCAAAATAACTTTTGCACCTTTTTCAATCAGGTAGTTAATCGTTGGCAAGGTTTCACGAATACGCTTATCATCCGTAATTTTACCGTCCTCAACCGGAACGTTAAAATCTACACGAACAAACACCCGTTTTCCATTCAGTTCTATATCACGTACGCTTTTTTTGTTCATCTCCATATTCCTCCGCACCTTTATAATTTTACGAAACAGGAATTTAAGGCACATTTTGATATATAAAGAGCGGAAACAATAACCTGTTTCCGCTCTATGATGTTGCGCGATAAGACTGTTCTTATTTAGCCAATTTAGCGAAGTATTCCAACGTACGGATCAATTGTGCAGTGTAGGACATTTCATTGTCATACCAAGCTACAGTTTTCACCAGTTGTTTGTCGCCAACAGTCAGGACTTTAGTTTGAGTTGCATCAAACAAAGAACCGAAAGTGATACCTTTAATGTCAGAAGAAACGATCTCGTCTTCAGTGTAGCCGTAAGTTTCAGGATCGGAAGCTTCCTTCATCGCTGCGTTGATTTCTTCAACAGTGACGTTTTTCTCCAGAACTGTTACCAGCTCAGTCAGGGAACCTGTCGCTACTGGAACACGTTGAGCCGCGCCGTCCAGTTTACCTTTCAGTTCAGGGATTACCAGACCGATGGCTTTAGCAGCACCAGTTGTGTTAGGAATGATATTTTCAGCTGCTGCGCGAGCACGACGGAAGTCACCTTTAGCATGCGGAGCATCCAAAGTGTTTTGGTCACCAGTGTAAGCATGAATTGTAGTCATCAGGCCTTCAACGATACCAAATTTGTCTTGCAGTGTTTTAGCCATAGGAGCCAGGCAGTTCGTTGTGCAAGAAGCACCGGAGATTACAGTTTCAGTACCGTCCAGAATTTCATGGTTTACATTGTAAACGACAGTCTTCATGTCGCCAGTAGCTGGAGCGGAGATAACAACTTTTTTAGCGCCGCCTTTCAAATGTTTCTCAGCAGCTTCTTTAGTTGTGAAGAAACCTGTGCATTCCAGAACGATATCTACGCCCAGGTCTCCCCAAGGCAGTTCTTCAGGGTTACGGTTAGCCAAAACCTTAACTTCTTTACCGTTAACTTTGAAGAAGCCATCGTGTACTTCTACTTCTCCTTGAAAAGTACCTTGTGTTGTATCATATTTCAACAGATGTGCCAGCATTTTGGAATCTGTCAAGTCATTGATTGCTACTACTTCAATGCCTTCCACATTTTGAATCCGGCGGAAAGCAAGGCGTCCAATACGTCCGAAACCATTAATACCAACTTTAACTGTCATAAGTGAGTTCCTCCCAAATTTCTTTTAGTTTATATATTCAAGACAGACCCGAAGGCCCGTCAAGACAACACAATTCATAGATCCTTTTTACCACTCAAATAATGGCTTACAATTTCAGTAGCAGCGCCTTCGTCGGTGACAAGAATATCTTCCTGCCCGAAACGTAGTACTGCATGAATAGCGGCCGCCTTACTTTTACCCCCAGCTACACCTAGAACCGTCTCAGTACGCCCGATATCCTCCAAACGGAGTCCAAGCGTTAGCATTCTGTGAACAACGGCGCCGTCTTCGTTAAAATAATAGCCAAACGATTCGGCAACCGCGCCCTCGCTACTGATCTGGGCAAAGGTTTCGGGGTCAAGCTTGCGTCTTCGTGCCATCGTTATGGCGTCACCTATCCCGTGAATGATGATCCGACTCTCTCGAATCAGGCTCAAAATATCCTGAATATTCGTATCATCAAGCAGGGAATTGTAAGCATGATTGCTGAGCAAATCTGGTACATGGAGCAGACGGTATTGTGAACCGACCTTGCGAGCCATTGTGGAAGCAATTGTGTTGGCCTGCATTTCCATGCTTTCTCCCAACCCCCCGCGTGCCGGCACGAACCATCCGCCCTTAAGTGGGCCATTAGCAGGTAGTGTCAGTTGGTTCGCCACGTCCGCAATCGTCGTGCCACCTGTTACGGCGACCACATCCTCGTCGTCCATAACACTCAACAGCGCTTTTGCCCCAGCACGGCCCAGCTCCTGCTTCTTTAAAGGAGAAGCATCCGAATCCCCTGGAACGACAACCACCTTCCTCAAACCATAGGCTTGGCGGATCTGTTCCTCCAATTGGGACAGGCCGAACAAGTTTTTCGCAATCGGCTCAAGCTGTTCCAGCAGATCCAGTCCTGCTTTGCTCACCTTCATACCCACACTCTCAATCTCAATCAGTCCTTGGGCTTTAAGAAGATCGGTTTCGGCGCGCAACACGCGCTCGGTCATGTTCAGTGAAGCCGCCAGCGTTCTGCGTCCAATGATATCGGACAGCATAATCTGATGCAGGATCGTGTACCTTTTTTTCAAAACATCCAAAAGGTCGGGCAGAAGCTGCTTCTGTATTTCCAATATCTTTCGCATGCTTTCCACTCCCGCACACTTCTAAGTTCTGTTTCTAACTTACTATATCAATAACTGGTCTTAAAACGTCCCATGTAAACTTTTTAAGTCCCACGTATATCTTACCCAATATTTACTTCACATGCAAGTCTATCTGAACTATATTTCTCAACCTTTTGTCTGAATATGCGCATTTAATAAAAGCTTGCAATTCACTGCTGTATATCATATAATCATCTTTGTTTCCAACTTAGCTTATAAATCAGCTTGTTAATTGTATTGATTCACTGTGCGCCCGTGGTCCAACGGATATGACGTAGGCCTCCGGAGCCTGAGATCGAGGTTCGATTCCTCGCGGGCGCGCCATTTTAAATGAATGTTTAAATGCTTCTATATACTGTTTTAACCAAGAAGAGCGCAGAGGGCTCTTTTTTTTTGACCATTAGTTTGACTTTCTTTGACTTTTTGTTTGAAATTGTTTATTATGTGGTTAATACGGTAACAGTTTATAAAATAGGGACGTGTAATCGGCATGTCCACCAAATCCATTAACGATATTAAAGGGAGGTTTTTTGACGTGAGCTATGTTCCTATGGTAGTAGAACAAAGTAACCGCGGCGAACGCGCCTATGACATTTATTCCAGACTGTTGAAGGATCGCATTATTTTGTTGGGCTCGGACGTCAATGACGTAGTAGCCAACTCTATTATTGCGCAAATGCTGTTTTTGGCTGCCGAAGATCCTGAAAAAGACATTCACTTGTATGTTAACAGCCCTGGCGGTTCGATCACAGCCGGTATGGCCATTTTCGATACGATGCAATACATTAAACCTGACGTGTCTACGATTTGTGTAGGTATGGCGGCTTCTATGGGTGCGTTCTTGCTGAACGCAGGTGCCAAGGGCAAACGTTTTGCTTTGCCAAACAGCGAGATTATGATTCACCAACCGCTGGGTGGCGCACAAGGTCAAGCAACGGATATTGAAATCCGCGCCCGCCGCATTCTGAAAATGCGCGACAAATTGAACCGCATTCTCGCAGATCGCACAGGCCAACCACTGGAACGCATTGAAAAAGACACAGATCGTGACTATTTCATGTCCGCTGATGATGCCAAGGAATACGGTATTATTGATAAAGTGCTAACTAGCTCCTCTCCAGAAGGTGTATAAGAGAACGACTTATGGCCTCTGAATAGCTGGTAAACCAAAAAGGCTGCCCCGGATGATCTTATCCGGTAGGCAGCTTTTTTTAATTTCTACTATTCATTCTTCCCCGCAAAAGGCTTGCCGCCTTGAGGCAACAATTGAGCAAACGAATAAGTGAACTCAGGAATGCCATACGCATAAGGCCCATAATCATATAAATCAAATACAATCGTCACACTGCTATTCGTTACATAGAAATTCGGATTAGCGGAAATACCCTGGAAGTTACCAAAGCCGCCTTCATTCACCATTGAACCATTAATTTTTTTCTTCAGGTCGTTATTGAGAAATTGTTTGTAATTGGGATTTGCTTTCAGTACGTCAGACAATTGAAGCAGTTTGCCATCGGACAGCGAGAATGTGTATCCTTTACGGGCAGTCATGCCATGTGCACCACCTGTATACGAGTAATCCTGCATAATTACACTCAGAATACCATCCTTGTTATAGGCAATTGCAAAATCATTGCCAAACTCATACGGTCTTTGCGCCGTAGCGTCTCCCTCAGCCACTTGCTTTTTACCTGCTGCCAGCACCTCTTCCGCATACTTTTTAAGCACACCGTTAATCGCCTGCTGAGCTTCGGTTTCCAACTGACTACCACTGATTTGTGGGTATTTGACCTTGTAAGACACCTTCGAGTCACTTGTAACTGCAAGGAATTGGGAAGTAATCGTGATCGGATTTAGCTGGCTTTTGCTTAAGGTTACAGTTTTCTGATCTGCATTCCACTGAGCATCTATTCCGAGATAATCTTTTAGCAGGCTCATCGGAATATAGAGCTTCCCGCCGATCTTCTTGGCATCCATGCTACGCGTGTTGATTCCATTGATATTGACATAAGTGCCCGAGGAAGAAGACATGATGAAAAGCTTATTGTACCCGCTACCTACGGTATAAGTCGCTGTTTTGACATCATAGCTCACCGGAATTCCCAGGCTGTCGCGCAATACTGCTACCGGAATCAGTGTGCTTCCGTTCACCTGAATCCCTTTGATCGCCAACGTTTTACCGTTCCATTGGATAGAAATACCTGGTTGCTGTACTGTAGCCTGCTGTTCAGTCGATGCTGCCTCAATATAGGAAACGGGAATAACTGCGACTCCTGCTAAAAATCCCGCTACCAGCAGTGCGGAGCCCCATTTTTCCATATACTTGTTCATATGAAGTATTCCTCCCGTTGTAGATGTGTTGTACTCTATGTGTATTGATTACTTTATTTATTATATCTATACCCCGATGTTGGTAGTTTACAATTTGTACACTCTCCGATTTCAATCTGTACATCTAGTAATCCCCAGCTGTTACAGACTCATTACAAAATAGTCTGGACATATAAAAAAGCCAGCAAGCCATCCTGCAAATAAAGCAGGGCGCTTGTGGCTTCGTTATAATCTGTACGTTAGTTCAATTCGTATTGTGCCGACACTTGGACTTTCACAGTCACTTGACCGGACTGTATCTCTGTTCCGCCATTTGTATCCAAGAGCGACTTATTCATAGCAGCCTCAGGTTGCGTGAAGATTTGGGTATTTCCTCCATCTACCGTTACGTTCAATAGAGTTCCAAGCCCACGTTTGGTTGCCTTGGCTACAGCACTGGCTTTGGATTGAGCATTTCCCAACGCCTTGGCAATCGCTTCTTCTTCATAAGCTGAAGAGTTTTCTACCGAGAAACGCACACTGTCCACGTCGTTCGCTCCAGACTGTGAGGCCTCATCCAGTAATTGACCTATATTATCCAAATTACGGTATTTGACAGAAAGCGTATGGTTGGCAATATAACCCTTGAGCTTCTGTCCTCCTTTTTCGTCATAGGTATAGTTAGGCTGCACGTAGAACTGGCTCGTCTGAATGTCGCCCGCACTGATGCTCCACTTTTCTTTCAGCAGTTGTGTGACCTTACTTATTTTAGCGGCGTTGGCTTTTTGGGCAGCGGCTGCTGTATTTCCTTCAGATTGCACGCCGATGGATAGATAGGCAATATCGGGCTTAACCAATACTTCCCCGCTTCCACTCACATTAATCAAACTGCTTACCGCCGTAGCTGTTGACGCGGCATAGGCGCGATCTGCTCCTGTCCACAATCCTCCCGCTACTCCTCCTGCCAATAATACTCCTGCCAGTACTGCTGTGTTTGCAGCTTTTGTCCAATGTTTCATCATATCTGCCTTCTTTCTTGATGATGTGTGTACCTTCTAGACGGAAATGAAGGGAAAAGGTTGCAGCTAGACGCCACATTTTCGAGCAAAGTACCACTTACAGGATGTAAATTACTTGTAGCTCAGGGCCAAACATAGCGGCAGTATTCAAAGAGACCACATTGGAGCAGCCAACGTGAGATTGCCCACTCTGTTTTTTCTGGATACAAAAAAAGCCCCGAAGGGGCTTTTCACTAGGAGCATATATCATATCACAAAGCAGATGTTTGCTTATTGATTTTCCAGCTCTACCTTACTAACCATACTTACTAAAGCGTTTACAGCCTGCTCAGCGTCCGCACCTTCAGCACTAATGTTAATTTCAGTACCTGTACTGATGGCAAGGCTCATAATACCCATGATGCTCTTGGCATTAACCTTTTTGTCTTCTTTTTCCACAAAAATCTCAGATGAATATTTATTCGCTTCTTGTACGAACAACGCAGCAGGTCTAGCATGCAGTCCTGTTTTCAAGCGTACGACTACCGGATGTTTTAACACGTCAGCTTACCCCCTCATCAAATAAATCTGGATATTACTTACTCCATTTTATTTATCACATTATAACATCAACCCGGGACAGACACTAGAAAAAAAACTAAAAAACGTGGCTGAAAGTCCCACGGACACTCTTTTTACGGAATCAGGCCGTTTTCTCCCCTGATTTTGTCAGCCATCTCGTCAATTTTGCGAAGTCGATGATTTACACCCGATTTACTCACGACCCCTTTGAGCATTTCCCCGACTTCTTTCAAATTCAAGTCAGGATGGGCGAGACGAATTTCTGCCACCTCGCGCAGCTTATCTGGCAGCGTATCCAGCCCAACTTCCCTTCCCAGCAGCTTGATATTCTCAATTTGCCGGACAGCAGCTCCAATCGTCTTGTTCAGATTAGCCGTTTCACAATTAACAATCCGGTTCACGGAATTGCGCATATCGCGCATGATGCGGACATCCTCGAATTTGAACAAAGCCTGATGCGCCCCAATGATGCTGAGAAGCTCAATGATCTTTTCGCCTTCCTTGATGTAGAGAATAAAGCCTTTTTTTCGTTCAATGCAGCGCGCATTCAAATGAAACTCATTCGCCAGATCGACTAGCGCCTGACAATGCTCCTCATACATCGAGGAAATCTCCAGATGGTAAGACGATCCCTCCGGATTGTTCACAGAACCACCTGCCATAAAAGCGCCCCGCAGATAAGCCCGCTTACAACAGTTTTTCCGAATGATATCCCGATTAATCCCGTCCGTGAAAAAGAACCCTTCTGATACGATGTAAAGATCCTTTAACAGCTCTTGTACACCGCTTGGAATGCGGACAATGTACACGTTATTTTTTTTCAGGCGCATTTTTTTCCGTACAAGCAGCTCGATATGAACTTGAAAATGCTTTTTGATCAAGGAGTAAATCCGCCTTGCAATCGCGGCATTTTCTGTGGACACATCCAATATCACCCTTTTATTGGACAGTTGTACGGACCCGAGCATACGTATGAGCGCAGATAGTTCCGCTTTTTCACAGCAGGGCTGGCTTTCAAACATCGTAAGCTCTTTTTTGGTTTGTGCCGCAAAGGACAAGGGGCTCACCTCCTTCTTAATATCCAGTTTTGTACCAATTGGTAAATGTGCTGGCTCAGTTTGTCGGCATCATGCCGTAAATAGGTGTGGAACAGAACAAGTGTATCTGCCACTACTTTATACCCCCGACCGGTCAGCTCACCCATGTCCACTTGAACTGGCTTGGCACCCTGCTCGGCATACATTTCCTGTACCTGAGGCGGAATTTCTCCATTATTGACGATCACATAATCAAACAGATGATGCCCTACATGCTCATAAATAGCCTGCAAGTGGTCCCCCACTGTATATCCATCCGTTTCGCCCGGCTGAGTCATCACGTTGCAGACGAATATTTTGATAGCGTCTGATTTCACCACAGCCTCTGCAAGCTTCGGTACGAGTAGATTGGGCAAAATGCTGGTGTACAGACTGCCAGGACCAATCAGGATCGCATCGGCCTCATTAATGGCCTCTACAGCCTCAGGCAACGGCTCCACGTGAGTCGGTTCAAGAAAAACACGTTTGATTCTGCCGCCCGCTTCCGGGATTTTGGATTCACCGGTAACCACCGTGCCATCCTCCATTTCGGCACTCAGCACAACGCCTTCTTCAGCCGCCGGCAGCACACGCCCCCGTACAGCAAATACACGGCTAAGCTCACGCACCGCCGTCACAAAATCTCCCGATATATCGGTCATCGCCGCCAAAATCAGGTTACCCAGACTATGGCCTGCCAAGCCTGATCCTGCGCCGAAACGGTATTTCAGCATATCGGACATCACCGGCTCTACATCAGCCAGTGCAGTCAGCACATTACGAATATCCCCCGGAGGGGGCATTTGCAGCTCACTGCGCAATATCCCGGAGCTTCCGCCATCGTCAGCGACTGTAACAATAGCCGTAATATCCAGCGGCTTTTGTTTCAACCCCCGCAGCATGACGGACAAGCCGGTTCCGCCGCCCATAACAACAATACGAGGGCGCTCCCGTTGTAATCCGGTCTCTTTCATGTTTTCACCTCTTTAATGCCGGTCGCGATCAGCATCCCGATGTGAAACAGAAACGGATTCTGTTTCACTGGCACCCAGCATTTTTCCTAAATATTCAGATATCGCGACAGAACGATGCTTACCGCCGGTACAGCCGATACCGATAATGACCTGGCTCTTACCTTCCTTGCGATATTGCGGAATCAAAAAATGTAGCATATCCAACAGTTTGGTCAGAAATGCCTGAGTCTCAGGCCATTTCATAACATAATCATACACATCGCTGTCCTGCCCGGTGTGTGGCCGCAATTGGTCCACATAGTGAGGATTGGGCAGGAAACGCACGTCAAATATAAGATCGGCATCAATAGGAATACCATATTTGAAGCCGAAAGAGGTAATGTTTACGGAAAGCATGCTGCTCTCCAGATGAGAAAATCGGGAAATAATTCGCGCCTTTAGAGTTGCAGGCTTCATCACACTTGTATCAATGACCTGTGTTGCCGAGCTTTTCAGCTCCTCCAACATTTTGCGCTCCAGTCGTATTCCGTCCAGAGGCATACCATCCGGAGCAAGCGGGTGGCGGCGACGGCTTTCCTTGTATCGCTGTACGAGAACACCGTCATTGGCATTCAGGAATAAAATTTCACAATGAATCGTAAAATGATCCTTAATATAGTTCAATGATTCCGACAAGGCCGTAAAAAATTCTCGCCCGCGCAAGTCAATCACCAGCGCCACTTTGCCTATCTTACCGTTGGACTGTTCAATTAATTCAGCAAATTTGGGAATCAGCACAGGCGGTAAATTATCAACGCAGAAGAAGCCCAAGTCTTCCAGGCTTTGCACTGCAATGGTCTTCCCTGCGCCTGACATTCCCGTAATAATAATGAGTGTTGCCCACGGCGCAGCGTTTTTTAAGTTGTCTGTCATATGGACTTCCCTCTCCCTTTGCTTCTTCACTCTATGTCAGTAACTATGGATCAGGAGCGCAGCAGCAATCCGGCTGCTCCTACGATACCCGCGTCATTGCCAAGCGATGCCGGAACAATAGATACCCCTTGCTGGAGCGGCTCAGGTGCCAGCCTGCTAAATACCAGACCCATCTCTTCGAACAAGAAATCACCCGCTTTGGAAACACCACCGCCTACAATAAACAGTTCCGGATTTAGCACAGTGGCAACCGCTACCATAGATTTCCCCAAATAAAAGGCAGCCCGTTGCACGATACGCAGCGCGACCTCATCCCCGGCCTTGGCCGCATCAAATACTTCCTTGGCGGCGATTTGGGCTTCCAGCGCCAGGGAAGTCCGATCTCCACGTTCCACAGCGCCATTTGCCATACGGATAATGCCCGTTGCGGAAGATACGGTTTCCAGGCAACCCATTTTGCCGCATCCACACTGAATAGCCTCCAGATCCGGTACAACGCTCATATGACCAATTTCTCCAGCCATGCCTGAGAAACCTTGATATATTTTACCATTAATAATAATACCACCGCCAACACCGGTACCCAGGGTATAGCATACGCAGTTTTCTATGCCTTTGCCCGCCCCAGCCCAAGCTTCGCCAAGTGCAGCGACATTAGCATCATTGTCTATTTTTACAGGCTTGCCAATCCGTTCCTCCAGCAGCGCACGAATCGGTACGTCACGAAAGCCAATATTGGGAGCGAGGACTATAATACCTTCGCGAACATTCGTAAAACCGGCAACGCCCGCTCCGACACCCTTCAGTTGATCCCATTCATAGGGAGATTGCTCAACAATGTGCCGCACATATTTTTCGATATTGCTGATCACAACGTCTACACCCTTAGCTGTTTCCGTTGGTCCTTCGTATGTGTGCAAAAGCTGTCCGTCTTCATTACAAATGCCCACCTTGATTGCTGTACCGCCCAAATCGACACCCACATAGACACTTTCAGACATGTTCCAAGCCACCTTTATGTTTACTTAAAAACCGTGTATGAAATATATGTTTAAAATCTTGACTTCATAATAGTTACCTACGTTCCAACTATAATTGAAGCCCCCGTTACGGTCAAGGACACTTCCCTGTTGGAAAGCACAGGATTAGCGGAACCTCAGGTCTCTTCATCCATAAAAAGGAGAAGGCCTGTGCAGATGCAGCAGGCTTTCTCTTCCTGAATCTAAGGCACGGCTTAACAGGGCCTACCCTCGCCCTCACCTTAGCCATATTGTATCCTGTAGCTTTCTTTATTGATCCAGTGTTTCGCTCCAGTCATGAACGGCGCTGCCTTCGAGATATTTCTCGCAGTCCATAGCCGCCATACAGCCCGTTCCCGCAGCCGTAATGGCTTGACGATAACGGTTATCCTGCACGTCCCCGCAGGCAAACACCCCGGGAATGTTCGTTTCTGTCGTTCCTGGCTTCACTTGAATATAGCCAAGATCGTCTGTACTGATTTGACCGTTCAGGAAGCCTGTATTAGGCGTATGTCCGATGGCCACGAACACACCATCTGCCTCGATCAACTCATCCTGGTTCGTTTCATTATTGTGTACCTTCAAGCCCTTTAATCCCGTTTCTCCCGTTACGACCTCCACAGGAGTCCGGTTTAACGCCCAATGTACTTTTTCATTTTCCCGTGCGCGATCCTGCATAATTTTAGACGCCCGCAGCTCATCGCGACGGTGAACCAAGGTTACGCTGGAAGCAAACCGGGTCAGGAAGCTGGCTTCCTCCATGGCTGAATCGCCTCCGCCCACTACAACGATCTTTTTCCCACGGAAAAAGAAGCCGTCGCAGGTCGCGCAAGTGCTGACTCCGCGTCCTACATTGTCCTGTTCACCCGGAATACCGAGATATCTGGCGGACGCGCCTGTGGCAATAATCACCGACTTCGCCTCAATGATGCCTTTTCCCTCTACCTTCACTTTAAATGGGCGCTTGCTGAAATCCACTTCCTCTACCCAGCCGGAAGTAAATTCAGCGCCAAAAAGTTCGGCCTGCTTGCGCATGTTATCCATCAACTCAGGTCCGAGGATGCCTTGCTCAAAACCCGGGAAATTTTCAATTTCGGTCGTTGTGGTAAGCTGTCCGCCGGGCTGCATTCCCTCAATGATCAGTGGATTCATGTTCGCGCGCGCCAAATAAATAGCGGCTGTGTAGCCTGCAGGACCTGTACCAATAATTATGGAATTATACATACGTTTGTTGCCTCCTTCTAAATCGTGTTTGTAGCAGGTCTTAAACCTGCTTTTTAAACGTGGAGAGCGGCTGTTTCATCTTCTGCTTGATACCGCACACGTTGTCAATCTGGCGTGCATAGCGACTTACGGTCGATACGGAAATACCATAACGGTCAGCTACTTCCTGATAGGTCACCGAATGATGATGCATTTTGGCTGTCAAGTATTCCAGCGCCGCTGCCCATCCCTCAGTATGCTGAACAATCGGAGCTTCTGGGGCAAGCCGATCCAGATATTCCAGCCAAAGTGACCTCAAATCGCGCTGCATGACCGGATCAGACGGCTTGCTCATAACGGCAAGTACCTTATCCAGCACTGCCTGCCATTTCGGATGGACAGTTGAATGGGCAGACACCTCATCTTCGGATACGTGGTGAACCTTCTCTGACTCTGGTTGCAGAAGTCGTTCTCTTTCCTGATTTGCCTCCTGTATGTCCTTAACTGACGGCTCCGTCAGCTCTTGCAGCACTTGCAAGGCGCGCCGTTTCAACTCGCCTTCCTGATCCGGGTCTTCTACGAAGGATTCCAATGCCTGCCGCACCTCATCGTCACCGATCAGGCTTAGTGCCTGAATGACTTGAAACTGGGTCGCTCGATCACCGTGGCGCAACGCCCAGAAGAAGGAAGACCTAATTAGCGGGTCCCGCTTCATACTGTCAGGCACCTGGTCAGCTCCGAACTTCTCCCACATGCGGAATTGTTCCTCAAAGGGGAGGTGATAATGGTAGCTGAGTACTTGTAGCGGTGTACCCTCCTGCTGGAGCTCCTCCAGCCGGGACAGGAAGAACCGTGGAACTTCCGAGGAAGCATCCTGCTTTTGCAAATGGCACCACAACCGACGGGCTTCTGGATATCTTCCCGTATTGCTGGCAGCCACCGCCGTATAATGGTACAGGGAGGCGTCATCATTGTTCTCTCCGTCACCTTGAAGCAATCTGCGAAAATGTCTGTAGGCCTCCTCATGACGTCCGAGAATCCCCATCGTAGTAGCCAGCTTGAATACCTGCTCCTCCTGAAATGGTATGGTGACTGCCAACGTTTGAATCAGACGATCCAATTCAGGGCCGCCACCCTCATGCTGATAAAAGATCGCCAGATTGCACAGCGCATGCAAATTGCCCGGTTCATCTTCCAGCACCCGAAGAATGGTAGTCTTCGCATTTTGAAACAGTCCCATGTAGTAATACGCCAGCGCCAGATTGTTCCGCGCAGCGAACATGTCCGGCTGTTCCTCAGAAATTTGCTTAAGCAATTGGGCCGCCTGAGCAAACTTCCCTTCCTCCAGCAAGACACGGGCCTGATCATGCTCAACCACTCCCTGCCGGGCCTTAATACGATTCAGCTTGGTTGGACGGTCCAGCTCATAATAGAGCAGCTCCATCATTTCTTCGGCTTCATCGAGAAACTGTCCTTCTTCGTCCTCCTCCAAATACGTGACCAAGGCTTTCTCCGCTTCTTCAAACTGCTCCATATTGGCGTAATTGTTCGCCATATAGAAATAACACTCTGTCATCGACGGGTCTACGTCACTCAGAACAGAGGACAGAATCTCATTCGAACCTGCATAATTCCCCATCTCTGATAATATACCCGCCATATTACAATGATTCACCGGATTATCCGGTTCATATTCAACGGCTTTGCGAAAATATTTCAATGCCTTGTCATAATGATTGCGATCAAGCGAGCGCACAGCTTTCTCAAAAAAGAAAGATGCGTCGAAACGCAAAACAATAATTTTAGGGCTAGGTCCCGAAGCTCGCAGATGTTTCCCTTTCATAAATAACAAAGGCACCTCCTTTAACTGTAACTGGCATGTTCATACCCTTCAGTATACCACAACTTTAAAAAGACTTGACAGTAGCGTATGCTTCATACTAAAAAACGGAACCAAGCTCTGGCCCAGCCACTGGAAAATGAGTGAATAAGCCAAATAGCCGTATGCGCCTTCATATGTAAAAAGGTAGCGTTCGGCTGGTCATCAGGCTATATACTAGGCAGAACATAGACATCAAAGCGTTAACGGCACCATCGACCGCTCACGCTGCCGGAATACGGCAAGCTCACGATACCCGACCTCATGCAGAAGCGCGCGCGCCTTCTCCAAATGCTCGGACAGCTTCGCCGGATCATGGGCATCCGAACCTACGGTCAGCGGGATGCCTAGCGCCAGCGCCTCCTCCAGCATGCGGCGGCTCGGGAACATCTCTGCACAGGGCTTGGATAGCCCCGATGCATTCAGCTCGATCGCCCGCCCGCTGCGGGCAACAGCCGAGAGTGTAGAGCGCTCCAGCTCACGCAGCTCCTCCGCTTCCTCCGGCTTCGGATAGTGGCCGAAACGCTTAATGACATCCAGATGCCCCATGATGTCATATAACCCCGTCGCTGCCGCTTTGGAAACCGCATCGTAATAAGTCTGGTACACCTCCAGCACATTTTTGCCTTCCCAATGGTGTACCTGACGGTAATCCGTTACATCCCACTCCTCGAGAAAATGTACGGAACCAATCACATAATCCCACGGATATGCGGTGATGATGTCTTCAATTTCCCGTTCCCAGCCCTCGATGTAGTCGCCTTCCAAGCCGACACGAATGTCAATCTGTCCCTTATAGCGCTCCTTTAATTCCAGACATTCTTCCACATATCGGGGCAGCTCCTCCATAGGCATCGCCATCTCCGGGTAATAGTCGGCCGGATTTACATGCAGTAGCGGCATATGATCGGACAGGCCGAGCTGATCCAGCCCCAGCCGAATACCCTGCTGCACATACTCTTCCAGATTTCCTATCGCATGACCGCAGCGGGCATGATGCGTATGATAGTCAATTTTCATGCGGCACTCCCCTCTTTCAGCGCTACGTCACCCATTTTAATCACGCCGGGGACGCTCATGACGGCGGTTCAGCTCAGCCAGCACATCATCCAGCGGTAGTTTGCGCTCCTGTAACAGTACCAGCAAGTGATAAATCAGATCGCTGACCTCCAGACGAAGCTCCTCATTATCCTTATTCTTGGCAGCAATGATCGTCTCGGATGCTTCTTCGCCAACCTTTTTCAGAATCTTATCCACGCCTTTGTCAAAAAGGTAGGTCGTATAGGCCCCTTCAGGACGTGTCACTTCCCGCTCCTTAATGATTGCTTCCAACTGGGCAAGCACCTCAAAGCGGTCTGTTGCAGCATAAGTCGTGCCCGTTTGAGTCGCCACCGGCGCTTGGCCACCGGCATTTTCCAAAGCAGGGGCTACAGCCGTTCCTGGAGCGGAAATTTCACGAAAAAAGCAGCTCGTCGCTCCGGTATGGCAGGCAGGACCATTCGGAATCACACGAACAAGCAGAGCGTCACCGTCACAATCCAGCTGAATGGAGGTGATTTTTTGCGTATTCCCCGAGGTTGCCCCCTTGTGCCACAACTCCTGTCTGGAACGGGACCAAAACCACGTCTCTCCCGATGCCAGAGAAAGCTTCAGCGATTCTCGGTTCATGTAGGCCAGTGTCAATACTTGAAGCGTGCCATCATCCTGCACAATCGCCGAGACAAGTCCCGCTTCATTCCAGCGGATATTATCCAATACCTGTTCCAGAGATAGCTGCTGGTTCAATTCGTTGCTCATCGTATCTCCACTCCTCTGCGCTTCAAATCCCGTTTTAACTCGGGGATTCCTATTTCTTTATAGTGAAAAATCGTTGCCGCTAATCCAGCATCCGCTTTACCCGCCGTAAACACGTCATAAAAATGCTCCTGCTTGCCCGCTCCACCGGAAGCAATGACCGGAATACCTACGGTATCCGACACCGCAGAGGTCAGCGGCAGGTCAAAACCATCCTTGGTTCCGTCCGCATTCATGCTGGTCAACAGAATTTCGCCTGCCCCCAACCGTTCAGCCTCCTTGGCCCATACCAAGGCCCGAATGCCCGATGGAGTGCGGCCTCCGTGCGTATATACTTCCCATTCGCCCCACGCGTCATTGTACTTGGCATCCATCGCAACTACGATGCATTGTGAGCCAAAGCTGCGCGCACCCTCCGCAATCAGCTGAGGGTTACGAACGGCCGCCGTATTAATGCCGATTTTATCGGCCCCTGCACGCAGGATGCGCTTCATATCATCGACATGCGATATCCCACCGCCCACGGTGAAGGGAATGGCAATTTCCCCGGCTGTCTGACGAACCATCTCTTCCATGGTGGCGCGGCCTTCAACCGAAGCAGAAATATCCAGAAATACGATTTCGTCCGCACCTTCCCGGTCATAAAGCGCCGCCAGCTCTACCGGATCGCCTGCATCGCGTAAATTCACAAAATTGACGCCCTTAACCACCCTGCCATCCTTTACGTCCAAGCAGGGAATAATACGTTTAGCCAGCATGCCTACTCCCCCTATGCCTTTGCTACGGCTTGTACGGCGACCTGTAAATCAATGCTGCCTGTATACAATGCCTTACCCACAATAGCGCCGCCTACACCTTTTTGTGCATAGGCACTTAACGTAATCAGATCGTCCATCTTGCTGACACCGCCGGATGCAATCACGGTGCGTCCACTGCTTTTTGCAAGCGCCACGATCGCCTCCACATTCGGACCCTGCATCATTCCATCGCGAGAAATATCCGTAAAAATGAACGTTTCCGCGCCCTTGGAGGCCAGCTCAGCCGACAGTTCATCCGCTCGCACCCCCGAGGTTTCGAGCCACCCTCGTGTTGCTACATAGCCATTTCGTGCATCCAGACCGATTGCGATCCGGTCACCATAGGTGCCCAGCACAGCTTCCGTAAAAGCACGGTCCTCAATCGCCGCCGTGCCCAAAATCACGCGGCTCACGCCCAGTGACAACAGCCGCTCCACATGCTCGCGCGTACGCAAGCCACCGCCCACCTGTACGGGTACCTGTACTGCAGACGCGATGCGTCCGATCAGTTCATCGTTCACGGGTTGACCCGCTTTAGCACCGTCCAGATCGACCAAATGAATGTAGGAACCGCCCAAGCGTTCCCATTCCCGGGCGACCTCCACCGGATTTTCGTTGTATATCGTCTCCTGGTTATAATCACCCTGCACCAGCCGTACACATTTGCCATCGCGAATATCAATCGCCGGATATATCGTGAACAAAGCATGACCCCCTTGTGAGCTATTCAAAAATACCTATGTGTAATTACGCTCGCTCTTCCGCCTCCGCCAATTCCAAAAACTGACAAAGCAGCCGCATTCCCATTTCCCCACTTTTCTCTGGATGGAACTGCATACCGTATACATGGCCTCTGCCTACGATAGCTGTTACCGGCCCGCCATAATCGGTCACCGCCAACAAATCGCTTTCTACCTCCGGCTTGGCATGATAAGAATGCACAAAATATACATGTCCTTCCTCCAAGCCTTGCACCAACGGATGTTCCGGCTGCGTCATGTGCAGACGGTTCCAGCCCATATGTGGCACCTTTACGCCCAGATCAGGAGCAAAGCGCACGACCTCTCCCGGCAAAATATCCAGCCCCTCATGGCTGCCATATTCTTCGCCGCGAGTGAACAACAACTGCATCCCCAGGCAAACGCCGAGCAGCGGCTGCCCAGCGCTCGCGACCTCCTGAATGACCCGATCCAGACCACTGGAACGCAAATGCTCCATAGCGTCTCCGAACGCCCCTACACCCGGCAAAATCACACCGCTGGCGGAACGAATCATTTTCGCATCTCCTGTTACTACAGCCTCATAGCCGAGACGCTCAACCGCCTTGCTCACACTATGCAGATTGCCTCTGCCGTAATCCACAATGGCAATGGACATGGACTACAGCACTCCCTTCGTCGAAGGCACTCCCGTCACCCGCGGATCAATGGATGTCGCTTCATCCAGTGCACGTCCCAGTGCCTTGAACACCGCCTCGATCATATGGTGAGTATTTTGCCCGTAGTGAACAATGACGTGCAGCGTCATACGAGCCTCCAGCGCGAATTTCCACAGAAATTCATGCACCAGCTCCGTCGAAAAGCTCCCTACCTGCTGTGACGGATACTGCGCACGATACTCAAAATGCGGTCGGTTACTTAGATCCATGACGACCTGCGCGAGCGCCTCATCCATCGGTACAAAGACGCTGGCATAGCGCTTGATTCCTTTTTTATCACCTAACGATTCCAGCAAGGTTTGCCCCAGACAGATACCAATGTCCTCTACGGTATGGTGATCGTCGATGTCAACATCCCCTCTGGCCTGTACATTCAGGTCAAACTGTCCGTGCTTGGTGAACAAATCCAGCATATGATTCAGAAAAGGAACATCGGTCTCGATTTCAGCTTGCCCTGTGCCGTCTACCGCAAAAGATAGCTGAATATCCGTTTCGTTCGTCTTCCGGCTGACGCTGCCTGTACGTCCTGTTCCGTTATTCTCATTCCCCATCGCGACCCACCGCCTTCTTCTCATTGTCCAATCGAACCTGTATTGCCCTTGCGTGGCCTTCCAGCCCTTCATGCCGGGCAAGCTGCATAATCATCTCTCCATTGCGTAGCAGCGCTTCCTTGCTGTAATAGATCATACTCGACTTCTTGATAAAATCATCAATATCGACCGGAGAAGAGAACCGCGCGGTTCCATTGGTCGGAATAATGTGGTTAGGCCCGGCAAAATAATCGCCTACCGGCTCCGAGCTGTAAGCTCCTAGGAAAATCGCTCCCGCATTTTCGATCAGACCCACATGCTCCATCGGATTTTCAGTCATGATTTCCAAATGCTCCGGGGCAAGTTTGTTCACAATCTGGATCCCCTCATGCAACGTGTCAACGACAACAATCGCTCCGTAGGCATCAACCGATGCAGCAGCAATATCTCTGCGTGGCAGCTCTACTAATTGGCACTGCACCTCGGCTGAAACTTCAGCTGCCAAGCGTTGCGAGGACGTAACCAAAATGGCCGAGGCCATTTCGTCATGTTCTGCCTGCGAGAGCAGGTCAGCCGCTACATAAGAGGCATTCGCCGTATCGTCAGCCAGCACGACAATTTCACTCGGTCCTGCAATACTGTCGATATCCACCGCACCGTATACCTCGCGCTTCGCTAGCGCTACATAAATGTTGCCGGGGCCGCAAATTTTATCGACGGGTTCAATACGATCTGTCCCGTAAGCGAGAGACGCAATCGCCTGGGCTCCGCCAACCCGGTACATTTCTGTCACGCCCGCCTCTGCCGCAGCTACCAGTGTATATGGATCAATCCCCGCCTTGCCGCCTGTTGCCGGGGGTGTCACCATGACGATCTCCGGTACACCAGCCACCTGAGCCGGGATCACATTCATCAGCACCGAGGACGGGTAAGCCGCTTTACCGCCTGGAACATACACGCCTACCCGCTTCAACGGTCGGATAATCTGACCCAGCAAACTGCCGTCCGGTTGTAAATCCATCCACGAATTACGTTTTTGCTTTGTATGAAAAGCACGGATATTGTCCGCTGCCTCCCGAATCGCCTGCAAAAAAGAAGACTCCACCTTGCCATATGCCGCCTTCAATTCTTCCTCCGTCACACGGAGCTGCTCCGCCGTCAGCGATACACCATCGAACGATTCCGTATACCGCAGGACAGCCGCATCTCCCTCCTGCCGTACCGAACGAATAATCGCACGAACGGCTTCATTTTGCTCAGGTGTACCGTAATCCACCTCGCGCTGGAGATTGAAATCACGGGCTGATACGATCTTCATTGTCCCTTCCCCCTTACTTGCAGCTTGCAGAATGTTCTATTCTCCTAACCATTGGCCTATTCCTTAGTCCCTAGGTGCCACCGTAGTCGGAATCACTTGATGCAATCGGTCACACAATGCCTGAATCGGACCATTTTTCATCCGGTAGCTGACCCGATTGGCAATCAGCCGACTCGTAATATCCAAAATACTGATCTGCTCGACCAATCCGTTCTCTCTCAAGGTCTGCCCTGTTTCTACCATATCCACAATCCGGTCTGCCAATCCGATTAGCGGTGCCAACTCGATAGAACCATTCAGCTTGATAACCTCCACCTGCTGGCCTTGCTCCCGAAAATACTGGGAAGCCACATTCGGATACTTCGTAGCCACCCGCTGACGAATACCCGGCTGCCAATCCGGCAAAGCAATGACTGACATTCGGCAGCGGGCAATCCCCAGATCAAGCAGCTCATACACATCCTTGTTCTCTTCCAGCAAAACATCCTTGCCTACAATGCCGATATCCGCAGCTCCGTACTCCACATACGTGGGAACGTCGACCGGCTTCGCCATAATAAACTCCATTCCCAGTTCAGGCAGCGGAATAATCAGCTTGCGCGTATCATCTACATCTACTGGAATAGAAATCCCCGCTCGGCGAAACAGCTCAGAAGCCTGCTTATAAATCCGTCCCTTCGGCATGGCTACCTTCAACGTCTCCGTCATGGCAATTCCCTCCATTCTACCGGTTGTCTTTCTTCGACTGTGTAGCTGTAAACCTCTGCGTACAAGTCCTGTTGCTCGCGGCGGCGATCCTCAGGTCCACCCGTCAGCCCTGTCACCACAGTCCGTCCTGCTTCTCGAAGCTGTGCAGCAGCGGATAATGCCTCTCTGCGTCCCTGCTCATCATAACGAATGAGCACCAGGCGCTTCGCCTCGATCTGAATACCGTCCACGCCATCGACAATCCGGTTCGTCTTCAATGCGAATCCCGTGGCAGGAACGGAACGACCAAACTGCTCTAGCAGATTGTCATAGCGCCCTCCATTACATACGGGGAATCCGATTTCCGCCGCATAGCCCTCAAAAGTCATTCCTGTATAGTATGAAAAGTCTCCGATCATAGTAAGGTCAATTAGCACATGTTCAGATACGCCGTAACTCTCCATCACTTCCCATACCTCGCACAGATGCGCAATGGATTGGATCGTCTGCTGCTCGACGCTAAGACGGGTAGCCTGTTCGCAAATTTCTTTCCCCCCGCGAAGCCGAAGAATAGCCTCCAGCTTATCCCGATGTTCATGAGGCAAACCCAAAGCTTCAATCGCTGTCCGGTAGCCCACCACATCACGGTTCAATAGCAGCTCCTTTAGCGCTTGCTGTTCAGCCTGGCGACCCGGAATGATTTCCTCGAACAGACTGTTCAGGAATCCCACATGCCCCATGGCAATTTTAAAAGAGGACACTCCTGCCGCCTGCAACGATGCAATCGCCAGTGCCACGACCTCCGCGTCAGCCTCAGGCGAGTCATCGCCCACCAGCTCCACACCTGTCTGGAAAAACTCCGCTTCTCTTCCCGCCTCTTCCTCAATCGCCCGAAATACATTTGCGTGATAGGAGAGCCGGAGCGGTACTTCCTCTTCCTTCAACAGTGACGATACCACACGCGCAATCGGTGCGGTCATATCAGATCGCAACACCAGCGTAGTTCCCCGGTTATTGAGCAGCTTGAACAGCTTCCGATCCGAAGTAGAACTAGCCACACCCACCGTCTCGTAGTATTCCATCGTAGGCGTCATAATCTGACGGTAGCCCCAACGCTCCATGCATTCGAGCACATTCAATTCAATCGCCCGCAGCTTCGACACCGCAAGCGGAAGGTAATCCCGAACCCCTACAGGGATTTCAAATCCTTTTGGCTTGGTCATCTCTATCACCTCATGATTTCGCAATATCTTTATCATGGTAAAGTGCTAATAAACTAAAGTATATTCGATATACTATCACGCCCTGCCTGTGAACGTCAACCGAACGGAGCAGCCCATTTTTAGAGCCGCGTTGCGAAACGGTCTCCCTCTCTTTATTTTATCCATTATAGAATTCATGAATCCTATAAAAAAAGACTGTCAGCCTTTCAGCCAACAGTCATATCAACATATTCAACCACTCACCTGTTCACCTTTACCCCGCGACGGAGACTTTGGAACCGTACCCAGGCCAATCCAGGAATAAGGTACATAACGGAAACACAGCGTCACAATCAGCCATGAGCCAAACAGCGCCAACAGCCAACCTCCGGCAACAGAAAAGACATACTCTATCGGTGTTCCATGCAAATTCAGCTTACGATACACTCGCAAGAGCGCCGGATGGAGTAAATAAATACCGAAGGAACAGGCACCCAGCCAACTAATCCAAGTTCGCAACGCATAGTTAGCGTGACGGTATAAGAAAGCCGAGAACTGAAACAGCACCAGCGCAGATACAAGAGCATGTGCATGACGCAACAGCTCATAGATCAACGAATCTGCATAGATCGCTTCCCGATACGCTACAAACCATATCTGCACATAGACTATGCCCAGCAACAGCCAAGCCGCCCACAAACCATACCAACTGATCAGCTGTCCACGGCCGATTGACGTACCTGATGACGGAAGAAGCCACTTTTTAAACCCCTCATATCCAATCGCTACCGCTGCCCCCAAAGCAAAATAACTGACATACGTAATCGCCAGGCTCCCTCTTTCCACCTGCCAAACATACTTATTCAGCAACACAAGGCCCCATTGAATAACCAGCCCTGCTGATAAAATAATAATAGCCGCTTTCCGCGGACTCGATATCCATTGCCGCAAACGCTGCACTCCCCACAACAACAGCGGGAAGACCAAATAAAATTGGATAATAATAATGACATAATATAAATGCGTGTACGCCTTTCCCGTTAACAGCACAAGCGGAAGATCACTGATCGGCATCAACCCGCGTGTCACCAAGGTCAAATAGTAGACAAGGGAGAATAAAACATATGGCAACACAATAAACATCAACCTTTTCCGAAAAAACACAAGCATATCCTTGCCACGAAGCGGCCTATCCACATAATTGTAAAATAGAACAAACCCGCTCACAAAAATGAACACCGGCACCGCAAAGCTACTGAATACATTTAAAAATAAAAATGGATAAAACAACAGGGAGTGACGTGCATCAATCAATGCCATTGAGGTCGCATGAATCGTAATAACGGATGCGATCAATATTCCCCGGTAGATATCAATCTCTGGTATACGTTCCTTTTTGACCAAATCAACACACTCCTATATCGATTGGCTACTTCTATGCCTATTTTCATTTTTAACTACAACCAACACGGCTTCCCTTACTTATTATACAAAAAATAACACAAAAAGGCCCCCTAATCCTTAAGGGACCTTTATTGCTATGCTATTTACTGTTCATCCGTACCTGATCGTCTTAATTCGCGCAGTGGATTGCCACCCACAAATGCTCCGGCCGGCACGTCTTTATGCACAACCGCCCCGGCGGCTACTATAGCTCTATCACCTATAGTAACACCGGGCAGAATGGTCGTATTGGCGCCGATTAACACATTATTCCCGATCATCACTTTACCAATACGATACTCCTGTATGAGATACTCATGCGCCAGAATGGTCGTGTTATATCCAATCACCGAATTATCCCCTATCGTAATATACTCCGGAAAAAAAACATCTACCATCACCATCAGGCCGAAGGCCGCATGCTGCCCTACCTTCATCCCAAGCACTCTGCGATAAATGACATTCTTCCAGGAAAGCACGGGACAATACCGGGCGATCTGTATAAAAATAAAGTTTTTAATCCCTTTCCAGCGGCTTACCGTCCGGTAAATCTGCCACAGCGCATTGGGACCTTCCACGGGATAGCGGTCAACCTTCCTCACGATACATCGACACCTTGAAACTCCAGCTTCAGTAAATCCCGCATATCATGCAAAATGTAATCCGGTCCATATCCCCGCAGAGTTTCTTCACCCTTCAGCGACCAGGCTACACCCGCCGATTTCACGCCTGCGGCTTGAGCCGATAGAATATCAAAGGAACTGTCTCCAACCATCAACGTATGCTCCGCTTTGGCGTTCAAGCCAGCCAGCGCTTTAAGCATAGGTTCTGCGTGTGGTTTCGGATGCTCTACGTCGTCCACTGTCACAATATAATCCATAGAGGAAGTCAGATCGAACAAATCAAGCACACGAATCGTAGAGGGTCGTATTTTAGTCGTCACGACACCCAGCTTAATTCCTCGCGCACGCAACTCCTGAATAACCTCGATAACATACGGAAATGGCTTCACCGATTGGTCGTGATGGAGCAAGTTATAAGCACGATAGCCTTTAACCAGTTCCGACACATCCGTTAATCCCGAAAAAGTACGAAGCTGGTCATCCAGCGTTCCGCCCATATGAGAGATAATATGCTCCCGCGTCAGCGGATCAGCGTCCGGGTGATTCAAAATGTGCAGAAATGAGCTGATAATCAGCTCATTCGTATCCATAATCGTTCCATCCAAGTCGAATAAAACCGTATTTATCATAGATGCTCCTTCTTGTCCTCGTCCATGTCTTCCTTGTGTAGCTTATCCGGCGCAGCCGTTTTCGGAGGAATCGTATCTTGACCCGGGCGGGAAACCTGTTCCGGCGTCACGTCAGGTATCTGATCGACTCCTACCTTGCTGGAGACAATCGGATCGCTATATTTCGGAACAGATGCACCCTTACGACGACGAACCACGATGAAAATCACAGCAGCTACAACAATGAAAATAGGGAGCAGTTGCGAGATCCGTACATTACCGTAACTCGGGTCCAGATGCCCTGGTTCAAACCCCAGCCATACCATGGGAGCCCACAAAGCATTCACAAAAGAAGCCAGCCAATCCGGTCCCTGAAAAGCCAAACTATCCGTCCGTACACGCTCGATGAAAAAGCGGCCAATCGAGTACCAAATGAAGTAAAACGCAAACATTTCACCTGCACGTACAAATTTCATACGTCGAATGGCGAGCAGCAGAATCACACCTACAATACTCCACAGGGATTCATACAGGAATGTGGGATGGTGAAACACCCCGTTAACGTTCATTTGATTCACAATGAAATCCGGCAGATGCAGTTGATTCCGCAAAAAGCTTTCTTCCGTTGGTCCACCATAGGCTTCCTGATTGACAAAGTTACCCCAGCGGCCAATCGCTTGACCAATCAACAGACCTGGCGCACAAATATCCGCAACCCGCCAGAAATTATAACCCTTATAGCGGAAATAGATGACTGCGCATATAATCGCGCCGATCAATGCGCCGTATATCGCAATACCGCCATTCCAGATTTTGAAAACATCCCATAGATTATCTCGATAATCTTCCCATTTGAAGGCTACATAATAAATACGCGCTCCAATAATAGCCGAAGGAACGCCCAGCAGCAGCATATCCATAAAAAATTCCTGCGGAATGCCATATCTCTTACCTTCACGAATGGCGAGATATAAACCCACAAGCGCCGCCAGCCCCAATATAAGCCCGTACCAATGGACCTTAATGGCCCCGATTGAAAAAGCAATCGGATTCAGCAGTAATGTTGCCGTTGACATATGTTTCTCTCACTCCTTGTTCTTCCTTGCAAACGACTGAACCTTAATCCATATCTTCCATATCTTCAGAAATTGTAGCAGTCAGCTTGTTCGTAAATTGCAGAGCTGCATTCACGCCCATTTGCTTCAAACGATAGTTCATTGCCGCCACCTCAATAATAACGGCCAAATTTCGGCCTGGACGAACTGGAATCGTAACGAGCGGAACATCTGTGTCAATAATGCGTGTCGTTTCTTCATCCAAACCAAGACGGTCATACTGCTTGTCCTGCTGCCATGCCTCCAGACGGACAACCAGCGTAATCCGCTTGTTGTTACGAACTGCACCTGCACCAAACAGCGTCATCACATTAATAATGCCCACGCCGCGAATTTCCAGCAAATGACGAATTAGTTCCGGCGCCGTACCATGCAACTGAAAATCGGACGTCTGTCGGATTTCCACTGCATCATCTGCTACCAGACGATGACCCCGTTTAACCAGCTCTAGTGCTGTTTCGCTTTTACCAATTCCACTGCTGCCCGTAATGAGCATACCTACACCATACACATCACACAACACACCATGAATCGTGGCAGTAGGAGCCAGCTTTCTTTCAAGAAAACCCGTAATGCGACTTGATAAAATCGTCGTGGCCATATTAGTTCGCAATACAGGAATATCCCATTCAGCACTTGCCTCCACTAGCTCTGCAGGTACTTCCAGACCGCGTGTGATGATGATACACGGAGTCAACTCCGTACATAGACGCTGCATCCGATCCTTTCTTTCCTCAGGAGGAAGCATACCGAGAAAAGCCAGCTCAGACCTTCCCAAAAGCTGCACCCGCTCCTGCGTGTGGTATTCAAAATACCCGGCCATCTCCAGCCCCGGACGATTCAAATCATCCACCGTGATCAGCCTGTGCAGACCTTTCTCACCGGAAATAACCTCCATTTGGAATTGCTGTACAAGCTCAGAAACTTTTACCTTTTTAGCCATCGTATTCTCCCCTTCATCCTGCATGCCGGATTCTATACGTGATCTTATTTATGTAGCTTCACCCTATCAACCAAATAGCCCACCGCCAGCTCAACCTATGCCAGCCCAAGTCTCACCTTTTCAACATGATTTCGGGCTACCTGTGTTCATGAAGTTGGACTTGTCCAATGTTCGCCTTCAATAATCCAGCCGACAATCCATACCTGAACCCCTACCAATGTACCCATCGTATCGGAATTTTCCAATGAATGCAATGCCGAAGCTGGAAGCTGAATGGGATATACAAAAAGAGCCGCCTTTCCCCGGTCGGGAAACTACGGCTCTACTCCATAGGTTAATTTTATTCGCCAACCAGGATGCTCAATTCCGATTCCTTATCAAAAATATGAACCTTGTTCATATCGACAGCCAACTTCGCTTTGACACCATCACGAGTATTGGAACGTCCGTCTACACGTGCAATAATCGTATCATTTCCGGCGCCACTCAGGTACAACAGCATTTCATGACCAAGATTTTCGGTTACATCCACAGTGGACGTAAAGATTGTATTCGGAGAAGCCTCCAAAAATACAGGCTCTTCATGAATATCCTCAGGACGGATGCCCAGAATAACTTCTTTACCGACATGACCCTTGGCTTTCAAAATCTGTCCCTTACCCTCAGGCACGAACAGATCCAGACCCGGTGCAGTGAAATGTAGTGCGCCGTCCTTCTCAGTCAGCTTACCTGTGATGAAGTTCATCGTAGGAGAGCCGATAAAACCAGCTACGAACAGATTTACTGGACGGTTGTATAGCTCATCCGGTGATGCGGCTTGCTGAATAATGCCATCCTTCATAACAACAATCCGGTCGCCCATCGTCATTGCTTCGACCTGATCATGCGTTACGTAGATAACGGTCGTTTCCAGACGTTTGGCCAGCTTCGTAATTTCTGCACGCATTTGACCACGCAATTTGGCATCCAGATTGGACAATGGCTCATCCATCAAGAACACTTGCGGGTCACGTACAATCGCACGTCCCAAGGCAACACGCTGGCGTTGACCACCTGATAACGCTTTCGGCTTGCGATCTAGGAGATGCTCGATATCAAGGATTTTAGCCGCCTCACGTACACGCTTATCAATTTCGTCTTTCTTCACCTTGCGGAGCTTCAGACCAAAAGCCATGTTCTGGTATACGTTCATATGCGGATACAAGGCATAGGATTGGAAAACCATCGCAATATCGCGATCCTTTGGAGCTACGTCGTTCACAACACGATCTCCAATGTACAATTTGCCATCCGAGATTTCTTCCAGACCAGCGATCATACGGAGCGTAGTAGATTTACCACAACCGGAGGGACCCACCAATACGAGGAATTCTTTATCTTGAATGTCCAAATTGACATCAACAACCGTAGCTTTATCTGCACCCGGGTATTTTTTGAAAATATGCTCTAAGCGTACACCTGCCATAGCTTTTGCCTCCCCGAGATCAAGTATTGAAATCGAATACATTTCTTACATGTATCTTACCCTAGTACCCACTGCGTGGCTATTCGCAAACTGCACAAAAATGCTATTCCCTTTTTGTCACTTTGTACAATAGTAGAAAAAGCTTGATCAAAACTGCATCATTAAACGTCCGCACATCCAATCCGGTCTCCTGTTTAATTTTGTCCAAACGGTAAATTAACGTATTCCGGTGGACATATAGGCGCTTAGCCGTCTCGCTCACATTGCAATCCAGTTGAAAAAAGATATCCAATGTAGCCATCGTTTCAGCGTCCTCCAATATGACGGACGACCGCATTACCTGCTCCAAAAATTGCACGCGTTGCTCCTTCGGAATACGGTTTAATAACCTCTCCAAATGCAACTCCCATGAAAAGTGGATGTGCTCTGTTACATGAAAAATTTTTCCAAGATGGATCGTCTCCCATAACAAATTCAGCTCTTTGGGAAGACTTTGCAATGGTATAGACGGCTTGGATACCGCCAAATGAAATACACCTACCCACTCATTTGCGATAAGCTCGTATAAACCCAGGCTGAAAGCCGTAAGAACCTCCTCCAGCGATTCCGTAAAATCGGCATCCCTGATTTCGACATCCTTATCCTGGTCGTCTTCTGTTCCCAACAGTAGTTCCTTTTTAGCCATAACCAACCAGGACTGTTCATCCAGCGGAGTAAGCAGCACATCCCCGCCAAAATAACTGGCTAACAATCGATGTAGCTGCGTGTAGGGAATAGCGCCCCCCTGTGTTCCTTCACCAGTCAGTACAATAGGAACCATACACGCCGACAGCGAATCCCGAAGCCCCAACTCATCTGGAACCTCTTCTTTATTCTGTAGGTTGGCAGCCTGCTGTATGAGCCATTGTCCAAAACGCTTCATTCGCTCTTCCTCAGCATATACCGGATTATCGGGCCGTTGCGTGCCCGTCCCGTCCTGCCAGCATTGCTCCATGTTCCAGAGTAGCGCCTCAATCAGCTTCCGTTCCCGATCCGCCAAATGCTTTGCTTCTACCGCAAAGGCAGCCAATTCTCCTGCTACCGTTCGGAACGGAAAATATATTTTGCCATCACGTACAAATGACTTATCTGGTACAGCCAATTCTGCCGGCTGGCCTTCTGCAGTCATTTCCGGACACCAAGGTAGTATGGTAAAAGGTGCTTGAATAATATTCTGAAGCTGTTGCTGTATCCATTCCGTATCCAAAGCCACGCGATCACCACTTCACTTTTTTTAGAATAACCTCTAAGCGAACATAATGAACTCATTATAACCTGTCGATACCTTATAAATAAAAAAGCTAACAAGAAACATAACCTAAATCCATGCAGAAATGCATACAAAAAAAGTCATCAACTTATAGTTGATGACTTTCGATGAGCCATGAAGGACTCGAACCTTCGACACCCTGATTAAAAGTCAGGTGCTCTACCAACTGAGCTAATGGCTCGTAAGACTGGTGGAGGATGATGGATTCGAACCACCGAACCCGTAAGGGAGCAGATTTACAGTCTGATGCGTTTGGCCACTTCGCTAATCCTCCATATAAAGGTGGCTCGGGACGGAATCGAACCGCCGACACGAGGATTTTCAGTCCTCTGCTCTACCGACTGAGCTACCGAGCCATATCCATTAACAAAAAATAAAGTGCGGAGGGATACCCCTTCCCACTTTAACACAACAACCATCATAATAAAAAATGGCGGAACTGACGGGATTCGAACCCGCGATCTCCTGCGTGACAGGCAGGCATGTTAGGCCTCTACACCACAGTTCCGTGGATTTTTTTAAAAAAATGGTGCCGGCGAGAGGACTTGAACCCCCAACCTACTGATTACAAGTCAGTTGCTCTACCAGTTGAGCTACACCGGCACGATGGTGGAGGCTGAGGGGATCGAACCCCCGACCCTCTGCTTGTAAGGCAGATGCTCTCCCAGCTGAGCTAAGCCTCCTGGGTATGTATGGTAGCGGCGGAGGGGATCGAACCCCCGACCTCACGGGTATGAACCGTACGCTCTAGCCAGCTGAGCTACACCGCCATAATATAATATTTCGCCAGCTTTTCCTAAATGGCGGAGAGAGAGGGATTCGAACCCTCGCACCACTTTCGCAGTCTAACCCCTTAGCAGAGGGTCCCCTTATAGCCACTTGGGTATCTCTCCATATAAATGGACTCACTTAGCAAATATTCCACCAGTTATTCTATAATCACCAGAGTGAATTAGAATACCAAGCGTAATTTCAAGGTGTTACACCCTGAAAACTGGATCCGAAACTCCATTGCATTTTAAACTTAGGATAAGCCCTCGACCGATTAGTATTGGTCAGCTCCATGCATTACTGCACTTCCACCCCCAACCTATCTACCTCGTCGTCTTCA
>NZ_JBSHGA010000014.1:0-81802 GCF_053617595.1 Paenibacillus sp. NPDC055715
ACAAAAGCTCAGAGGACTGTCGCCGGTAGAATACCGCATCCAGTCCTATGTAGCAGCCTAAGTCAGTCTGTGTCTAACTTTTTGGGGTCAGTTCATAACTGGTCGGCGGGGATTGTTTTATTGAAGGAATTACCACACCGATCACCGAATGAATTACTGAGGTGATTAGCATGAATCATACATATAAATTATTTACAGAATCACCCAAACCAACTATAATAGCTGTAACACATACGGAAGCACCGCTGTACATTTCAAAAGAACCGATAGAAAGACCTTATGGTTTAACCTAAGGTCTTTTAATTTTAAATGAAGGAAGTGTCTAAAGTGTATATTGTCAGTCTAAAATATGTAAAACCTCTTAACGAAGTAGAGCGTTATCTCGAAGAGCATGTGAAATTTCTCGATAAACATTATCAGGCTAAAAACTTTGTTTTTTCGGGAAGGAAGGTTCCGAGGACTGGAGGAGTGATTTTGGTCAATGTCCAAAGTAAAGATGTATTAGAGAATATTTTGAATGAAGATCCATTTTACATGAATCAAATTGCGGAATATGAGATCACTCAAGTTGAGATCACGAAATGCGATGAGCTATTCAGGTCGTTTTTAACATAGAGGTGATCAGTATGAAGCATACATATAAGTATTTACAGAATCACCCAAAACGATCATACTTACTATATAAATCCAAAAGCATCGGTAGCACCTTGTTGGCTAAAGCCAGTGGGGTGTTTTTTACGTTTAGGGGGAAGAACGATGAGAGGGAAATTTTTGCAGCAATAACAATAGTCATTTTATTAGCAGGATGATCTATGTAGGCCAACCAACACGGGAATAAAAAAAATCAACAAACCAAAGGAACCTCTGTCCTCACTTTATTAGTGGAAACGGAGGTTCTTTTGCGAAAACTTGCGGGTTTCCAGTTTATGCGAACCTTTAGAACAGCTCCTTTTTTGCTAGGAGCATCATCTCTGAATCCAAAAAACGACCTCTTATTCTAAAATATTACATATAGGAGGGGATCATGCTGATGAATCAAGGTGTGACTTTACTTCGTGTCGAGAGAGCTAGGAGGAAACTGTACCAAGTCCAGAAAAAGTATGGATTTTTAACACATCCCAAAGTGATTGAACAATCTAAGAAATTGGATGATCTGTTGAATCATTACCAAACGTATACATTAAGCTCATGGGTGTATTATGTGTTGCATCATACTGTGATTATAAAAATCAGGCTTGGAGGTCATGAGGTTGAATCGACGAAATGCTGTAACCCCTTTTGGATGGGAGATCAAACAAAAACTGGTCGAGAAAAGAATGGATCAAAAAACGTTTTGTACTACATATCATATTCCGGCTTCCAGATTGTCTAATCTTATTCACGGGACACGCAAGGCTACAAGATATAGAAAACAAGTATCCGAATTGCTTGGAATTGAAGAATAACGTATTTTATCTATTTTTGAAACGGCAAAGGTACAACCTTTTCATCACCTTAAAAGTAGCTTCTGCCACGGCGTTGTCATACGGACAACCTTTCATACTAAGTGATCGTCCGATTTCAAACGTGCTCAGAAGCTCACTATCTTCTGATTTTTAAACTCGCTGCCACGGTCTGTATGAAACCACTGAATCTGACGCAGATCGCCTTTCCCCGTCGCAAAAGCGCGGGAAATCAATGTTGCATTCTTATGAGGACCAGCACGCAGATGAAGTGCCATCGGTTCTGGGCTTTCACATAGGTTAAGCCACTGACCACGAAGCGTTTGACCACCGTTTGAGCAAACTCACGATTCAATGTATTCGCTGTAGTTTCTTCATTACAAGCCGTTTTGTGAGACTTATATTGTGCCACCGTGTACGTAGAAACCAGCCCTTGCTCTTTCATGATCCGCTCAATTCGGCGTCTGGACACGATGAATCCGCATTCATGGAGCTTGACTTTCAATTTTTCGTGTGCCATAGGCTTTTCGATTCTTGTGGAAAATGTCACGAATGGCTGCTGTTACATCGTTTTCTTTTGTAGTCTGTTCTTTGGCTTCGTAATAGAAGGTACTTCTTGCGATTTGCAGGACGTCACACATTGCTGATACCGAGTATTTATCACGATTATTCTGGATGATAGCCACTTTCGTCCCATGATCAGCGCGGCTTGCTTTAAAATATCATTCTCCATCCTCAGACGCTCGTTTTCCTTTCGCGAAGCGATCAGTTCGTTTTCTTCGGAAGAGCGATTGTCTTTCTCGGAAAGGAACCTGTTGTCTGTGATTGCTTGATCCAACGGTCTAAAGCTGAAGCTGTGAGGCCATATTCCTTCACGATGGCTACTCTGGATTTCCTGTTGTTATAAAAGCTGAACCATTTGCTTTTTAAATTCTGCTGTAAACGTACGACGTTGTTTTGGCATTGTAGAGATCCGCTCCTTAGTATGATAGGTTTATTCTACAAGCGCTCATTTTAATGTAATCGATCCACATCGTGGAACTACGTGATTCAAAAGGAAATGTTCTCAACATGTATAACTATGACATTTGGGGGATGGCTTCTCCACAGAAGAAAGTCCATAATCCATTCCGTTACTCTGGCTAACTGTGGGAGATACAACAGAACTACAATATCTGCGAGCCAGATGGTATAATCCTGAAAGTAGAAAATTGCAAATCCGCTGAGTTTGAATTTTTATATGTATGTGACGAAACAATCCAATAGCTGTTTTTACGAGGTATGATAAAAATATAGGAATCGGCAGCAAATTGGCATAAGAATGCCACATCCAAGTAACAGGGATGTGACATTCTATTAGGTTGTACCTTTGCACTAAAGCATTTTGTAGTATATTTGTTACACAGGAAGGATTTTCCCATCTACTATTGCATATAACTTCTTGCATATATTTGCAACAACCTGATTGTGAGTTACCAGTACAACTGCGACACCTGACTTATTAAGAGCATGAAGTATTTCCAGTATGTCTGATTCTGCTGATTCGTCTAAAGCACCTGTTGGCTCATCTGCCAATATTATTTTCGGTTTTCTGATAAGCGCTCTTCTTATTGCGACTCTTTGAGCTTCGCCTCCAGAAATTTCATAAGGATATTCATTAATTAAGTCAGAAATTTTAAGTTGCTCCGCGATAGAATCAACACGGTGCTTAATTTCCTTTTTAGGTGTGTTCTGACTCAATAAAGGTAAGGCAATATTATAAAAAACACTTCTTTCTTTAATTAAGCCATAATCTTGTACAATAAATCCGATTTCATCTCTTCTTAACACAGTCATTCGTTTCTCATCTTTGGGCTTAATTAGTTGACGATCAAAGAAATACTCCCCACTATCTGCAATATCTATAAACCCTAAAATATTTAACAGGGTAGTTTTTCCAGACCCACTTCTGCCTATGATTCCAACTAAATCTCCATGATCTACATTGAAAGAGGCGTCGGAAAGTATCGTTCTTGAACCGTATGATTTATTTATATTTTTTAATGCAATTACACTCATTAGTTCCCACCTCGTATTGTTTTCGACAATTTTAATCTATTCACAGAAATCCATGGAGGAATAAAAGATAGTAGTGAAAGTGTGAAACTGAAAATAAGTAGAATAGGAATATTTATATTTTTAGAAATCACAAATGAAAACAAAGCGGCAATACATAGTGATGCCCAATTGATAAAAAATATCTCAAAAAGAATTGAAAGATTTATTACTGCTCTTCTTGTTCCGTTTGCAATCATGATTCCATATGTGTATTTACGAAGAGTGATTTTAGCTATGAGATTTGTTGAAAGGCTGAATAGCGCAGCAAAGGCAATGACAAGAGAAAATATAAAAAGCACTTTTTGTAATTGCTCTCCTTCTAGCCCCCACATCGTAAGATAAAAATTTGAGACTCCTTCCACAACATATGGCTCGATATCAAGTTGCAAACTTTTTTGCGTGAACAGCTCTTGGATTTTCTGTGCCGAAAGAGAAGATTGGATGTAGCCACTTGTTTTATCCCAAAATAGTTTTAACATAAAACTTCTATCTTGCGCATAGATATTGTCCACTTCCAAAGATGGGAATACAATAAGTCGATCCAAGTATTTCAAAGCGTATCCGTTATTATAAAAGCTATGCTGCTCCAAAAAACCAATTACTTTACACTTTAAATTTACTCCCATATATCCCACGTTTATGATTTGTTCCAAGTTAAAATAATCCTTATATTCATAACCCAAAATTATAGGAATAACGTCATTTTCCGCGTTATAATCTCCAGCTTGAAATACTCTACCTTCAGAAGCGTGGATAGCAAAGTGGTCAATAAACGGTTGATTCACTTGAATACTTTCATATGCGTCTGGAGTTTCGTGCCCAGCTTCATATCCATATTGAAACTTTGCAGGTAAGCCTTGCACATCTAGAAAAAGATTCTGTCTGCTTGCAATAATATACTTAAAACTTGGATTCGTTTTTTCCCACTCGTACAGCTCATTTAAGACCTTGAGGTTATCCGATTGAGCAAGAAAGTTCTTTTCCTCATCATTGAAAAAATTGTCATTGACCTTGTATAAAGAGGATGCAGCATTTTGAACATTTGATGCAAGCTCATGTGTATTTGTAGCTAGGCTCAATGTCAAAATAACCAAAATGTACGAAGCAGTACATTGTAAGACAGCAAGTATGGTTTTTCGTTTATGTTGTTTTAATGAATCAATAAACAAATTGAGCATCACAGATCACCTTTGTGTCATCTTTATATAGGAGATACCGACCACTAAAAATGAAAACAATAAAAGCAAGATCGTCGCCCCTAACAGAGCTGGTTGAAGGCTTAGATCGACATTCTGCATATATTTTCCGAAAAGCCAAGAAGAACCAAGAGCCGATATTAAGCTCAACAATAGTATGGGGAAAAAATCTTTCCACACATCTATTAATATTTTCTTTTTAGTGTACCCGTTGCTCCATTTGATCTTCATTTCAGTATTCTTTTTTTCGCTCCAAAAGATCATTACGGATAAGCTATTTACAAAGAGTACGATAATAAAAATGATGGATGTAATTACTTGATTATTACCTCTATCAACTAAATGCAAAATATTAACACTTTCCTTATCGTATACAGAAACTTGCCCGAATATTTTTTCGTTGCCAATAAAATTCAAACCATTTTATATGGTTGAACTGCTAACCATATATTCAACACTGGAAGTGATATTATCAGCATTCAAGTTCAGTAAAATTGTCCGATCTATTCTAGTAGGTATATTGTAACCAATAATCCCTATGACCTCGTAATCCATATGATTATATTCGACATATTTTTTTCCATTTATGGTTTTGTTTACAGGAACATCATTACCAATAACTGCAACATGCGAATTAGATATGAAATCAGATTCAGAAAAAAACCTTCCACTTGTTAAGTTAGGTGGAACATAGTCCCCCTTATATATAACACCCCGAATATCTTCTCCTTGCCCAAAAAACCTTCCGAATAATACAGTATCATTTGGTAGTGCCTCATATAAAGAAGGGAAGTCAAGTTCAGTTTTCGATGTTTTGAAAAACAAGGCATTATCATCATAAAAGTTATTGCTTAGTTTTTTTACGAGATTTACATTTTCATTATAAAACAATGTAAATAAGCAAGCGAAACAGAACAGGGTAATAGCGACAAATAAAAACACATCTAAAACTTTGACACGAGTTATACGAATATTGTTCATCATGTATCCTCCAAGGCAGGTAACAAGGTGAATTGTTTAGTGGAATTGTTTATTAATGAAATTACTAAAAACAGAAATTCATATCGCAAATAATTCGTTAAAAAGTTAGATACCGTAGTATGTTTTGGCTACACCGGAATTTAATGAGTTATAGTTTTCCCAACTAGAACGAGCATAGGATCTTCCTTGTTTGGTGCTCCATACCCGTCCAGAATCTCCATAAGTTGATCCACCCTGAATCCATGTATGTTCAAAACGTGCTCTCGTATAACTGTCTAGCTTTACATTCCCTTGCTGGGCCTGAGTGTTGCCCCAAACCTGTCTGTTTCCTTTATCCCAATCAATTCTCGAATTGTGATCGTATATTATAGAAGCATTGTTTAACGCAGTAGCTGAATAAAGAGTTACATTATTAGGGATAGTCAATTCTCCATTGGTTTAAATTACCAAGTTTGGATCAACTGCTTGGTTAGGTTCTACCGTACTGTCAGCAGCATACGCGGGAATACTCCCCAATAAAAGACACGAACTCAATGCAAGGCCTATAATTTTTTTCTTCATGATTAAATAAACTCCCTTTCTTCAGAATTCACCTTGATACCTGTAAAATATTATACTACTAGTCCATTTTTTTGTGAATAAAAAGGAGTGAATTGGTTAAGTATGAATTAATTTGGATTTGAGGCGAGGGAATGTATACTACCTCAAAGAAAAAAATTTTTGTCTGCACCCAAGTCATGGATAAGTGATATATGCTCTATAAACAGAAGCAGCCTATCTGTTCAGGAAGACTGCTTCACGAATAGATACATGCCCCTCCAGCGAGCCCGCATGCAGTTTGGCGAGCTCGTACAGCACCCGCTATTTTGGCCATATCCGCTATGCTCAGAAATTGCTTGGAAAATGTCATTCGCCTGCCGACGGAGCTCTTGTGTAAAGCTCATTTTTCCCACCTCCAACAAAATGAAGAGCAGGAAGTCCCGAAGAATACAGTTCCGGAACAACGATAAAAAGCCGCCCCGAAAACTGGAGCGGCTTTATCATAGGTCCAATGCGCAAAAAAACACCAGGGACCTTATATTCGAAGGCTCCACTTTCCTACGCTAGTACGAACTAGATCAGGTTCAAAGGATCCAAGATACGGTCTTGTCTCAGCCATAATGGGCTCCCCTAGTGGACTTCCTATTCTTTTGATTACTACTGTATATTCGTTCAATCGCTATGTCAAACCGTCATCCATTAGCTCTGCGGCTGTTTGTGCTTGAACAGGAGTCAACTCCAACTATTCCTGAGCTGACCTTTTCCAGGGAACGTTAATAACCGTTGTCAACACTTCGACCAGTGCGTTTAAGGTGAAACAATTTACACCAATAGCGAAATCAGCACAGGGAGTGTAACGAGAGAGATGACAGCACTGATGACAAAGGAGGAGGCTGTTTCGGATTCCAGACTTTCAAAACGCGTAGCGATCATAGCAGCGACTGCTGAACCTGGAAAGGAAACGAGCAATATCGCCTTCACAGTATCGGTAGACGAAAGGCCGCATAGGTAGGCAATCAGCAGCATCAATAGAGGCTGTACAATCGTTTTTAACAGCGCGATGGCAATGGCAGTTATGCTGAAACTGATATTGCGCACGCCGATGGTCACACCGACCGCGAATAAAGCAGCCCCGGATGTAATATCCCCGATTTGATTGAACGATTTGTTCAACAAATCCGGTGAGTGGAAGCCAAACAAGGTCAAAATAACACCAATAAGCGGCACTAGCGCCAGCGGTTCTCTTAAGCCGTCGAGAATGGAGTCCCAAATGAGCTTCCCGAGGTGCCCATTCCGTTCTTTGCCTGAGTTCCGGCCGGCGACGGTAGCTATAATCGTAGCCGCCGGATCAAGAATGGCATTGACTACGATCCCGGTAAGCGCAATCGGAATGGCGACAGCAGAGGAACCGTAGATGGCACCCAGCACCGGAATGCCCATAAAGGCAAATGTCGGCTGTGCCGAGTTCAAAGCAAACATGGATGCATCCTTTACCGACTGCTTCACCGCAAACCGACCCACCAGCAGGAGGACGGCATAAAAGCCCACAACACCAATGAATAGAGCCAGCAAGAAAGGCCATTGCTCGATAAGGGATTTCCTGCTGGTGGTCGTAATGCCGATAAATAAATGCGCGGGCAGCGCAAATTTGGTAACCAGTGAATTTAGGGCTTTCGAGGAAGAGGCATCGAAGCTTTTGTAATGGCCTGCGAACCACCCTAAAATAATAACGAAGAAAATAGGCACCAAAATGTAAAAAATATGTCCGACACTCATGGATTGACCCTCCTGAAAGCCCCATTAATGAGGGTGTTGTATTACGCTTTCCACTGCTTTGACCTTCACATATTCCGGTTTCCACATTGCATCCCGAATGGCTTGCTCAACATCTGAAATATGTGCCTGGGCTACCTGATCCTGAATCGCGGCCTTCGCAACTGCAACCGCAACCGCGTATGAGACATCACGTAATTTTCGGATATGGGGGAGCAGCGCACTGCCAGGCTCATTCGAATCTACACCATTGGCCACGGCATCTGCTGCGGCTGTAAACATGGCAGGGGTGATCCTTTTGGCTTTGACCACAATCGCGCCCAGACCAAGTCCCGGAAAAACAAAGGCATTATTCGCCTGTCCAATCTCAAATTTCGTACCGTTATAGTTGACAGGCTCAAAGGGACTTCCCGTAGCGATCAATGCTTTGCCATCGGTCCACCGTATCAAATTCTCGGGTACCGCTTCTGCAAGATTTGTAGGATTGGACATGGGCATAATGATCGGGCGTTCTACATGCTTCGCCATTTCCTTGATAATTTCTTCAGAAAAGGCATCCGCTACACCGGAAGTTCCGATCAATATAGTAGGCTTCACCTGACGGATGACCTCAAGCAGCGGTATTTTTCCGTCATCAGAACGGGTCCATGAGCTGACTTCCTCTTTTTTGCGTACATACGGCTTCTGATAATCCAGTACATCCTCCATATCGTCTGTTAACAACCCGCGATAATCAAAGGCCCAAAATGGCTTGAATGAATCCTCCGCCGAAAGGCCGTCCCCGATCATCGCACCCCGAATTTGGTCAGCGTTACCAATCCCTGCCGCTCCTGGGCCGAAGACAAGTATTTTTTGCTCATGCAGTGGAATCTTGGTGACACCTATCGCCGAAAGAATCGAAGCCAGGGTTACCGCTCCTGTGCCTTGAATGTCATCGTTAAAGGTGAGCATGCTTTGACCGTATTTCCCTAAAATATGGCGTGCGTTCACGCTGCCCACATCTTCCCAATGCAAAAGCGCCTTCGGGAATTGCGCCAGCGTTTTGCTGATGAAAGTATCAATAAACTGGTTATAGGCTTCTCCACGAACCCGCTTATGGCGGTTTCCGATGTACAGCGGATCATTCAGCAGCTTTTCATTATTTGTGCCTACATCCAGTACAATCGGCAGTACCCGCCCAGGATGAATGCCTGCCGCAGCTGTATACACAGCAAGCTTGCCAATAGCAATGTTAATCCCCCCGACACCCCAGTCACCGATACCCAAAATACTTTCCGAATCCGTCACAACGATCAGATCCACATCCTCACCGCTCAAACCGGAATTATAGAATGCTTGTCCAATGCCGTTCGGGTTATCTATCGACAAATATACGCCCCCAGGGCGGTTATACTCGTGACTATATTCTTGAATCGCGGTTCCTACCGTAGGTGTGTAGACCACAGGCAGCATTTCACTCAAATGGTCGGTAAGCAGGCGATAGTAGAGTACGACATTTCGATTGTGAAGGTCGTTGAGAGAAGCATTTTTACGCAGCATGGTGGGTTGTGCCAGAAATTGCTGATACGCCCGTACACTCTGTTTTTCCAGTGAAAGGACAGTGGGAGGAAGGATTCCTTCCAAACCTAGTTCTTTGCGTTCTTCTTCTGTAAAAGCGACACCTTTATTCAAAAGGGGGTTCGCTAACACATCCTTGCCCCGTAATGGGGTGGATAATGATCCGTCCTTATTCACATAAAATGCATCCATTGAAATAACCTTCTTTCTATTCATATTGATGACCATTCGTGTCGAAAGATGACATGTTGTCCATAGTATGGACGTGTGAATCTGTTTTATTCGCCTATTTTTCTATGACAAAATAACCATAATGCATTCTACTTTTGATCAAAAAGAACTACATATAGAAAATGGAAATGAAGGTCTTTTGACTCTTATTTTTACAGGATGTAGTAGGTCTAAATGCTTGTTTTCTGGTAAATGTGAAATATCAATCTCGTTTCGACATTATCCATATATATCAAGGTGTGCGAGTTATTTTATTAAAAAAATATGAAGGATTCGCATCCGTGTTTAATCGCTTAAAGCTAACATTTTTAATTTTTTTTCAACAAAATAGAACTATCCGAAGGAAAAGGAGAGGTTTATGTGCAGGGACCTATAGCCATTTTTAGCGATAATGACAGGGCTATTGAATATCCCAACGTGATTTATTTTTACGAATATAAACATTGCAGGAACCCGGAGGCAGCCTCAGTCTATGAGGACGCATGCTGTTGCCTGATCGATTATAGGGAGCCGGAGGAGGCCGTGCGGGTAGCGAATCAGATCCGCAGTCGCTTTCCGCAGATGCCGTTGTTACTGGTGACGGATGTATCGCATCCGTTCAGTGATCAGCATATGGTGCAGATTACCGGAATAGGCCGTTTGCGCCTGCTGTTTTGGCAAGCCAATGACAACGAAGAGATGCTTTCCGAAATTCAAAGCTTGCTCTATCCCGAGTATTCGGCCAAAAGCCGACATATTGCTTTCATCTTATCTGTATATAACGAAGAACAGCGTTTTGTTCATGTCAAGAAGTTTGCTGAACGGCTGCAAGCTTTTATCCGCAGCCATATTGTGGAGGGCTCCATTTATCTCATTGATGACGGCAGTCATGATGGTACGAATGCCTTGATCAAAGCGCTGGAGGCGGCGACAGACCTGTCCGTGAACCGGATTAATCAGAATCTGAGTCCGCTGCTTCAAACCAGGGAACTGGGACGCAATACCCGCAAGGCAGGAACGTATCTGGAAGGGATGCGTACTATCGGCGCGGATTACTACGTTTTTGTGGACGCGGATGACTCCTTTTTTATTGAGGATATTGCCAGAATGATTAATGTCGTTCGGCAGGGCTACTATGATGTGGTAATTGGTACCAAGGATAAGACGGCTGAAAGCCGTTCCTTATTACGATCTGTAGTCAGCTTTGGCAAACGTGTCATTTCCCGGCCTTTTTTACCGACAGGTGTGGTGGATTCCCAGACAGGGCTTAAAGTAATGAGTTCGGTTGCTGTGAAGCGGATGTTCCCGCATTTAAAGGAACAGCTTGGACTAGCGTTGGATCTGGAAATGATGTTTATCGCCAAGCGGCTCCAGCTTCGGGTACTGCAATTACCCGTCAAATGTATTGACCGGGACGGATCGCATATCCATGTCTGGAAGGATTCCATTCGTTTTTTGCGCTCCATCATTGATATTTGGCGGCTGGATCGGCGGGTGAGATAAGAACGTGACAAACCGCTTGCGAACGTTGATGTTTCCTCTATTTAATGTGCTGCTGAACGGATTTAATTTTTTCTTCCATATTGCAGCGAGCTGGTATCTTCCCGGACAAGCTTATGGTCAGGCGAATGCGCTGTTGGCCCTTTTTGCACTTTTGTCCGTTTTGGGCCTGTCCATTCAGCTATTAACAGCCAAGCTGGTCTCCAAGGGAGACAAGAAACTTCCGCTGCGTAGCCTGCCACTCGGTTCCCTATTGCTAAAAGCGCCTCTGTTGCTGACCGTGCTTGCCATGGCGATATTGCTGGCGCTTCATCCGCTGCTGCGTTCGTTATTAGGCGTGGAATCTAGCCCGCTGTTCATGCTGTACGGCTTGGTAGGGCTGCATATTCTCGTCAGCTCGTGCCGTGGAGATTTACAGGGCAGAGAACGCATGCTGGCGCTCAATATCAACTATTACATTGAGGTTGTAGGAAAGCTGAGCCTGTTTTTTATGCTGACTGCATCAGGGCTTAGGCTGGAGGCTTTGCTGCTGGCAAGCTGTGGGGGGATGCTGCTGTCGCTGCTTCACGGTTGGGCTGTTTCGGTTCGGGGCTTATCCATCCTCGGTCAGACTGGAGAACGTATATCTTCCGGGCTATGGAAATCACTAGGTCAGGATTTTACGGATAGTCTTATTACGAATTTATTTATTTTGTTCTGCATCTCCATTGACATGTTGTATGTGCAGCATTACTTTCCCGAACAGGCCAGTGGCTATGCGATTGCGCTGAAATACAGCCAGTTGGTCTATTACGTGTCGTACAGCCTGATTGCCGCCTTTATTCCAAAGCTCGGTGCGCAGGGTCATGACCGCCAAGCCTTACGCAAGCTGGTTGCCGTCTATGCCGGATTAATGGCTGTTGCAGCGATCTGTGTATATGTGGGTACCACCTTTGTGTTCCCGCCTTCTATTCCCGTACTATTCGGGGCTTCATACCAGTCGGCAGAAGCCTATATTCCGTTGGGAGGATGGGTGTACTGGCTGTTTTCCATCGTGCTGTTCTTTGTTCATGTGCATGTGTTGGTGGGCAGACGCAAATTTATGTTCGGGCTGCTGGCCGGATCTGCGACTTTATTGGCAGCCTTTCATGTGGCGCATCAAAACCCGTCTGATTTTCTGCTATCCGAGTTGATTGTTTACGGCGCCATGTCTCTCTACTTTGTGGTAGATGCCTATGTATATTTGTTCAAAATAAAAATAAAGGGGGGATTCACCCCGTGAATACAATACCTGAACAGACTGGTAAAACCGTAATTCTTTTGCTCTCCTGGCGTGATATTCGTTCACCTAAAAGCGGGGGAGCTGAAATTTTCACCCACGAAATGCTCAAACGCTCGCAGCAAGATCGTTTTCAGTTTATTCATTTTTCACCCAGGTTCGAGGGAATGCCTGAAGAAGAAATCATAGACGGAATTACGTATATCCGGAAAGGCAACATTTACAGCGTCATTTATTATGCCATGCGCTATTATCGCCATCATCGCGAGCATATTAATTATGTGATTAATCAGGCGAACACGCATCAGTTTTTCACTCGTTTTTGGGTGGAGGCGCCCAAGCGTATTTTCTTTATACATCAGCTAACAAGGGAAATATGGTTTGAAAATGCCGGATTTCCGCTTAATCATATCGGATATCGCTTGGAGCCCTTGATGCTCAAGCTTGCTCGTAAGGATCGGACAATTACCGTATCCCCATCTACCCGTTATGATCTGCTCAAGCTGGGCTTTCACCCGGACCGTGTTCATCTGTTACCTGAAGGCATTGAGTTTGAACACTGGCCTCGGGAACGATTTTTAGCCAAGGAGTCCAATCCGACCTTTATGTACGCCGGGCGCTTTGTGAAATATAAAGGCATTGATCTGGTGGTTGAAGCTTTTGGAAGGCTCAAGAAAAAATTTCCCCAGGCTATGTTATGGATCGCTGGAAAAACCGATAAAACCTATGTAGCAGAACAATTATTGCCGATTATGAAACGGTATGGTTTGACCTACGGAGAACCGGATGAACAGGGACAATCACAAGCGGATATTACATTTTATGGATTCGTTTCAGCAGAGCATAAACTGGAGCTAATGAGTCGTGCCCACGCGCTCGTCTTCCCTTCCCTGCGTGAAGGCTGGGGCTTGACGATTACTGAAGCAGCGGCTGTGGGGACTCCCAGCATCGTCAGTAATTCACCCGGACTGGTGGATGCGACGGATTTTGGGAAAAGCGGATACCTCTGCTTTCACGGCGACGTCCGGGGATTATCTGAACAAATGGAGAGAGCAGCAAGCGGCGACGAAGACTATATGGCCATGCGAGAGCGGGCGTATCAGTATGCGCTGGGATTTCATTTTAATCATACGGCGACTGCATTTGAGCAGTTAATGGGAGATTGGGTAAAGGAGGCGGAACAGAGTGGACAAAGTGGTCATTCTATTCTCCACGTACAACAATGAACGGACAATAGAGCCGTGCTTGCGAAGCTGTATGGGACAAAATTACAAGGATTTGCACATCGTGATTGCCGATGATGGCTCGGATGACCGGACTGTGGAGGTGATTCGTACGCTATCGGCAGGGAGTTCAGTACCCGTTACGGTATTGGAGCTTCCCCATGGGGAGCGGGGAATCGCAAGAGTCAGGGCGGTTGAGGAAGCGGAACGCTTGGGTGCGGAATACATACTTGTATTGGATTCCGATATGATTTTAGCAGAGCATTTGATTCAGCAGAGCATCGACTTTTTTGATGATCATCAGGATATCGGCGCCTTGGTCGTTCCTGAAGAGGCGTACTCGGAAGCGGACAATTTTTTTTCCAAAGTGAAAGTCTTCGAGCGAAATGTAATTAACAACGCGGGTGAAACCTTGGGAAAACGCTCCATTGAAGCGGCACGCTTCTGGCGAATGAGCGCTTACGAATCGACAGGTGGCTTTAATGCGGAGCAGATTGCTTTCGAAGAAATACAGCCGACCCTGCGCTATGTAGAATCTGGTGGAGTCATTCGCCGGGCGGTATTTACACGGGTATATCATGATGAAAAACAGGTATACCTGCAAGATGTATTACGTAAAAAAGCCTACTATTTTTCAGTAATGGATCGTACGATGTCATCCGAGGAGGGTGGCTTGCGAAAGGCGCTCGAACGCTGGTACTTCTTCCGTCCGGTGCTGTATACATGGGGGAATTTGAAAAGCTATATTCGTCACCCGTTGTTGACGGTAGGCATGTTGTGGATGTATACATGCCTGACTGTGATTGGGGTTGCCGCCGTGTTAAAGGGCGGCAACCGTCACTCAGGCGATCTCGCTAAGGCGGATAAGACGTAAGGATACATGTCCCACAGTCAGCGTATCCAGCGTATACAGGTCGGGATCGGAAGATTCCGACTCCTCATACGGTATATAAAGTGAATGCTCGGTTAACTGAATACCCTGCCGGTCAGGATGACGAAGTGAGCTGCCCACAGGATACAGCTCAGCGAGCGCAGCATGTACAGCAGTTACGATATGCTGCTCATTGAGCAGTACATAAGGGCGATACGGAGCATTCAGAATGCTGTCTACAAATACCGACAGGGCGGAAGCGACGCTCTGATCTGTATGCAGGCGGCTTCGATTCAGCTTGGCCTCATCAAGCGCCTCGTACAGTATCCTTTTCAGCGTGTCATCATCCAGCTCCAGTGGTTTCGTCAAAAAGCGGAATACGCCCACTTGATTAATCGCGGATAAAATGGTCTGCGTATGCAGGTGTCCTGACAAAATGATCCGTACGATATGAGGATAATCCTCCTTGATCATACGAAGGAGGGTAATACCGTCCAGACCAGGCATAAGCAGATCGGAAACCACGACATCAATCGGTTGCTGCTCCAGCACCTGCAATGCTTCTTTAGGGGTATGAGCGGTATGTAAGGTGAACCTTTCTTCCGACAATGTACGTTCAAGCAGGGACAAAACCATAGGGCTGTCGTCAACAAATAGAATGGTTTGGGGTGTCATAAGAACTGCGCAACTCCAATCAGGAAGTAAGAAATGAGGAACTACATGTATAATATCAGCGTTTTGGCATTTTTGAAAGATGTCAATACAGAACGGGCGCTGCGTCTTTTTTGTGAACGATTCGATTCGGTTGAGCATGCGCTCTGGGAAAAAGGCATGCGTTTGCTTCACCAGTATCATGCTGCTCGGCATACGAGTGTGACCCTGACCATCTCCAGCGAACTTCAGCATATGGATGATCGTCATGATATTTACATTATTGACCTACGTGAATGCAGCGAAGAAGAACTGGATCGCTTATATATCGCAAAAACATGCGAACTAATTTTACTGACGGACGGGGCAACGGAAACCGCTGCAAGGTTTGCCGCACTCCAGCGCCGGACTCCCCGGTTACTGTGTGCACGGCTACCGCTGATCAGTTACGAGCTGGAATGCCTGCTGCAGGCTATTTTGGGCCGTCTTGAACAAAATGGAGGGGACAGGGGAGCATGAAGCAATGGGCTTTGTTGAAACCGGGTTGGCAAAAGCTGATCCTGTACCTGATCGTTCTGTGCGCGACTATGTTCTTGGCTGCTGTGCTTCAATGGTTTGTCGTACGGCAATTCAGCAGTCACTTGGCGGAAATTCAGAACGAGCAGCTCCAGCATGAGGTGCAGGAACTGTCCGGCAGCATAACCGAGCGCTATGCCGTATGGCAGGCTGAACTGAAGGAGCTGTCGTCCAGTCTGGGCAGAGATATGCTGAATCAGAGGAAACGCCAGTACCCCGATGAATTTAAGCGTGAAACCGGGTCCTTTTATGTGCTGGATGAACAGTATCATGTGATTGTCGGACGAGAAGATCGTGAGATGAAAAGCGTGGTGCAGCAGATTAAATGGCTGCAAAACGGCTGTGCAGTAAGCCCCTTTGTGACAGAGGATCATCAGCCTGTCCAGTACATGGTGTGCAGGATTCAAGGGGCGCAGATAGGCGGCTTTATGGTGCGTACGGTTGACGCTGGTATGCTTAGCGGAATCATTAAAAGTAAACCGATCAATCAGCACGAGGTTTTATTTTATAATGATAAATTTAAGGTCGTAGCTTCCCGCAATCCACCGGATATCAATCGAACGGATATTACGTTCGTAACCCGCAGGCTACTGGAGGGTAATACGGGCGTTATTGAAGATAGCGGAGAGAAGCATGGAATAGGGTTCAGCCGCGTTGGGGAAGAGGCACTTTACATATCGGTTGAAGATGTCAGTCAGGACATTGCCCAGCGGATCAACTCTTTTCGCAAACAGTTGTGGATGGTTATGGCTCTGATACTACTCATTCTATGGGCAATGCTCTTACAGTTGCACAAACGGATTGAGAAGGATGCCATCGTAAATAATCAGGTGCGTGACCAACGGCGGGATGAGGATATACGACAGCAGCAGGACACGTATTATTTACCGTTAATGCAGACGATTGAGCAACGGCTACAGGAACTGCAAGAACAGACTGCCCGTCTGACGGGCGGTGATGATTTGAAGCTGCTGGGCTTCTATCATGATTTGGCAAACCGCTTTGAAGCGGTTTCCAGCCAGGGAAAAGGAGCATCTCATGAGGAGCTGGAGTATTTCCGAGAGTTGAATGAGAATTTCATCCAGGGTCGTCTCAGACAGGAATCCTCACTGGGAGAGTTGCTGGCTGGAGTACGTACCTTGCGCGATGAACTGGAAGATAAGATGCATGATAATAGTGGAATTAGCTTCACAGATATGAATGAAGTATTGTCCGAGTCGCTGAAATGGGCGAACCGTTCGTTGAACATGAAGGATATTCAGGTAATCTTGCGGCAAGAGCCTGTTCCATCGATTGCAGCACAAGCTCCGATGCTGTACAAGACGATTCAGGGACTGCTGGAAAATGCGGTGCAGGCGATGGCCCAAGCGGATGAGCTACCAGAGAATCAGGATCAAAGCCGAACGGGTCTGCGCTTCAAGCGACGGACTCACGTGCTTAAAGTCAGTTCGCGGCTGGAAGAAGAAGAAATCGTTATTACCATTGAGGATACGGGCGGCGGTATTGATGACAAGATGCGCTGGAGTTATTTCCAGCCGGACCATTCCCAAAACTCGCAGGAGCATACGTTCAGCCTGTATCATATGGATGCATACCTGAAGACGATAGGCGGTCGTTTAAAGCTGCGTAATATGGATCAAGGCTTGCAGGCGATTGTTCGCTTGAGAAGATAGTCCAAAGAGAACGACAGATAAACCGATAAGTTCAAGAGAGGGGGCCGAGCATGAAAAAATGGATATTTCGCTATCGCTATGATATGGTGGCCATGATGTTGATGCTGATTGCGATTGTTGCATATCTTGCACCCATCTATGGGCCAGGGCAAATTGTGTTTAGCGACATTGCCTTTGGAGCTACCTCTCATCGGTATCTGGAGGAAATTATAGGGGTATGGAACGAACGGTGGTCTACCTCTACCATGTTCAATGCTCCCCGTATCCTATATATCTTGCCCTTCTACGGACTTTCGTTGCTATTCGGAGAAAGCGGCCCGGTCTTGCTCAAGTCGTTTATCACGGGTCTGCTGTTTGTTTCGGCATTTTCGATGTATGCCTTTGCCAAGCGGCTGGTCAGTGTATATTATTCACCGAGCTTTACAAAAACCCGCATTTTTGCCATCATGATCGGCGCACTGTTTTATGCACTGAATCCGTGGGTTATTTTCCGCATTCAGCATATTTATTTGCTCTGTGGATATAGCTTGTTTCCGTTATTTCTGCGCTTCTTTTTCAGCGCGGTTGATCCCAAATTCCAAATTCAGCAAATTAAAAACTATAATCCACACAAGCTGTACCAGCGGAACTGGATAGACTTGTTCCTGTTGGCTGCGGTATTTACCGTCAGCGCCGCTGCGATTCATTATTTTTTCTTCGGCCTGATTTATTTGGGCTTGTTCACCATGCTCCTACTGATCAAACTGACCTGGACGCACCGCAAGGCCGGTCGCACCTATTTACAGCCGTTATACGGCAATTTTTTGCGTAAAGGGATCATTTTTGGCGTATTCTTCGGCCTGCTCAGTTTTTATTGGTTGTCCCTGTATCTCGGCAGTATGGTGATGGACGCTCAGGCATCGCAGCATAATATCAACGTCGTCGATACTTTGTCCCTGTTCAGTCGTAACAGCAACTTATATAATGTGGGCTATTTGCTGAGCTATTGGTGGCCTATGTTCCCCTTTTCCTCACTGCCTGCCACGTTTTATGCAGGAGGGGGATTTTTGCTGCTATTGATCGGGTATGCGATGGTGACACGCTCACACAAAAATCCGATCATTCTGATCTTTTCGTTGCTTACGCTCATGTTTCTAGTTACCGCCACCGGGACAACCTTCCCGTCCATTGCCAAGTGGTTTGTCATTCTGGTGACGAAGACCCCTGTCATTGGCTCGGTTTTCCGTGATCCCAACAAGTTTATCGGGCTGATTGCCCTTAATTTCGGGGTACTGCTGACCTTCGGCGTGATTCAGTTTATGGAATGGTTTGGATCATCGCTGCTGCATCGAATGTATAAAAGGTTGGCGCTTGTCATTGTCGTTCTGTGCCTTGGATTGTATTTTGCACCCTTACGTACCCAATTCATTGAGGGATATTACAAGCCGGTTCAAGTGCCGGAGGCTTACAGCCAAATGGCTGAAAAGCTGACAGACCCGGATCGCTTCGACAGCAAAGCCTTGTATTTTCCGATTGCCGATAATATGATTCAGAGCTTTAACGGCGTAGCCACGCCCAAATGGAATAAAGGGAAGACCGCAAACGAGAAGGCAACCGGAGATTTTCAGGTATACTCTTCTCCTAAAAATACGATCTTCCACCATGAAGGCAATGACCCCGGGATTGCATACTATATAAACTTTCTGGAGTATGTCATGGACAATGGGTTGAGCTCCCGGTTAGGCTGGCTATTTTCCACTTTTGGGGTCAATCAACTGGTCTACCATGACGAATATGAGGGACAGGAGAAGCGGCAGGATTTCCACCTGTCTCAGCTAGAAGGTCAGACTGGACTGAAACGTATCTACAAAAACGGGCTATTTTCCATATTTAATCTGAATCAGGCACCGCCCTATATGAACATCCTTGCGAGTAAAATTGTGACACCTTACGGCTTTAGCCGACTGGAGAGTTACAGTCATCTGCCTGGATTTGATTTTAGTCGCTTCGGGGTAATATTCAGTGCGTTAAAGCCTGAGCTAAAAACCATTCAGACGGTCAACAAGGAGGATTATGTGGAAGCGGCCTCCTTTAACGATTTACTATTGTCACAGCTTCCGGCAGAGGATTACCTGCGGCCTTTTGATGCGATTGAGGATGGCAATGCTTTTTTGAAATGGTCCAAAACCTTTGCCTCGAACAACGATTGGCTGTGGTATTTATCCTCCCAAAATATACGGAACTTTCCGTTCGATATGGAAATGGATGCAGGGATTGCGGTCACCTTTGCCAGTAAGAAACTGGATGTGGCTCCTTATCAGATCAGCAGCATCGAAGGGAAAACGGTCGTGGATTTTGACTCCATGCTACGGAATGAAACCTTTTTCAAGCCAGATAATCCGCAGTTGTTCAGTGTGCAGGCCAATCCGCGTGAGGATTCGAATGAAGTGCCGACCCTGCACGGCGAGATAATGAAGGGAGACCCTAGCAATATATGGCAGGTTGCCAGATCCGGTTTGCTGGAAGCCAAGGAAAATAATCCGTATCAGTTCCAAATCACCGTTTCCGGTCGTGGGACGAATAAAATGCATGTAAAAATGAGGTTTTATGATAAGCAAATGCGTGAGCTGGGGGTTAGCTATGTCGTAGCGCCTTCGGAGGGGTATAATTTTGACAGTGTAAAATTTTACGGGGAATATGTGTCGCCGCCCGGCAGCTATTGGATGCGAATGGATTTGTTAACCCTGCAGCGTCCACAGCAAAAAAACTACTGGTGGATTCATGATATCCAGCTACGTGATTTGGGGAAATACAGCAAACCCAACTTATTTACAATGCATAAAAAGCTGGATCAACCGCAAACCTCGCATGTGTATGCCAGAGTGTTTATGAATAGGGCAGGCGGGAAATTGCAAGTCACACTGCCGGACGGAGTGGTTAACATCAAGACCCATAATGAGGGCTTAAACCAATTCCAATGGGTCGATCTGGGAGAGCATGCCTTCCCCAAAGGAGATACCCCGATCACGGTTAATAACCTGAAAGGCTTTAATGCGGTCAATCAATTTGCAATTGTACCTACAGACCAGATGGACGAGTTATCTTTTCCGGTAGAGCAGGCGTTGAAGCGGGGCAAGCTTTTTTTCACCTTGGAGGCAGAGAACGATTTTAACGCTCAAGGAAATGTACAGACGGAACGTGCTCTACCACGACTTAGTATGGGACGGGGAATCAGCTATCAGAAAGGTTCATTAAGCAGGGATGTGGAAGTCGTCAAAACAGGCACTTACTCCACAGCTATTCTGGCTGATTTACCCTCTGGGTATCCGGGGTCACTAACGATGAAGTGGACGAATCAAGAGACAGGAGAGGTGCTGGCAAGAACGATTCATACTGGTGAGTTGTATAAGCGCTTGCCCACCACCTCTTCATCCGAAAAACGGGTCATTGAAACGGTGCCGAATCAGGATAGCTTTGCCAAACAAATCATTCAAATTCCCAGTCTGCTGAACGATTATGGACGTGTAGAGTTTAAGAATCTGTTTTTGACCAAAGGGAAGTATCACTTAACGCTGTTGTTGGACAGTCAGGTGCCGTCCATGAGCGGGTATGGAGATATTCATCGGATGGCTGCGCAGGAAGTGACGGTTATGCCAGAGAACAACACGAATGAATCTTTAAGCAATGATGTAGGCTGCGTGGCGGATATTCAGCCTGGCAAGACGAGTATGTCATCAGGCGACGAGGGATTGTCCATCCGTTACGCGCCGAGCTATTCATGTGATTGGAATATATATGCGTCGAAGAAGATGAAGGCTGAGCCGCTGCAAGAGTATTCCGTACAACTGGATGCGCAGTCAGAGCAAATTGGAAGCCGGCATATGAAGATCGCTTTTTTGAATAAAGCCTCCCAAATTCTCCAAACCTCTTATATTGACGAGGTGGAGGAGAGGGATAAGGAGCAATGGAATCATTATGATCAGATTGTGAAGGCTCCGGCAGGGGCCGCCTTTATGCAGTTTCAGATTTTGGCACATGCGCATAAGAAGCAGTCCGGCTTATTTCAAATGAAGAATTACTCCATCATTCCTTATCAAGCGATGATTACAGTGGATCAATTTACGTTGTTTGAGGGAACCGATATGGAAACCTTTTTTATAGCTCCCTATGCTTCAGAACGTATTCAGGATACTCGTGAAAATTCCATGGAACGCAGCTTTACGCTGTATAATCCGACGCATCAGCAGGTACTGATTCGGGAAACCGAGTCGCCCAATCCACTGTGGGAATTCAGACTGGGAAGTGAAACCCAGCGTGCCCGCCTGTCAGTGAACGGAGTGACTACTGGATTTATAACCAGTGGCAGCGGAAACGGCAAGGTCGTCATTATTCTGGCTTCCGCCTACCGCTTTGGCTGGATACTGTTCATAATTGGGAACCTTGGTGGAGCGGCTTGTTTTCTTCCCTATCAACGATGGAAAAAACGAAAGAATCCATAAAAGAAAGTTACCAGATGCAACCCATTAGACGACACGGTTACATCTCGTATTTGTACCCCCGGCCCCAAACTGTACGGATGTGCTGAGGATTTTTGGGGTCACGTTCGATTTTTTTGCGGAGACTGGAGATATGTACGTCAATCGTGCGATCAAGATAGGCACCGTCTCCGCCTTTAATCCTGTCCATTAGCTCGCTGCGGGTAAAGACTTTCCCCGGATAGCAGGATAGTTCTTTTATAATGGAAAATTCGATTTGAGTCACTTCAACCTCCCGGTCATCGACCAACAGGCTGTGACGATAATCATTCACCCAGACCCGCACTTTTTTGAGCTTCTTGGTTATGGCTTGGGACTCGACAGGGATGTTGCGGCCACAGCGGCGCAGTAAGGCTTTAATACGGGCGTTTAGCTCTCTCAGGCTGAATGGCTTGCATAAAAAATCATCCGCCCCGTCATCCAGTGCTTTAACTCTTATATTCAAAAGGGTATTGTTGGAGATCACCAGCATAGGAATCGTTGTAAATTGACGGATTTGGCCGATTAGTGCACATTCGGCTCTACCGAAAAACATCAAATCGGTCACTATAATATCCGGCTTAAAACGCATAAGTGTAGGAATTGCAAGTTTACAATCATAGATAAGTTCGGTATGATAACCTTCCTCCTGAAGATGAAGAGCAATCATATCAGCCAAACTTCTTTGTTCTTCAATGATGAGTATTTTTATAGGCATAACTGACATCTCCTGTATGGACAAAGATACAATAAACATTGCATAATCATGTATTTGTCGTGATAATACATACTTATGTATTCGGCAAAAATACGAAAAACAAATAGTCCTATATATAAAAAATATTAATTTAGAGGAAGAAGGTTGCTTCTTTGCGAATGATTTTATTATCCGGAGGATCGGGTAAACGTCTTTGGCCCTTATCCAATGTGAACCGTCCCAAGCAGTTTCTTTCAATTCTGCGTCATGATGAACGGCCCGAAAGTATGCTGCAACGGATATGGCGACAAATAGATGAAGCGAATTTGACGGATGAGGCCTATTTTTCAACAAGTGGGGCTCAGGCCGAGCTGATTCGGGGGCAAATTGGCGAAGATGCTGTGGTCATAGAGGAACCGACTCAGCGGGATACCTTTCCAGCCATTTCACTGGCTACAGCCTACTTGCATGATGTTGCAGGTGCCTCACGCGATGAAATCGTAGGCGTCATGCCGGTGGATGGATATGCGGGAGATGAATTTTTTGAGCATCTGCGCAGACTTCCTTCTATATTAGAGCAGTCGGGGAGTGATATCGCACTGATGGGAGCGGCTCCGACCGAGCCCTCAGATAAGTACGGGTACATTGTGCCTTCGTCATCTCCTTCGCTTGACCAGCCATTTTATAGAGTTAGCTCATTTGTAGAAAAGCCGGATCTCGTCCGTTCGAAAGCGTTGATCCGTGAAGGAGCCTTATGGAATTGCGGAGTGTTTGCTTTCAGACTTGGTTTTTTGTTGGACATACTGGAGCAAAAGGGTTTACCAGCAGACTATGAATCTCTTTCGATAAATTATGCAGACTTACCCAAAACTAGCTTCGATATTGCGGTAGTAGAGCAGACACGTAAGCTCTCCGTGCTTCCATACCATGGAGAGTGGAGGGATTTGGGGACCTGGGATTCGTTGGTACGGGAAATGAGTTCGAAGCTGAGCGGTCCTGGCTATATTTCAGAAGCTTCACATGATTCGCATATTATCAATGAACTGGAAATTCCGGTTAGCATCTGGAATGTTCCAGGTATTATTGTCGTTGCTGGGCCTGATGGCGTGCTGGTCACGGATCGACAATCTTCTACAGGCATTAAGGATATGGTGGCGGAAATTGAAATCGGCCCGCGTTTTGAAGAGCGCTTCTGGGGGAAACAAACTGTATTATCCCATCAACAAGCGGCAAGTGGATTACAGACAGTTACCAAACGTGTTGTCATTTCGGCTGGAAGATTTATCAGCTATCATGAGCATCAGTTCCGTAAAGAAGTTTGGACCATTGTCTCAGGAATCGGAAGCGTCTGTATCAATGGCGTAACACAGACGGTCAGCCCCGGTGAGGTCATCGTCGTAGAACCCGGTGCAAAGCATTTTATAGGAGCAGTAGAGGGGGATTTGGAATTCATCGAGTCACAAATCGGACATATCGTATCGGAAACGGATATTAGCCGATATGAATTTCCCGATCCGCTTGACACTCATACCCTATGAAGTACCTACAGTATAGGGCTCGGATGTAGATGAACGAGGCTATCAGAAGGTAGTGATGAAGGAGTAGGAACTATTTTTTAATAGTGGATAATTTATATTTATTTACTTAACAAAGGTATTCATGCGTTGAACGCGTGAATACCTTTTTTCCGCATAAACAGCTTGTACGTGTACCGTAATGCATAGCGTAGCAAGAGGCTTATAGAATAAGCTTCTTGGAAATCAGCCACTCTTTTACGACATCCGTACTGAGGTCTCTTTCAGGCGTCCATTCTATTTTATCAACTAGCTTGCCCTGTCTGAATTCTGCAATAGTGGGGGTGTATTTAACGTTGTAATCCGCTTTGAATTGATTCCATTGGGGCTTGTCCTCATGAATTTTATGTACGTTGAAAAAAGTAATTTTGGAGTCCAGATGATACTGTTCAATCATCTTGTTAAAGTTAGGCTCAAAACGGTTGCAGTCACCACAGCTGGGTCTGCCGACATAGACAAACACACTTTGATCCTGCTGAATTAAATTCTTAAAACCATCAAACGTAACTGCATTCAAGTGGTCATATATTTCGGGATAATTGCTTTTGCTCGCTTGAATCTCTTTGTCTTTCTGCTGAACAACCTGCTCCAGATCCTGAAACTTGAACACAGCCGAAATAGCGATAGCAATGACGAGCAGCGCAATCACACTTAAACCGATGATATATCCTTTTTTCACGGAAATCCCCCTTTATTTAACAACCCTATACATATCATAAATGATATTTCCATTTTTCGCTGTAATACTTGTCTCACTATGTACGAAAAAGAAGCTCTCCATCTGGAAAGCTTTCGGCGTAGCCGTTGTAAAGCCTGCGGCTTTAATTTGCTCGATATCAAATTCCAGCAACAGTTGCCCTTGCTTAACCATATCGCCTTCTTTTACGTGCTTTTCAAAAAAAAACGAAACGACTTCACAAATTTTTCACTTGTAAAAAGCTGAAATTTTTTTGTATAATAAAAAACAATTTCATATGTCTGGTTGATGTTTGCGGGAGATGGAACGTAAGTTCCGACCGAAGGGGCAAAACTCTCAGGTGCTTGGCTGATTACAGCAACAAGTGGGACCGTAAACGGACAGAACTCTGGAGAGACCCTTAATTGGGCGCCGAAGGTGCACCGCAGATATCATCTGCTTAAACTCTCAGGCAAAAGGACAGAGACGCGAATAACCTGTGACAGGGGATGCCCTAGGCTTTTTTATGAGCTGTTAGTGGCTGATCCTGCACAAGATGGTTGTATTTTTTCGTGCCTTTAACCTCTCCAGGAGTCGAATCAGCGGATTTGACTCTTTTTTGTTTATTAATATGCTGGAGGAGCGGGTTGAAATGAATTTGGTACATGTGCTAGAAACGATTAGCAGTTGGATATGGGGTGCTCCTCTGATCATTCTCGTCATGGGAACAGGTCTATGGCTGACCATACGTTTGAAAATGTTGCAGGTCTTCCGCCTTCCCCTGGCGATCAAGCTGATCGGCAAGGCCCCGAATGAAGGCAGCGGGGATGTCAGCAGTTTTGCGGCCCTGAGTACGGCGCTGGCGGCCACAGTAGGTACAGGAAGCATTGTCGGCGTCGCGACAGCGATAAAACTGGGCGGACCGGGTGCCTTGTTCTGGATGGTTGTTGCAGCCTTTTTCGGGATGGCGACGAAATATGCCGAAGGTGTGCTTGCGGTAAAATACCGGGTGAAGGATCGGAATGGACAATTTTCCGGCGGCCCGATGTATTATATTGAAAAAGGGCTTGGACGCCGCTTTAAACCGCTGGCGATGCTGTTCGCTTTTTCCGGAATGCTGGTGGCGCTGTTCGGGATTGGAACATTTCCGCAGGTCAAAGCGATTGTATCCTCGACCGAAAACAGCTTTGGTGTTCCGCCGATTGTAACGGCATTGATCATTGCTACCCTTACGGGACTCGTTACCATTGGAGGGCTCAAGAGCATTGCCAAGGTATCAACAAAAGTCGTTCCCTTCAAAACAGGCTTGTACGTGCTGATCTGTATGATCGTACTGATTCGGTTCGCCGATCAGATTCCTGCCGCACTCGCGCTTGTGCTGCATTCGGCATTTTCTACGACGTCTGCGACGGGTGGATTTGCCGGGGCTACAATTATGCTGGCGATGCGCAGCGGGGTAGCGAGAGGAATTTTTGCTAATGAGGCCGGATTGGGAAGCGCACCGATTGCAGCCGCAGCCGCCAAAACCAAATGGCCTGCGGAGCAGGGGTTGATTTCCATGACAGGCGTCTTTATAGATACGATGATTATTTGTGTGATGACCGGGTTGACGCTGCTGGTTAGCGGCGTATGGAGCGGTCCTACTGATGCGGGCTTGATGACGCAGCAAGCTTTCTCGAGCGCATTCCCGCTGGGTGCGGAACTGCTCACAATCATTCTGATTATGTTCGCGTTCACCACGATGCTTGGCTGGAACTACTATGGAGAACGCTGTGTTGAATACTTACTGGGTGTCAAATGGATTAAGCCGTATCGTTATCTGTTCATTGCGTTGGTTGCCGGCGGCGCGTTTATTAAGCTGGATGCGATCTGGTTGCTGGCAGATATCTTTAACGCCATGATGGCCTTCCCGAACTTGATTGCACTGCTCGGCTTGTCAGGAATTGTCGTTGCTGAAACCCGTACCTATATGGATTCCTTGTATCCTGACAAGAAAAAAGGAATACTTGCAGGTGCCAGTGCAGGTGCAGCCATAGAAATAGAAGAAAAAGGACAAACGGTCAGCTCATAAAGTCCGAGATATTCGGATTTAAGAATATTGAATCTGCAAGATCATTTGCAAGGATAACGAAAGGGAGTGTCCCTCAGCCATTACAAGCTGGGAGGAACTCCCTTTTTGCGTTTAGAGCAGGATAAAGCTGGCTGGCGCTCTATAGATGCGTATCCGGCGCGGCCTCCGTTAGAACTTGCTTCATCCAGATTGCGCCTACAAAAGAGGAAACTTTTCCGTTATGGACCGAAGCATTCCATTCGGGGGTTCAGCCATCCGTATTGGCGAGTAAATTGCTTTTTGTGAAAAGTCACGGCGGTTTGCCAGCCCAAACGGTATGAGGGGGATTGATTACCGATGTAGCTGCCGTCCGCTTGAAGTACAGGTCCGTATTTTGGGCAAGCATCTGAATATAAACGTTTACAATATTGCCGGCTAAAAACGAACGGCTTCCGACCTTTTGCTGAAGCTGTTCTCCGGTGGCCATATAGTCGCCCATGTGCGAATCGTAGCACTGACCTTTGCAGAATCACTGGGCAGACCTGCTTGTTCAAAGCTGTCTTCACGTCATTTCCCTTCTTGCTGCCTGAGATGGTCTACCTGCTGAACAAGTTGTGAATGGTTTAGCCGTTGTATTTCGTCTTTCAGAATTTCGGATCGCGTACCGAAAATAACCTGTACCGTACCGCTGCCAAGCCTGATGACTCCCGACGCTCCGAGCTGTTTGAGAGCTTGGTCGTTAACCGCTTTGTCGTCTTTGACGACGAGACGCAGCCGTGTGATGCACGCATCGATGCTTTGGATATTGTCTGAACCGCCGAGATAGGCCACCACCTTGCCTACATGACTGGACTGACTATCGGATGCGGCACTCGCCTTTTCATTGGATTTGGGTTCGTTAGTGTCAAACAGGAGGCCGTCTTCTGCATCGTCTTCACGCCCAGGGGTTTTTAGGTTGAATTTGAGAATGATGAATCGGAACAGGAAGTAGTATACGATGGCAAAAGCAAGCCCGACGAGGATCATTCGCAATGGATGGGTGGAGAGCTTCATATTGACCAGATAGTCAATGAGTCCTGCCGAAAAAGAAAAGCCGAGTTTGACATCCAGTAGGTACATGATCAGACCACTCAGACCTGTAAGCAGTGCATGGATGCCATAAAGCAACGGTGCAACGAACATAAAGGAAAATTCGAGGGGCTCGGTAATTCCGGTCAGGAACGATGCCAGCGCAGAACCGATGAAGATGGAGGCGACCGCTTTACGTTTTTCCGGTTTGGCCGTATGAATAAACGCGAGGGCAGCCGCAGGCAGAGCGAACATCATAATGGGGAAGAAGCCGGACATAAACATACCTGCCGAAATATCGCCCGCGAAGAAACGCGTCAGGTCACCATGAACGACCTCGCCTGCTGCATTAGTGTAGTCACCGATTTGAAACCACGCAATAGAGTTCAATACATGGTGCAAACCGAGCGGGATCAGCAGCCGATTAGCAATCATGAATACCATCGACCCGATTCCCCCAAAGCCGACAATCCAGTTGCCAAAGGCTGTAATCCCATCTTGTATCGGACTCCAGATCATACCGAGCAGAATGGCCAGAATCATGGTCGTGAAGGCCGTGATCATAGGGACGAAACGTTTGCCCGAGAAGAAACCGAGCCCATCCGGAAGCTGGATGTTGTGATATTTTTTGAACAGAAAAGCAGACCATCCGCCGATAAAAATACCACCCAGTACCCCCATGTCCAGCTTGACGTCATCCGGGATATATGCAAATATGCCCGGTACTGCCGCCAAAATGCGGGTCAGCACCATGTAGGCAATGACTGCTGATAGTGCAGCTACAGCATCCCCGGCCAGGCCCATGGAAACACCGATGGCAAAAATGAACGCCAGATTGCCGAAGATGGCACCCGCCCCCTCGTTCAGAAAAGGAGTAACATAATGATTCAGAAATCCGCCCACTTCGGGACCCAGCGGTATATCCGTTTCATAGTTAATCAGAGCCAATCCTTGTAAAATCCCTGCGGCGGGTAGTGTGGCTACTGGAAGCATGAACGACTTGCCGATTTTTTGCAGAAATTTCAGCATAACATTCTTCCCTTCTTCGTCAAGTTTGGGAGCGTCGTATCATCCTGAAATCCTTACCGGACAACAAAAAAGAACCGCAAAGCGGATCTCTTTCCTTTCGCTTTCTAGCTCATAACTATGAGCCTGGTCGTATGCCAAAAGATTGGTCAACCCATTTTTTTACATTATAAATCAGGGAATCTGATAGGGTCAATGATTATTTTAGTACATAGAAAAACGTAAATCCGCAGTTGACATCGCTTACATGCTTATATAATATCAAATTTAAGTTAATAATCGTGACGGAGACAAGAGAGCCACACAGACATCCCATGTTAGAGCACAGGGGGGCGGTTTGTGATGGCTTTTCTTTTTTTGTGCGCGGTGAAAGCGATTGAAAATCGGTTGATCTATTAAGGAGGTAGGTTGTATGTCGCCATACGCAGCCGAATTCATAGGGACGATGATCCTTATTGCCCTAGGTGGCGGAGTATGCGCAGGGGTGTCCCTGAAAAAATCATTTGCCCACGGCTCTGGCTGGATTGTGATCGGATTCGGTTGGGGACTCGCGGTCGCCGTTGCGGTATATGCAGTTGGTCAGATCAGCGGAGCACATTTGAATCCGGCGGTGACGCTGGCGCTTGCATTTCAGGGAGCTTTTCCGTGGAGGGATGTTCCGGGCTATATTGCAGCTCAGCTTCTTGGGGCCATGGCGGGTGCCGTGATTGTGGTTTTGCATTATTTGCTCCACTGGAAAGAGACGGAGGACACAGCAACCAAACTCAGTGTATTTGCTACAGGACCGGCTATTGATCACCCATTCGCCAACGTGCTTAGTGAAATGATAGGTACTTTCATCTTTGTTCTTGCTTTGCAGTCATTCGGTGCCAACTCCTTCACTGAGGGACTGAATCCACTCATTGTGGGTTTTCTGGTTGTCAGCATCGGCTTGTCCCTCGGCGGGACGACAGGTTATGCTATTAATCCGGCTAGAGATTTGGGCCCGCGTCTTGTGCATTGGCTGCTGCCGATTCCTGGTAAAGGAATATCGAACTGGAAATATGCCTGGGTGCCGATTGTAGGGCCATTGCTGGGGGGCTCTTTCGGAGGGCTGTTTTACCAGACCGTATTTAAAGGGAATATGACTCCAGTTTTCTGGATTGTGCTGGGTATGATTGTAGTGGTACTTTTGATTACCTTTCGTTTCAGCCGTACTTATAAAAGTGATAAAGCTCATAAAATGACAGCATAAAATGGATTCATTACAGGGGAGAGAACAACGATGGAAAAATATATCTTGTCACTGGATCAGGGAACGACTAGCTCAAGAGCGATTTTGTTCAACAGTAAAGGAGATGTGGTGTACTCGGCTCAGCGGGAGTTTCCGCAATACTTTCCTCATCCCGGCTGGGTGGAACAGAATGCGAATGAAATCTGGAGTTCCATTCTGGGGGTCATTGCATCCTGTCTATCCGAATCCGGTGTAAAAGCGAACCAGATTGCCGCCATCGGTATTACCAATCAGCGTGAATCGGTAGTGGTGTGGGACAAAAATACAGGACTGCCTGTGTATAATGTACTCGTATGGCAATCGCGCCAAACCTCGGAAATCTGCGAAGCATTAAAGCAGCAAGGGCATGAAGAGCTATTCCACAGCAAAACAGGGCTGTTGATTGACCCGTATTTTTCAGGCACAAAAGTGAAGTGGATACTGGATCATGTAGAAGGTGCGCGGGAACAGGCGGAACGAGGGGACTTGCTGCTCGGTACGATTGATTCGTGGCTGATCTGGAAGCTGTCCGGCGGCAAGGCGCATGTGACCGACTATTCCAACGCAGCCAGAACGCTGATGTATAACATTTATGAGCTTAAGTGGGACAAAGAGCTGCTGGACATTCTAGGTGTGCCAAAAAACATGCTGCCTGAAGTGAGGCCTTCTTCCGAGGTATATGCGCATACCGTGGATTATCATTTCTTTGGTCAAAATATACCGATTGCTGGCGCAGTGGGTGACCAGCAGGCGGCTCTATTTGGTCAGGCTTGTTACGAAAAAGGGATGATCAAGAATACTTACGGCACAGGTTGCTTCATGCTGATGAACACGGGCGATCAACCCGTGGAATCCAAGCACGGACTTATTACGACCATCGCTTGGGGGCTGGAGGAAGGCAAGGTGCAATATGCGCTGGAGGGAAGTGTCTTTGTAGCGGGCTCGGCGATCCAATGGCTTCGTGACGGTCTGCGCATGTTTCGTGAAGCCAAGGACAGTGAAGCCTATGCAGCCCGCGTTTCCTCTTCGGAAGGGGTGTATTTGGTACCTGCTTTTGTCGGACTGGGCAGTCCGTACTGGGATAGTGAGGTGCGTGGAGCGATGTTTGGCCTGACACGGGGCACGACAAAGGAACATTTTATCCGCGCAACACTGGAGGCACTTGCTTACCAGACGAAGGACGTGCTTGCCGCGATGGAAATTGACTCCGGCATTGCAGTGAAGACGTTGCGAGTGGATGGGGGAGCCGTGTTGAACAATTTTCTAATGCAATTCCAGAGCGATATTCTGGATGCCACAGTAGAACGGCCTGTGATCCATGAGACGACGGCACTCGGAGCCGCATGTCTGGCAGGGTTGGCGATTGGATATTGGAAGAGCATGGATGAGCTGCGCAGGCGTGTGAGGGTGGAGCGATCTTTTACCCCCGGTATGGATGAAGAAACGCGCAGCAGTTTGTATGAGGGCTGGAAAAAGGCTGTGAACGCGACGATGGCCTACAAATGAGTGATGTAACCGTGAAAAAGAAGGCCGCTCTGTAAAGAGCGGCCTTTTGTCATAGTTTTAAAGAGGAATTATGCTGAAATATCCTGCAACTCAAGTATAATGGGACAGTGATCGCTGCCTGTAATATGGCAATCAATCTTCGCATCTGACAACAACGGGCGAAGTCTGTTCGAGACGAGAAAGTAGTCAATTCGCCAGCCGATGTTCCGTTCTCTCACCTTTGGCATGTAGGACCACCAGGAATAAACGTCCGTCCGGTCGGGATAAAAGTGTCTAAAAGTATCTATAAATCCAGCGTTCAGCAACTGCGACATTCTGTCACGTTCCTCGGGCGTAAATCCGGCATTTCCATGGTTGGCTTTCGCATTTTTCAGGTCAATTTCCTGATGGGCCACGTTCAAATCGCCGCAAACAATGACAGGCTTCAACGTATCCAACTGTTGCAGATAGCTGCGGAATCGGTCTTCCCATTCCAGTCTGTAAGGCAGTCTGGACAAATCCCGTTTGGTATTAGGTGTGTACACATTGACCAGATAGAACTTTTCAAATTCCAGAGTAATAGTTCTACCTTCAGGTTCTTCATTTTCTTCCAGGCCATAATGTACAGAAAGCGGTTTGATTTTGGTGAAAATAGCGGTGCCGGAATATCCTTTTTTCTCGGCATAATTCCAATACTGCGTGTATTCCTCCATGTTCTCCATGACGATTTGTCCCTCTTGAAGCTTGGTTTCCTGCACGCAAAATATATCAGCATCTGTTTCTTTTACATAGGTATAAAATCCTTTGGTCACACAAGCTCTTAAACCATTTACATTCCATGATATGATTTTCATTTATTCATTCTCCCTTGCCGTACTAAACATGTAGGCATACTGCTTTATTTCTGTGGCACTTCGTTTAGTTCATGCTCGTCGGAAAATATTCAACATTATAGATGATAGCATTCTCAGCGTTTTTTGAAGTGGATACGAACTTTTCTACATTAAAATTAGGATATATTTTTTGTGCGGGGGGTTGTAAAACGAAAAAAAGCTCCCTTACGGAAGCTTCTCACGATAACGTCCCAGGAGGGATTCGAACCCCCGACCGACGGCTTAGAAGGCCGTTGCTCTATCCAGCTGAGCTACTGGGACATAAAATTCAAGCGAAGATTAATATATCACATGGATAAAAAAGATTCAAGTCTTATTTCGTATATATCCGGTATTCAGGCTTTCTTTAGCATAAAAATCAAAGTAGTTATCGTTTTTTTTGCCTCATAAAAGGTTATGTTAGAATACAGGTGAATATGTGGAAGACGAGAGGTTGGACTTCGGCCGCTGTTTCTCATATAATCTACAAATACTTTAGCTTGCGGTGGAGAGGGGGTGCCTTGAATAAAGGACTCCAATGTGACGACAAAAGAAAATAATATTGTTTTGTTTCCGAAGACACTGGACTACTATCAAATTCAACTCACTGTGATGCTTGAAAACGAACGTTACGGAGAGGCGATGGCGATGCTGCGTTTTTTGATGCAGTGTCAGGGACAGGAACAGAAGCAATACGAAGAGTGGGATGCTCTTTTACAATGGCTGGAAGCCGCATTTCCACAGTATGCCGACAGAGGGACGGAAACGGACGCTACGGAAGAAGATGAGGTCAGTGAAGCAGAGCTGGCACGCCGAAATGCGCGCTTCAAGCAGGAGCAGGATGCAGGCTACGGCAACAAGCTGCTACGTATGGCTATGGATGAACCGTTGTCGGAACAGACGATTTTAGCGCTGGAACAACTGTCTTATCTGGATCTGCCGGAAATCGACGATGCGCTGCTTAACTGGATTAAGGAACGGGAAATCCACCCTCTGCTTCAATTTCGTGTTTTGCAGACACTGCGGCGACGCGGAATGGAAGGGACGATCGAAATCAGCCGGGGAGATGAGAAGGCGGAAATCGAGATTGAGTCGATTCCACTGCAGCCGGATGAATTTCCTGAGCCGATTATGCGTATTCTGGAGCGGGTGGCCGATCAGACTGAGGTGCATGAGCCTACGCTGTTCTATTTTGCGCAGGAGCTATGGTCTCAGTTTGTGATGGCGGTGTACGGTACGAAAGATTACAGGTCAATGCTGGTGGAGGAGGACGGGATGCCGGATATTTGGGCGGCAGCACTCCACCAGACGGTATCAGAGAGTCTGAGCGGCAACAAGGATGAGGAAGAAACCCGTGCTATATATGGCATTACCGATGCATTGCGCTTCCGTTTTGAGCAGGTATATCGGTCGATGCGTCTATTCGTAGCGGCGGGAATGAACACTCCATAACGGCCGAGAACGTTTACCTGTGAAGCATTCAAGGGGCTGCCCTTGAAAAAGATAGTAATGTTAGATATACTATAGTGGTTATTTTGTGTGCGTTGATTGTATGAAAACTAAGTGAAGATTTTGTTGGAGGGGAAAGCATAAAATGAAAGCAACTTGGGAGAAAATAGAGAAGAACCTTGGGGTTCTTGAAGTTGAGGTTGACGCGGATCGTGTAGCCGCTGCACTCGACAAAGCTTTTAATAAAGTGGCTAAACAAGTAAGTGTACCAGGATTCCGTAAAGGTAAAGTACCGCGTCCTATTTTTGAAAAACGTTATGGTATTGAAAGCTTGTATCAGGATGCAATTGACTTCCTGCTGCCAGAAGCCTACAGCCAAGCTGTAGAAAAAACGGATATTTTCCCGGTAGACAGCCCTGACGTTGAAATTGATCAATTCGCTAAAGGCGAATCTTTCAAATTCAAAGCCAAGGTTACTGTTAAACCTGAAGTGACTTTGGGCGAGTACAAAGGCGTTGAAGTGCCTGCAAGCAAACTCGAAGTAACCGACGAAGAGCTGGCTCAAGAGCTGGAGCGTTTGCAACAACGTCATGCCGAACTGGTTGTCGTTGATGAAGAAGCTGCACAATCGGGCGATACGGCTATTATCGACTTTGACGGTTCCGTGGATGGTGTACCATTCGAAGGCGGACAAGCCGAGAAGTATTCTCTGGAGCTGGGCTCCAATACGTTCATTCCTGGCTTTGAAGAGCAAGTGATCGGTTTGCACACAGGCGATTCCAAGGACGTTGAAGTAACGTTCCCTGAGAACTACCATTCTGCTGATCTCGCTGGCAAACAAGCAGTCTTCAAAGTGAAGATTCATGAACTGAAACGCAAAGTTCTTCCTGAGCTGGATGATGAATTTGCTAAAGACGTAAGTGAATTTGATACACTGGCTGAATTCAAGGAAGACTTGAAAAAGCAACTGCTGGAGCGTAAGGAAAACGAAGCTAAAGCTGCCCGTGAGGGTGCGGTAGTAGAGAAAGTTGCTGAGAACGCAACAATCGACATTCCTGAAGCGATGATTAAAAGTGAAGTGCAAAACATGGTTCGCGATTTCGACAACCGTCTGCGCAGCCAAGGCATGAACCTTGAAATGTTCCTCGGATTCTCCGGCCAAAGCAAGGAAGATCTGGAAGAGCAAATGAAAGTTGATGCTGAGAAGCGTGTACGCAACAACCTCGTGCTGGAGCAAGTGGCTAAAGCGGAAAACATCGAAGTTTCCGAAGCGGAAATTGATGAAGAGCTGAAAAACATGGCTGAAGCTTACAAACGTTCGGTTGAAGAAATCCGCGGTATTCTGGAAGGTAACGGCTCGTTCGCAAACCTGAGAGAAGAAATTTCACTGCGCAAAACGATCGCTTTGTTGTTGGAAAACAGCAAAGAAGTTGAAGCGCCAGCTGAAGTTGCCGAGTAATCCAACGATAGAATATACGGGGTATGTCGAACAGGCTGCAACGTAGCAATTATATAGAGATAAGGCACGTAGTGAAAGTTACGTGCCTTATTTTCACCTTGGGCAATCCATATTTTAGTCGTTTATGGAAAGTGCTGTGAGTTGCGCTTTGTTGTACATAAGTCACTGCTGTATATTTGCACATACATACAAAACATGGTTAAATATGAGAAGGTCTCGGCTAAGCATGTTGTATAACAGCCCGCACTGTATATATGAGCGGATGAAAATATGACACGAGACTCTGAACATGTTAAAATATTTTATAAGGTGTTCCCGTTTCATGCTTGCCGCTTCCGTTCTAACGAGACTTAAGGAAGTGGATGAATACTGGTGTTCATTTTAATAAAGAAAAGAGGTTGGTCGTGATGAGTCTCGTCCCTATGGTTGTGGAACAAACGAATCGAGGAGAACGATCTTACGATATTTACTCGCGGTTGCTTAAGGATCGCATCATTTTCCTGAGTGGCCCGATTGATGACGATGTTGCCAATCTAATCATTGCACAGCTATTGTTCCTTTCTGCGGAAGATCCGGAGAAGGATATTAATTTGTACATTAACTCGCCGGGCGGTTCTGTAACTGCGGGCATGGGTATATATGATACAATGCAATTCATTAAGCCGGACGTATCGACAATCTGTGTAGGCATGGCTGCAAGTATGGGCTCTTTGCTGCTCACAGCAGGTGCGCCAGGCAAGAGATATGCGCTTACCAACAGCGAAGTCATGATTCATCAGCCGTTGGGCGGCATTCAGGGGCAAGCCTCCGATATGCTGATCCATGCGGACTGGATTATCAAAACGCGTGCCAAGCTGAATCAAATCTATGTAGAGCGAACGGGTCAGCCTCTCGAAAAAATCGAACGTGATACTGACCGGGATTTCTTCATGGAAGCGGAAGAGGCAAAAGCATACGGTATCATCGACCAGGTGCTGTCTAGACCGATTAATCTGTAAAGGGGTGGCTCTATGTTTAAATTTAATGATGAAAAAGGACAACTGAAATGTTCCTTCTGTGGTAAATCTCAGGATCAGGTTCGCAAGCTAGTTGCCGGACCGGGCGTATATATATGTGACGAATGCATCGAGTTGTGCACGGAAATCGTGGAAGAGGAACTGGGTCATGAGGAAGAAGTAGATCTGAAAGACATTCCGAAACCAATGCAAATCCGTGACATTTTGGATCAATATGTCATTGGTCAGGATCAAGCGAAAAAATCGTTGTCTGTAGCGGTATATAACCACTATAAACGTATTAATACGCAAAACAAAATTGATGATGTGGAACTGCAAAAAAGTAACATTTTGATGCTCGGACCTACAGGTTCAGGTAAAACGTTGCTTGCGCAAACCATGGCTAAAATTTTGAACGTTCCTTTTGCCATCGCAGATGCTACTTCCCTTACGGAAGCGGGTTATGTAGGCGAAGACGTTGAAAACATTTTGCTGAAATTGATTCAAGCTGCCGATTATGATGTGGAAAAAGCCGAACGCGGCATTATCTACATCGACGAAATTGATAAAGTAGCCCGCAAATCCGAAAACCCGTCCATTACGCGTGATGTATCGGGTGAAGGTGTACAGCAGGCCTTGCTTAAAATTTTGGAAGGCACGGTTGCTTCTGTACCTCCACAAGGGGGGCGTAAGCATCCGCATCAAGAGTTCATTCAAATTGATACCACGAACATCCTGTTCATTTGTGGCGGTGCCTTTGACGGTCTGGAGCAAATGATCAAACGTCGTGTTGGCAAGAAAGTCATCGGTTTTAATGCGATTACAGATCAAAAGGATTTGAAACCGGGCGAATATACTTCTATGGTATTGCCTGAGGATCTTTTGAAATTCGGCCTGATTCCGGAGTTTGTAGGACGTTTGCCGGTTATTTCTACGCTGGAGCCGCTTGATGAGAACACATTGGTTCGTATTTTGTCTGAGCCGAAAAATGCGTTAGTCAAGCAGTATCAGAAGATGCTTGAACTGGATAATGTTACTTTGGAGTTTAAGCAAGATGCTCTGGAAGCCATTGCTCGTGAAGCCATCAAGCGTAACACGGGTGCCCGTGGTCTTCGTGCGATCATTGAAGGCATTATGCTGGATGTGATGTATGAGGTTCCTTCCCGTGATGATATCACGACTTGTGTCATCAATGAGCAGGTTGTAAAAGATAAAATCGCACCGGAACTCGGTGGTACAGATAAGGATAAAAAACAAGAAGAGAGCGCCTAAGGATTGATACTTCGCGATCTCTACAACATGAGAAGCCGGATCTCCACTTCACTAAACCCATATGAGGTTTTATGGGGTGGAGGTTTGGCGTTAATGGGAGAGAAAAGTATATGTTCTTAAGACAAGACACACGTCCCGTTAAAGTCGGGAATCTGACGATTGGCGGCAGCAATGAAGTCATTATCCAAAGCATGTGTACGACCAAGACAGCAGATGTGGAAGCTACCGTCGCTGAAATTCTCCGTTTGGAAGAGGCGGGGTGCCAACTTGTACGGGTCACCGTCAACAATGAGGAAGCTGCCGCAGCCATTAAGGAAATTAAAAAACAGATCCATATTCCACTCGTAGCGGATATTCATTTTAATCACAAACTGGCTCTGCTGGCGATTGAAAACGGAATTGACAAGGTTCGTATCAATCCCGGCAACATTGGTCGTCGTGAAAAAGTGGAAGCTGTCGTTAAGGCATGCAAGGAAAAGGGAGTTCCGATTCGGATCGGTGTGAATGCCGGGTCATTGGAACAGCATTTGCTGGATAAGTACGGCTATCCTACGCCAGAAGCTATGGTAGAAAGCGCGCTGTATCATATCGGTATACTGGAAGAGCTTGATTTTCACGATATTATCGTGTCGCTGAAAGCATCTGACGTACCTATGGCGATTGCTGCTTATACGAAGGCAGCCGAAATCATCAAATATCCGTTACATCTGGGTATTACCGAAGCGGGTACGCTCTTTACCGGAACCGTCAAGAGTGCAGCGGGAATGGGTGCCTTGTTGGCAGCGAGCATTGGCTCGACTATGCGTATTTCGCTGAGTGCCGATCCAGTGGAAGAAGTGAAGGTTGCGCGGGAACTGCTCAAAACTTTTGGGCTGATCACGAATGCTGCGACTTTGATTTCCTGTCCGACTTGTGGACGTCTGGATATTGATCTGTTCTCTATTGCCAACGAAGTCGAGGACTATATTGCGAAACTCAAGGTGCCGATTAAAGTGTCAGTACTGGGTTGCGCGGTGAACGGTCCAGGGGAAGCAAAGGAAGCCGACATCGGTATTGCCGGAGCACGCGGGGAAGGACTTCTGTTCCGTTACGGAAAAATGATCCGCAAAGTTCCCGAGGCTGACATGGTTGACGAATTGAAAAAAGAAATTGACAACATCGTCAAGGCGTATGAAGAGACGGGTAAAATTCCGGGTCGCGAGGAACGTCATACAGCCGAGAAGGTATAGGTAAAATCGGTTCTCATAAAGAGGCATAATCATATTTTATGGCCATCATTTAAACGCCGTGGAGGGCAGCTCTGCTACAGAACTGTTCTTTGCGGTGTTTTTTATTTTCTCTCTGATCTTTTGGAAGACTGCCGTTTAGCTATTGGGGAAAAGGAAATACTGTTTTTCATAGACGGCATTTTAGCTGCATCTTTCAAAATGCTGAGATGAGAAACGGAGGAAATACGATGGACTTTACTATGATTTTGTTGTTGGTACAAATGTTTTTTGGGATTGTCATCGGTCTGTATTTTTGGAACCTTTTGCGGAGCCAGAAGACGAACCGCAGCGCAGTGGACCGGGAATCCCGCAAGGAGCTGGATAAGCTGCGCAAACTGCGTTCCATTTCATTAACCAAACCGTTGGCTGAACGCACTCGTCCCGCCACATTACAGGATATTGTCGGTCAGAAGGACGGACTGCGTGCGCTCAAGGCAGCGTTATGCAGTGCGAATCCCCAGCATGTTATTATTTATGGCCCGCCAGGAGTGGGCAAGACGGCTGCTGCGCGCGTGGTTCTAGAAGAGGCTAAGAAAAACCTGTCCTCCCCGTTCAAGGGAGACGCCAAATTTACGGAGATTGATGCGACGACTGCCCGTTTTGACGAGCGGGGTATTGCAGACCCGTTGATTGGTTCGGTGCATGATCCGATTTATCAAGGTGCTGGAGCGATGGGAGTGGCGGGTATTCCGCAGCCCAAGCCCGGAGCGGTAACGAAGGCGCATGGCGGTATGTTGTTCATTGATGAAATTGGCGAGCTGCATCCCACACAGATGAATAAGCTGTTGAAAGTATTGGAGGACCGAAAAGTATTTCTGGAGAGCGCGTACTATAACTCGGAGGATTCGAATACTCCTGCTTATATCCATGATATTTTCCAAAATGGTTTGCCTGCTGATTTCCGTTTGGTAGGTGCGACGACCCGTTCGCCGTATGAGCTGCCGCCTGCCATTCGTTCCCGGTGCATGGAAATTTACTTCCGTGCTCTCCAGCCGCAGGAAATTGCTCGTATTGCTGAGGATGCCGTCCACAAGCTAGGCTTCGGTCCTTGTCCGGAGGCGGTTGAAGTTGTACAGCGCTACGCTACAAATGGCCGGGAGGCCGTCAATATGATTCAGCTTGCTGCTGGATTAGCACTTACGGAGAAACGGGAACGTCTGAATGCCTCGGATGTGGAGTGGGTAGCAGGCAGCAGCCAAATTCAGCCGCGTCCTGACCGGAAAATACCGGGTCTGCCGCAAATTGGATTTGTTAACGGTTTGGCCGTATATGGCCCGAATATGGGCATGCTGCTGGAAATTGAGGTTACAGCAGTTCCGGTTCCTGCGGGAAAGGGAACCTATAACATTACAGGTGTGGTCGATGAGGAAGAAATTGGCGGCGGCTCCCGTACGCTGCGGCGTAAAAGTATGGCTAAAGGCTCTGTGGAAAATGTACTGACCGTTTTACGTACGCTCGGATTGTCCCCGTCGAATTACGATTTACATATTAATTTCCCCGGAGGAACACCAGTAGATGGCCCGTCGGCAGGCATTGCGATGGCAACGGCTGTTGCTTCCGCAATGCGGGGAATTCCGGTGGATCACGAAATTGCGATGACCGGGGAGGTTAGCATCCACGGGCGTGTCAAACCGATTGGCGGCGTATTAGCCAAGGTTGAGGCTGCTTTTCAGGCAGGAGCTAAAAAGGTGATCATCCCGCAGGACAACTGGCAGTCTCTTTTTTACAGTATTGAAGGCTTGAAAGTCATTCCGGTGCAGTCGGTTACAGAAGTATTCCGGCACGTATTTGGAGAAGAATTGACGTCAGAATTACCTGTGCACACGCCAATTGAGACTTTTCGCCCATCCCCATCTTCCTTGTTACAGGCCGATGGGACGCATAATGGGACGATATCGGACACAGGATCTTGCTAATGAACTACCCTTTCATTGGTTTTTTCATAAAACATTTGATAAAATACGAAAGATAACAACGTGAAGGATTGTAAAATCCGGAACCTGAGAATCACTGGAGGTGCGAAAGCGATGGGACCCAACAAGGCAAAAGGTCGTCGTTTTCCTTTGCTGCCTTTAAGAGGACTTCTGGTCTACCCGAGCATGGTTCTGCATCTCGATGTGGGCCGGGAAAAATCGGTCAAGGCTTTGGAAAAAGCGATGGTTGAAGATAATTTGATTCTCCTGTGTTCTCAATCAGAAGTGAATATTGAAGAACCCGCACAAGAGGATATTTTTCGAGTCGGCACGGTAGCCAAAGTGCGCCAGATGCTCAAGCTTCCCAATGGAACGATTCGGGTGCTGGTGGAAGGGCTGGAACGTGCCGAGATTATTCAATATACGGACAATGAAGAATATTATGAGGTACTGGCGAAGGAACTGCATGAGGCAGAAAACGTGCATCCCGAGACGGATGCGCTCATGCGCACTGTTTTGACCCAGTTCGAGCATTATATCAACTTGTCCAAAAAGGTAACTCCCGAAACTCTTGCTGCGGTATCCGACATTGAGGAGCCCGGACGGCTGGCTGACGTGATTACAAGCCATCTAACGCTCAAAATCAAGGAGAAGCAGGATATACTGGAGACGATCGACGTAACTCAACGTCTGGAGAAGCTTCTGGATATTTTGAATAACGAGCGTGAGGTACTGGAGCTGGAACGTAAAATTAACCAGCGTGTGAAGAAACAGATGGAGAAAACGCAGAAGGAATATTACCTGCGTGAGCAAATGAAGGCGATCCAGAAGGAGCTTGGCGAGAAGGAAGGTCGCGCGGGAGAAGTAGAAGAACTGCGCAATCAGCTAAGTGAACTGGAGCTGCCCGCTTCTGTGAAGGAGAAGGTCGAGAAGGAAATCGACCGTCTGGAGAAAATGCCTGCAAGCTCTGCCGAGAGCGGGGTGATCCGTAATTACGTCGATTGGCTGTTAAGTCTGCCATGGAACAAGTTTACGGATGATGACCTGGACATCGTCAAGGCTGAAGAGGTACTGAATAATGACCACTATGGACTGGATAAGCCAAAGGAGCGGGTGCTGGAGTATCTGGCTGTACGCAAGCTGGTGAAGACCATTAAGGGGCCGATTCTGTGTCTCGTAGGGCCACCGGGGGTCGGCAAGACCTCGCTGGCTCGTTCCATCGCCAAGTCCATGGGTCGGGAATTTGTTCGCATCTCCCTGGGAGGTGTGAGGGATGAAGCGGAAATTCGTGGCCATCGCCGGACTTATGTAGGCGCAATGCCAGGGCGGATCATTCAGGGGATGAAGACGGCAGGAATGTCTAATCCGGTCTTTTTGCTGGATGAGATTGATAAAATGGCTTCTGACTTTCGAGGCGACCCTTCGGCGGCGCTGCTGGAGGTGCTTGATCCTGAACAGAACAATACGTTCAGTGACCATTTTGTCGAGCTGCCCTTCGATTTGTCCAATGTGATGTTCGTGACGACAGCCAATGCCGCGCACAATATTCCGCGTCCACTGATGGACCGGATGGAGACACTGTACATTCCGGGTTACACCGAGCTGGAAAAGCTCGAAATCGCCAATCGTTATCTACTGCCCAAGCAGAAGAGAGAGCATGGTTTGAAAGAGGAACAGCTGGTCATCGGGGAGGATACGCTGTTGTGTGTTATCCGTGAATATACCCGTGAATCCGGCGTGCGGAATCTCGAACAGCAAATGGCTTCTCTATGCCGCAAGGCTGCGAAGTCAGTGGTATCCGGCAGAGAAGGCCCAATTCAAATTACACCGGACAATCTGAAAGATTATTTAGGCGTCGCCAAATTCCGTTACGGTGTAGCGGAGTTGGAAGACCAGATTGGTACGGTTACAGGCTTGGCGTGGACAGAGGTCGGCGGTGAAACGCTGATGATTGAAGTGACAGTCGTACCCGGCAGCGGTAAGCTGATTCTTACCGGTAAACTGGGAGACGTTATGAAGGAATCCGCGCAGGCCGCATTTAGCTACACTCGCTCCAAAGCGGTTGAGCTGGGCATTGATACGGACTTTTATGAGAAAAACGATATTCATATCCACATTCCGGAGGGAGCAATTCCAAAGGATGGGCCCTCGGCGGGGATTACCATTGCTACAGCGTTGATTTCAGCTCTGACCAACCGTCATGTATCCAAGGATGTGGCTATGACGGGTGAAATTACCCTGCGCGGCCGCGTGCTGCCGATTGGTGGATTAAAAGAGAAGTCGCTGGCAGCCCACCGGGCAGGCTATAAAAAAATTCTGCTTCCCAAGGATAATGAACGGGATCTAAAGGATATTCCCGACAGTATTAGGCAGGATGTTGAATTTGTTCCCGTTGCCCATATGGATCAGGTGCTAGAGCACGCTTTGGTTGAGCAGGCAAGGGTACATTAGAGAGGAATTAAGGACACAATGAAAGTAACAAAAGCAGAATTTATTATTAGCGCGGTTGGCCCCGACCAGTTCCCTGTGGACGCTTTGCCGGAGATTGCTCTGGCGGGGCGTTCCAATGTCGGGAAGTCGTCACTGATTAATCGGTTGATTAGTCGTAAAAACTTGGCGCGCACCAGTTCTACACCGGGGAAAACCCAGCAGCTTAATTATTACCGGATTAATGATGATCTCTATTTCGTCGATTTTCCGGGTTACGGCTACGCAAAGGTATCCAAAACGTCTCGCAAAGCCTGGGGGCAAATGATTGAGTCGTATTTGCTGGAACGGGAGCCGCTCAAGCTGGTGCTTCAGATGGTCGATTTGCGCCATCCGCCGTCCAAAGATGATATTATGATGCACGACTGGCTGCGCCATCACGGGCTTCCGGTATGCGTTGTAGGCACGAAGGCAGATAAAATCCCCAAAACACGGCGGGAAAAGCATTATAAAGTAATAAAGCAGGAACTCGGAATACTTCCAGGGGGGTTATTTATCCCCTTTTCATCTGAAGAAGGCATGGGTAAGGACGAACTATGGTCAGTCATCTCCAGCTATATTGAGAACGAAGAAGACGAGGAACAACCGGAAATTTAAGAAGAAGGACGTTCATGAAGAGCGCTCTATCGGAAAAGACATATGCGAAGAAGCTGGTTCGTGGCTTGGGAGAACTTCAGGTGGAGACACCGGAGTGCAAGTACGCCGAATGAGTATAAAATCGTTTTCAATGGAGCCATTTGCGAGTCACACACTATAACCATGGATTTAATCCATGGTTATTTGTTTTGAAAATGGTTCAAACTATATCAAACGATACAGAACGTATTGGATGTTTGAGTTTGCCATCCAATTTTCATAAACAATTCATAAAACAGCCGGAGGAGATTCGGACTTCTGTGATATAATTAACATAGTTTATAATAACCGTGGTTATTCTTATTACAGTTTAGGCAGGTGAATTTGCAATGCACATTGTCGTTGTTGGGTTGAATTATCGTACGGCGCCTGTGGAAGTCAGAGAGCGTTTTACATTTGCAGAACAAGATTTGTCAAAAGCGCTGGAACAACTCAAACTCACCAAAAGTGTGTTGGAGGGCGTAATTGTCGCAACCTGCAATCGGACTGAAATTTATGTCGTGGTGGACCGCCTTCACATGTGCGGTTATTTTATACGCAGTTTTATGGAGCAATGGTTCGGCATTCCTCGCGATCAATTCACACAGCATCTATATATATATGAGGACGAGCAGGCCATCCGGCATTTGTTCCGTGTGACTTGTGGTTTGGATTCTATGGTAATCGGAGAAACACAAATTTTGGGACAGGTGAAGAACGCTTTTCTTCAGGCTCAATCCCAGAAAATTACGGCAACGTGGTTTAATATGTTGTTTAAGCAGGCTGTCACATTGGGCAAGCGTGCCCATTCAGAGACGTCCATTGGAGAAAGCGCCGTATCCGTCAGCTATGCAGCAGTTGAACTGGGCAAACGAATTTTTGGGATGTTTACCGATAAAAAAGTGCTGATTCTCGGCGCGGGTAAAATGAGCGAGCTTACCGTTAAGCATTTGTACAGCGGTGGAGCAGCCGAGGTCATTGTGGCGAATCGGACTTTATCCAGAGCAGAAGATTTGGCTTCCAAGTTTCATGGAACGCCGGTCACGATGGAGGAAGGTATGAATCGGTTGGCGGATGTGGACATTGTCATTAGCTCGACAGGTGCACAAGGATATATTCTGGATCGCGAGCGGGTTGAAGCCAATATGAAACGTCGTCGGTCCCGTCCTTTATTTATGATTGATATTGCGGTTCCACGAGATTTGGACCCAGGTATTGGTGAATTGCAGAATGTTTTTCTCTACGATATTGATGATCTGGAAGGCATCGTGGAGAGCAATTTGGAAATGCGCCGTACTGAGGCTGCTAAAATTGAGCATATGATCGAAGGAGAACTTGGCGAGTTCTATCAATGGTTAAAAACGATGGGAGTGCGTCCAGTGATTCGTGCTTTACAGGAAAAAGCAGAGTCCGTGCATCAAGATACGCTGGAAAGCTTGTTCAACAAGCTTCCCGAGTTGGATGAACGACAACGCAAAGTGATTAGCCGCTTGACGAAGAGCATGCTGAACCAGATGATGCATGATCCGATTAATTCGGTGAAGGAACTGGCTGTCCAAAAGCAGGGGAATGAGGCGCTTGAACTGTTTAGCCACATTTTTGCTCTGGAGGATCGTTTGGAGGACGCCGCTCAGCAAGTAGATAAAAGCGATGCATCCGCGCTAATATTACCGAAGGCCAGTATTCATGAAAAATCTGGCCAGGCCCAAGCCTCGCCAGCGTCGTTTGCGCCGGCTGGCCTGTAAAGGCGGGTGAGTGAACGTGGCTTTAAGCACGCTTATATATGATTCGATGATTTACGTTTTTGCCCTGAGCCTTCTGTTTGTATTCTCGGATGGCATTCGCCGTAATGCGAGTGCCAAACGGACAGGTACAGGGCTTCTTGCTGTCGTTCTTCTGCTCCAGCTTGTATATATGGGGATAAGAACCTGGAACGAGGGACATCTTCCTATTTTCGTAACCTATGATTTTTTATTTCTGTTTTCATTTATTTTGGTCCTGATTTCTTTAATTCTCTCACGCTATCAGCGGTCGGAATTTGCAGTATTGCTGCTTAACATTATTAGCTTTGCGGTTCTTGTGCTTAATAATATATGGATGGACCCCACCGACAATCCGCTTGGAAATTGGCATACGGTGCATGGGCTACTTCTCATCCATATCGCTTTGGCTAATCTTGGCTTTGTAGCCATGACGGTAGCGGCTGTATTTTCGGGGCTCTATCTTTTTTTGCATCGTAAATTGAAAGTCAAGAAATGGAATGATACAATCCGGCGTCTGCCCAGTCTGGAAATGATGGATCGGTATACCCATATGGCGCTGTTGATTGGTACTCCTTTGCTTGGGGTCTCCATTATAGTTGCCGTCATTTCTATTATTGCTGAAGAACGCTGGCGTCTGCTACTGGATACGAAAGTATGGATGACAGCGCTAGCCCTGTGCGTGTATATTGTATTTTTAGTGAGCAAAAAATTCAATCAGAAGTCGGGCCTCGTAATGGCGAAGTGGGCATTAGTGGGCTACACGCTATTGATTCTAAACTTTTTGCTGAATTCCTGGTCTGTATTTCATCAGTGGACGGGAGAGTGAGTGGCCGTTTGCAGCATTTTGTGCCGATTTCGCTGAATTGTAAAAATAAGATCTGTTGTATTGTTGGCGGCGGAAGGATAGCGGAACGCAAGGTAAAGGGACTGATGGAAAGCGGGGCGTTCATTACCGTCATCAGTCCGAATATAACGCCGGATTTACAGGCTCTGGCCGATCATAAGCAGCTCCACTGGGTAAATCGCGTATACCGCGAGGGTGACCTCCAGGGAGCCTTTCTTGTATATGCGACGACCGACCGGAGAGAAGTGAACAATGCGGTTGCGCATGAGGCCGGGCAAAGGGGTATACTGGTAAATGTGGCGGATCGTTCGGAAGAGGCGGACTTTATAACGCCGGGCATCATCCGGCGGGGTAGACTAACGATCAGCATATCCACCGCAGGTGCAGGTCCGGCTGTTACGTCCGAAATTACATCGGCTTTGGATACGCTGTTTGGTAGGGAATACGAGCCGTATCTGGATTTCATGTACGATATGCGGCAAGCGATTAAACATATCGTATCTTCCCCGCAGCAAAGGGCGAAACTGCTGAGACGTTTGGCGAGCAGCGGAATTTTGGAGCAAATACGACGTCAGGAATTTGCTGCATGGACGCAAGAAGAGATGGACATATGGATTGCGCAAAATCAGGAGGAATAGTATGCGAACAATTGTGGTAGGTAGCAGACAGAGCGCACTTGCGCTAACTCAGACCGGGCATGTCATAGAGGATTTGAACGTGCTGTGCGCGGAGCATGGGCTAGATATGCAGTTTGTCGTAAAAAAAATATTGACCAAGGGCGACCGGATTTTGGATGTAACCTTGTCCAAGGTAGGTGGCAAAGGGCTGTTTGTCAAAGAAATTGAACAGGCCATGCTGGCTGGTGAAATTGATATGGCAGTACATAGTATGAAGGATATGCCGTCAGAATTGCCTGAAGGGCTGGTAAACGGTGCGGTGCCGCGTCGGGAGGACCCACGGGATTGTCTCGTTACCCTGGGATCCAAGAGCTTGGAGGACCTGCCGCAAGGGGCGAAGGTGGGTACGAGCAGCCTGCGCAGAGCCAGCCAGATCAAGTCATTACGACCTGATCTTCAATTGGAGCCTGTGCGCGGTAATATTGATTCCCGCCTGAAAAAGCTGGAGACTGAAGGATTTGACGCCATTATTTTGGCTGCGGCAGGTTTGAACCGGATGGGCTGGAAAGACCGAATCACGTCCTATATACCGGAGGAAGCCTGCTTGCCAGCAGTCGGACAAGGAGCGCTTGGTATTGAGTGCCGTGCAGACGATGAAGAGCTGCTGGCATTGCTGCGCCTGTACAACGACGAGGATACCTCGGCTACAGTTGCGGCAGAACGAACCTTTCTTGGCGTGCTCAATGGGGGATGTCAGGTGCCAATCGGCGCCCACGCAGTCTGGGCTGACCAGGAGATCCGCCTCACGGGTATGGTAGGCTCGCCGGATGGCGAGGTTATTTTGAAGGAAACGCTTCAGGGAAATGATCCGCAAAAACTGGGAGAAGCGGTGGCGACCAGCTTGATCGCCAAAGGAGCGGAACAGATTCTGGCACAGGTAAGGGGATGATGGAATGGCGGGAAAGGTTTATTTAGTAGGCGCAGGACCTGGAGACGCAAGACTGATTACGGTCAAGGGCTGGGAATGTATTCGACTGGGTGATGTTATTGTCTATGATAGACTGGCAAGCCCTCGCCTTTTGGGGTTGATGAAGCCAGGTGCTCAGAAAATATATGTCGGCAAGCTGCCGGATCGTCACACCATGAAGCAAGAGGAAATCAATCAGCTGCTGGTGGATTTGGCTCTAGAAGGAAAAACGGTCGTCCGGCTCAAGGGCGGGGACCCCACCATTTTTGGGCGGGTCGGCGAAGAAGCCGGACTGCTGCGCAAACACCGTATTTCCTATGAGATCGTACCCGGCATCACATCAGCGATCAGTGTACCTGCCTATGCGGGCATTCCGGTCACACACCGGGATATGGCCTCATCGCTGTCTATCATTACGGGTCATGAAAGTCCGGACAAGCTCGATAAGAGTATTCATTGGGATAAAGTAACGAACGCAACGGGTACACTGATCTTTATGATGGGTGTGGCGAAGATCGGCTATATTAGTGAGCAACTGATGAAGCACGGCAAGCCGCCTGGCACCCCCGTTGCTTTGATCCGTTGGGGAACCCGGGCGGAGCAGGATACACTGGTGGGTACGCTGGCAGATATTGAGGCCAAGGTGAAAGCCGCGAATTTTCAGCCTCCCGCCGTTATCGTCGTCGGAGAAGTGGTTAATCAGCGTGAACAGTTAAAATGGGCTGAGGATATGCCTTTGTTCGGCAAGCGGATTTTAGTTACACGTGCGCGTGCCCAGGCCAGCAGTCTGGTTCATCGGATTGAGGAGCTTGGTGGAGAGCCTTATGAATTTCCTGTCATCCAGACGGTTGTCCCTTCGGATGAGCCGACACAACGGCAAATTAAAGAGGCGTTTGCGCGACTACCCGAATACGACTGGGTGTTTTTTACCAGTGTCAACGGAGTGGAATACTTTTTTACTCATCTGAAGGAACAAGGCAAGGATGTGCGTTCGTTGTTCAAAGCGCGTATTGCCGCAGTCGGACCAGCTACAGCAACAGCGCTTCGGACGCACGGAATTGAAGCGGAGCAGATCGAAGGTCCTTTTCAGGCAGAGGGCTTGCTCGAAGCGTTTGAGCAGGATTTGCAGGCAGGGCAGAACGTATTTCTGCCCAGAGGCGATCTCGCTCGGTCCTGGCTGCCGGAGAAGCTGAGAGAGCTTGGACTTGAGGTGACCGAGGCCGATTTGTATCAAACCGTGCTGGCGGCAAACGCGCAGGATGATGAGCTGCTCAAGCTGCTTGAGGAACGTGCCATCCATGCGATTACTTTTACCAGTTCCTCAACAGTAACCTTTTTTCTGGAAGCACTCAAGCAGATGGGAGTCGAAGATCCGCTGTCGCTGCTGGAAGGAGTGACGATTGCTGTGATTGGCCCTCTCACCGGAGAAACAGCGACCCGAGCGGGCCTGACCGTCAGCTTCATGGCCGAAAAAGCAACCATTGAAAGCCTGATCCAATCGCTATGTGACTGGAAACAATCGAATGCTATGACATCATAATATTATTTTACCAAATGAAAGTATAAAAACTGGAGGTTTGCAATCATGAGTGTTCCTTTTACCAGACATCGCCGTTTGCGTCAATCCGCTGCCATCCGCAGTATGGTGCGTGAGACGGTATTGAGTCCGGCTGATTTTATCCAGCCGATCTATGTAACATTCGGTACAGGAGTGAAACGAGAAATCAGCTCCATGCCGGGTGTGTACCGATTTTCTCTGGATCAACTGGAGGAAGAACTGAAAGAAATTAGTGAGCTTGGCATTCCTGCCGTGCTCCTGTTTGGCATTCCGGAGACGAAGGATAGCTTGGGCACTTCGGCTTTTGTGGACGATGGTATTGTTCAAGAAGCTACACGTCTGATCAAGTCGCGTTATCCCGATCTGCTGGTTGTGGCTGACACTTGTTTGTGTGAGTTTACGGATCATGGGCATTGCGGCATGGTCCACATGCATGAGCATGATGGTGAGGTATGTGGCGAAGTGCTGAATGACGAATCGCTGGAGGTGCTGGTACGTACAGCTGTTTCTCAAGCCAGAGCAGGCGCTGATATTATCGCGCCATCCAATATGATGGACGGTTTTGTGCAGGCGATTCGACAAGGGCTGGATGAGGAAGGCTTTTCGCATATTCCGATAATGTCGTATTCCGTCAAATATGCGTCTGCTTTTTATGGTCCTTTCCGGGAAGCGGCGGATTCTGCACCGCAATTCGGTAACCGCAAATCCTATCAGATGGACCCTGCGAATGCACGTGAAGCATTGCGAGAAGCAGAATCCGACGTGCTGGAAGGTGCGGACATGCTGATGGTGAAGCCATCCCTTTCCTATTTGGACGTGATGCGTACAATTAAAGACCAGTTTGATTTGCCTTTGGTGGCTTACAACGTCAGCGGTGAATACGCGATGGTCAAGGCGGCAGCCCTCCAAGGCTGGATTGATGAAAAAGCAATGGTACTGGAGATTCTGACAAGCATGAAGCGTGCGGGTGCGGACATGATTATTACCTATTCCGCTAAGGATGCAGCAAGATGGTTGAAGCAATAAGTCCATTTTCACAAGACAGGAGTGATCAGAATGATCAACGAACAACGAACAGTGCGCGAAGATGCGCGCTCCAAAGCAGCCTTTGATGAAGCAAAGCAATATATTCCGGGTGGCGTAAACAGTCCGGTACGGGCTTTTAAATCTGTCGGTATTACGCCCGTTTACATCGACCGTGGAGAAGGATCAAGAGTATATGATATCGACGGTCAATCCTATATTGACTATGTATGTTCATGGGGACCGCTTATTATGGGACACGCGCATTCTGAGGTCGTTAAGGCTCTACAGGCTGCTGTTATCAAAGGAACCAGCTTCGGAGCGCCAACGTTGGCGGAAACCGAAATGGCGAAGCTCGTTTGTGAGCGTGTTCCTTCCATGGATATCGTTCGCATGGTCAGCTCGGGAACCGAGGCAACGATGAGCGCGATTCGACTTGCACGCGGATTTACGAGCCGCAGCAAAATCCTTAAATTTGAAGGCTCTTATCACGGTCACGCGGACAGCTTGCTGATTAAAGCAGGCTCTGGTGTGGCAACACTGGGTTTGCCCGACAGTCCCGGTGTACCTAAGGTTGTAGCTAGCCATACGCTCACCGTTCCTTACAATGATTTGGCTGCGGTGAAGCTGGCTTTTGAAAAATTTGGCGAGGAAATTGCTGCAATTATTGTCGAGCCGGTAGCCGGAAATATGGGAGTCGTACCGCCACAACCCGGATTTTTGGAAGGACTGCGCGAAGTAACCCGGCAATATGAAAGCTTGCTGATTTTTGATGAAGTGATGACTGGATTCCGGGTAGGACTTCATTCAGCTCAAGGTCGCTTTGGTGTAATCCCGGATCTCACATGCCTGGGTAAAATCATTGGCGGTGGACTGCCTGTAGGTGCTTATGGCGGGCGTCGTGATATTCTGGAACAGATTGCACCTTCCGGTCCGATCTATCAGGCGGGTACGCTTAGCGGAAATCCGCTGGCTATGGCAGCAGGCTATTCGACGCTTAAATTGCTGACTCCAGAAGTATATGATCGACTGGAAGAACGGGCAGCACGGCTTCAGGCCGGATTCGAACGTAATGCACGTGAGCTGGGCATACCTGTCACGATCAACCGTGTAGGTTCCATGGTTTGTCCATTTTTCACGGAAGAGAAGGTCGTCAATTTTGATACCGCCAAAACAAGTAATCAGGACCATTTCCGTCGTTACTTTACCGAATTGGTGAACGAGGGAGTTAGTGTGGCGCCATCCCAATTTGAAGGCATGTTTGTATCGGGTGTGCATACGGTGGAAGATATTGATGCTACCATTGAAGCGAACTATCGCGCGCTCAAACGTTTATGAGCTGGCAAGGCGGCTGGAAAAGACGGGGGCCGTGGCTGGAAGTCACACCGGGACGGGAAATCACAGAGGGTGAACATCGCACCGATGCTGTAGATCACTGGTTGCTGAACCGTTTGGAGCTACCGGACAAGCTGTGGCGCAGACTACGACACGAAAAGCAGGTTGAACTTGCGGGGGATCGGCTGCGGCTGGCCCTTTTTCCCGTTACGGACCTTGGCGTGACCCCTCGCTGGTACGATTTGAAGGTGCTGTATGAGGATGATTTTTGCCTGGTCGTACACAAACCGGCGGGTATGTCGGTACATCCGGACGGAGCTGTAAAAGAGGGTCCATTGACATTGGATCATGCGGTCGCATCGTATTATGAAATGAATGGCATCCATGCGGCAGTACGGCATGTGCATCGTCTGGATACAGATACGACAGGCCCGGTGCTATATGCCAAAAATGAATTCGCGTTGCTGAAGCTGGACGAGCAAATGCGGGCCAAGGATATCGGTCGCCGGTATGTAGCTTTGGTACGGGGTGAAGTCCCTTCATCACTGCGGAGGCTGGATTGGCCGATTGGTAAGGACAGGCATCACAAGCAACGTCGCCGTGTTTCTCCGACCGGTCAGAGTGCGGTTACCCATGTGGAACTTGGTGAAGTGTGGGGGAGCGGTCAAAAGGCGGTTAGCCTCGTATATTTAACACTGGAAACAGGCCGAACGCACCAGATTCGCGTTCATCTTAGTCATGCGGGCTATCCGTTACTGGGGGATGTATTATACGGGGGACGGGCTGCTGATTTTGGCAGGCAGGCGCTGCACGGAGAGCGTCTTACCTTCCGTCATCCGCTGAGTGGTGAAACGATTACTGTGGAAGATGCTTGGCCGGATGATTTTCAAAAGCTGCATCAACAGCTATAAAAGATGGCATGCCTTCTATTTTGGCGCATATACTTGAACCTAGAAACGGTTTGCAATATGGAGTTTCCGTGCGCCTGACAGGAGTCAGAGGATGTGCGGAGGCTGCCCAAAGGAGGATGCCATCCTTGAACAAACAACAGAATGATCAGCCGCAAGGCTTGCGTTTTGATATTTATGAACGCATTCATTTGACGGAGGAAGCTGCCGGGATTGCTGAGTTGGAGGGAATTGAGCTTCTGCCACGCATTCAGGTTGTAACCCACGGCGACCATGCCGCTTTGCGAGGGCATTTGCTGCTGGAGGGCGTGTACCGCACACCTGAACAGGTAACGAACGAGCTTCATCATTTGATCCCTGTGGAAATTACGATTCCACTGAATCGGGTAGGAAGACTGGAAGACATCTCAGTCGAGATTGAGAATTTTGATGTGGACCTGCTGTCATTACGTAGTCTGAATATTACAGGTGTTCTTTCCCTGCACGGGGTGGAAAGCTCCCATGCGGAGGAGACAGCGGTTTGGCTGGATGAGGAATTTACGGTGGTGCACGCACCTGAACATCCCGCTCACCCCTTTTCCACGAATGGAGAGCAGCGTCAGGAAAAAACTTATGCCACTCAGAATTCTGTATCCGATCACGCGACGGAGTCTGAATCTTCATACAGGGTGCCAGCTCAGCAAGAGTACGCTTCCTGGGAACAGCCATCGCAAGAGTATGGGGAGCAGAAGTCATCATCGGAACAGCAAGGTTATGAGCCTGCTGTAGACCCGAACCGGATCTATGATCCTTGGGCGGGTAAAGCTGTTGAAGATAGCACTTCCGAGGTAAAGCACGAGCATGAGACACCAGAAGTATGGGGATTTCAGCAAGAGGAAGCTTGGCCGGGAAATGAGCCGAAAATATCCTCCACAGCTCCCGATGGGGTCTATGATCCTTTGCTGGCTGAACCGCATCCCGCGACGGAGTCGGAGATCTATCTGGAGCCGCAGTTGGAAGCTGTGTTCCATGGCACTGTTGCCGACGATAAGCCGGAGATGCGCGTGGCACTGAACAGCAAAAAGGACGAAAAAGCAGGCGAGCCGGACCCGGTGGTCTACTCATCATTGCTCCAATCCAGTCGTTCGGTGAAGGAAGCGGAATTCCAGCAGCAACTGGAGCATGAACCGCAGGGTCAGGCGCAGAAAGCCCAAGAAGAGCGTGAGGATGCCAAATGGAAAAACCTTTTTTTCCATACACAGGATGAAACACCTTTCCGTAAGGTCCGATTATGCATCGTTCAGCGTGAAGATACACTGGAAACGATCGCTGATCGCTATCAACTCAGCACACGGGAACTGCAACTGTATAACAGGCTGGGAGAGCATCATGTAGAAGAAGGGCAGGTATTGTACATCCCTTAATCCGGTCATTGGAAAATGAGCTACGGGTGTTGACTATAATCAATGGGAAATGTATGATGTGGTATAGCTATTGAAAGACTGAGATCGGGAAGAGTAGGCAGCAAGCCCTTCAGAGAGTGGAATTGCAGCGCTGTGAGGTTCCACAGGAAGCTACTGGCCGAAGTCACCCGGGAGTCGCCTGTTTGAACGGTCCCTCATTTAATCCCAACGGAAGGTACGAGGTTCACGGTAGAATAAGGCCGGTCCGCAGCCGTTATCTGCATAAGTGTCACACCATGTGTAATGGATCAGTGGATACATACACTAGGGGTGAAACAAAGGTGGTACCGCGAGAGAACAGCCTTTCGTCCTTTGAGGATGAAGGGCTTTTTTTATTTGCCAATTGAAAAATCATGGAGGTATCCTGATATGTCAGAACAAGACAACAAGACAACCTTGGAAATGCCGACAACGTACGATCCAAAATCAGCAGAGAAAAAGTGGTACAAAACGTGGATGGAGAAGGGGTATTTCCGCGCTGGGCGACTTCCAGAGGCAGAACCTTTTACAATCGTTATTCCACCACCGAATGTTACAGGCATGCTGCACATTGGACATGCTCTTGATTTTACTTTGCAGGACATTATTATCCGCACCAAGCGGATGCAGGGCTATGACGCATTGTGGCTGCCAGGGGCAGACCATGCGGGCATTGCTACCCAGACGAAGGTAGAGCAGAAGCTGCGTGAGGAAGGCTTGACGCGCTACGATCTGGGACGTGAGAAATTTTTGGAGAAGGTTTGGGAATGGAAGGATCTCTACCTGGACAATATTCATAATCAATGGGAAAAAATGGGTTTTTCTCTTGATTATTCGCGTGAGCGTTTTACGCTAGATGAAGGGCTGTCTCAAGCCGTTCGCGAAGTATTCGTCAAGTTGTACAAGAAGGGCCTGATTTATCGCGGTAAACGCATCATTAACTGGGACCCTGCTGCACGTACGGCTCTGTCAGATATTGAAGTGGAATACAAAGAGGTAAACGGAAATCTGTATCACCTGCAATATCCGCTTCAAGATGGCAGCGGGATTATCACTGTAGCCACTACGCGTCCTGAAACCATGCTGGGCGATACAGCGGTAGCCGTACATCCTGAGGATGAACGGTACAAGCATATGATCGGCAAAACACTCGTGCTTCCGATTATCGGGCGGGAAATTCCGATCATTGCGGACGACTATGTAGATAAAGATTTTGGTAGCGGTGCTGTTAAAATTACGCCAGCTCATGATCCGAACGACTTTGAAATGGGACAACGTCACCAGTTGCCACAGATTACCGTTATGGACGAAACAGGTACGATGAACGCCGAAGCAGGCAAATATCAGGGTCTTGATCGCAGCGATTGCCGTAAGCAAATCGTCGCTGATCTGAAAGAGCAGGGCGTACTCATCCGTATTGAAGAGCATGTGCACCAGGTAGGCCACAGCGAGCGTACAGGTGTGGTTGTAGAACCTTATCTGTCTACACAATGGTTCGTGGAAATGAAGCCTCTGGCAGCCAAAGCGATAGAAGTGCAGAAGGCTGGCAATGGCGTAAACTTTGTCCCGGATCGCTTTGAGCGTACTTATCTGCATTGGATTGAAAATGTGCGTGACTGGTGTATTTCCCGTCAATTGTGGTGGGGACATCGTATTCCGGCTTGGTACGATGAAGAAACCGGTGAGGTTATTGTATCGGTGGAGGACCCTACAACCTTGCCTGAATATGCTGGCAGAAAGCTGAAACAGGATGAGGACGTGCTGGATACATGGTTCAGCTCTGCCTTGTGGCCGTTTTCGACACTGGGCTGGCCTGAACAGACTGAGGATCTCAAACGCTACTACCCGACCAATGTCTTGGTTACAGGCTATGACATTATTTATTTCTGGGTGTCGCGGATGATCTTTACCGCGCTGGAGTTCACAGAGGAAATCCCGTTCAAGGATGTGTTGATGCACGGGCTGGTTCGTGATGCGGATGGAAAGAAAATGTCCAAATCCCTCGGCAATGGTGTAGATCCGCTCGACGTAATCGACAAATACGGTACGGACGCCATGCGTTACATGGTTTCTACAGGCAGCACGCCTGGACAGGACCTTCGTTTCCGTTGGGAACGGGTAGAGCAGGCACGTAACTTTGCCAATAAAATCTGGAATGCGTCACGCTTTGCGCTGATGAATCTGGAAGGAGTTACTGCGGCGGATATCGACATTACTGGTGATTTGAGCACAGCTGACCGCTGGATCCTGCATCGTTTGAACGAAACTTCACGCGACATCACGCGTCTAATAGATACTTATGAATTTGGCGAGACAGGCCGCCTTCTGTATAACTTTATTTGGGATGACTTGTGCGACTGGTACATCGAGTTTGCGAAGCTTTCCCTGTATGGGGAGAACGTTGAGGCGAAAAAGAAAACACAGTCCGTACTGGCGTATGTGCTGGATCGGACACTGCGTATGCTTCATCCGTTCATGCCGTTTATCTCCGAGGAAATATGGCAGCATCTCCCGCATGAAGGCGAAACGATTACACTGGCCGCTTGGCCTGTTTACGATTCGGCTTTCGAGGACAAAGATGCGGTAGCTGAAATGAACTTGCTGATCGACGTGATTCGCGCAGTTCGGAATATCCGCGCTGAAGTGAACGTACCGATGAGTAAAAAGATCGAATTGCTCGTAAAACCCGGCGATCAAGCCGTTCTCGATATCATTAACCGCAATGGGGTATATGTACGCCGATTCTGTAATACGTCTGAATTCGACGTGGGATTGGAGCTCTCTGTTCCAGATAAAGCCATGACTTCTGTAGTCAGCGGAGCAGAGCTATACCTGCCATTAGCTGGGCTGCTTGATATTGCCCAGGAAATTAGCAGACTGGAAAAAGAGCTTCAGCATTTGAACAGTGAAGTGGAGCGTGTGGAGAAAAAGCTGTCCAACCAAGGCTTCGTGGCGAAGGCACCAGCCAAAGTCATCGAGGAAGAGAAGGCCAAGCAAGCCGATTATTCGGATAAACGATCCAAAGTTATCGCACGGATCGAAGAACTCAAGGGATAATTCCACTAACTATAAAATGACCTGAAGGTGAAGAGGATGTCAGATACGATCAGGGGCGGGGGAGCAGCTCCTTTACAAAGCTATGATGAAGCAGTGGAATGGATTAATGGTTTGATTCCGTTCGGAATCAGACCCGGACTGGAACGGATTGAGCAGCTAATGAGCATGTTGGGTGATCCGCAACGGCATCTTAAATTTGTGCATATTGCGGGAACCAATGGCAAGGGCTCAACCTGTGCTTTCTTAACCTCTGTCTTGCTGAAATGCGGTTATGATGTGGGAACCTTTACGTCTCCGTATATCACCCGGTTTACGAACCGATTCCAATTCAATGGGACAGATATTCCCGATGATACACTGGTCTTGCTTGCCAATCGTTTGTATCCGTTGGTTAAGGAAATCGCGGCCAGTGATTTGGGATCACCCACGATGTTCGAGGTATCGACAGCGTTGGCTATTTTATATTATGCCACGGTGACTTTTCCAGATGTTGTGGTATGGGAGACGGGCCTCGGGGGAAGGATGGATGTAACTAATATTGTGAGTCCTATCGTCTCGGTCATTACCAATGTAGGCTATGACCATACGGATATTTTGGGAGATACACTCGAGCAGATTGCAGGCGAAAAGGCTGGAATTATCAAGCCAGGTGTACCTGTTGTTAGCTGTGTATCTCAGCCAGAGGCTATTCAGGTTATACGGGAAACGGCGGCAAAGCAGGGAGCTACCCTGTACCTGGCAGAAGAACAGTTTACGTATGAACGGCTGAATGGGAACGAAACAGGGCAGACTTTTTCGTTTGCGGGACCCTTCCGACACATGGAAATCGGCATCACGTTGTTAGGCGAGCACCAATGTGCTAATGCGGCAGGAGCTTTGATGACACTTGAGGTGCTTCGTCAGTATATGGCTTTTGTGCTGGATGATGCTGAACTGCTAGAGGGCTTTAGAGAAGCAGCCTGGGCAGGCCGTCTGGAACAGGTCAGCAGTTCGCCGCGAATTGTTATTGACGGTGCTCATAATCCAGAAGGGGCGCAGACGCTGGCAAAGAGTCTTCCCCAACTGTATTCGTACCGAAAAATGGTTTTAATGATGGGTATGCTGTCAAACAAGCATCATGAAGCATACTTGCAGCATATACTGCCACTAGTGGATACGCTTATCCTGACCGAGCCCGATTTCCGCCGCAAAATGAATGCCGCTGAACTGGCTCATCTCGTGGAGAAGCTGCGGCCGTCTTATGCCAAAACGGATTTAAAAATTATTGTAGAAGGTGACTGGAAAAAGGCTCTTCGCTTGCTTCAGTCACATACGGAAGCGGAAGATCTGGGGGTGGTGTCCGGAACACTGTATCTCATTGCGGATATACGGGCTACCCTTATGTATCAAACCGATTCGGAAAAAGGTTGGTGAAATTTGTTGATTACTTCGGAACATGTTCATTTTATCGGTATCGGCGGTTACGGAATGAGCGCGATTGCTCGGGTCATGCTGGAGATGGGATATACCGTGACAGGCTCAGATGTGGCATCACAGGAGCTGACAGAAAAACTGGCGGCGAAAGGCGCAAAGATATACCTCGGGCACACGCCTGAGCACGTTACAGGCGCGGACATCGTCGTTTATTCGACGGCACTGTCCCGTGACAATGTGGAGCGAGTGGCAGCAGAGGAATTGAATATTCCGACCCTGCATCGTTCTCAGATGCTCGCACGGTTGCTTAACGAGCGTAAGGGAGTGGCTGTTGCGGGAGCGCACGGCAAAACGACAACCTCCTCGATGATCGCTCTGGTCATGGAGAGATGTAATGTCGATCCAACATACATTATTGGCGGCGAAATCACGAATTTGGGAACGAATGCCAAAGCAGGCAAAAGCGAGTTTGTCGTTGCCGAGGCGGATGAGAGCGATGGCTCTTTTCTGCAATATCATCCTTGGCAAGGTATCGTGACCAACATTGAAGCCGACCATTTGGAAAATTATGATGGCGACTTTAATCGTCTGAAAAGTGCCTATGTACAGTTCTTGAGTCAAATCCGGCCGAATGGCGCGGCTATCGTATGTGCTGATGATCAGAACGTACGGGAAATGCTGCCTCAGATTCAGACTCGAGTCATTACCTATGGAGTCGAGCATGAAGCAGATTATACGGCAACGGATATCCAGTTGGGCGATCGTCGATTGAGCTTTACCATGAACCGCAAAGGAACGGCGCTTGGAACCATCGAATTGTCTGTACCGGGTAAACATAATCTGTACAACGCTATGGCTAGTGTGATTTCTTGCCTGGAAGCAGGCATCCCTTTTGAGCAAATTGCTGCGGCTATTGTGGAGTTTCACGGAGCGAAGCGCCGTTTTCAGGTGCTGGGCGAAAGCAATGACATTCTTGTTATTGATGACTATGCCCATCATCCAACAGAGATTGAGGCTACGATCAGTGCAGCTACAGTGACTGGCAAGCGTATTATTGCCGTGTTCCAGCCGCAACGCTACAGTCGTACTTTTTTCCTGCTGGATGCGTTCAGTCGTGCTTTCAGCGAGGCGAACGAAGTCATTATTACCGACATTTATTCTCCAGCGGGAGAAAAACAAATTGAAGGTGTGCATTCTTCCAGACTCGTGGATTTAATCGTCCAGAACAGCAACGCGAATGCCATCTATCTGCCAACCAAGGAAGCTGTTATCGACGAGTTGAAGGATCGTCTTCAGCCGGGCGATCTTGTACTGACCATGGGCGCGGGAGATATCTGGAAAGCGGGCGACGCGCTAGCACGTCATCTGCGCGAACAGCAAGTGTAACAAGCATGCATAAGGCGTTACGCCGATGAAATACAACCATCAAGGGTATTCCGAACACGAAACGTGTCTTCGGGATACCCTTTTTTGTAATACCCGGACATATTTTCTCTTCCTGACTCATACAACAGACTAAGAGGAAGTATGGGACAAGGAGGGAGTGCATCCGTGAACAAGGCAAAAATGACATTCCGGTTCGATCAACAGACGCCGGAGACAAGCCGTAAGGAAAAGCTACAGGTGCTTTCGTACAAAACCGGGCCGATAACTAGCCAGCAGTGTGAAACAAATAAAGAAGCGGAGCGATATGAAAGCGAGAAACAGCATCAAGCTGCTAACCAGAATAAAAGAACGAAAAGAATTAGCGGCATGGGTGCAAACAGTGGGACTGAACGAATTTCAGGAATTAACGAGCCTCCGGGCGTGAATAGACCTAGTACGAGGCGGCGTTTTGCTCCCGCCCCCATCATGCAGGAAGGATGGGATGATCCGTTTGGGCGGTCAGCAGCTTCCTGGTCAGATACAGATTTTCTGCCAGATCGTACGGAAGAGGATGAAGAAGAAACTCATCGTTCTAGTCAAGAGTACCGAAAGCGTCCGCCCCATCCCTCCAGATGGAAGCTGATTGGCTCAGTAGCCAGTGCGTTGATGACCGGGGGGATGTTTGGATATATCATGTTGCTGCTTTTTAACGGAGGTGGAGCTGTCCCGGGATCAGATCCGTCAACAGAGGAGGCTATACCGGTCTTTAAAGAATCTGTTAGTACAGATATACCATCTGTAAAAGAGAATTCTGCTCCTGTCACAGTTGTATCGGCTCAGGTCCCTCCGCAAACCTATTACCTGCTGCAATACGGAGTATTCAGCACCCCTGAACGGGCTTTGCAAGCAAAGGAAGAGCTGTTGAAGGCAGGCATTGCCGCCGGTGGGGACACCGAGGATCAGAACCGAGTCTATGCAGGGATATCGCCGGACAGGGAACAGGCCAAGCTGCTCAGCAATCAACTGAAAACACAAGGAGTCGAGCTGTATGTCCGTGAGCTCCAACTACCTGGATTCGAAAAAGCAGCTTATGGGGGCGAAGGTGAAAAGCTCACTACCTTTTTTCAGCTAAGCAGCACATTGGTCGGCAAGCTGAGCGGGCTTTCCTCATCCTTGCTTGAAGCAGGCGGATCAGGTAAGGCGAATGCCGCCGAAATGAAGGAACTGAACGATCTGCATCAGCAGTGGACGCAAAATATCGTTGCTCTTCCCTCCGGTCTGCCGAAGGAAGCGGCTGCTTCCGCATCCACGCTGGAAAAGGCGATGAACAGTGCAGTCTCGGCACTTGGAGAATATAACAAGAACACAGCCAAAGAGCACATTTGGGAAATTCAGTCTTCGATGATGGAATATGTTTTGCATGAGAAGGAATTTATACAATTCATAAAACAATAAGTTCTCAATGTTTTCCGGCAAGGAACTGGAAATAGTTCCCCATGCCGGATTTCTGTTTGTATTGCGGTTGAAATCACCGTATAATAATGAAGGTGTCAAAAAATGGCGAGGGAAGATCAGGATGAAAAAAAATGTAGGTATGCTTATACTGTTTTTGTTGTTCGGTTGGCTCTTGGGTGCATGGATTGCCAAAGCTCTTCAATCGATCAAATTCCTTTCCTTTCTGACCCATCCCACTATGATATCCTGGTCGCCGAGAGCGGATCTGGATATTATCAGCTACAACATAACGATAAATTTTGAATTGAGCCTGCTGAGTCTGATCGGCATCATCGCCGCGTTCTGGCTGTACCGCAGGCTCTAACTGATGAAAAGGAGCTTCCCTTATGGACGGGAAAATTACGCCCCGCATTATTCTGGCATCGACTTCACCGAGAAGGAAGGAATTGCTTTCATTTCTTAGACTGCCCTTTGACGTGATGCCGAGTCATGCGGATGAAAGCACGCCTGAGAGCTGGAAGCCTCAGCAAATTGTGGAGGCCCTTTCGGTACGCAAAGCCGAAGCGGTCGTGAACATTGCCAGACAGTCCGAAGAAGATGGATTGGTAATTGGCAGTGATACCATAGTCGTGCTGGATGGTTTGGTACTGGGTAAGCCTGCCGACCATGCGGACGCGGTTCGCATGCTAACAGCATTGCAGGGAAGAACCCATCGTGTATTCACCGGGGTGGCCTGCTTACATACCGTAACCGGCAAAACGCTTGTCAGACATCGCCAAACAGAGGTTACGATGAAGCCTCTGAGCCATGAGCAAATTGTGGCATATGTGAATACGGGTGAACCGTCTGACAAAGCGGGAGCGTACGGCATTCAGGGTTTGGGTGCTACGCTGGTGGAATCTATTCAGGGTTGTTATTTTAACGTCGTAGGATTGCCGCTTTCCCTGCTGTCGGACATGTTATCCGAATTCGGAGTGAGCGTGTTGCAACCTTAAAGGGGATAAACATATGTCAGAGTCGCCAACACTGATGCTTCGCGACCTCCCTCATGAAGAACGGCCAAGAGAGCGCATGATGTCATATGGGGCGGATGCTTTGAGCAACGCGGAGTTGCTGGCAATATTGCTGCGTACGGGAACACAAAATGAGTCATCGGTACATTTAGCACAGCGTATTTTGCAGAAGGCGGGGAACTTGCGCCAACTAGTGGATATGAGTCTGGCCGAATTGACCCAGATTAAAGGCATTGGCAATGCCAAGGCGATACAGCTCAAAGCGGGTATCGAACTTGGACGACGGCTGGCATTGTCACGCCATTTGGAGACCCCGGTGATCAGTTGCCCGCGGGACGTGGCAGATCTGCTATTTGAGCAGCTTCGTTATTTGCAGAAGGAGCATTTTGTATGCCTGTTCCTGAATACTAAAAATCATGTCATTGCCCAGGAAACGCTATCCATGGGCAGCCTGAATGCCGCCATAGTACATCCTCGTGAAGTATTTCGGGCAGCGATCAAATGCAGCAGTGCTTCGATTATTTGCGCTCATAACCATCCGAGCGGTGATCCGAAGCCAAGCCCGGAGGATGTCCAGTTGACCCGTCGCCTGATGGAAGCGGGCAACATCGTGGGCATCGACGTACTCGATCATATCGTGATCGGGGACGGAACCTTCGTAAGTTTGAAGGAACAAGGTCTGATATAATATACTATTTAAATCAAACATTTAAATCCGACCGGCTAGGCCGGCCTGAATAAACCGTTTATATATGGATAACAGATTTCAGGGAAGAGAAAAGGAGATTAACATCATGTTGGGTAGCTTTACAAAAGATTTAGGAATTGACTTGGGGACGGCAAATACGCTGGTATACGTAAGAGGAAAAGGGATTGTGGTTCGTGAACCTTCTGTAGTCGCTTTGCGTACAGACACAAAAACCATTGAAGCGGTTGGTGAATCTGCAAAAAAAATGATTGGTCGCACACCGGGGAATATCCGTGCGATCCGTCCGATGAAGGATGGCGTTATTGCGGATTTTGATACGACAGCAACGATGATCAAATATTTTATCCGTCAGGCGCAAGCCCAACGTTCTTTGTTTCCGCGTCATCCCAATGTGATGGTTTGTGTGCCTTCAGGCATTACTGCGGTGGAGCAGCGTGCTGTTGAAGATGCAACAAAGCAAGCGGGCGCAAGAGAGGCTTACACTATTGAGGAGCCGTTTGCGGCTGCAATCGGCGCTGATCTTCCCGTGTGGGAGCCAACGGGCAGCATGGTTGTCGATATCGGCGGAGGTACAACCGAGGTAGCGGTTATTTCCCTGGGCGGGATTGTGACGAGCCGTTCCGTGCGTGTGGCTGGTGATGAAATGGACGAGTCCATCATCCAATACGTGAAGCGTCAATACAATCTGATGATTGGTGAGCGGACTTCGGAACAGTTGAAAATGGAAGTCGGTTCTGCTATGCCGCTGGAACAAGTGGAGACGTCGGAAATTCGTGGTCGTGATCTGGTAACAGGTTTGCCGAAGACGATTACGATTACGTCAGATGAAATCAGCGAAGCGTTGTCTGATACAGTAAATGCAATTGTGGAAGCAGTCAAAGTGACACTGGAGAAATGCCCTCCCGAGCTGGCGGCGGACATTATGGACAGAGGTATCGTATTGACTGGTGGCGGAGCACTTTTGCGTAACTTGGACAAGTTGTTGGCGGCTGAAACCGGGATGCCGGTTATCGTAGCGGAAAATCCTCTGGATTGCGTGGCAATCGGTACAGGCAGAGCGCTGGAAAATATCCATTTGTTCAAATCGCGCAGCAGTTCCGCCGTCCGTTCCAAACGTTGAATCGGGGGTGTAGGAACTGTTTAAGCTGTTTGGCAATAAAAGATTATTTGTTCTATTGATCGGAATCGTTCTGTTTATTGCCCTTATGGGGATCACACTTGGACAGAGAAATTCCTTAACCTGGCCGGAAAAGTTCGCAAGAGATTCAATTGGCTTTGTGCAAGGTATCTTCTATAAGCCCGCTTCAGCAATAGCGGGCTTCTTTGAAGATATCGGGAATATGAGGAGTATTTATAGTGAAAATGAACGGTTGAAAATTGCCGTAGCGCAGTTAACCGCCGAGCAGATTCAGACTTCTAACTTGAAAGAGACAAACGCCAGGCTTGAGCAAGAACTGCAATTCACCCAAACGCAAAAGTCCAAAAATCAATATGATTATCGTATTGCACAGGTAAATAGTGTCAGTAATGATTCCAAAACGCTTGTCATTGATATTGGTGAAAAGGATGGGGCCAAGGTTGGTCAGGAAGTCAGATCACTTGAAGGGTTTGTAGGGGTTATTAGTCGCACAGCAAACTTTACTTCTACGGTTACGCTATTGACTACATTAGACCCTAAAAATCCAAATTCTTATGCTATTGCAGCGACAGCACTGGGCAAGGAAAATAATTCGTTCGGTATGATTGAAAGCTATGATCCGGCTACGAACAGATTTCAAATGACTCGCATTGAGGAAAATGATCCAATCGCAAAAGGCGATCAGATCATTACGTCAGGAGCAGGCGGGAAGTTCCGTAAAAATCTGTTGATCGGTACAGTAGAAAAAATCCAGGTTGGCGAGTTCGGACAAACACGTACAGCGATTATCAAACCCGCGGCCAGCTTCGTGGATTGGAAAGAACTGCTCGTTCTTTACACTCCTGAGGTACCGGAATAATGAAGATACGCGGTCAGGTTTTAATACTGCTGCTGTTTGTACTGTTTATAGCTGAAGGAACGATTCTTCCGTGGCTTCTTCCGGATAGTTGGCATCCAAGAATGGTTCCGAATCTCGTGTATGTCGTCATTTTGTTTGTATCTGTGTATTATAATCGCCATACGGCATTGGTACTGGGTATCGTTTTTGGACTTATTCATGACGTTGTGTATTACGGGTTTATTATCGGACCTTACTCTTTTGCAATGGGATTGTCGGCTTATTTGCTGGGGCTGGTATTTACAGCTCGACGTGCGCCGATGCCTATTATGATGGGAGCTGTGCTGATCGGCAGTTTTCTGCTGGATTCCATGCTTTTTGCCATTGATCATCTGTTCCAGTTGAACCATCAGACTTTTGATTGGGCGTTGGCCCAATATATGATTCCTGATTTATTTATCCATTTTCTGTTCGCCCTCATCATTTACGTCCCAGTTCGCAAGCAATTGCAGCGTTTGGGTATCCGTGTGAAAAAGGAAGAGAAAGTCTAGGACTTTTTACACATATTTTTGTCCGGGTTAGCAGGGATTTCACGTTCCGGGGACGAAATGATTGAGATAGGAGGGACAGGCTAATGGCGGTGAGATCGAATCATGTCACGATAAAAGGCATCAAAGACGGCCTGGTATTCCTTCTGGACGATCAATGCGAGTTTGAGGATTTGCTGGGTGAGCTGCGTTTCAAGCTAGAGCACAGTCATCAAAATATTTTAACCGGCCCGATTATTCATGTAGACATTAAGCTGGGAAGCCGGGAAGTGACGGAGGAACAGAAGGAAAGCATTCTGGAGATTTTGAGACAGAAGGGGAATCTGCTCATACGGTCCGTCGAATCGCCCGGATTGCCTTCGGAAGTGCAGGGAAAAGTTCCCATTCACACCGTGACAGGGATTATCCGTTCAGGCCAGGTGCTTCATCATAGCGGGAATTTGCTCTTTTTGGGAGATGTGAACCCCGGTGGAATAATAACGTGTACTGGTGATATCTACGTCCTCGGTGCCCTGCGGGGTATGGCGCATGCGGGGATGGAGGGAAATGGCGAGGCAATTATCGCCGCCTCCTATTTTGCACCAACACAGCTGCGAATTTCCGAAATGATCAGTCGTCCGCCCGATGAATGGGAGACGCGCGAATCCGGAATGGAATTTGCGTATCTCAAGGACGGCGCCATGCAAATAGATAAAATGAGTAATATTGTGCGTCTGGGCCGCGATTTTAACGTGTTCAAAGGGGTGTAGCACATGGGAGAGGCTATCGTCGTCACTTCAGGAAAAGGCGGCGTCGGCAAAACGACGACGTCAGCCAATATAGGAACAGCGCTGGCACTGCTCGGCAAAAAGGTGTGCTTGGTGGATACGGATATCGGCTTGCGTAATCTGGATGTTGTTATGGGTCTGGAAAACCGGATAATTTATGATCTGGTCGATGTAGCGGAAGGTCGTTGTCGTTTAAATCAGGCTCTGGTCAAGGATAAGCGCTTTGAGGAGCTGTACATGCTGCCTGCTGCTCAGACCAAGGACAAGAGTGCCGTTACGCCGGAGCAGGTTAAGGATATTATTTTGGAGCTTAAAAAGGATTTTGAATATATATTGATTGACTGTCCTGCGGGTATTGAGCAGGGCTTCAAAAATGCTATTGCGGGAGCGGATCAGGCCATTGTCGTAACGACACCGGAAAACGCTGCTGTGCGTGATGCTGACCGGGTTATCGGATTGCTGGAAAGCTCGCATGTGATCTCACCAAAACTGGTGGTTAACCGTATCCGTAACAGCATGGTCAAATCCGGGGATATGCTGGATATTGACGGCATTTTACAAGTGCTTAGCATAGACCTCATTGGAATTGTGCCGGATGATGAAATGGTAATCAAGGCAGCCAATACAGGAGAGCCTACCGTCATGAATCCAGATTCACAGGCAGCGATTGCCTACCGTAACATAGCTAGACGAATTTTGGGTGATACAGTGCCACTCATGCAGCTGGATCAGAAGAAAAGCGTGATGACGCGGTTTAGGAATTTTTTTGGTATGGGTGGATGAAGAAAACAGTGGGTTATGGCTGGGAGACGGCTCCGCGTGTGATTTGATCTTACGATCGCTGTTGCCACGGGATTCTTTTATTTGTAAAACATTTAGTGGTAAGAATCCCATGGCAAAGGCGAACGCTTCGCTTCTTCAGATTCAAATCACCCGCTTCGCTACTGCCTGCGCAAAATTCCTAAACCGTTTTTAAGTAAGAGAATGGATGTAGAGGAAGGATACGTACGAAGAATTGAAAGCTTTTTTAAAACTTCTTAGTCCTGTCATCTTAATTACGAATACTTAAATAAGTAGTAAACTTATTTAAGTATTTTTGGTTTGTCTTTTTAACTTCTATAATTCCTAGTTCTTAATATAAGGCTCACTACATAGCTGCTATATATTCAATCACATCCGGTGCGCTTGCGCCGGTTTTTTTCATTTTCAGATACGTAATCCCTAACCGGACAACATAAGTTGAAGCCCGTCCTCATAAGATGTACCAAACATATCTCGCTGGGGGGCTGAAACAGGATGAATAAAAACTCCGGAATCAAGCAGCGCAGAGAAGAACGCATACAGCAGCTGATCGCGAGAAACAAAGCGGAAGAATATTCCTCAGGCATGTATCAGGACAGGCACGGGAACAGGGAAATGAAGCCGATGCAAGCAGTCAGTACTGTCCGGCTTAGAGACCCGGAAACCGATTGGGAAAATGAACGACAACGCTGGCAGCAATCTTTTGGGGAGAACCGGCGTCCGTCTTTTTGGGTTTCTTTTTGGCGCAGGTCTGTGTTCGCTACAGTGCTGTTTGGATTGGTGTGGGGATTATTTCGCTGGGATGTTCCCTATGCCGTCAATTTGAGAATGTTTATCGCGGATGCCTTAAATAAGGATATGAATTTTGCAGCCGCCGGACAATGGTATGAAACTTATTTTGATGGAGCTCCGTCCTTTTTACCGATCTTTGGAGAAGAGCCTGAAACATACAAGGTGAACGCAATCCGCAAAGGCTCTCCGCCAATTCAAGGGAATATAACGCAGCCATTTGTGCTGAGCCTCAAAGGAGTGGAAATTGCGCCCAATGCTACTGGTAATGGGGCAATCGCTGTCAAAAGTATAGATGCGGGACGTGTGCTAGACATATCCAATCACCCGGAAAGTGGAACTACAATTACGATTCGTCACACGGGCGGCATTACGGTAACGTACGGACGTCTATCCCGCTCTACCTTAAAGGTGAACGATTGGGTCCAGGAGGGGGACGAGGTCGGTGTGCTACCAGCAGGCCATAGTGGCAGTGAGGCGGCGACTCTGTTTTTTTCGGTGCAGAGAGGAAATCAGTACATTGATCCGGCGGAAGTGGTAGCCCTTGATTAATGTCCGGGGTGTGACTTTGTCTCTGCATCCACTGTTCGTACTGGTAATGCTAACCTCTGTGTTGACAGGACATTTTATCGAGATCATGACTTTGTTTACGCTGGTGTTCATTCATGAGCTAGGGCATGCGACAGCAGCCACGTTGTTGGGGGCGCGGGTGCTGACTATACAGATGCTACCCTTTGGAGGAGTGGCCGTCATTGAAGATCAGGGAAAGCTCAACGCGTGGAAGGAGATTGTCATTGCGCTGGCCGGCCCTCTGCAAAACGGAATTATGATTGTCATCCTTCTATTGCTCAGAAATATGAGCGGGGGGGAGCATGAATATATAAATTATATGATTCAGGGAAATGCCGTTATTGCACTGTTCAATCTGCTCCCGATTTTACCACTGGACGGCGGGAAAATAATGCAGGCGCTGATGAGCTTATCCATCCCGTATCACCGTACTCTAGTTTGGACTTTTCGAGCCAGCATCGTGACCAGCCTGCTATTTTGTATCTATGGTATTTCGCCGTTATTAAGGCAAAATGGACCTGTGCATTTAAATCTGCTGGCGGTAGGGATTTTTTTGCTTTATTCTAATATTGTGGATTATCGGAATATCCCCTATCGGTTTATACGTTTTTTGCTGGGAAGGGATGAGCTCTTTTACCGCGAGGTGGCTAAGGGAAGTATTGCCTTTCCAATTGTATCCTTGCCTATGAAACATTTGGAGCCTGTTTTGCGTCTTTTCAAAAGGGACCGATACCATATGGTTTATGTCATGAATGAACAGGGACGGATTGTAGCGGTATTACCGGAGCAACGCCTTATTCGCTCTTATTTTGCAGCGCGCCCGCCGGATGGCGGAAAATCCAAACCTAAATAGAAAAGTTAGCAGTTTGTATGAGTTGAGGAAAGAGGCTGTATCCAGAGAGGTTGAAAAACCATGAAGCAAATGATTGTACATTGCCAGCAGCAGATGACCCAAATGGCACTGTTGGAAGAGGGACGATTGGTAGAATATGCAGCTGAATTGTCGCGAAAGCGGGGAATTCTTGGTTCCTTTTTCAAAGCCAGAGTCGTCAATGTACTGCCGGGAATGCAAGCCGCCTTTGTTGACATTGGACAGCGAAAGAATGCCTTTTTATATGTGGATGACGTACTTCACGCCCATTTGGACAAGCAACGTGAGGTGAAGCCGTCCATTTCCGAGCTGTTGAAGGTGAGGCAGGAAATTGTAGTACAGGTGTTGAAAGAGGCCGTGGGTAGCAAAGGGGCCAGAGTAACCGCTCATTATTCACTTCCGGGTCGCTGGATTGTATACATGCCTCGCGCCAATTATGTGGCTGTATCCAAAAAGATCGAGCGTGAGGGAGAACGGGCTCGTCTGAAAGCGATGGGAGAGCAGCTTAGAACAGGTGAAGAAGGAGTCATCATCCGTACAGTTTCAGAGGAAATGAGCAGAGAAGCGATTGAAAATGACCTGAACCAGTTGCGTCAGCAATGGGAAGTCATCCAGCGTAAAGCTGCTGAACACTCAGCTCCATGTGAGCTGCACCGGGATTTGAGCATCGTCCAGCGTCTGATTCGGGATGTGTTCACACCGGAACAGGATGAGCTGATTATTGACAGTGAGGAACAGGCAAAGGAAGCGGAAATATTACTACGTCAGATCAGTCCGGAGAAAGCCCATGTGAGCATATTTCGTGGTGCAAAAGAGACCATATTTAAAGCCTATGGCATCCATGAGCAATTGGAACGTGATTTTGCGCGGAAAGTATGGCTTCAGGGCGGCGGATATATCGTCATTGACCATACTGAGGCACTGACCGTCATTGATGTGAACACAGGGAAATTTACGGGGGGCAGCAATCTGGAAGAGACGGTGACCCGGACTAACATCGAGGCGGCTGAAGAGATTGCCCGGTTAGTGCGTGTACGTGATATCGGGGGCATTATCATCATTGATTTTATTGATATGGAACAAGAGGAGAATCGCCGTGAAGTATCCTCTGTGCTGGAGGCAAGGCTGAAAAAGGACCGGACCAAATCATATGTTGTTGGCTGGACACGGCTAGGTCTTCTGGAAATGACTCGAAAAAAAGTGCGCGAGGAAAAGACGATTTTATAAGGCACGGCATTTCCAAATCATTTTAAACTAGAGGTTGAATGTGGACGAAGCTTATGCTACAATCGTTTAGTATGTGTCATGCGTAAGATTGGCTGCACATGCTGTAACCGCTCCAATCAGGTACTGAAGTACAGCATCCCTAGGGAAGTTGTCACCTGCGATTAGGCGAGTCTGAGACATAAGGAGGTGCAAGCAAATGTACGCAATTATTGAAACAGGTGGTAAGCAATACAAAGTTCAAGAGGGCGATGTATTGTTCATCGAGAAGTTGGAAGCGACCGATGGTGAAACTGTAACGTTCAACCGTGTTCTGGCAGTATCTAGCGACAATGGCTTGACAACAGGTACACCGCTTCTTTCTGGAGCTACTGTAACAGCTACAGTTGAGAAACATGGCCAGGGCCAAAAGGTCATTGTATACAAATACAAACCTAAAAAGAACTACCATGTGAAGCAAGGTCATCGTCAACCGTACACGAAAGTGACGATTGGAAAAATCCAAGCGTAAGAGGGTGCGATAAGTGATTATCGTGCGTATTATACGACTGGAGGATGGCAGCATACGAGGATTTTCCATTAAAGGTCATGCGAATTATGCCAAATCTGGCGAGGATATCGTGTGTGCTGGCGTATCAGCGGTAACTGTAGGAACTGTCAATTCGATTGAAGCTCTTACAAACGTTGATATGGAATCGGAAATGAAAAACGGCTTTTTGAGCGCGTATCTTCCCCCTGAAGTTCATCATGATGTGAACGCACAGGTACAACTGTTGTTGGAATCCATGGTGATTATGCTGACAAGTATTGCTGAATCATACGGTAAGTATATTCAAATAGAAAATAAACAAAGAAGGAGGTAGACATCATGTTGAAATTGACATTGGATCTTCAATTATTCGCATCGAAAAAAGGTGTAGGTTCCACGAAAAACGGACGTGACAGTCAATCGAAACGTCTTGGCGTGAAACGTGCTGACGGTCAAGCAGTTACCGGCGGTAGCATTCTTGTTCGTCAACGCGGAACGAAAATTCACCCGGGTACGAACGTGGGCATCGGTAAGGACGACACTCTGTTCGCGAAAGTGGACGGCGTTGTGAAGTTCGAACGTTGGGGCCGTGATCGCAAAAAGGTGAGCATCTACCCGATCAACGTTGCTCCAGTAGCAGCTACTGTAGAAGCTTAATAGCGGCTTAGACACGCTGAAAAGCCTCCGGCAATTTTGTCGGAGGCTTTTTTATATGATGGTAATGAACTGGAAAGTCAGTCTGTGCTATACTGGATTAAGGTTCTTCATTAATCCATTTTAATTATCGCAGAACGGAGAGAAGCTATGTTCCAGCGGATAAGAGCGCCTCATCTGGCGTTGGGTTCCATTCTGATTCCTTTGGTTTTTTCACTGCTCTATCCTGCAGCACTACCGATTATCATATTAGCCGCGTGGTCTGTTATTGCCGCCTGTTTTAGCATGTGGTATATACAGAGACAGGTTGAAGCTGAGCGGAAAGCTGCTTTGCGTTCTTTGGAGCGTACAGCTATCGCGGCTCTCAATCATCACCGGCATGACTGGATGAATGACTTGCAGGTGCTTTATGGCTATATTCGTATGAATAAGCATGATAGATCGGCAGCTTATGTGGAAACAATAAAAGGGCGCGTGGCGGAGGACAGTAAAATATCTAAGCTGGGTATTCCCTCGCTGGTGTTTTATTTGCAATCTTTTCGCGTGAGCGCCGGGAATTTACAGTTGATGGTTCAGGTTGAGGAGCATTTAAAGTTGGACGCTGTCATGTCTCCCGAAGACGGCGAGTCGCTTGCTTCGGCCGTCATAGAAACGGTGCGTGCGTATCAATATGGCGGGGGCCGGTCGTCCTGGGGAGAAGTGCGCAGATTGACACTTTATTTTGGTATGGATCAGAATGATGTTATCGTCCGGTTTGAAGGCAGTGACGTACCTGCTGATTTGAATTTGTTAAAGCAGGTCAGATCCGGACACGGAAGTGAACGCATTCGAACAGAGAAGCTTCCTACGGGAGAAATGCTTCAAATTCGAATGCAGTGTCAGATATAAGGAAGGTGTAACCATGTTTGTAGATAAAGCGAAGATTTTTGTTAAGGGCGGCGACGGTGGAGACGGACTGATTGCGTTTCGCCGTGAGAAATACGTTCCTGAAGGAGGCCCTGGTGGCGGTGATGGAGGTAACGGTGGAGACGTGATCTTCCGCGTTGATGAAGGCTTGCGTACCTTAATGGATTTTCGGTACCAGCGGCATTTTAAAGCTAAACGTGGAGAAAAAGGCCGCAACAAAAGCCAGCATGGAGCCAATGCGGATCATATGATCGTACGCATACCTCCGGGAACAGTCATCATGGATGATGATACGGGTGAAGTAGTGGCAGATATGACACGTCATGGTCAGCAGGTCATTGTAGCCAAAGGCGGACGTGGAGGACGCGGAAATATCCGTTTTGCCACACCAAACAATCCAGCGCCTGAGCTGGCTGAGAACGGCGGAGAGGGCCAGGAACGTTATATTACCCTTGAGCTTAAAGTAATGGCCGACGTAGGCCTGGTTGGTTTCCCTAGCGTAGGGAAGTCCACATTGCTGTCGGTAGTTTCTTCCGCAAAACCGAAGATTGGTGCCTACCATTTTACAACGATTACGCCTAATTTGGGTGTTGTGGATGTAGGCGACCATCGTAACTTCGTTATGGCCGATCTGCCTGGGTTGATTGAAGGAGCTCATGAAGGCATAGGACTGGGACATGAATTCCTGCGGCACATTGAACGGACACGTATCATTATTCATGTCGTGGATATGGCGGGTTCTGAGGGTCGTGATCCGTTTGAAGATTGGACTAAAATCAACGACGAATTAAAGCAATATAACGCGGTATTAGCCGAGCGTCCACAAATTGTGGCAGCGAATAAAATGGATATGCCGGAATCGGAAGAAAATCTGGCTCAATTCAAGGAGCAAATCGCTTCTGTTCGTCCAGATCTCGAAATTATGCCCATTTCCTCGTTGACACGCCAAGGCGTGAAGGAACTGCTCTATCGGGCTGCTGATCTGTTGGATCAAATACCGGACGAGCCAGTTGTTGAGGAAGTAGCGGAAGTGAATGAACGTAAGGTGTTTAAGCTGGATAAGGCAGAGGACGAAGGCTTTACCATTGTACGTGAAAACGATACATTCGTGGTGCACAGTGTCAAAATCGAGCGCATGATGAAGCGTATGCAGCTGAATTCGCACGATGCGATTTTAAAGTTAGCAAGAACATTGCGCCACATGGGTGTGGATGCTGAGCTGCGCAAGCGTGGTGCTGTTGATGGAACACCTGTACGCATTGCCGATTTCGAGTTTGAATTCGTGGAAGGCAGCAGCTATTATTAAAAATGAAATACTTGTCTGGAGTATGAACGGTTACTACGTTATAGGAAACCCTATAGACGGCAGTAGCCGTTTTTTTTGTACCGTTAGCTTGCCGATTGCTAGAAGTTTCGATATAATGTCCTCTATATAAAAACATAAGTCTTTGAGGAGAGGACGTTCGTGAAAGAGCGCTATTACTTGGTACGGGAAGATATTTTGCCTGAAGCTATCGTTAAGACGATCCAGGTCAAGTTGCTGCTTGCTTCGGGAGATGTTAAAACCGTGCATGACGCCGTGGAGCGAGTCGGGCTCAGTCGAAGCGCCTTTTATAAATATAAGGATGGCATTCATTTGGTCAACCAGCTGGAGCGTGAGCGAATTGTCAATATCTCCATTGATTTGGAGCATCAATCCGGCATGCTGTCCAGAGTGCTTGGCAGGGTGGCAGAATGCGAAGGCAATGTGCTAACGATCCAGCAGAGCATCCCGCTGCAAGGCATAGCTAACGTAGTCATTTCGGTAGAAATGTCCAGACTTAGTGAAGAGCTTGGGGTTCTGCTGGAGGGCCTGGAAACCATCTCCGGTGTTAAGCGAGTCCGCCTGATCGGGCAAGGTTAAGAGCTATGAAGCTCATTAAATATAAGTCAGCAGGAGGGGAATGGATGAAACCGGTCAAAGTAGGGTTGTTAGGATTAGGAACGGTAGGAACGGGAGTCGTTCGAATCGTGGAAGGAAATCAGGAAGATTTGAGCAGACAAGTCGGTTCGCCGATCATTATTGAAAAAATAGCTGTAAAAAATATAGAGAAATATCGTTCCATTGAAATCAATCCCACCAAGCTTACAGAGGACCCGTGGGAGGTCATCTGTGATCCAGAGATTGACGTTATTATCGAAGTCATGGGTGGTGTAGATCAGACGAAGAAGTACGTTCTGGAAGCGCTGGAGCGCGGCAAGCATATCGTAACAGCGAACAAGGACTTAATGGCTCTGCACGGCTCTGAAGTACTGGCGAAGGCGCAGGAAAAGCAGTGTGATATTTTTTATGAAGCAAGTGTAGCGGGCGGTATTCCAATTATTCGTACGCTGATTGAAGGCTTCTCCTCCGATCGCATTACTCGCATTATGGGGATTGTGAACGGTACAACCAATTTCATTTTAACCAAAATGAGTCAGGAGGGAGCTTCTTACGAGGAAGTTCTCAAGGAAGCGCAGGTGCTTGGATACGCGGAATCCGACCCGACTTCAGACGTGGAGGGACTGGATGCTGCCCGTAAAATGGCTATCCTCGGTACGCTCGGATTCCGTTCGAATGTAGAGCTTAGGGACGTAAGTGTTACTGGTATTTCAAAGGTATCCAGTGAAGATATCGCTTTTGCCAAAACACTGGGCTATGAAATGAAGCTGCTTGGCATTGCGGAGCGTCAGGGTGATGAATTTACAATCAATGTTCAGCCGACGATGGTACGTAAGCAACATCCTTTGGCCTCGGTAAACGGGGTATTCAACGCGGTTTATGTACACGGTGAAGCCGTGGGTGAAACCATGTTCTACGGTGCGGGCGCAGGAGAAATGCCGACAGCTACATCGGTTGTGGCCGATCTTGTGGCTGTAGTGAAGAACCTCAAGCTCGGCGTGAATGGGCTTAAGGCCATCGTACCTTATAACCCTAAAAAAATTAGCAGTGACGAGGACGTGTATTTCAAAAACTTCGTACTTCTGCATGTAGATGATAAGGCCGGAGTATTGGCGCAGATCACACAGGTATTTGCTGAATTCGACGTCAGTCTGGCATCTGTGGTGCAGCAGCCAAATGAGGTCAATCCAGATGCTGAAATTATTATCGTAACCCATTTGGCCAGTAAGGCGAGTATGAAAAAGGTTCTGGAGCATTTTGAATCTCTGGATGTCATTCGCCGCATCAAGAGTGTGTATCGGGTAGAGGGATAGTTCAAAAAAAGCAGGGGGGAATTGTCTGTATGACCATTTTGAAAACCGCAAGAGTGCGTGTGCCTGCAAGTACCGCCAATTTAGGTCCCGGTTTTGATACACTGGGCATGGCGTTGTCCTTGTATGCGTGGGTTGAATTGAAAGAATCCGGACAGACGGCTTTCCATTTACATGGGGATAAAATGAACGGTATTCCCCAGGATAAAACGAATCTGATTTATAAAGTAGCACAAATGGTTTTTCGGGAGGCTGGAATATCAGTTCCTGAGCTGGATATTTCGATGTATTCGGATATTCCACTTACCCGTGGTTTAGGCAGTAGTGCTTCAGCCATTGTGGGTGCGCTTGTGGCTGCAAATGCGTTGATCGGCTCACCTCTGTCTGATTCCAAGCTGTTTGACATGGCAAGTGCTATTGAACAGCATCCTGACAATGTGGGAGCCTCCTTGTTTGGCGGCATTATTACAGCGATGTGGGATGGCAAACATGCGAAGCATTTACGGTTTAAGCCGGATGCAAATCTGGAAGTTATGGTAGTCATTCCAGATTTCCAATTATCTACCTCCAAGGCAAGAGAGGTTCTACCCGCGCATGTATCCTTGAAAGATGCCGTATACAATGTGAGCCATGCTTCGATGCTCGTAGCAGCATTGGCATCATGCCGAACAGATTTGATCGCCGAGGCGATGCAGGATCGGCTTCACCAGCCTTATCGGGCGGCTCTTGTGCCGGGTATGACGGAGATTTTGCAGGATGCGCACCATTATGGTGCTTTGGGGGTCGCTCTCAGCGGAGCTGGACCGACATTGTTGGCATTGGCGGATCGCCGGGAAAACCGGAGATCGGAACTGGAACAGTATTTAACCGAAACGATGTGCAAAGAAGGAATCACTGCATCTGTTTTAAAATTGCGCCCAGAGAGCGAAGGCGCTAAAGTATATACGGATGAGAAAGAGATTCCTTTTATGGACATGATTAAAGGGGAATTTGCGATATGAAACGAATTGCACTTCTTCCGGAGGGAACGGTTTCTCATGAAGCGATTCGGTATTTGATAGGGGATACGCCCTATGAATTGCTGTTTTATAAGTATATAGCAGATGTATTTCAGGCTGTGGACAAGGGAAAGGCTGACTACAGTGTAATTCCGATTGAGAATACAATTGATGGCTCTGTAAGTCTGCATATGGATTGGCTTGTACATGAAGTGGACATTCAGATGCAGGCGGAATGGGTGCACCCTTCTATTCAAAACCTCATTGGATATCGCAGTGAATTTACCAATGACCAGGGCAAGCTGGATTTGAGCAAAGTGGTCAAAATTATGTCTCATCCTGTGGCGCTTCCGCAGTGTAAGAAGTTCATACAGACTACGGCTGCTCAGGCTGAGCTGGAGAGTGCAGGAAGTACGGCGGAAGCCGTCGAAATTGTTAAACATAACCCGGGCAGAGGCTGGGCTGCTCTGGGAACCAAGCTTGCGGCTTCCAAGCACGGATTGGATATTTTGGCCAGCAAGGTGACGGATCACGATAATAACTTTACCCGTTTTGTCCTGATCGGACATCAGCCTATCAGCCTCCCGCGTACACCTGAAGGTCAACGGACCAGTATTTTGGTGACACCACCGCAGGATTTTCCGGGGGCGTTGCATCAGGTATTATCTGCATTTGCGTGGCGCAGGTTGAATCTGTCACGGATTGAATCGCGCCCGACCAAAAAGCAACTGGGGAACTACTATTTTTACATTGAAATTTTGGAATCTCTGGATTCCGTCTTGCTTCCTGCAGCATTTGCAGAGATTGGGGCTTTGGGATGTCATGTGCGTATCCTTGGTTCCTATCCAAGCTACAAGTATGTTGAAGCAGCGATCGGACCTATTTTAGAACAATAATTTGGAGGTGCGGTTCTTAATGGCAGAACAGTGGATTTATCTGGATGGACAGCATGTAACTAAGGAAAATGCAAAGGTTTCGGTATATGATCATGGATTTTTGTACGGGGACGGGATATTTGAAGGCATTCGCATTTACAACGGTAATATTTTTAAATGCAAAGAGCACTTGGACCGTCTGTACGATTCTGCAAAATCAATTCAGTTAAATATTCCACTGTCTCCTGATGAAATGCTGGAAGCGATGGCAGAAACGATCCGGCTTAACGAGATGCGTAGTGGATACATTCGTCTGGTTGTATCGCGTGGTGTAGGAAATCTTGGGCTTGATCCTCTTCGCTGTCCGAAAGCAAGTGTTATCATTATCGTGGAGCAACTCGCCATCTATCCCGAGAAAGCTTATCTGACCGGGCTAAAGACGATTTCCGTCTCTCAGCGTCGCAACATTCCAGATGCTTTGAATCCGAAAATCAAATCGTTGAATTACCTCAACAACATCCTGGTGAAAATCCAGTCTAACTATGCTGGTGTGGGCGAGGCTATTATGCTAAATTCCCAAGGATATGTGACGGAAGGTTCTGCGGACAACATTTTTATCGTCAAAAACGGAGTGTTGTATACGCCGCCTTGCTATCTGGGAGCGCTTGAGGGTATCACGCGTAATGCTATTATCGACTTGTGCGCCGAGCTTGGTTATGCGCTCAAGGAGCAGCCTTTTACGCTGCATGATGTGTATGTCGCTGATGAGGTGTTCTTTACGGGAACTGCAGCAGAAGTTATTGCTGCTTATGAAGTAGATGGTCGTACGATTGGTTCCGGCGTTGCGGGTCCGGTGACTTTGGAGCTATTGGCCGAGTTCCGCAAGATCGTGGATCAAGATGGCTATAAAGTGTGGCAGGACTAAAGATAGTGGATCCTTTTGACTGGATGCCCGCAAGGGAATTCGGTTGAGAGGATTTTTTTGTTTGTATGGGGTCATTCGCCCGGGAAGTGCATAGGATGTAATAACAGAAGCCGGGCGTTTACCCTATCCTGCCCGAACGAATGTCTAGGAGGTTTGTGACCTGTGAAAATACACATCGTCAAGAAAGGCGACACACTGTACTTGCTTGCCCAGAAATATAATGTGCCACTGGAAAAAGTGATTGCGGCCAATCCCCAATTGGCTGACCCGAATCAGTTAAGTATCGGTGAGAAAATCAAAATTCCGGCAGACCCTGTTGCGATGCAAGAACAGCCGTCAACGGTTTATCAGCACAAAGTCAAGCAAGGTGATTCGTTGTGGAAGTTGTCCAAGGCATGGGGAGTCCCGCTCAAGCTAATTATTGATGCCAATTCCCAACTTAAAAACCCGAACGCTCTACTGGTCGGGGAAACCGTCAATATTCCTCAATACAAAGGGGAATCATCCAATCCTGCTACAGACAAAAAAAATACCGGAGTCAAACAAGAGATGACGCAACCAAAGTCCGAGTCGCCAGCCGAGCCATCAAACAAACAACAACTCACTCAACCAAAAGAAGAACTCACTCAACCAAAAGAAGAACTCACTCAACCAAAAGAGCAACTAACTGAGCCGAATATGGAAAACGTGTCTAAGCCTAACGAGCAGTGGACGCAGCCTAATGAAACCGTGAATCCTCCCAAGCTTCCCGAATTAAAGCTACCCGAGGTACCTGTGCCTGCGGCACCTGTAAATCCTGCTCCACCTCAACCTGTAGCTTACCAACCGGTTCAGCCCAAGCCGCAGTTGCCTGTAAATGTTGAGCTAAAGCCTGTAGCTGAGAAATTTTGCGGTTGCACGAGCTCGGAGCCAGCGACCAATTCCCAATGGCTAGTACAACAGCCGACGCATGATTACAACCCACCAGCAAGTACGGCACCAAACTCATGGTACCCGGGCATCGGGGCTGCCCAGCTATGGGAGAATGCTCCAGTAAATACTTCCTTTGTAGAGCAGTGGTCTCCTTCCGTAGCCCCTAACCAGGGATATCAGCATGACTGTGAACACCCATGGAGTTGGGGACCTGTACAAACAGCGCCTATAAATGTCCAACCGACACCATATCCTGTTTATCCGGACTGCACGTCCTCGGGGTATCATCCAACCTATGAAGCGGCTGAGAATACATCTTATCCTATCTATCCTCCATTTATCCATCAAGGTTATCCGCAGCATCCTGAGAGTGCAGTCCAAGGCAGTCAGTGGGAGCATGAATGGGGACCACCTCATCACGGTCTACCTACATGTGGGTATGTATCCGACTATAGCCAGTTACAAGGACAACAGTCGGTGAATCTCCCGCATCATAAGTTCGCCCATGAAAATGCACCTGTGTATCCATTAGAGGGGTATACCACCCCTTATATGTTTTTGCCTGACTGCGGCTGCCGGGAGGGGAACGTGGATTCAGTACCAGCATTCCCTGGAACACAGGGAAATGGCGAAAATCTGAATATCAGTTCCCAAAACCAAGTTAATTCTGCTTCTGCCCAGCATAAATATAGCAACGTGCGTAAAGGCAAGGGGAAAGATACTTCCGGCAGTATAGTCAAAGAAGAGACATCCAAAGCCAAGGTTTCGGGTAAAAATGGTACTGCTAAAAATCGAAAGTCTCGCAAGGCGGTAGCAGCGGTTTCCCATTCTTCTGCTCGTAGTACCCACTCTCGCAAAAATCCCTGGATTAAGGACTGACAAAAAGGGAATTTAAAAGTAGAGATAAACTTTATGAAGGTGAAATCAGCCTATGATTAACCCAAAAGTGTGAAATGATAAAATAGAGAAACTGTTATTCCTCAGAAACGGAATGACAGTTTTTTTTCGATTAGCAGCAAGTGAATTTGGGCATAGGAAACCAATTTAAAAAAGGTGTTGCTAAGTATAAGAATAATATGATATATTCTTATAGCTGTCTTTTCTGAGATAGTGAGCAACACAAAGCAGAATAAAGATATTAAAAAATTCTCTTGAAAAAAAAAGTGTTGCAAAGCTTTAGAAAACATGATATATTAATTAAGTCGCCGCTGAGATGCGATGGTGAAACAAAGTAAGAACAAGAGCAAGACATCATGCAAGTTTGATCTTTGAAAACTGAACAACGAGTGAGTAAATCGCGAAGGTTTCGGACATGCCGCAAGGCTGAACGGAGCTGGAGCAAAAAAGAGATATTTTATCTCGTCAGTTTCAACATGAGCTTATCGCTCTTTCTATATACCAACTTCGGTTGGTCTTTAATGGAGAGTTTGATCCTGGCTCAGGACGAACGCTGGCGGCGTGCCTAATACATGCAAGTCGAGCGAGGTTGTTTTAGAAGCTTGCTTCTAAAACAACCTAGCGGCGGACGGGTGAGTAACACGTAGGCAACCTGCCCATGAGTCTGGGATAACTACCGGAA
>NZ_JBSHGA010000015.1:0-77052 GCF_053617595.1 Paenibacillus sp. NPDC055715
CTGTTTTGACCAGAGTCCCATAGTGTTCTCCCCAACCTTTCTCTTACTTCCATTTTAATGGGTTTGAGAGTTTACACAATATATTTTACAGACTCGCATTCCGCACTGGGTGGGTTCTATTCATCAACCGCTGAGACAGTGACAGAAACAAAGAAGACCACATCACGGGCGGCTAGCTCGCAATGTGGCGTTGTTGATTTTATGTTGCCCTCTTCTGTCGGATTGTAACTTAAATTTGCTTTAAATTATTGAAAGACCTTAAAATTGCGACTAAACATAAAGAAGCGTCTGACAAGCAGCAAATACTCGTTTGTCGAAAGTAAATAATTCCTTTGAATCTTAGACATCACTATCATCCTTTAGATAAGCCTCAAATTCTTCATCAGTCATACTGTCATCATAATTGTCTAGATGATATGCATGTGACATCCCGTTATGATCCAGAACATACTCTACAGTAGACTTCCTATCAGAAATAACTAAAGAAAAGTGATCATTACCTTCAAACCCACCTGACTCTAATTTCGATAATACCACCCAAGCAAAGCCGTCAATATCCATAATACTTTCATAGAATACTACCGATTTATTTATGTCATTTACAATAATACCTGGAATTTTATATTGTTTATGATAAGTTTTAGCAATTTGTAATGCTTGTTCTGCTGATATATTTGTTTTCACTACTCTACCTCCATCACTCTTCAAAACCTTTCCAACCTTGAAGTGGCCATTGACCATTTCTTACATAATATATATATTTTTGTGCCTCTAGAATCTCAGCATCACTATATCTACTTTTATTTTTCATAATTTCATTATAAACATGTTCTTCTCTCTGTAAAGTGCTTTGCTCGAGATATTTTTCTTTGCCAAGTTTATTCCATTGAGCAACATGATATGCTTCATGTTCAGCTGCTAAAATACTAGGATTTCCTTGTAGTACAATATAATAATCTTCGGGATGAAAACCACCTGCCTGAGTTGGTGATAAAATTTTTCCGTTTCTATCAATCTGCACTTCTATACCATACAAATCCTTCATTTTTCTTATATACTGTTTCTGTTCCTTAATACTTAACAGCCTCATTCCTTTAGCATTTAATCGTACTTCACCGCTAATAGGCATGTCTGACCATTCTTTATAATCAAGATCTCCCGTCCCCTTAGTTTCGAGCGGCACCTCTTTGGGTTTGCTCACTTTGGGAGGTGTAAGTTTAATACTTGCACTGGATGGCTTGGCAGTTATATTAATCTTCCCTTTGGGGATAGTTCCCGTCTGATTAATTTTGGGAGGAGTAACCTTATACTTACCTGTTCCGCCTGTGCTCAGACGAAGTTTAACTCTAGCTGGTTTGGTAGTAACATTCACCATCTCTTTAGAGATAACTTTCGCCGGATTGACCTTGGGAGAAGCTTGAACTTTCATTTTTTGTTTGAGCAACGCTAGCATTTGAACAGGCTTGCTGTTACTTGTGAGCTGTCTTGCCGATGTGTACACTTTTCCCATGTTCGATTTTACTAAAGGGCCTAGTCCGGCAAAAGCTCCTCCAAGTGTCGCCCCTGTCACTAAGGCTTCTGCTAATTCGTCACTCTTTGAACGATCATGAGTCAGAGAAAGGCCAACAGATTGCAATCCACCCGATATGCTCCCTGTAAGAATCCCGTTAGACATCTTTTGGGATACCTCTGGACTCATTACTTTCCCTATACCGTTTGCTAATTTGTTTTCAACGGCTTGTCCTGCTTTGGTGGCCAAAGTGCTTTCCGCAATGTTGACTGTACCTGAATAAAATCCTTGCCCTTTGATACCAGATCCAGTTGGAGTTAAAAAGTTCCCTGCGATGTTCCCTGCAAAATCAGCTATTTTATCTACCGTTTCATTTCCCGTTGATGCTACCTCATACTCTACGGGACTGCCATTAGCAGCAGCTGATGAAGTACTGAAACGCTCAATTGTTTTACCCGCACTAGTTTCCAGTAGAACATAATTAATCCCATCAACATAAGGAACTAGAATATTCTTCTTCATCCATTTCAATGTAGGATTTGAAGGGGAAGTGGCTGTTAGCTCCCTTTGTCTTTTCTCATACTCTGAAATTGGTTTAGGGCATGCATTTACGCTCTTCCTCTTTCCCCATTCATCTAATGCTTTCTTATCCCCCGCAGCCCCACGAGCTAGTAAAGAATTAGTCAATAGATAATGAGCATTCAATGGATTAGGAGGAGCAACATTTTTAGGTACGCTTGCCAGTAGCGATAAACCTGCTTTCGTATAATTCTTTTTATATACGTTTACGCCCGTATTTAAAACTGTTGCCACAGATCCAATCATGGGAATCATACCTGCTACACTTAGACACGTTTGTACCTTGTTAAGTATTCCGTCCAAAATCCCCGACTTTGGGCTCATCTTGGCTATGGTTTTCCCAGGAGCAGGCTTGCTCTGAGATGCCTTCACTTCATTATAGGCTTGTACCGTCATGAGTGGAGGTTCTGGTACAGGAGCTAGATCGGCAACATATACAGGACGCTTTATAATTCCATCCAGCTTTACTTGGGATGAGCGAAGATCAGTCTCTCCATCAAGTATCAAACTGCTCATCGCTGCCTGCATATATATAGACTCCCCAGCCTGCATACTCAGTTTAGTACCTGCATCCAACGTCAACGTCCTTCCAGCGTAGATGGACAGTTCACCTTCACTTTGAACTTGCACTCCATTTTGATCTAGCTGGATATACACCTTATTCATCTTCGCCGTCACCAAAACCTCAGATGGACTTAGCTTCAGTTCCTTACCTCGGTTGGTCCCCCAATACTTGACGTCAGGATCAGTCAATTGGGGAATCGATGACTTACTACGTCGTATAGAACTCTTCACAAATCCTTCCGACTCTCGTTCATTTGGGAATTGTAATTGTACTGTATCGCCTAGCTCAGGCATAACGTACCATCCGGTATGCCCCTCTGCTGAGAATCCTGTGTCGTAAGGAAACCATGATGCCTCACTCTTATTTTGTTGTTCATCAATGCTCAGATGTACACGCACTTGGTCTCCCATAACCTCGATAACTTTACCTTCCAAAGACGCACCACAAATCTGGGCATTATAACAGAGGTTTTGTCGTATTCCTTCGCTCTGGACTAATGTGTATTCATGCAACAGTAATCCACTACGTATTTTGGACACAATCTGGGTTACAACAAGCTCTTTGCCTCGAAAACGCAGGTAATCTCCCGGCCGGAAATACTGTCCACTTTCTACAGTATAACAGGTCTTATGGGATAAAGCTGATGCCTCAATCGTGTCCCCTTCTCCTCTAAATGCAGCAAAGCTCCGTTTTGTGCTATACGTCACCTCATCTAATTCACCTACGTTTCCTTCAGGCATACCGAACCAAAACTTAGGTGTTTCAGCAGCAATTTCTGGTACCAAAACACCTCCGAACCGGGAAGCCATCCGTTTTAAAAAAGCCCAATCCGTTTCTCTATATTGTAAAGTAAATTCTCTTAATTTGGTATTTTTAGACACAGTATCAATAATATCCGAGCCTTCATACTTGGAAAGAATATGTCTTTGTAGCTTTTCATAGGTTAGATTGCGATCTTGAAAAGATCGGGTAATAGGCTTTATATCCAACTGAATCGTATGTGATACCGCTTCTATCTCAATATAATAAATCTCACGAACAGTATTCAAATTCACATGCGTAATTTCCCCATGAAATAATGTCCGTAGACGCTTACCACGCTCATCTTTTTGAATCACTTCTACAGACTCGGAGGCTCCCTCCATTTGAATCAAACGAGCCTGCTCTCCTTCTGGAAAAATACCCCGAATTCGTAGGAAGGCGTGATCATTTAAATTTCGTTCAATATGCAGTTGTTCTATGTGTTGTATAGGATAAATACCGACAAATTCTAAACTCTGATAACTCGATATTCTCTCAACTTGGCTCACTGAGTATATTCCCCCTCTCATACAACACCACCTAAAAAAGTTGCAAAATATCTATTAGATTAAAAATTCAATCCAAATTCTGGCCATCGTTCTCAATACTTATGAACCCACAGTATAAACATCAGTTTGAACACTGGTCTGTTAGCGAAGCCTGTCCTTCTACCAAGACATCCTTTTTTCCACCTATCCATGGATGTGTAATCATTGGAATACAGGGAGCTTTTTTTACACCGTAAATATCAACCATATTGCTATTTAAAACTGCGGGATTAGTAAGGCTGAAACAACGTCCAAAACCTGAAATATTATCACCCGGCAAATAGTCACTCACGTTCATCTGCGCTTTATCCTTGATATAGACTCCATGACTGAATGGACGCTTGAGTCGCGTCGGTTGCGTACCAAAGCTACATTTTAATATTGCTCCTGCAACAACGTAACCTTTCTTGTCAGATGAATTGGCCTGTAAAATCATTTGTTCTTCTGCCATCCTGCTACCTCCTATACTTTAAGCAATCAGTTTGTCTTCACTTCACTACCGATTACACTAGTATCACCACCGAGCACGATGTTGCTGCTCTGGCTAGATAGGACAACTTCCTCTCCGGCAGAAATTTTTATTTTTTTACCGGCACTCATATGAATATTTCCTCCAGCAGAAAAATTGATAGCCTTGTCACTTACAATTTGGATTCCGCTTCCTTGATTCAACTGGATGAAAATAGCCCCGTCTTTACCTGTAATTACGATTTCGTCAGGTGTCATTCGAATTTCCTTGCCATGCGGTGTACGAAAAATTTTGGTATCAGGACTGTCAATCTTGTTGGATCCATCTTTAGTGCGATCTTGACGGGCCGAACTACTGGCAAAACCCTCTTGCTCCTGATGTGCTGGAAAATAAACTCTTACAGTATCACCTATTTCAGGCATAACGTACCACCCACTATGTCCTTCAGCTGTATAACCTGTTGCGTAAGGGAACCAGTGAGCTTTATCTATAGCTTGAACTAAATCTATTTCTAAATGCACCTTAACTCTGTCTCTCTGGAGCGCTACTACCTTACCCTGCAACGATAATCCGATCATTTGTTCATTAAATATTTCCTTATGGCGAAGACCTTCATGTGATGTCAACGTATAAATGCACTTCAGTATCCCTTTGCTCATTTCAGTTAGTGCTTTATATACAAACAAGGTTTTCCCATGAAAAATCACTTGATTCCCTAGTTCAAGGACATGATTAGTCTCTACAACATAGTCTATAAAATGGTTTTCTTGGATAGTAGCTGTACCATTTTCAGAAAAATAGCGGAAGGAAGACATACGTTTACTAATGGTATAATGATAATTTTCCAAGTTCACTGGGGCATTAACTTCTTCCACACCAAAATAGAATTTGGGGGTGCTAAACGTAGAAGCTGGCATGAGAGATGTATGATAACGTGAAGCAATCCGTTTAAGAAACTCCCAATCTGTTTCGCGGTACTGTATTGTTAGTTGATTTAATGATGCTCCTGCGGTGGCTGAGTCAATAATATCAATTCCGGGATAACCGTTAGCAATAACCTCCAATAATCCAGCTATTTTCATATGTTTATCTTGAAATGAACGACTCTTCTTACATATGTCAAGCTTGTAGGTATGAGATATAGCCTCAACTTCAAGATAGTAAACTCCTCGTACGAATTTCACTTCAATATCCAACACCGTACCACTAAATATCAATAAACGTTCGCCTTCCTCTGTAATCTGGGATACCTCTATTAAAGAATCTGCCTCAGTCATTTCTACATAGGTATCCTTCAGTTCTTCGGGTACAATGGCAGTGAATTTTAAACGTGTGTGATGGTTCAATTGCTTCTCAATAATTAACTCATGTAGATTAACTAATTGATAGGGTGTAATTTGCACATTGCTGTATGTAGTACTTAAAACCTTCATATGAACTCACCTTCCCTTTTGGCTTGAATTACTAAAGAACCCATCATACCTTTCGCTATCGGCCGCCAAAGTTTAACCTCTTCTTCCATACAGTTAAAAGTAATGATAAGAGCACGCTCCTCTAATGTGACAAAACAAGCCAAATTGTAGACCGGAGTACTCAAAGTAGGTGTTATAAATTCGCAATATCCAGCCAACTGATTTTGAATATTAATGATGCCGTCTCCATACCATTCCATAAGCTTCTCTGTATTTTTGAGTATATGGACCATTTCATTCTTAAATAGCTCCATCTCGGACTCCGAAAGCTCACTTGATGTATGGTTAAATGTGAGATTAGTTGTACCCCTATTATTCGTAAAAATAAGTTCCGGTCGATGGCAAGACGGATACTTCAACAAAGCATCTTCTTCCTCCATTTTCTTAAACGTTTTCGGCATGGTCATGGATATCCGCCCATCCAGCAAAAGGCGTTCGATTAAAGAAACAGTCTCACCGTCTAAATGTATTAACGTCTGCAGTGAAATCGTTGACCAGTCTTTTATAGATACAGATAACTTTTCTTGCTTTAATGAGTTCATTAATGCCAAGATTTGCTCGTCCATATACTCCATATCATCGGCTCCTTTGGCTTATTATCAACCCATCGATAATATGACCGGTTCCCAAATTGATTCTCTTACTCAATAGCTCCTATGACTCTAACTGCTAATCTACTAGCATTCGTTGACCTCCTGAACGGGCGGTTCCTGCATTCACACGTCGCCCCCCTTTTTCCTCTAGTACACGAGCCATAACCTGATGTAGCTTACTGGAATCATAGTCTCGGTAAGCCGTCCCAGAACGGGACGACAAATAATGAAGAACAACTTCGCGTTCAATAAAGCCTTGATTTAGACACAACATTGCAAAGGACAGATCAAATGGATCTGACGTTCCACGGCTGATGAGCTCACGTGCGAACATTTTGAAAATACAGGAAGGTAGCGTCGGCCCAGTTGTACCTGCCTGTTCTACTTGAATAAGGTTAAACGTGTTGAACTCCGTTGCCAAATCGGCAAAATCCACATAATCAGAACGTAATAGAGCCCCTGTTTTGAGCTTAAATCTGCCTAACTCCAGCTCACGCTGATTAACTTGTTCTTCTTCGAGACATATATTTCCCAAATGTCGCTGAAAATCAGCAGTGGATTGCTCCTCTTGAAATTTGATTTTCAGCACCGACAGCCGACCTGTGGCTGTATACGGCACTTCCTGCTCCTGCTCCAGCAGGTACAGCCTGCCCTTGTGCTTCACGATGCCTCTACCGATGGTCAGCCTATCCTCCGCTACAGTTACGTTCATTCCGGTAATAATGCCATCCGAATAATCTTGATACCGGATATCCAGAAAACTGCGAGGGTAGTCCCGCAGGTTCTCCAGCATCTCGGTTTTAAGAATACGGCCTTTCTCAAACTTCGGAACGATATGGGTTAACATAGTTCCCCTCCTTTCACAATTCTTCTTTATTCAGGGGAACAGACAGCCGATTCACACCGGGCGCAGGAGGCGGAACAGTAACTCCATCATCAGTGGGCTGAGCTTTACTTCCTCCGAGTAATCCAGTAAGCAGGCGAAAATTCTTTTCTAAAAATCTGCGTATATCCATCGTGCTCCCCCCGATTGAAAACTACCTTTACATCCCGGCTCCCCGCTCGTCCTGCTCACGCAGGATATGATTCAGCTCACGTTTATCCACGACGTAGGTACGAGCGATCAGATCGTGAAGGGCTTGTTTTCTAGCTGTAAAGGCTGTCATGATAAAACCGATGGACAGAATGATAGCGGATATAAACTTACTCCAATGGCGGGCACTGGCACGTCCAAAGCTGAGCTTCTGGTTAAATTCATCTACCACGACGATCCCGAGAGCTAGCTTGCCCACCGAGGCTTTGCATTTGGAAGATTCCATAATCGCGTGATACAGCCACATCGCACCCCAATTAAGCAAAGTCTGTCCGACCATCTTCATTGTAAAAATAGGGGACGATCCGTCTGTGATCAGGGATGTTTCCGCAGGGGAAGGCTCCCAATCCCCCATTAATCTCACCACTAGCAATATCAGACCAATTATCATAAATACGAACCACATCAACAGATTGTCAATAATACTCGCCAAAACCCGTTTCCAAAAACCTGCGTATAACATACTATTCCTTCCGAATATTGTATTTTCATTCCATTGTGTCTTCTGTTATTTCGCACTTCATAGTGTCTTCGTATCGTGCTGTGTGCTGTCTCTGTTGGCCTGTCCTACTTTGTGCCGTCAAAAAAATCCAGTTCGGAGAGATCATTTTCGAAGGCAAAAAAGCGTTTGGGTCCCAGATGCAGCAATTCATCCCGACGGGTGATCGGCACTACATAAAAGCCCCAACGGCTGTCGCCTGCAAACACAAAATATTTCGTCTCGCCGTTGCGAATAGAGTCGGTATCATCCTGCGGAATATCCCGCCCGTACAGCACGAAGATTTCCTCATACGGCATCGGCTCAAAGGCTTCTGGCCGACTGCGGTACACATGGCGCTGACGCAGCTTGCCGCCGTTCGCCGTCAGGAAAAATTCCACCTCGGCCGCATGAGACGGCCTGGAAATAGAGCCGCGCACACGGTTGCTCTCCAAGCTCGCAATCAGTTCCTTCTCGCGCCCCGTATGCGTCCATGCGCTGACGGTGTACGGAATGGCCGGAATATGATTGGTAATGACAGGCTCAATGGTACCCATTTTTTTGGCATTCAGATAACGGATGGCTCCGCGCAGACAGGCCATTTTCAGCTCAGGCACCCGGCTCAGGTCTTCCGCCTTCTGACGGAACTCAATGCTACGACCCGGCACAAATTCCTTGAGCGCCTCGCGAAATACGTCAATTCGGCAGGACTGCCCGGTCAGCTTGATAATCGAATAATCCTGCAAGCGCCCCTCCTGATAAAAATCATCTAGAAACTTGCGTACAATATTATAGATATCCGCCTTGAGAAGCTGCTGTATTTCACGGATATTGAACACCACATCAGGCAAACCGTATTCATCACGAAAACGTCCATTTTCGATAACTGAAACCAGCCAACGATCCATCACCGCAATGTTCAGGTCACTTTCGGTTGAAAATACCTGCTCGGATTCGAAGCGGCTGCGCAGGATACCTGTGCGTAAGAAAAATTCCTTTTTCATATTTTCCGCCGCGCTCCACAACAGATGAAAATTGCTTAGCACCCGTTGATATTCGTCCCGTGTGGCATGCTCATACTGCTTGAACGCCGTAGGCAAGATGGCCTCTGCCTCTCGATAACGTTCCTCCAGTCCCGCATACACAGCATCTACGCCAAATTCATCCACATGGCGGTACAAATCCCCTGAAGGAATGCCAATCAAGGCATCAATATCGGTATCAGGCAATCGTGTTTCCGCTGCATAATAGCCTGCAAACACAATTTTCATGAACTGCATAATCCGATACGTCAGATTGTTTCCGCCAAAATTGGTATCCCCATTTTCATAGGTGGTGTGAATATCAAGCTTATAGGCAATGCGTCCATCCTCAATACGGAATCGGCAGGATGATAAATCCGTTGTACCTCCACCGCAATCAATGACAAGAGCCTGATATTCCTCACCGTCCGCAAACGTCCCTCGTTCCATCTGGTCTGCCAGCGTGTTGTACAGCACAGCCAGCCCTTCATCCAGCGCATCCTCTGCTTCAATCCGGTAATCCGGCAAAATTTCGCTAAACATCTCGATAAACTGCGGCTGTAGCTTGACGGGAGCAGAAAAGTGCAGATTGCGAAACCGACACTTGAATTGTTGCTCGGCTGTCGCAATTACATAACGGATAAAAGCCGCCAAAATTTCGCTGCGAGAAGCGGTCGCCGTATTTCCCTCGGAATCCATTAATTCCTCGGTTCGCTTGTAGTCATTGACCCAGCGCTTGATGCCCCGCAGTACCGTCGCCCGGCTGCCCGCTACATCCGTTCCACGCAGTGCTTCCTCTCCGTATACGTATACGATATGCTCCGGGTTAGAGCAATCCGCGACACGAATGGCGGTCGGCAACACTTCGATCCACTCCCCCTCCGCTCCCTCCGGGCCGGGGAAGGACACATAATTGATCGCGTTCAGCCGTACCGTGCTGCTCATACCCGCATCCGGGGCAGTAACGTAGGAACTATCCAGATATGCGCCTGCCGTGGTGTTCGAGGTGCCAAAGTCAACTGCCAGTACCGCATCTGTCGTTTCAGTACCGCGAATGATCAGCTCTGCCACCGGAATACGTTGACCTTGAAGCTTCAATGGCAGCATTGGCTTATCTCCATAGTAGAGGTTATAAAAATATTCCGATTCCTGTCTTCGCAAAAACAGCAGACTGTAATTATGGTTGGCCGTCTCCCGCAGTTCAGCGTCGAGATGGCGGGAAAGGTAATATATGCCTGTCCGTCCCTCTTCCTTCACCAAATTCAACACACCGCACAGTTCTCCCACCGCATTCACCAGCAGCACATTAGACGCGTTCAGCCAAGGCAAGTCGGATTCAATCCGGTAATTGTCCATGCGACCTGTCCGCACACCCTGATACAGCGTGATTTTGGCGGGAACCCGGATACCACCGCTCTCCTGCCGTCGATCATTCCAATTTCGCCGCAGTGCCGATTCGATGCGCTCGAAGCCGCCCGGGTTGGGCCGGGTAATGAGCAGATGCTCCTCCGCGCTCCGAAACCGCAAAATCACGCGGATCAGTTCCTCACGTGCCAGACGATTAGCAAAGCCCTCGACCAGACGCTCCTTATCACATATTCCGCGTAGCTGAAAGGTCGTCATTTGCTCTAGCTCCGCCCGCGTGTATTTCGCCGTGAAGCGAATGCCTTTTCGATCGGTGAGCGGGTCAAGCAACCTGTATGTATAGGGTCCGTTCATCGTTCACATGTCCTTTCTTCGCCATTTGGCCTTTAATAGAGGGCAATAGCGTCTATTTTCATCGTCGGGTCTGCCTCCAAAATACCGAAATGACGTGTCCAATACAGCTCAATCGTAAAACGCGCCGGAAGAAACAGATCCAGAATTAAATCCGCTTTGATCCGCGACAGCTGCGTTTCCTCCTGACCGATATAGATGAGCAATTCGTCCTTTTCCTCACAATTGGTATAAATGATTGAGCGGTGAAAAACGCGGCGCATCGTTTCTTTGAGCAGATGTACAGCTTCTCCTGTCTCATACAGCCGCAGCAATCCTTCTGCAATTGCATCCTGCTCCTCACGGTTTAACTGTGTAAAGCTTTCCTTCACCTTCGGGCCAAAAATGCCGTTCCCGATATCACGCTGAACAAACCGGATATGGTACTCCCGCCGATTCATTCCTTGATACAAATCCATTTCGGCCAGAAAATGCATCATAATATCGAACAGCGATTCTCTCAGCTCCAGGTACTCTTCAGCATCCGGCGGAAACAGGTCCCGAAAAATAGAATAAAAGCGGTAGTATGGATTGATTTCCACCACCTGCTTCAACTCGAATGTATTCAGTTCGGTCAGGCTCAGCTCCATATACGGGGAATAGCTGACAGCGGGTACAAACCGGAAGCTATTCACATCTAACTCCTGTTCCCTCGCGCGCATAAGCAAATCCCAGACATAATTCACAGCCATTCTCCTTCACACTTGTACTCCGGGAAATACATTTGCACTTCCGACACCAGAAAGCTCATCAAGTCGGATAAAATGTAGGCGGGAAATGTTGGCGAAGCATCCGCAGAACCGTGTCTGAACCCCAATCGCATGATCTGCTTGCCTTCCTCGGTCCGCACGTTGTCACTGACAAACGGATTTAACGGGTACGTCTGGGTTTTGGATAAAAGCTTGCTCACGTCATTTCTGCCTGTTCCTCCCCAAATGTCCACACGCTCCAATTCCAGTCCCTGTGCAGCTTCAAAAGAATGTACAATGCGCGTAATTTCCGCTTTGGCCCGGACGATCACTGCCTGTTTACCTGCATAGCGGCCCAAAAAGCTGTCCTGCCGCCGATTGGACAACACCGGATAGGTTTGACGACTAAGTCGCGTCAGGATGGGCTTCGTAACCTTCAACACATTCCATTCACCGGACTTATCACGTGGCGTGACAATCGTCAGTTCCTCTTCCGTGCGCTTGATATACCGGATATCGCCTTCCACTCCGTCAATCAGATAGCCGTGCTCAGGTCCTGTTTTACGTAATGGAAATACATGCTCATAGTTCACATGATCTATTGCCGGTATAGGGAAACCACTGTTTTTCAGAGACAGTCGTTCAATGTTCCAAAGCGGAAAAACATCCACCTTCTTAAAAACGTCGAACTCCTCCAATGAGATCGTAATTTCGTGAATTTCCTCATCGACGGCAGGCTCACCTTCTCCTCCAACCAGTACACAATCGACAAATTTATAAGCGTACGGGTGATTAATCGTTTTCCACGGCATGCCATTTTGTATGAACATAAGATACAACTTCTCAATTTCTAAAATATAAGAACGGTTGTGCTCCAGACGAAAACGAATCGGATAGCTTCCTGCTTCCGTTACAAGCGTACCCTCGAAAACCCGTTTGCTACGTACAAGCGCGGTGATCTGCTCGGTCTCCATCTCCAGAAAAAGAGTAAAAAGCGGCAGCGCCCCGCCTTCCCGAACGACCTCTGCCACACGGCTGATATCCATGACCTTGTCCTTGGTATCTGACGGCAACACCGGATATAAAAATTCATGAATCGGATCATAGTCCTCACGTGATGTCAATGACACGTACACGTCAAACTTCTCTTCCGTATTCTCAATTTCCTCAAATACCCGCCGTTCCAGCTGGCGGGTCATTTCTTCCTGATATTCGACGAGGTTCATAAATACCCCCGCCATCATATTTTTCAGCAAACGTCTCTGCTCCAGATCGTCCATCTTGCTCAAACGGTCCTGCACCAGCTCTTTCACGACGCCTCACTCCTTTCCGGCTCCAGCATTCATTGAACATGAAAACTTTAACTCCCGTTCGCAGCCGCCTGATCCTGACTGCCTGAATCGGACGTACCCGCTTCTTTGGAAGCGGGATTAGCAGTTCCTTGCTCCTTGCTGGCGGGTGCCTTCGTCGAAGAGGCATTCCCATCGCCCGTACTGCCGCTCTTCGTAGCTGAAGAAGCTTCCTTCTTCGTTGCTGAAGAGGCTTCCTTCTTCGCGGCTGCCGTATCCGCTGAACTCGTCGTCGCAGCATTACCCGTAGCTGCCGCAGCCTTGGTTTGCGATGCTGTAGCAGGGGTTGCGGTAGTGGAAGCAGCGGCTTCATCCGCTATGTCCCCTGCGCCCGTATCGTTCAGCGACCCGTCCGACAATCCCGATCCAGCAGCAAGTTGGCCATTTTTCTGCTGCTCCGCGCTCTGTTTCTCCTCTGCCTTCGCAATACTCCGCTCCAGTGCCAGTACACTTTCAAGCTTACCGATTTCCTGATAAATCTCCTGTGCCCCGCTATAAGCGTCAATGGCTCCTTCATAATCGAGGTCCTTCATCAGCCGATCTCCTCTGGCCTGTAGCTTGCCAGCCTGAATTTCCTTGAGCTGCTGCTGGATGGCCGTCATTTTATCATGAGTCTCGGCAATCTTCTTCTCCAGCTCTTTTTGCGCAGAGGTATAGCCGGATTCCATCGCAGCTTTATTCGCTTTCGTATACAGCTTGAGCGCACTCATGTAATCGCCGCCCTGAAATTTCAGATCCCCATCCTTCATCCAGCTCGCCGTTTCAGCATAGCTGTCCAACTGGTCGATTTTTTTCTCAATATCCTTCACATTAAACGAGGGGTACAGACCGGCACTTTTCCGCGCTTTATCGTAGCTGGCTTCGGCTTTGGTAAAGTCTGCTTTTTCCACATATCCGTCCCCGTCAACCATGAGTTGGGATACTTTCTGCTCTGCCGTATACAGTCGCTTGTGAATCTTATCGTTAATTTTAACTGCCGCGTTTTTCGCTTCACTGTAGGACTTGAGCGCCTTCGCATAATCACCTGCCCTGGCGTAATCATCCGCGGTCTGAGCCGATTCGACCATCGTTTCCAGAGCAGCCGCCTTGTTCGCAGCCATACGGGCCAGGGTAATCCACGCTCCCCCGCCTACGATCACAAAGGCGAGCAACGCAATCAAAATCTGTTTGATCAGCTTGCGACGGTTCTTAGGCTTTTCCTGAAAAATTTTGTTCACATAGATGGCAGCAGCCGTATAATTGTTCACCGCCCGGCGCTGCTTGCTCAGCAGAACCTCTTCCAGCGTATCCGTCAGCATAACCGGGTCCTTCGCTTCCTCCAGCGCACCCAGCATTTCAGCCAATTCAACATCTTCCCACATCCCGGATGTGGCGAGCAGCATTACATCTCCATCTGCAAGCTGCGTCTTTTTGGCAACATAGGCATGAACTCCATTCGGATTTCCCAGGTATTCCAGCAGATTGCCCCGTTCCTCATGCGTGCTGGTCGCTTCGTCAGGAATACGTCCGTCATCCGCCAATGACTGAGCCAAACTATGATCCTTACTGCGAAAATTAAGCCGTCCATTGCGAAAATGATACAGCCGCACATTACCGCACGAAACGTATACCATTTTGTTATAGTTGGTCACCACCATGAGCAGACTGGCCTTGAGCCGCACACGGCGGCTTTCGAATTGCAGCCATTCCTGCGCTTCACGCAAGTCTCTCATCAGGCGCCGCTTGGACATGGAAGGCTTCTCCATGAAGTTTTCCAGCACCGTTTTGACAACCATTTCTGCGCTGCGCAGCTCCTGATCCGAATCCAGACCGTCTGCGAGGACATAACAGGCCATGTCGTCCGTCTCCATGAATGCAAAATAGTCCCGGTTGTCTATGTAAGAGCCCGCTTCCGACACAAAGGCGGTACTAAAATCGCTGTTGTCCTTGCGCATCGCTACCCCCGTCTTTCTGGTTTCATCCTATCGCCAACATAACCACTGTCGCATTATCCTGACTTTTAAAGCCTTTATCATTAATCGTATCGATCATTGCTTCCGTCATTTCCTGTGGTGTTCCACCCTGGCGCATGATCTCTTCCAGCTCAATCTCCGTCAGTGCCTCCTGAATGCCATCGCTGCACAAGAGCACATGATCGCCTGCGTACAGGCGAATCGGCGCAGCACCAAGCTCCATGCTCTCAAAGCCCTCATAGCCCAAATAATTGACCAATTGATTGCGAACCGGACTCGTTTTGGCCTCTTCCGAGGTCATTTGCCCAGCCAGCACCCGTTCCTCCAGCAAGGTTTCCGCCGTATGCTTGGAATTAACGCTCTGAAAATGACCGTTGCGGTAAATCGTAATCAGGCTATCGCCCACCGCTCCGTAATACAACTGATAGCCGCAAATGATAACTGCCGCCAGCGTCGTCCCGCCGCCCTGCCCATTCAAATTTTGCAAAATACTGCGATTGCTCTGAGTTGCCGCTTCTGCAAAATAACCGTTCAGGTTCGACGCATCTTCCAGCTTGGCGAACGCCTTCGTAAAGGTCGTCACCGCCAATGTACTGGACATGCGTCCATTAGCCAGTCCGCTGATCCCGTCTGCGACAACCGCCAGCGTACCGACAGGTGTCGTCATACTTGCAAAATAATCATCCTGCTCGCTTCGGCTCCCGATCGTTTGACCATTTCCGATCTCAATTCCACTCACGGTACGACTGCCGGGACTTCGCGTCAGCCACATGCGGATCATGAGAAGAACAGCGAATAGCACCGCAGCTCCGCATACAACAAAATAAGGCTGCATTTCGTTACCTCCCTGCACCATGCCCACTTCCGTCCTAGTTTTCGTTATCCCACTCAAAATGGGCGCCGCACAGCGGGATAAAGATAAATTTGCTGTGCCCCAGTTGAATCACATCATAAGCAGCCAGCTCTGCTGGTGAATATACTGCCTCGTTATTGTGATACGCCAAGCCTGACGAATCCCCCGGCAGCAAGTAGAAATTACGCTTCTTCGGATCATACACAATGACCGCATGATTTCTGCGTGAAATCGTGTTGTCTCCAATAATACGGACATGCATTTCCTCGGCACGTCCAATAAAGTTTTTCTCGGCCATAATGCGGTAGTCCTGACCCACCTGCGCTCCTTCGATGCATACCAGCCACCCGGTTACCGGGTGAATCCCCACGGTCTCGCCCAAATACGGCATCGTTCTGTCATCGTCTCCCGCACCGTTGGCTTTTGCCGTTGGTTCAACACTTTTCGGTGCGGCTACATTTACCACCGTATTACAATAAGGACACGTATTTCCGTGCTTTCGTGTACTGAACATGTGTCCGTTCGGGCATCTTGTCAAACTCATAGTCGGTTCCTTCCCCCATTGTCATGATTGTCTTTTCAGCTATTTAACGAGTAGCCTCGTATTGGCGATATATAATAGATCACCTGTGTAAATCCGGTACGGCTCACCGCTTTCCAGCTTCTTGGTTACACTTTCGTTCGCAGGCCGTAGCCCGGTACCGTTATCGGAATCCACATCCTCCACAAACCAGTCGCTGTTCACCCGGTTGAGCACCACATGCTCCACGCTTACAAGAGATGCATAATCTGTACCTGCCAAATCAATATCCGCCTCGGAACGAGCCGTTGTTTTGCCGATCAGGAGCGACGTTTCGCCTTCGATATACCATTCTTTAATGGACTCGCCCTCTTCATCCATCAGTATCAGCTTGGTAATCCGATTGCGGTGTGTCTTTGGCTTCACCACACGTTCAACCGACACCAGATTACGCAATATGTATACAAGCACGCCGATTCCGATACCTATCACGACCACGGTTTTCAAACCGCTATAGCCTGTACAGCTAAACATATAAAAGGCGATCGCCAGCATCAGCCCGAACATGGCAACATCTATGATGAAAACCCATCTGTTCTGCGCCGTTTTCACTGCTTGCTTCCCCCGTTTCTATCCTGAAATCATCACTTTTTACGAATACCGAAAAACTGGTTAAACATCGCCGAGGTATCCGTAGGATCAGCGGATTTTTTCGTTTTTTTCCCTGGTGAGCCTTCCTTCGTTTTCGGATGAAAACCGAAAAATTGCTCAAAATCAGTTCCTATATCAGCCGGATTAAATCCTTTGGCTGCGGTGCGAGCACCGCTGGAAGATGCTGACCCTCTTCCTCTCTCTTGCTGCGATCCGCCAGCTCCCTCTGTTTTTCGGATGAGCTCGGCATCGTATGCCTGCCGCAATGCTTCGTCACGCAAGGTATTGTAAGCCTCGTGAATCAGCTTGAACTTGCGCGTTGCTTCCTCGCTTCCCTGGTTGGTATCCGGATGATACTTTTTGGCCAGTTTGCGGTAAGCCTGCTTAATCTCTGTCTCCGAAGCATCCCGGCTGACACCGAGCAGCTCATAATAGTTGGTCATTGTGTGATGTTCCCCTCTCCGAAAAAAACAAATATTAAGAGACCCGAAGGCCTCTTAATATTGGTCCACCCTGCACTTGAACGCGGGGTGAGTGTGTGTTCAAGCTGCGCTTAACGTCAGGACGTCAAGCTTAAACCGGATATCCGCCGTCGATTGTAGCCAGCTCGGTTTTGTCTTTCTTTTGTTTGATGTAGAGTGTAAATGCACCTACACCTTCTGTGTCACCGAAGTGCTCGTTGTAGTCTACAACGAATGCATTCGGGAAATGGATTTTACGCACAACTTGGTCAGCTGCGATAACTTCCAGTGTTACTTTACGGTAGCTGTCTGCTTTTTCAGCAGGAACCAGGGACCACAAAGCCAGTTTCAGCGTGTCATCCGCGCTGTCGCCGTCTACGGCTGTGATAATTTTACCGCTGATGCGCAGCGTGGAGCCTACGTCAGTGGAGCGTGCATTGGAGTCGTCCGGCGTATCGGTTTCATAAATAACCGTTTGGATGTTATCCAAGCCCAGCTCGATTGTTTCTTGTCCTTCAACTTTCAATTTGAATCCCATGTGTGTTGCCTCCTTGAAATTAGGTAATATGATGGCGGGAGAAGCAGGGCTTCTCCGCAATTTATGTATAAAGGCGGTTCTGGATAGAAACGCCTCTAACATCTTTCGTAGCGCTCGAATCATGATTTGACCGAGCTGGTTCCTTTAGTGATCATGACTTCCAGGTTCTTCACATTGCCGTTGAAAACCAGATCGATATGGCACATATTGCTTTTCTCATCAATAATGAAGCTCATATCGTCTCCGTCCTGAATGATCGAGTTCACAGATCCTCTGCTGCCCAGCCACTTGCTCTTTTGGCTGCTCGGATTGTTACTGAAGAAGCGGACGATATTTTCGTGTTTGAAGTCTCCTGTTTGGTAGCGCAAAATACGTTCAATGTACGTGCTGACCAGCGTCTTGTAGATGGAATCAAAGCCGTCCTCGGACATCGCCATGCTTCTCGCCTTGTAGACGGTAATCCGGCGGATATCCTTGTCCTGAATCTGAGCATTCTCGGACGAGAATACAAAGCCGAAGTTTTTACGGTTGATGGCATCCTTGATTGTGTTGGTGAACCCGGTGATTTCCTTGGCCATCGTCGTCACCGTGCGCAGACTGTTGTCTCCCGCTTCGATGTCGAAGCGTACGCCAGGGAAGTTTTTGTTGACCGTTTTGAATGTCTCACGCAGGTACTCAGGACACTGATAAGAAGCGACCAAACCAGCGGCAACGTAGGCTGCACCCACATAAACGCCTTCGATCCACAACTTGAGAATATCCTCTTTCTCCTTGGAGAGCTGCACACCGCTTTCGGTCTGTAGCATTTTGCTGTCGATAATGACACCCGATTTATCCTTCGGAATAATCGTGAAGTTCGGTACGCAAGGAATCGCAAATTCGCTGTATTCTCTGCGAACGAGACTGGCGCATTTATCGACATATTTGTCGATGCCTGCTGTCGCCATACTGTTGAAGGTCGTTTCTTCACCGGATTCAAAATTAAAGAACATTTGAATTTTGTAATCCTTCACGACTTGCAGCAGCATCGAGAGCGATTCCATCGAATTTCCACCCTGCTTAACGACCTTCTCGTTGCCTTTGAAGCGTTCACGTGAAACCTTCACCTTACCGGCTGCTTCCAACTCGACGGATGGAACGATACCGAACCAGATCGTATCGCTGAATTCATTTTTGGCATTCACGGTGTTCAGATACGTTTCCAGACGCGGGATATTACTGCTTTTCACCAGCATGTCCAGCTTGTTATTTGCCACCAGCATGGTTGGCAACATACCTTTACTCTTCGTTGCATATTGATCAAAGAACATTTTGACGCCGAGGATTTTTTCCACAAGCGGCTTAACCGCCTTTACGAAATCATCCTTGGCATTTTTATAGAACTCTAGATACGTGTTGTAGTTCTGAACTTCAACCGCTGTATCGACCTTGGTCTGAACAGCCGGCAGCGGCACAAACGTGCGCACCACCAAATCCTTCACATAGTCGGAAGGCGTATCCGTAATAGAGTTGTAATCTTCCTCGAACACCTGTGACAGATCGCTCGTGCTGTTCTCATCCAGCAGCATCAGCTCGGTGCTGTCGCTCTTCGGTGCTTCAATAATTTTCAGCTCGCCGCCTTCCCCAATGGAAAGCATACCCACCTGGATCAGCTCACCGGAGTTTTCCTCCTGGGCGCCACCGAGCAGAAGGCGGGTTTTGATATCCTCAATCGCCAGTGGCAGCATGGCCATAACGTTGTTGTAGTTCTGGCTTGCTTCCTCGAACATTCCATTCAGCTTGTCACCCATGTCGAGTTTCTTCGGATCGCCGTCATCCAGCTTGTCGTATTCACCGTACATATAGTGAATTTCTTTGCGGACTTGACGAATATCGTCCATAACCTTTTTCGGAGAAATCATATCCAGCAGATTTTCAAACTTGAAATCCACATTTGTGATTCCTTGGCTGCGCTTGGTATCAATGAGTGTAAACAACATTTTCAGAAAATCATTGCTTTGATTCACACGGATTTCAGAAATGCTGTCCTCATCAATCCCCTCCGGCTTTTTGAGGGTATAGACCACTTTTTGATTAGCCGCGTTAAAAAACGAATACACCGTCGGCGAAAATTTATCCAAAAATTCGTCGAAGCTGCGCACCAGAAGGTGCTGGTTAATTTCCTTGATTTTCTCATCACTCAAGCTGTCAATGCCCTTCACATCACCTACAATTGTGATCAGGTCCAGCTTTTCCGGGTTGATTTCTTCAAAAAGCATTGTCCGGTTTGTTTGATAAATGATTTCCATCGCTGTCGGCAAACGAATGAAAGTATGGATATACGCCGAAAGCCTCATACACGGACACGCGATGTCCAATTTAGAGCAGCCGGGTTTCCACGCTTAGTTCTTTTGCCTCCTCCCCCCTACATAACATTCAAATTGGCCAAAGGATTCGGCTCATACTGCATACGCAGTACAGGCATGTAACCTCGAAAATCAGTCCGAAGCGTTTATTTAACTTTTAATGGATAAATTAACAAACAGAGATAAATTGTTCAGATAACAAGGAAATTCAGTTTCTCTTATTCCGTGATCCTACTCTTATCCCAGTTTTTGCCGTTAATATAAGAGCTATCATACAAAGCATTCGTTAGTTTTGTCAATTTCTGTAGTCCAAGATTGAAACAGGGTAATTTGACTCATTTTATGCGTAAATACGTAATTCTTATGATATGCTAGTCCTGTTTATTCAGGGAATTATTCACAAATGGAACTCAATTGCCGATAGAAGTCCATTGGATATTTCTGATAAGCGTAAAAGTATCAAATTCATGGCTAATGTGAGGGTTAACAGCTGTTTTGATCCTTTATCCCTTATATCCCAGGGATTAGAAGAGTGGGCGCACACGCATTGGCCTCGTCGATGGAGGAGCTTATGTTCAGAATGAGGAGATTAGGAATCATTGTTTTCATGACTTTTGTACTATTTTTTCAAATCGGCTTAAATGGGGGCCTTGGGACTGTAAATCAGACGAATGCAGCATCTTTGGGAGCCGTTCCGGTCGAGGGTTATGACGCCGTTTTTGTATTGGATACCAGTTATTCCATGAGGGAAACCGATCCCGAGGGCATTGCGGCCGAAGTCATCAATATGTTTATGGATTTGAGTGATGCAGACCGTACACGCGTCGGATTCGTCGCTTACAACCATCATGTAGTCGCCTCGAAGTCGCTGACTTCTATTGCAGTAGCGGCGCAAAAATCCCAAATTCAGCAGGAAATTAGAACGCTGAACCATTCCGGTTATACAGATCTGGGACTTGGATTGCGTAAAGGCTCGGAACTGCTTGCCGCAGGGACTTCTAAAGGTCGCCAGCCTTTTATGATCCTGTTGTCCGATGGAGAGACTGATTTTGGAGCCTCTTCCGGTTCCCGATCCAAAGGGGACTCAAGCAATGACGTATCCTCCGTTATTAAGTCTGCACAGACCAAAGGATACCCCGTGTATACAATTGGTCTGAATCATGACGGCACGGTGAACCGGCAAGAACTGGAGCGAATCGCTTCGCAAACGGGGGGAGCTTCTTTCATAACGAGCAGCGCCGAGGATCTGCCGGAAATTTTAAACCGTATTTTCGCCAACCAAATTCGTTCCAAGCTCGTTCCAGTCGCGGCGATTACGACCACTGGCGAAATGCAGGAATTAACGGTGGATATACCGGACTCTAGTATGGAAGAAGCCAATCTGGTGCTTTTGTCGGAGCATCCTCTTCAGGAAACACAGCTTTATTCCAATTCAGAAAATGTCCGCAGGTACAAATCGAGCCGATATGCGATTTTAAAAATTGAGCATCCACAGGCAGGCAAAATCAAGCTGAAACTGAGGGGCATACGCGGAGATTTGGTCAAAATCAATTTGCTTGGCAGCTATCGACTGGAAGCCGAGGCCACCATGACGGGAAACAAGGGAAAACAAACCAATGGAAACAAACCCGTGCAGCTACTTAAGGGACAAGCCATACCTTTCAAAGCCCAGTTGTTGCTGCCGGATGGTCAAAAGCTTACAGACGAAGCTGTATATAAATCGCTTAAAGCCCATATCATGGTTACACCCGTAAAGGGCGGTACAAGCAAAAAGGTACCTATGACCTACAGGTCGGGATTCTTCCAGACCGAATACGCGTTCCCTCTAGCGGGGGATTATACTTGGCAGCTGTCTTTGGACAGCCCGCAATGGTATCGCAAGGGAGCGGCTCATACCGTCCATGCGGCGAATGCTGCACCACAGGCTTTAAAGGACCTGACCATTCGTCTGGTGAAGGAAGACCGGGATGTCCGCCGGAGTTTAAGCGAATTTTTTGCTGATCCGAATCATGACAAGCTCACCTATAAGCTGGATTCAGGAGCCACAGGGGATGCGGCTAATGCTGAGATTAACGGCACAGATCTGCTGTTATCCGGGCTTCACACGGGCGACTCTGAGTTGAAAATTACCGCTACCGATTCGGAAGGAGCATCCAGCAGCGCTACGCTGACCGTTTCCGTGCAGTCCCGGTATACAGCCCTCAAATGGACGGTAGCGATCAGTGTCATAGTGGCAGCACTTCTGTACTGGTTCTTGCGGCCAAAACCGCAGTTTGCGGGAAGAATCGAGGGATATTTCCTAGCAACAGCAAGTGGACAGGAGATTCCGGTAAAATCTTGGCCGCTCACCTCCTTTCCAGGCCGGAAGGTCAGCTTGCAGGAGTTGTTCCGTACGCTCGATGTTCACGAACCGCTGCCAGAAGCGGAGCGGATCATCTTTTCCGCGGGTAAAAAAGGGATGCTTGTGGTCAAACATGATACACGCTGCGCCTTGCAGCACGGGAAAGTCAGAATTGCCCGCAATAAAAAGGCCGTGCTGGAGTATAGCGACAAGCTGTACATTACGTTCGAGGACGGTGTTACTGAAATCGAGCTACGGTACAAAGCGATCAAACCCAATACCTCCGTGTACACCGATCATATTCAAGCTCCGATAGGATAACGTCGGCCGGAAACAAAAAAGGGAAGCACCGTCTCTTACGATTAACGAACCGTAAGAGTAGGGCGCTTCCTTTTTTTTATCCAATATTCCGCACGCAGTGCGGCTTTAAACCATCTGAGCGAGCGGCAACGCTTATTAGCCTGTACCTCCAGACCTCGCCGAATCACATACGGCAGCAGGGAAAGACCTGCATTTTCGATCTGAATCCGATCGGCCTGATCTGCAAACAACCTACCCGGCACATCCGGTGGAGGTGATCCTTTTCGGCAATAATACAGCGTAGCGGCCAGACTGTAGATATCCGATACAGGTCCTTGCTGTGAGCGATTAGAGTAGAACTCCAGCGGAGAGTAGCCCGCTGTAGTGAAGATCGGATGCTCTTTGCCTTCAAAATGCACAGCCGATCCAAAATCAAGCAGCTTGATTTTGCCATTCTCCCCGATCATAATGTTGCCTGGCTTAATATCCCGATGAATAATGCCTTTGTCGTGAATGTATTCCATGGCATCAATTAAAGGCAGCAGCGCATGGTACAAAAAAGCAGGATTGGACGTTGGAGCATCCTCTTCCTTCATTACCCTGTCCAGCGTCTTACCTGAACAATACTCCATCACCAGATAAGCGGTTCCATTCTCTTCAAAGTGATCTATATAACCGACAATACCCGGATGGCTTAATTCCTTGAGCATTTGCCCTTCACGCAAAAAATAATGCATAAACTCCACGTATTTGAATTGCATAGATGCACTGCAGGTCACCGTTTTTCGATCCGATCCCCGCAAAGCGAGCGCATTCGGAAAAAACTCCTTAACAATAACCTTTTCTCGATTATCCAACAGCCTTGCCGTATACACGATGGCCAGCTCACTGCGGGACAAGGCGCTTCGAATTTGATATGTATTTCGCAGCTTCGTATTGCGGGCAAGCAGATTCCCGCTTGTATCCACGATCATGACTCGTCCTCCTGTCAGATTCTTAGCTTATGTCTTTTGAATATATCGGCTTATTACATTTCTTTTTATTATACCGTAAAATCGAATAATGGAAAAACAAATAACCTGCCATAATCTCCCTCAGGAAATGATGACAGGTCTTTTGGCATTCATCTGGTACTTTGTTCTCAATCCCTTTTAACCCAGTTTCGTTTCAGGCTTCATGCTACGCATGCTCTTGGTATTTTTCTTCCGTTGGCTGCGCAGATTGCCTTGATCCGGAGTACGGATAGTGAGCGCAATCAGGAACGATACGACACACAGCACCGCAATCGTGGTAAAGGTCGGGATGAATCCGCCGAGCAAGGCTGCGATAAAGGAACCCGCCAGCGCACCGAGGCCAAAGCCCTGATACACGATACCGTAGTTTTTGCTTTGATTTTTCAGGCCGAAGAAATCAGCTACGATGGCAGGAAAGACTGTAATGTTGCCGCCGAAGCAGAAGGCAATCCCTGCTACACAGGCAAAGAACAAACCGTAATTCAGCGGTACCATACTCAGCACTGTAACTGCGACCGCTGTTGTTAACAGCGCACCCGCTACCACTTTCAGACGACCGACTTTATCCGACAGCGCGCCTAATATGATCCGACCTGCCGTATTGAAAATAGCGACCATAGCTACCGCATTGGCAGCTGTAGCTACATCCAGACCCGCCATCCGTACGCCGATATCTTTTACAACTCCAATCAGATACAAACCGCTCATGCAAGCCGTGAAGAACATGACGAATAACAGGTAAGCCTGCTTAGTACGCAACATTTCTTTAACGGTGTAATCACGCTGCACAACCCCGTTTTGCACCGATGGCTTGTTCACGACCACAGCTTCTCTCACCAGGAAAGAACCACCCACGATCATGATCAGTACGATCATTCCCCAATACAGAAACGCCTGCGATACGCCAACGGACTGAATTAACGAACCATTGATAAACTTAAATATAAGACTGCCCGTTCCGTACGCACCAACCGAGATACCGGAAATGAGTCCTTTTCTCTCAGGGAACCATTTGATCAGATTCGACAGTGATGTAATATAAGCCGTTCCATCCGCAAATCCTACAACAATACCCGCCAAAATGTACAAAAGGGACAGGGAAGTTACCTGCGAGGTGAGCATGAGTCCTGCACCCAACACAACGCCAGCGCACAAAATCAGACGACGTAGTCCCCATTTATCCTGTAGCTTGCCTGCGAATAACGTAGAAAACGCCAGTGCAAAACTGGTAATTGAAAATGTAATGGCGACCGAACTGAGGTTCCAGCCAAAGCGGTCCACCAACGGTTGATTAAATAAACTCCATGTGTAGATTGTTCCTAATCCCATCTGGACAATAATCGTTCCAAGCACGATCAGCAGGCGGTTTCCGCTGTTTGTTTTCATATAAATCTCCTCTTTCCATTCCGACTCTACAGCATCAATTTGTTATCATGATAACCGGGAATCCACTAAGCTTTTCCTTTGGAGGAGCAAGTCTGTAAGGATTCTCTCTACATGGATTATTATAACCCTGCATGTCAGCCAGAAATCGTTTGAGGAATGAAATGCACATATAGCGGAATGAAATGCCTTTAAAGTCGCATAATTTGCCGAAATTCCTTGGCCTTGCTGCGGCTTACCGGAATCTCCGCGTCCAGACCACGCAAACGCAGGAGATACGTATGATTGAACCAAGGTACAATTTCACGGATCTGCGACAGATTAACCGTATAGGATCGGTGACAGCGGAAAAAGTCCTGCTGCGGCAGCCGGGCATGAAATTCCGAAATGCTCATCGGCATCGTATACTCTTCATGTCTTGTAAAGACACGGGTGACCTTTTCCTGTGCGCACGCATAATAAATATCGTTCGCATCGGTCACGATAATTTTGTCGTTTTTCAGCAGATTGACGCGGCCCAAAGCGCTGACCGTGCTTGTTTCAGCAGCTCGAGGCTGTGCAGTTGGGACAGCATCCTGTGACTGAACATTTCGCTGCTCATAGGCATTTTCCAACTTGCGCAGCATGGCGGCGATCCGTTTTTCATCATACGGCTTGAGAATGTAATCGAACGCCTCCAGTTCAAAGGCCTGCGCCGCATGCTCTTTATAGGCGGTCGTAAAAATAATGTAAGGCTTTTTGGCAAACTTGCTAATGTTCTGCGCCAGCAGCATCCCGTCCAGAGAAGGAATGTTAATATCCAGAAAGATGGCGTCCGTCTCATGCACCTGCAAAAAACGGAACACGTCCAGCCCGTCCTCAAAGCTGTCCGTCACTTCAATATGGCTGTGGGTCCGAATAAGATACTCCAGCTCTTCACGCGCCGGAATTTCATCTTCTACAATGATGGCCTTCATGACTGCTCCTTTGGTATGTCAAAATAAACTTCGGTGCCTGGCTCATGCTTGAGAATAATAACCCCTTCTCCATACATGAGCTTGAGTCGTCTATGCACATTATACAAGCCAATTTGTTTGGCCGGAACCCGATCATGATACAGGTTATCCACGACGTCATCCCGTATGCCTACTCCTGTATCTGCCACAGAAATCCGCACCTCTTTTCCCCGATCCTTTACGGAAATGGTCACTGTACCCGGTCCCTTTTTCTTGAGAATTCCATGATTAATCGCATTCTCAACCAGCGGCTGGATGATAAGGCTTGGAATGCGCACGGACACCTCGTCCATCACATACTCCACCTGAAGTCGGTTCCCGAAGCGGGCTTTTTCAATTTCCACGTAATCAGACACCTGCTGAAGCTCCTTATGAATTTCGATCAAATCATCATTCAGCTCCAAATTATAACGCAGATAGCCCGACAAATTAATAATCAGCTCTCGTGCCTTATCCGGCTTGGTGCGCGTCGTAGAGGCAATGGCGTTCAGCGCGTTGAACAGAAAATGCGGATTGATTTTAGTCTGGAGCGCCTTCAACTCGGCTTTATTCGCCGCTTCCTTAATTTGCTCCACACGCGATACTTCCATTAATGTGGAAATAATTTGGGACAATCCAATCGCCATCGTCTGCAACGGATACGTAATTTTATAAGCTTTGCGGTAGTATATTTTCAGAGTTCCGGTCACCTCTCCCCGTTCCTCCAGTGGAATAATGAGCAGAGACTGGATTTGGGGCGTTTTATCGTCGGCAATATGGTTGCGAATTGTGATTTGACCGCTACGGATCGTTGATTTGGTCACATCGCTAATAATCTCGTCGCCGATATGATAACGTTCCTCGCCAAAACCGACGTAGGCCAGTACATCTTTAGTATCCGTAATCGCCACCGCGTCGGCCTTGATATCCTCCTTAATGATCGAGCAAATCGTATGCAAAGACTCAGCATTAATGGAGCGAAAATAAGGCAGCGTCTTGTTGGCAATATCTAGTGCCAGCTTGGCCTGCCTGGCCGCGATATTTTCCTTTTCCCCCTCGACACTCTGAATCAGCAGAACGATCAAACCGACGCTGACTTGCCCGATAATCATTGGCAGACCGATCTTTGAAACGATATCCAAACCAAGATCGTACGGTTGTGCCATCACCAGAATGAGCAGCATCGTCAACGCTTCGCAGATCATTCCTGCGGCGATACCGGCCAGCCATCTCTTGGAACGATTGACCCGGCGCCCAATGTACCCTGATGCCACACCTGAAAGAATACTCGTAATGAGGCACGGAATCGAGGTCACTCCCCCGATATCAATCAAATAACGGTGGATACCCGATACAATACCCGTAATAATCCCGACCCACGGTCCGAACAAGATGCCACCCGCCATAATCGCAATAATCCGGACATTAACGAGCGAGCCTTCGACTTCTATCCCGGTGTACGTGCCAAACAGTGCAAACGTGCAAAAAATCATCGTTAATAGCGTCAGCTCTGCCGGGGAATGGCTGTTCTTTTGCAAGGTTTCCTTAAACCGGGGAATACGGGTAATAAAAAATAGACAAATCAGCAACAACGCTGCGCGTTCAAATAGCTGCATCAGCATTTCCAAAAAGGCGTTCACATGCTTTCCTCCCAAATATAAACCCATTCGTCAAATCTTCTATCACTCTCTCATTATTCATATATTTCAATACCCACCCTGTCATTCCGGGCACGAATACTCGCCTTCCAGACGCGGCAAATACGACGTTCCCTGCAACAAATTCAGGGTACACAGGTTTCCACCCACAATCGTACCGGTTGCTTCTCCTTCGTGAATCGCATAAGGCCCGACATTGCGGTGAAAGATTCGTTGATCCTGATCCAAATACCATGTATCGTCACTCCACTCTGGCGAAGACTGGATTTGAATACTGCCCTCTTCCAACATCATCCTTTAAAAATACGCTGTCGTATATTCATTCCCTTGCTGCATGCCAAATGTCAAAAAACGAGGCCCTGCATACGTGATAAGCCCTGTTTTTGCATATATGGCATGACTTAAAGTAGTAATATCCGAATAACCACATAACCGGTTAGGATCAGCGCCAATCAGTTCATAGTCACCTTCGGATCGGCAAAAACGTTGTGCAAATCTGCTACTCTGGATTCTATTGAGGAAGATGTAAAATCATCGATTTCCAGAACATGTTGCGAAAAGCTCAACGTAAATCCGAGTGCTCCAGCTTTTGCTCGGCAATCAGGCGATCTTTCTCAGAAACGATAGACAAGCTTCTGGATGGCGAAAGAATACGTATCTCGTCTCCAGCCTTTAGTTTGGGCGGTTTCTTTCCCATGATCATGGTCATTCCCCCTATATATACGAAGCATTTAAACTGCCACAAATTATACCATCAACTTCCATCAAATTATAGCTTTTAGAAATACACTCTCAACTCAACCCTCCTTCATTCATCAGTAAAAAACCGGGGATTACCACTTGATAGCGATATTCCCCGGCTCATTAGCCCAATGATGAAGCTATTCAATTACTTGCTTTTGCTGGTTCCGGTATGGCTATTGTCCTCATTCTTTTCCTGCACCAGCTCTTTCAATTGGATAATCAGCGTCTCCAGCTCACCGAAGCCAGCCACCATGTTGGAGGTGATATTTCGTTGCTCCTCCACACCAGCCAAAATTTGTTCCGACGCCGCACTGGCTTGTTCCGTTACACTTGCAAATTCCGTCATCTCCTGAACGACCTGGGATGAGAATTGCTGCATACTGGTCGTACTGGCTTCTACATCCACGGCCTGAAGCAGCACTTTATTGGCATTTTGCAAGATGTCTTCCAGTACAACCTCGGTTGAATGTGCCGATTCCATACTTTGCTGTAATCTTTGCTGGCCGATATCAAATTGACTTACAACCGAATCCATTTGAGTTCTCAGTTGGGTCAAAATGCCCTCCATCGCCACTGAAGTGCTGCCTACCATTTCAGCCAAATGACGTACCTCTCCAGCTACGACGGCAAATCCTTTGCCATGCTCCCCTGCTCTGGCGGCCTCAATGGATGCATTTAGGGAGAGCAAATTAGTCTGCTTCGAAATTCGAGCAATATCGTTAAGCATGGCAGACATGTTATCACTTTGTACTTTAAATTCATCCAATTCTTCCTTGGTACGGCTCATAACCTGACCCAAATCGGAAATTTGGGACGTTAATGCGAGTAGCTGGCTGCTTCCTTTCCCCCCCGCATTTTTAGTATCTTCGGATAGCTGCTTCAGCTCTCTGGAATGACCTGCGACATCACGAATATGCTGATCCGATTGGGACAAGTTATCCGTAACCTCGGTAATATTCGAAGCTTGCATTTCTACACCTTTGGCGACCTCCTGAAAACCGATAGCGACTTCATTCGCCACACTGCCGGTGGCATTCACCTGATTTCTAAAACGCTCGGTAAAGCTATACAATCCAGCCACAGCTTGTCTAACCTGCTCCAGCATAAACTCAATATGCTGCCTCGAATCACTAATAGCCTGATTTTGCTGCTCACTTTTCTGAAACTGCTTTTGATTCAGCACGGATACCACTAGCAGCAGTGAACCAATTAATGTAGCAAGGAAAAACTCATTCACATAGCGTAGCGGTCCGACAGAAGGAAGAATCGCAGGCGTACCGATTGTAATTTGCACAAAAATATTTATTATATTTATGCTTATAGTTACCAGGAAATAACGGTAAGACGGGTACAGCAAAACCAAGGAGGAAATTAAGATCGTGAAACTCACATCTATACTCGACAAGCTATACTCTATACTTATAAATACATTAACAACCGTAATAATCCACGGAATTACACGGATTGCTTTCTTTTTCACATTCAGCACCGTCAGTAATACAGCGAAAATAAATCCTACAACACTAGGTACCAGCATCGAGGGATCAGTCAATGCCGGGGCAATTCCGCTCAAGATCACGACCCAAAAAATAATGATCACCAGTTTGTTTCTTTGCCACATCAATTCATTCGTTCTGTCCATAATGTTTACGCGCTCCTTAGATGAATGGTAGGTATTTTTGTAAAACAAAAAATGTAAATGCCCTACTTTATATATCGTCATATCAGAACGCATATTGAATGAGATCGTACAAATAATTCCAATCACCTTTTATTACCAAGTCATAAAATGACATCATCTCTAGTTGAATACTTCCTCCATTAGAACTCATGATATACAACCTCCTTCAGGTTACCTTACAAATGATTATTCCTCAAGAATCTTGCCTGTTTACCAGTCGTCCTTCAAGATATAAGTCAGAAAGCTGGCAAATATTACTCTTTTCACTGAAACTGACACACGTTTGCATAAAAAAATAGCATTTCTCGAAATCATCGAAAAATGCTATTTCCAAAATGCTATTCACTGTACGCAGGACAACCACCCCTTAAAGCTATCCCGCACGATTGTCGTTGACCAACAGCAAATATTCTTCTCTGCCACTATGAATCAATACCTGCATCACAGATCGGGTCAGGTCTACATCAATATACCGATCGGCCTCGATATCCTTGGCATCCCACTGATTTAGACGGACGATGTAGCCGATACGCCGCACATGAGGAGCCACTTGAATACGCGCTACTGCGCGACCATCATCCAATTCACTCAATTCTACATGTCCGTCCCGGCATCCGGTACCCCATACCCACACATTCCAGCCGGAATATTGTCGATCCGCACGCTCGTAAATCAACTCAACGGTGCGATACAACGATGCTTCTTCGTAGTGACCTGCGATTTCTTGTTTTGTTCCCTCATCCGAACCTTCCAATCCGTTCTCCGCCAGCTCGATCGTCTGATCCTGTCCGGTCAAAAAGGATGGCTGAGCGGTTTTCTCCTGATCATACAGTACCATCATCGACCAGCGCGAAACGATCACACGATGGCCTGCTACTTCATATCGTATCTCATTTCCAGCTCCGTGAGCATCCACAACGACATGCCAGCGATCCGATTCCGCAGGCAGCAGTATCGTCTGCTCCGTATCCGAGCCGTTATAAATCACCACAATATGATTCCAGGCATCACCGTTAGCATGGTGCCTCAATGCAAAAGCTACCACATGCCCGCTGCTGTGCAGTACTTCCATATGCTGCTCCACCAGCTCCCGGCGATCCATCCGGAATGCCGGATGACTGCGCCGTAAAGCGATTAACCCCCGATAGTAATCAAACACGGGACGAAACCTCGCCTTGTTCTCCCAGCGAATAGCATTCACTACATCCACACTACGGTAGCTATTATGGTCTCCATATTTGGAGCGTAACAGTTCATCACCTGCATGGATAAAGGGAATGCCCTGGGAGGTCAGTATCATACCGTTTGCCAGTAAGGATTTTCGTACGGTTTCATCCTCCAGCAATTCATGTTGGTTCACTTCCCGGTACGGGTCTGCTTCCGCCACGGCTTGTTCGGCCGTTCTCCCATCCTGCGGCTGACCCTGCTGCCATTGCGGATAACCGCAGCGCTCCCGCAAATGCCGCACCGTCAAAATTTTATCCCACAGATTGAGATTATCGTGAGCCGTGACATAATTGATGGTCTCCGAAGGTTGAGCCGTAAAATCATGAATAGCGCCAAAAACACCTTTAAGCACCAGTTCCTCCTGATCCCATGCCCCCGTGGCAAAGCCACTTGCGGTACCATCACTGTCACCCTTAATAGCAGAACGGTAGTTGTCATTGAAGACGGCAAAGCCTTTGTCCCGTTGTGTTCCTTTTAACGTAAGCAAAGGCTGCGGGGATTCTCCCCCCGTCCAAGGCTCTCCATAGATAAGCAGATCGGGACGAACCTCAGAGCGAAGCTCCTGTGTAAGCTGCTCCACAGTCGGCGTATCAATCAGTCCCATCAGATCAAAACGGAAGCCGTCTATATGATATTCTTCTGCCCAATAGCGCAGTGAATCCTTGATATACTTGCGAACCATCGGGCGTTCGCTTGCCACCTCATTACCTACACCCGAGCCGTTGGAAAGCTGCCCATGCTCATCCGTACGGTAATAGTAACCTGGTACAACAGGCTCAAAGGGACCTTTTTCCACCGAGAAGGTATGGTTGTACACGACGTCCATAATGACACCGATGCCAGCAGTATGCAGGGATTGCACCAGCAGCTTCAGCTCCCGTATACGCGCCTCCGGGTCAGCCGGATTCGAAGAATAAGATCCCTCCGGCACATTATAGTGCTGCGGATCATAGCCCCAGTTATATTCCGTGCCCTTTTCCGCAAAAACATTCACCGTATGGAAGTCAGCCACCGGAAGTAGATGAACATGCGTAATGCCCAGCTCCAGCAGATGATCCAGTCCGATGCTGTTGCCCGCCATATCTCTTAGCCCCGTATACGTAAAAGCTGCAAACCGTCCCTGTGCGGCAGATAAGCCTTTTTCTCCAGTATTAAAATGTGTATCCATTGAAAAATCACGCACATGAAGCTCATATATAATAGCATCTGTAGCCCGGGCAAGCGTGGGGCCAGCATCCTCTTTCCATCCGTCCGGATGGGTTTGAGCCAAATCAACGATTGCCGTACGCTGTCCATTGGCTGATACCGCTGTCGCATAAGGGTCGGCCGCATAATGAAGGGTGCGGTCTGCCCATTCCAGCCTGTACATGTAATAATACTTGTTCCAGTTACCTTCCAGTTCTACGGACCATACACCCTGCTCATCACGGCTCATCGGATATTCCCGGCCACCGCTATGGTCCTGAACGTTACCTTCCTGGTCGTACAATCCAGCGTTGTCATACAGCGCTACATGGACTTGCTTCGCAGTCGGTGCCCATATTTTAAACATGCTGCCCGCAGGCGTATAAGTAAGACCCAAATCATGGCCTTCATATGTGGGATATGTTGTGTGCTCAAGCTTCTTGAGTTGACTGAAATCAGACATTCCTGTTCACCACCCATTTCTGTACATCGGCTTTCAGCCTCTGTTCATCCATCATTTATGATGTATACGACTTGTCAGTATACCAGGATTTTGCAAATTCTTCACCTATCTAGGCTATCAAAATAAGACAAGCTTGAAAAGTCGGATGATTTCAAATCCAGATGCTGCCTTCATTTCACACGCACACTCCATTTTATGACAAAATCATGAACAGGCTACAGCAGCAGCCCTCCAAGCACCATAAATAATTCCTTTTATCCCTTCACATGCATGTCAAAACCGCCAAAAAGTCAGGACAGCCTTATCATCCAATACCGTCTTTGTAACGTGAGCATTTAGTCGAGAAGCCATCTTGTCATAAGTACAATTTATGTACGAAATCCACCCTCTAAACAAGAGTAAAACACGTAATTACGCTTGCCAACAAAGATAGCAAAAAAATAGCCGCCATGCCCAATCATCGCGACTATTTTTATACAAAACCGAGCGGACAAAAGCCGCCTTATTCAGTTATCCAACCTACATTGCCCCATTATTACTCATTGGCAGTCAACTGCTCGTACTGATCCGCAGACAGCAGCTTGCTTAGTGCTTCCTCTACATCTTCTCCAATCTTTACTTCGATCATCCAACCTTCTTCATAGGGAGACTCGTTCACCAGCTCAGGTGTGCTTTCCAGCGCTTCATTCATCTTCAAGACCGTTCCCGTCACCGGAGCGAACAGGTCGGATACTGTCTTTACCGATTCAATAGTACCAATCTCTGTCCCCTGCTCAATCGTTGCTCCCTCCCCAGGCAGCTCCACAAAAACGATATCGCCCAGTTGATGCTGTGCAAAGTCCGTAATACCGATTCGTACCGTTCCATCCTCTATGCGCTGAACCCACTCGTGTTCCTCCGTGTACCAAAATTGCTGCTTCACTTCACTCATCCTGCTCCGCCTCGCTTCCCTATGGATTAAATGTTTCGCCTACCCATCCGTGACAGGTTAAGGTTATGACAACAAGAACTATCATGTCAATAATACTAACAAAAATATTTCCACTACTTCATATATCGTTCTAATTAAAAATACGACAAGATATAACAAACGCTTACATATCCTAATTTATAAATAAAATGTTTTTGAAAAGATATTGATGACATTTTTGTTGACATTTCGAATGAATTTGCGTATTAATGGGTAATAACAAGTACTTTTGGAAATACCCGATAACTGTAAACGCGGATGAACGTGGAGGGAGAGACTGCCAAAACTCGCATAGCTGTTGCCGCCTGTGAAAACAAGGTAGCAAGCGAGCCGGATCAAGCTGTTACCGGCAGGACCGGATGACGTATAGCTGATCCAAGGGCAGCGCCGAAGGAGTAAACCTGCACCGCAGGTGAATCTCTCAGGCAAAAGGACCTCTGCTGGACGCATCTCTGGAGAGCATTCGCCATACAGGCGGATCACCCAAGGGGAAACCCGGTACACACCGGGGCAACTCTCAGGTATCAAGGACAGAGCTGAAAAAAAGTGTGTGGACTGCCGTCCATACGTTTTTTTTCGGCCTGTCTTTTTTGTTTAGACGATCACACTGGATAGGAGTGAAAAAATGACTAACTTGCGAAAAACGCCGCTGTATTCGTCCTACGGCACGCTGCCGGGGGTTCGTTGCATTGATTTTGACGGCTGGGAGCTGCCTGTACAGTTCAGTGGCATTCAAAAGGAACATGAGGCCGTTCGGCAACGTGCGGGTTTGTTTGATGCATCACATATGGGTGAATTCTTGGTCGAGGGCCAGGAAGCCGAAGCATTTCTGCAACAAGTGACGACGAACGATGTCAGTCAGTTGGAGCCAGGTCAGGCCCAATACTCACTCCTGTGTTACCCGGATGGAGGTGTAGTAGACGACCTGCTTGTTTACTGTAAAGGGTCGGAGCGTTACATGCTCGTTGTGAATGCCTCCAATATCGACAAGGATTGGGATTGGCTGCTCCGCCATGCGCCTGCATCCGTTCATCTGGAAAACGTATCAGATGCGGTAGCACTTCTGGCATTGCAAGGACCTGAAGCTGCTCGTATTGCCGCAGCCGTGACAGACACGGACATTACGAATCTGGCATCCTTCCGATTCAATGAGGATGTGCAATTGTTCGGGGCAAAAGCGCTCGTCTCCCGCACCGGGTACACGGGTGAAGACGGTTTTGAATTTTATGTGCCCGCGGCGGATGCACCGGCAGTATGGGACGGATTGCTTCGCATCGGTGAGCCGTATGGTCTGGTTCCCGCCGGACTTGGAGCCAGGGATACACTGCGCTTCGAGGCGCGGCTGCCACTGTACGGACAAGAGTTGTCCGCTACCATTTCGCCACTGGAAGCTGGTTTAGGCTTCTTCGTCAAGCTGAATAAGGGAGATTTTATCGGCAGTGAGGCCCTGCAACGTCAGAAAGAACAAGGCATTCCGCGCAAGCTGATCGGACTGGAAATGCTCGACCGCGGCATCCCGCGTGCTCATTACCCCGTTTTTGCGGAAGGACAGCAAATCGGCGAGGTCACAACGGGAACCCAGTCGCCCACCTTAAAGCGTAATCTGGGTTTGGCTCTGGTAGACAGCCGTTTCAGTTCCCTATCCACGCCGCTGGAGGTCGAGATTCGTGGCAAGCGCCTGCGCGCCGAGGTGGTAGCCGCACCCTTTTATAAACGCACACGCTGATTTAAATACTCGTCTTACTAGCGATCTTGATCCGTTACTAACCGCTGCGCAGTTGGCAATCGTTTATGAATCATTTGTTAACCGTTTACGTTTTTACGATTTTGTTGGTTGAAAGGAGCCAGACCCAATGAAACAACATCGCTATCTTCCCATGACTGAACAGGATCAAGCCGAAATGCTACACGTGGTCGGCGCATCGTCCATCGAAGATTTATTCAGCGATATTCCTGAGGCGATCCGGTATGAAGGGGAGCTTCCCCTTTCTTCTCGGCTAGACGAAAGAGCCTTAACCCGCCACTTATTCGGGCTGGCCGGGCAAAACGCCAATACTGACACGCACGCCAGCTTTCTCGGCGCAGGGATTTACGATCATCATATTCCATCCGTCATCCAGCATATCACTTCACGCTCAGAATTTTATACAGCCTACACCCCCTATCAGCCGGAGGTAAGTCAGGGCGAGCTGCAAGCCATCTTCGAATTTCAATCGTATATATGCGAATTAACAGGCATGGCTGTAGCCAATGCCAGCATGTATGATGGAGCGACTGCGCTGGCAGAAGCGGGCTCATTGGCCGCCGCTGCCACCCGCCGCAAGCAGCTCATCGTATCGCGGACCGTCCATCCGGAGTCACGTCAGGTGTTGGCTGCCTATGCACGCGGGCTGGATTTGGATATCGTGGAGATCGACTGTGCAGACGGCGTAACTGATGTGAAGGCGTTAACGGCAGCCGTATCGGATCAGACGGCGGCTGTTTTGGTCCAAAGCCCTAATTTTTTGGGGGCCGTGGAAAATCTGAAGCCGATCGCTGACCTGATCCATGCGCACAAGGGTCTTATGGTCGTCAGCGCCAATCCGCTGGCGTTGGGCTTGCTAGAAGCGCCAGGCAAGCAGGGCGCGGATATTGCCGTAGGAGACGCGCAGCCGCTTGGCATCCCCTCCTCCCTCGGCGGCCCGACCTGCGGTTACTTTGCCGTTTCTCAGGCGCATATGCGCCGTATCCCCGGACGCATTGTCGGCCAGACCACAGATCGCAACGGCAAACGTGGCTTCGTGCTGACCTTGCAGACACGGGAGCAGCATATCCGCCGAGAAAAGGCTACCTCTAACATATGCTCCAATCAGGCGTTGCTCGCTTTATCTGCCTCTGTGTATTTGTCCGTCATGGGTAGGCAGGGCATCGCGGAAGTAGCCGAGCTAAACTTGCACAAAAGCCGTTACGCATTGGAGCAATTACTGGGCTTGAAGGGCGTAACCGCCTCCTTTACCGCTCCCACCTTTAACGAGTTTGCTCTTCGGTTACCTGAGAATACCGATATGAATAAACTGCAAGCCGGATTGCTTGCTGCCGGATTTATCGGCGGCTACGATTTAGGGCGGGATTATGAGGAATATACAGGTCACATGCTGATTGCCGTGACAGAGCAACGAACAAAGGAAGAGATAGATCAATTCGTTCACACCTTGGGGGGATTGCTATGACACACACCACCGGACAAGATCAGGGTATACCGAATCCAGAAGTCGAATCCAATCAAAATCAGATGAAAGAGCAGGATCAGGCGCTCATTTTTGAATTGAGTAGACCGGGCCGGATCGCCTATTCCCTGCCCGAATGCGATGTTCCCCGCCGTCCGGTAGCAGAGCTTTTGCCGGATTATGCACAGCGTAGCGAGCCTGCAGCATTGCCCGAGGTATACGAAATAGACGTTATTCGACATTATACCGCCCTGTCACGACGCAATTTTGGCGTGGACAACGGATTTTATCCGCTCGGCTCCTGTACGATGAAATACAACCCCAAGGTGAACGAGGATGTCGCCCGTTATGCAGGCTTCGCCAAAATCCATCCGTACCAGCCGGAGGACAGCATCCAGGGAGCCATGGCACTGCTCCATACGCTTCAAAACGATCTGGCCGCGTTAACCGGCATGGAGGCCGTCACCCTTCAGCCCGCTGCGGGCGCCCATGGCGAATGGACCGGGCTGATGATGATCCGCTCCTACCACGAAGCACATGGTGAGCGACGTACCAAGGTGCTCGTGCCGGATTCCTCGCACGGAACGAACCCCGCCAGCGCCGCTGTGGCAGGCTTCGAAACGGTTACCCTCCCCTCCACACCACAGGGGCTGGTGGATCTGGACGCGCTGCGTCAAGCCGTAGGCAACGACACCGCTGCGCTTATGCTGACCAATCCGAACACGCTCGGGCTGTTCGAGAAGCAAATCGCTGACATTGCCGCGATTGTGCATGAAGCGGGTGGCCTGCTCTATTATGACGGTGCGAACTCCAACGCCATTATGGGGATCACCCGCCCCGGGGATATGGGTTTTGACGTGGTGCATCTCAATTTGCACAAAACGATGAGTACCCCACATGGCGGAGGTGGCCCCGGCTCGGGACCTGTGGGGGTAAAGCAGCGGCTCATTCCGTATTTGCCCAAGCCGCTTGTCGTGCGTGATCCACAAGGCACGTACCACTGGGACCGAGAACAGGGCGATTCCATCGGAAGGGTCAAAGCCTTTTACGGCAACTTCGGCATTCTCGTCCGTGCCTATGCCTATATCCGCAGCTATGGCCCTGACGGCTTGAAGCGGGTATCCGAATGCGCCGTACTTAATGCCAATTATATGATGCAACGGCTGGCTCCGCATTTTGACATCCCTTATTCTGGGTATTGCAAACATGAATTTGTGATGTCCGGGCGCGGCTTGAAGAAATTCGGAGTACGTACGCTTGATGTTGCCAAGCGATTGCTCGATTTTGGCTATCATCCGCCTACGATTTATTTCCCGCTGAATGTAGAGGAATGTATCATGATCGAGCCGACAGAAACGGAAAGCAAGGAGACGCTTGATGCCTTCATCGACACCATGATCCAAATTTCGCGGGAAGCAGAGGAAACCCCTGAATTGGTGCTAAATGCTCCATATACTACCCCAGTTACTCGACTGGACGAAGCAGCCGCAGCTCGCAAGCCCATACTGAACTGCTCATGCAGCTAAAAGTTAACTCCAACTCTGGACATACAAAAAGGCCGGTATCTGATGAGATACCGGCCGCTGTATATAAACAGCTATTTTTGTTGAAAAAAAATAATCTTTGAAATGTGATACCCTTCCTTAGCCCTCAATGCCTTGTACCAATTCAACAACCTGCTCGGCTGTTTGCATGTCCAAAGCTTTTGCAGCCAGTTTCTCCATGTCCGCGCGGGACAATTTCGAAATTTGACTGCGTGCTGGCAGAATGGAAGTAGCACTCATGCTGAACTCATCGAGTCCCAGACCCAGCAGCAATGGAATTGCTGTTGTGTCCCCTGCCATTTCGCCGCACATACCTACCCAACGTCCTTCACGGTGAGCGGCATCAATAACCATTTTCACCAGACGCAGAATGGATGGGTTATATGGTTGGTACAGGTAAGAAACCCGTTCGTTCATGCGATCCGCTGCCATGGTGTATTGGATCAGATCGTTCGTACCGATACTGAAGAAATCAACCTCTTTTGCGAATTGGTCAGCCAATACCGCTGTAGAGGGAATTTCTACCATGATGCCCAACTGAATTTCTTCAGATACGGCTACACCCTCGGCTACCAACTTTTCCTTTTCCTCCAGCAACACTGCTTTGGATTCACGGAATTCGTTCAGTGTAGCAATCATCGGGAACATGATCCGCAGGTTACCGTGTACACTTGCCCGCAGCAAAGCACGCAACTGAGTACGGAAAATATCCTGACGATCCAGACACAAACGAATAGCACGGAATCCGAGGAATGGGTTCATTTCCTTTGGCAGATCCAGATAAGGAAGCTCTTTGTCGCCACCGATATCCAACGTGCGGACTACAACCGGTTTGCCTTCCATTTTTTCCAGAACGGTTTTGTATGCTGTGTACTGTACTTCTTCGGATGGAAGCTTATCGCGTCCCATGTACAAGAATTCAGTACGATACAGGCCGACGCCCTCGCCACCGTTATCCAGAACGCCAGCTACATCGTTAGGTGTACCGATATTGGCGGCTAGTTCGACATGCACACCATCGACGGAAACTGTAGCTTCGCCGCGCAGCTTGCGCCACTCTTCGCGTTGCTTGTCGTATGCCACTTGTTTAGCACGATATTCCGCAACGATCTCTTCAGAAGGATTCACAAATACGTGACCATCCAGCCCGTCAACGATAATCAAATCCCCACTTTTAGCTTGGGACAATATATTTTTCGTTCCTACAACCGCAGGAATTTCAAGTGAACGAGCCATAATAGCCGAGTGCGAAGTACGTCCGCCGATGTTCGTTGCAAAACCTTTAACAAATTCGCGATTCAGCTGAGCTGTGTCGGAAGGTGTCAAATCTTCTGCAAGTACAATCGTTTCTTCGGCAATTTCTGCAGGACTGACAAAATGAACACCAAGCAGGTGATTCAGGATCCGCTTGGTTACATCACGCATGTCCGATGCGCGTTCTTGCAAATAAGCACTTTTCATGTTTTCGAACATGGAAATAAACTGTGTAGCTACTTCGTTCAGAGCATAGTCAGCATTAAGCTGCTCGTCTCTGATCTTAGCTTTAACCGGATCGATCAGTTCAGGATCATTCAGGATCAACAGATGAGAAGTAAAAATCTCTGCTTTTTTCTCGCCCAGCTCCTGTAAAGTTTTCTCCTTAATCGCTTCCAATTCGGTTTGAGATTTTACTAAAGCCGCATCCAATCTTGCAATTTCAGCTTCGGCATCACCAACCGCGCGTCTCTCTACAGCGTAATTCGGATGCTCCAAGATAAACGCCCGGGCAATAGCGATGCCTGCCGAAGCGGCAATCCCGGAAATTTTAAGCATGAACTTCGCCCAGCCCTTCGTTAACGATTACATTTTCAAGAGCTTTCAGAGCGTCAGCAGCTTCAGCGCCTTCACAGATGATGTTGAGAGTATCGCCTTGTTCCAGACCGAGAGACAATACACCGAGAATGGATTTCAAAGTTACTTTTTTACCGTTAGCTTCGGCAAAAGATTCAGCACCACTGAATTTGTTAGCTGTGTTTACCAGCGCAGTTGCAGGACGTGCATGGATACCGTCTTCATCAGTAATTCTAAAAGTTGTTTGCATAATTGTTTCTCCCACTTTCCTAATGGATAATATCTATTTACACGCAGTATACGTGTAGTGAAATCGGATTATGACCAAGCGACCTAAGCCGCCTGCTCAATAATCCGAAACACATAAAATTTATTTTATCGTAATTATACCATCTTCTCCAGCCTTCAATACTCCAGTTTTGTTTAAAGTTACCGAAGAACCTTCTGGAAGGTTGGTAAAAATGACTGGTGAGATGATGGATTTTGCGTTTGCCTTCAAGTATTCCAGGTCTACTTTCATAATCGGCTGACCGGCTGACACAAGATCGCCTTCGTTCACCAAAACGTCAAACCCTTGGCCTTTAAGCTTCACTGTGTTCACCCCGATATGAACAAGCACTTCTTTACCACCGTCAGATTGGATACCAATGGCATGCTTGCTCGGGAATACATTGAATACTTTACCATATACAGGTGACACAATCGTTCCATCATTTGGCACGACAGCAAAACCGTCTCCTGTCATACGTTCTGCAAATACCGGATCGGGAACAGTCGAAATATCAACCAATTCTCCGTTAACAGGCATCACGATATCTTCAACGATGATGGTCTGCTTTTCTTCACCAGCTTCCTTCTCTTCTTGCGGAGAAGGTTGAACCGGAGCCGGAGCAGGTGTGCGTCCCGCCATAATATCAGCCATTTGCGTTTTAATCGTGTCGGAACGTGTACCGAAAATAGCTTGTACGTTGTTGCCGACTTCGAGTACACCCGCTGCGCCAAGCTGTTTCAGACGAGCCTTGTCAACGCTGGACTTCTCGTTAACTTCAACACGAAGACGCGTGATACAAGCATCCAAATGCTTGATATTGGACGAGCCGCCGAAAGCTGCCAAAATATTGCCTGGAAGCTCGTCTGTGGTACCGACTGCGGCTCCTTCAACATCTTCTGTAGCTTCTTCACGCCCTGGTGTTTTCAGGTTAAACTTCCGTATGATGAATCGGAATCCGAAGTAGTAAATAACAGCCAAAATCAGACCGACAATGATAACGTACCACCAAGGCGTACGGTTCGGAATAATCCCGAAAATCAAGAAGTCGATAAATCCACCGGAAAAGGTCATACCGATTTTAACATTCAAAATTTGCATGGTCATAAACGATAGCCCTGCAAACACAGTATGCACCGCGAACAACAGTGGAGCTACGAACAGGAAGGAAAATTCCAGTGGCTCCGTAATCCCTGTCAAGAACGAGGTCAAAGCTGCTGAACCCATAATACCTGCTACATATTTTTTGTGTTCCGGTCTTGCTTCATGATACATCGCAAGCGCTGCTGCTGGCAAACCGAACATCATGAATGGGAATTTACCCACTTGGAACGTACTTGCAGTCAATGTAGCTCCATCGCGAAGCTGATTAAAGAAGATTTGCTGGTCACCATGAATTGTTTGACCTGACTTATTCACGTACTCGCCGAATTCAAACCAGAACGGTGAGTACCAGATATGATGCAAACCGAATGGAATAAGCGCACGTTCGATAACCCCAAAAATGAAAGCGGCCAGTGTCGGGTTGGAATCAACCATGAAGTGAGACACGACGTTCAGCCCAGATTGTACAGGAGGCCATACAATGACCAGCAATAGTCCAATCAACAACGAAGATACTGCTGTTACAATCGGAACGAAGCGCTTACCTGCGAAAAAGCCCAGGTATGAAGGAAGCTCAATTTTGAAAAAGCGATTGTACATGGACGCGGCCAGTATACCGATGATAATCCCGCCGAACACCCCAGTTTGCAGCGTTGGAATCCCCAACACGTTCGCATAGCCCGGTATTTTTTGAGCGATCAGACCCGGTGTAACACCCACAGCTGTACCCAATGTAATGTTCATGACGAGGTACCCGATGATCGCAGCCAAACCTGCTACACCTTCACCGCCTGCCAGACCGACGGCTACGCCGACTGCAAACAACAGTGCCAGATTATCAAAAACGATTTGTCCAGCATTCATCATGATCGTCGCTACCGATTGAACCCAGCCCGCATTTAATGCAGGAATGTACTGGAGAAAATCGGGATTGACCAGCATGTTGCCGATTCCCAATAAAAGTCCCGCAGCCGGCAAAATGGCTACAGGAAGCATTAAAGCTTTGCCCACACGCTGTAAAACGCTGAAAAGCTTTTTAAACATACGTTCCACTTCCTTCTCTAAAAATTAGAATACAGAGGCAAAACAATAAAAAAGGCACGAGCCGATTTAAGTATGTTTGAACACAACCTTGGGATATAGCTTACCCCCGGTAGGCTGTAAACAATCATAGCTTAAAACAACTCATGCCTGATCGAATCAGTAACACGTTAGATGTTTAATTATCGTCCTGCTCATTACTTAACTAAGTATAGCATCCCGCTAAAAGTGAGGCAATACTTTTTTCGATTCTAGCTGCTTTATCGTTGCTCTCCCTGCTCCTTGCGCTGGGATAGCCGCTGTAAATGCATCGTCAAATAGCTAACCTCAGCCGGATATACGGATTTGCGGAGCCTTTTCTCCATAACTTTCGTGAGCTTCCAGGCCAGCATATACATTTCCGGATACTCTTCATTCAAAAGTTTGTCCAATCGGGAAATCTCCTGCACAATCTCTCCCCGACGTACTCGTTCAATCGCAAACCTCAGATGGGTCAGCAGACGTGAGTAATCCAGGGATTGGAGTGGAATGCGATAGTCCAGCGTAGTCTCTACTACCTGCACCAGATCAGCAATCAATCGAGAATCCTTCCTGACCTCGGAAATATGCTGGTTCGTCATGGCGCTGTAAATATGCAAAGCCACGAATCCGATTTCATCTTCTCCCAGATCCACACCCATCTTGTCCTTGATCAAAGAGACTGCCTGTTCAGCCATCTTGTATTCCTGAGGGTAAATTTCTCTCGTTTCATACAAAAACGGATTATGGATCGTAATGCTCTGTTTCTGACGATTAATGGAAAAGGCGATGTGATCGGTTAAAGCAATCAATATGTGCTCATTCAAAGGCTTCTTCGCTTGAAGCTGAACAAGATGAAGTACCTCACCAATGACCTCAATGAGTTTTTCATCCAGCTCAGGAAGCAATCGTTTATATTGCTCCTGCTCCTCATGGCTTTTTAATATAAATAATTTTTCAACTGAATCCAACGGTATAAGATCGCCGTTTTTGCGATTGAAACCGATTCCTTTTCCAATCACAACAACCTCATCATGCTTGGGATGCATCCCGATAATCACATTGTTATTCAGCGCTTTCGCCACTTGTAAGCTGCTCACATCCGCACCTCTTTTTATCAGAACCTTTATTCTAAGAATTATAGCATGAAGCTCAGAGGAATCCACGTTAAAGTATCAAATATTCCCCCAAAGGTCAATAAAAAGAGAACGCTTTTCATCACAATAACCAGGAAAACCTGTGATGAAAAGCGTTCTTTCTGTTAAGGGGTATCTGCTCCTGAAAACCCTGCAGCTACTCTTTATCCCGCGGCGCGACCGGGGCATGAATGTGCAACTTATCCGTTTCAACGGAGGGCGGTACGGAATGAAGGCCCTTTTTCCCCGTGGTAAGCCCCTTAATTAACTGCTCCACATCAATACCGGACACACTCTTGAGCATCTCTGGAGCCGTAGCCATCAGCTCTGTGACATAATTGCTGACACGCGCCGCTCCTTCTCCCTTGCCTGTATCCACAACCGTTAATTTATCAATGGACGCAATCGGCTCGGCAATCCGTCCGGCCAGCTCAGGCAGCATTTTCACGATAATATCGAGTATGGCTGCCTCCCCAAACTTCTGGAACGCCTCCGCCAGCTTTTCCTTGGCCTCGGCTTCCGCCAAACCACGCAAACGGATGACGTCAGCATCCGCCGTACCTTTGGCGCGTTCCGCATCCGCTTCCGCTTGCCCATTCAGTCGTTTTTGTTCAGCTGACGCTTTAGCCTGTGTCTCAATCGAGTATTGCAGCGATTCCGCCTCACGCATTTTACGCGATTTATCCGCCTCCGCGGCTTGCTCTACCGCATACCGATCGGCTTCCGCCTTTTTCTTCACTTCCGCATCATATTGCTTTTCACGCACCTGAATTTCCTTGGTTTGAAGATCAATTTCCCGTTCCTTGCGTACCAGTTCGACCTTCATCTGTTCTTCGACGGCAGTCTGCTTGGCACGAGCCTCCTGAATGTAATAAGCCTGATCGGCTTCCGCCTTGGCTGTATCCTGCTCCTTCTTAAACGAAGCCACTTTCAGTTCCTTCTCCTTGGCTGCCTCGGCAATGTTTGTATCACGCAAAAGTTCAGCCTTCTGCCCTTCCTGTTCCGCACGCGCCTTTTGAATCCGGGCATCCCGTACCGCCTCAGCTTCGGCAATTTCTGCATCCCGTTTCACAGCGGCAATTCTCGGCTTCCCGAGCGCATCCAGATACCCGTGCTTATCACGCACATCTTTAATCGTGAAGGAGACGATTTGCAGACCCATCTTTTTCAGATCGCGAGCAGCCACGCCCTGTACCTCCTGCGCAAACCGATCTCGATTACGATATACTTCCTCCACCGTCATCGAGCCGAGGATTGCACGCAAATGGCCCTCCAGCACTTCCTGAGCTTCTCCCTTGAGGGCCTCCAGCGGCTTCCCGATGAACTGCTCCGCTGCTGTTGCTACATCCTCAATGGAGCTGCCGACCTTGATGATCGCCACACCGTCCGCAATCACGGGAACTCCTTGCTCCGTATACACTTCCGGTGTTGTTACATCCAGTTTGTGGGACAATAAAGAAATAAATTCGGACTGCTGAAAAATAGGCCATATAAAGGCACCCCCGCCGCGCACAATTTTGATTTTACGACCGGAATCATCCTCGGAAATATTTTTATTTCCCAAAAATGTACCCGTCACGATCATTCCTTCATCCGGTCCTACCGTTTTGTAACGGGCCCAAAAAGCGATCCCTAATATGACGATAACGATGACGACAATCCCTGGGACCAACACAATATCCTGCAAACTTGACACTCCCGTTCACGCTCCCTTCAAGTTAAGCGAATGCGCCGTCTACGTATCCAGATACGCTACGCGAACGACACCCTCTGCGACCTCAACCACGACGATACGGGTTCCCGCAGCCAGCGGTTTGTGATCAAAGCTCGATGCTGTATGTATGGTGTTGCCTGCACCCAAGCGGATCATAACCTCCCCGTAACCAACCTTAGGTATCGGAACGGTGACCTCACCGATTCTTCCGGTCAGCTCACGCATTGAGAAGCCGCTGGACACCTCCGAGTTCGCCATGGGCTTGATAAACGCAAAAAATACGAGCACTCCGATCACAAATGCAATCGCAAAGGCAAACACAACGACCCAGCCCATGCTCAGCCCGGTATATTTCGTCAGCAACACACCAGCCCCACCAAAAGCGGTCATCGCTCCAAGTAAAACGACGGGTCTGAACCAATCAAGGCCCGGCAGCTCCAATCCAGCCAGCCAGCCACCAAGTACATCCCCGATCAGTACACTGACCACAGTAAAGATAGCGCCCCCTACCAATAACCACCAAAATATAGTTTCCATGCGGCTCCTCCTTCCATGTACCTTTTCAGTCTGGTTTTCAGCCTATAACTATGTTTACGTATTCAACCTTAAAAAGTTTCAAAATTTTCCTCTTAAATTCCAAATCGAACCCAAAAAAGCACGTCCATACGTCTAATGACGTACAAACGCGCTTACAATTATCTAAAAGCTGAATTACAGCGATGCTTTGTAAATTTCCACTACATCTTCGCGATTCAGCTTGTTAAAGCCACCAAAAGAACCGAATTTCACAGCTTTATCAGCCATAACGTCGATTTTGGAATCGTCAATGTCGTAATCAGCCAGACGGCTTGGCGCACCAATCGAGTTCCAGAAATCACGCAATGCCTGAATACCTTCCAGCGCTACTTCTTCATCACTCTTGCCTTCCGGGTTCACATGGAACACATTCACTGCCAGTTGCTTGAAGCGTTCAGGCTTCACATGCAGATTGTGTCTCATCCAGTTTGGGAACAAAATCGCCAGTCCTCCACCATGTGGAATATCATAAACAGCAGATACAGCATGCTCAATATTATGAGTTGCCCAGTCACCTGTCAGCCCCATGTTCAGGAAGCCGTTCAGCGCCATCGTACCACAGTACATCATCGTTTCACGCAGCTCGTAGTTTTCCAGATCGTTGACCAGGCCCGGAGCCGCATCAATAACTGTACGCAAAATCGTTTCACACCAGCCAAGCTGAACCGGAGTGTTAGATTCCAAATGGAAGTAATGCTCCAGCGTATGTGACATCATATCCACGATTCCGTACACCGTTTGATTTTGTGGCAGAGAATACGTATTCACCGGATCAAGAATGGAAAACGCAGGAAACGCAAATACGCTGCCCCAGCCCAGTTTTTCCTGTGTTTCTTCGTTCGTAATGACAGAACCTGCGTTCATTTCGGAGCCAGTAGCTGCCATCGTCAGAACTGTACCTAAAGGCAATGCTGCCTGTGGAGCCGCTTTACGCTCTGCAAAATCCCACATGTCGCCATCATATTTCGCCCCGACAGCAATCGCTTTGGAGCAATCCAGCACACTACCGCCGCCAACAGCCAGTACGAGGTCGATTTGATGTGTTTTACACAATTCCACGCCTTTATGTACGGTAGACAAGCGAGGATTTGGTTCTACACCAGCCAGTTCCGTTACCTCTGAGCCAATCTCTTTAAGCAGACTTATTACATTATCATACAAGCCGCTGCGCTTAATGCTGCCGCCGCCATATACAAGCAATACACGTTTACCGTATTTAGGAACTTCACGCTTGAGAGCCTCTAATTGCCCTTTACCGAAGATCAATTGAGTAGGATTATAAAATTCGAATGCTTTCATCGCAAACGTTCGCCTCCAATGTTTTTCAAAGTTTAATGTTAAGAAACTACTCTATTATAACCTTCTTAGTTACAGTAAACAAATTTGCTTCTTTTTCAGAAAAAAAAACCATGTTCCTTAAGGAGCATGGTTCCATGTCATATCTTGGGAGGGTTCTCGCACAGTATTATGCACTGCCTGCATTTATTTTATTCCACCGATAAAATAATGCGGAAACGCTTTCGTAAACACCAACAACCGCCTCAGTGTATCCTTCGTAAGCTTCATTGGCACATGATCGTGATGGAACACGATGCAATGCTCGTTGTAGTGCACATAGGGCGAATATTGGAGGAACCACGGTTCCTCGTTCAACTCCACCGGAATGATGCGCAGGTTTTGGCGGGACGGATGATCACCCTTCCGGCATACCCAACGTTTTCACGGCTGCTCTAGCAGCAGATTACGGCTGTAATCTGTGTCTTGCGGACCGATTAATCCCCGGTTTTGTGCGAATGCAACCAACTGCTCAATCGCATACAGAGCGGTTTGCTGTACAGTTTCGTCGATGACATGGGCCGCATACCGAGAATGTTCCCGGCCCTGGCCTCTATCTACGGATTGACTCTCGTTCGTCATGTCATCGTCTCCCGTCTATTCGTCGCCGTAGCCCTGAGGGTGCGACTGATGCCAGCCCCAAGCTCCGCTGATAATGTCCTCCAGTTGGGTACGCGCCGGACTCCAGCCCAGCACTGAACGTGCCTTGTCAGAAGAGGCAACCAATACTGCCGGATCACCCGCGCGCCGTGGCTCTGTAACGACCGGAATGTCGAGTCCAGTGACCTTGCGTGCCGTCTCGATAACTTCCTTCACCGAGAAGCCCTGTCCGTTGCCCAAATTAAACACGTTGCTGTCATGGCCTTCGCGCAAATAATTCACCGCACGCACATGGGCATCGGCCAGATCGTTCACATGAATGTAATCCCGAATGCACGTTCCGTCAGGTGTAGCATAGTCCTCACCAAACACTGCGATGTGCGGTCGCTGTTTCAGTGCTGTCTGGAGTACCAGCGGAATCAGATGACTTTCCGGACGATGATCCTCACCGATTTTGCCGTTCTCATGCGCACCAGCCGCATTAAAGTACCGCAAGGACACATATTTGATGCCCAATACTTTATCAAACCACGACATCATGCGCTCCATCATCAGCTTCGTTTCACCATATACATTCGTTGGCTCCGTACGGTCTCCCTCTTCAATCGGCATCTTTTCCGGTTCGCCATAGATAGCCGCCGTGGAGGAAAATACGATCCTGCCCACACCAGCATCCTTCATGGCCTCCAGCAAGCTCAACGCGCCGAATACGTTGTTGTCATAATATTTACCCGGATTTTGCATACTTTCCCCGACCAGCGAGCTGGCTGCAAAATGGATAACCGCGTCGATACTATTTTCGGAAAACAGTCTGGACAGCAATTCTTTATCTCTCAGATCACCTTCGTACAGCTTGCCTCCGAGCAGTGCCGCCTTGTGCCCAGTCTGCAAATTGTCCAGCACCACAACCTCTTCTCCCCGATCCAACAGTTCTGCTACGGTATGTGAACCGATATATCCGGCTCCGCCTGTTACTAAAATGGCCATGTTATTCGTCCTCCTTCTGTTCCTTAACTCCATCTCCCGCCTTACATACATAAAATCTGGCTTCCAGCCCTGTCCGGATCTGATAAGCTTCGCCGACTTCCTTCACAAACCGTTCCACATCGCCCTCATGAACCAGTGAAACCGTACAACCCCCAAATCCGGCTCCCGTCATACGCGAGCCCAGCGTGCCGGGACTACGTCTTGCTTCTTCCACCATCATACCCAGCTTCGTACAGCTGACCTCATACAGATCGCGTAGCGAATCATGTGAAGCGTTCATCAACTGTCCGAAGGCTTCAAGATCATTCGCCGCAAGGGCATCGACAGAAGCCAGCACATGAGCGTTTTCCTCCACCACATGCTGTGCCCGTCGGCGTACCGTTTCATCCGCAATATAATGCTGGAGCGCACCGAAGCGGGCTTCATCCAACTGAGCGAGATATTCCAGCGATGGCTCCTGCTGCTGCAATATCGACAACGCCTCGACGCATTGGCTACGGCGCTCGTTATAGGCTGAGTCTACCAGCCCACGACGTTTGTTCGTATTGCCGATGACCAGCTTATAAACGCCCGTACGGCAAGGCACCTTGCGGTACTCCAGCGTATCGCACATCAGCAGAATCGCATGGTCAGCCGCACCGTTCGCTACAGCGAACTGATCCATAATACCGCAATTGACGTCAACATAGTTGTTCTCCGCCTACTGGCACAACAGCGCAATGGCAACCGTATCTGTTGCCTGCTTTTCGGCAGTGAGCAGCGCGTAACCCGTTACGACCTCAATGGAGAAAATGTTGCACAGCCCGCATCCTCCAACGGATTTCCATAACAACAACATCATGGCGCTTTGATCCGTCCGTTGACAAGAAAACGATTACAAACCCAATTGATTGCCGAGTTCTCCCATAACCTTGCCGATGGGGTCGGTAATTAGGAGATTCGCCTTGTGATCATACGAGGTAGGGTCTGTATTGAGCAGCACCGTATGTTTACCGTGAAAATACGTAATCAGCCCTGCCGCAGGATGCACCGTCAGCGAGGTTCCTCCAATTAACAGCAGATCGGCCTGCGAGATAGCCTGAATGGACCGGACAAGCGTATCCTGATCCAGCTCTTCCTCGTATAAAACGACATCCGGTTTGATAATTCCCCCGTCTACCGGACATTTGGGCACTACCTCGGAGCTGTCCATCACTTCGTTCAGACTGTAAAAGCGCCCGCACTCCATACAATGGTTGCGGTGCACCGAGCCGTGAAGCTCAAGCACATTCACACTGCCTGCGGCCTGATGCAAACCGTCAATGTTTTGCGTCACGACTGCTTTGAGACGGCCTTGCTGTTCCAGTGACGCAAGGAAACGATGGCAGCCGTTCGGCTCTGCATCCGGATGCAGCATTTTGCTACGGTAGAAGCCGAAGAACACTTCAGGATGCTCCTCAAAAAAAGAACGGCTAAGCATAATTTCCGGGGAATAAGGCAATTTTTCCTCACTCTGATACAGACCCGCCGCCGAACGAAAATCCGGGATACCGCTCTCCGTCGACGTACCCGCCCCACCGAAAAAAACAATATTTTGTGATTGCTGTATCCAATCAGCCAACGTTTTTACTTTGTCCATGTTTCACGCACCTCCAGCTCTTCATATCGGCGGACGACGATGTCGGCATCCAGTAAATGACCGGAACGTTCCGGCTCTGGCGCAAATCCGATGGCCAGCCTCACCCCGGCACGCTTGCCCATCTGCATATCCCCGTTGCTGTCTCCGATGACAACTACATCTGCTGGCGACAGTCCCAGCAAGGAGCAAGCTTTTTCAGCCATTTCCGGGTCCGGCTTACCGTATGTAACCCTGTCGTGTCCGATGACCTCGTCAAAACATGACGTCAGCCCCATCCACTCCAGATGCTCCTGCGCGGCCTCTGTACTGTCAGAGGTCACGACTGCCAGCTTCAATCCGGCACGGCGGCTTTGCTCCAATAACGTCCGCAAACCCGGAAACACCTTCGCCGCTCGATGTCGCCGCACATCAGCCATCGCCGTTTGGTTAAAATCCCGAACCAGCCTCACCGCTTCATTCCACGGTACACCGGCAGTATAAAGCTGCCAAGCCAGTACGCCCGTACTTTCATCCACTGTCCCCATCGCCAGCGGACCGGAAGGATCATAACCGATCACGCGCCCCTCAGGGTCGTGGATTGTACCCAGAATACTGCCTTTTTTCACCGTAAAGTCTGTATCTGCCACGGCAAGATGCTGTTCCATCATATCCAGTATAGAACGGGCCCAGGGACCCCACAACTGAATAAAATCCAGCAGCGTGCCATCCTTGTCCAATAAAATGCCACGGCATGGAAATCGCTGTCCCTGCACGACTAACTCAGACATGCAGCCCGCCTCCTCATTACTGTTTTTTTGGAGCTGAAGCTACACTCTCTTTCATCCAATCCTGCAAAGCTGAAACCGTCTGATTGCATTGCTCGGCTGGGCTAATTTTCGCTGGGTTATCGCCCTTTTGGGCTCCGTAACTGCCGAATTGGGCATGATTGCCGCCCTCAACTGTAAAATACAGCGTATTGGCTGGTAGATAAGCTCTTCCACTCTGAACACTATCCATTTTAATAACTCCATCATCACTGCCAAGCAGGGAAATGACCGGCAGGTTTTTATCCTTCAAATTTCCTTTACTGTCCGGGTAGGAAGCAAGGAAAAATACGCCCTTGACCTGATCGGGATGTGCAGCTGCATAGCGAGCAGCCATAACACCGCCTAACGAATGGCCTCCGATCACAAAAGTTTCTTTCGGATATGCCTTCAACACCTCACCCGCCAAATCCGGGGAAGTCAATGCAAGGTTCAGCGGCATTTTTGCAATGACCACATGATGCCCCTTTTCAGCCAGACGGCGGGCCAAAGGAGCGTAACTTTCGGGCTTCACCAACGCACCCGGGTACAAAATAACTCCGGCACCGTTTCTTTTTGCAGGCTCAAAACCAACCCAATGCTCTTGTTCATTCACCTTCACAGCATCGGCTGCTTCTGCTAATGCAGCAGTAGCCGTGCTGTCAGGCTGATAGGGCGTAAATATCTTCCATGCTCCCCAACCTGCGATCAGCACAATGACAATCAGGACGCTCAGAAGGATCTTCCATATTTTCCGGGGACCGCGTGTCCCATATGAGCTGTATGATCTTCTCGTTCTTCTTCTCATTTTAAATGTTCCTTTCGTATTTCGTACCTCATGTTTCATGATTTGTGTATGAAATTTTTTGCTGTGCAAATCAGCTTATCTATAGCCTTGTTAGGGTACCATCGTTACGCACACAGGGTCAAATAAGAAGACATTTCCAGACAATAGTCCGGTCTTTTCCCCCTGTTCAAGCTTCCGCCACATAATAGGGATATGATAGCGCTTACAGATGTGAATAAAATCACAATGTTAAGGTTCAGAGTATCGTACCTTGTTCCTTGTAAGGATTACTTTGCACAGAGTCTACTCGGCTGAGAGCCGTTCGGAGGGAATTACATGACGACAAGCCATGACATACAAGGAGAAAGCTTCTTTCTCAATTTGCGCTTTATGCTGATCATATGCGTATTTGCAGGCAATGCTCTGCAGCCTTTGGTTGGCTCGCTTCACATCGCCCAACAATGGTTTAGCTGGATATTCATGTTTCATATACCATTGTTCGTGCTCGTTACAGGCTACTTTGCCAAATCATCATTAGCGGGGCTCACAGGCCGGAAAGTCTTACTTCAGATCGGTATGCAATATCTTATTTTCCAGTCACTCTATTCGATATTGGATGCTGCACTCTTCCATGTTCCCGATATTCATCATTCTTTTTTCGCACCTTATCTACTGCTCTGGTTCCTCGCCAGCCATATCTGCTGGAGACTGCTGATGCTTGCTTTCCAGGGAATGCCGCCTGTTGTCCAATTAGGTATATCCGTGCTGCTAGGTATCCTTGTCGGGTATCTCCCGGTGGATGGCATCTGGCTCAGCGTATGCAGAACCTTTGTTTATTTGCCCTTTTTTGTAGCAGGGTATCATCTGCATTATACAGATGTTCGACGCTTCTTCACGACTCCAGTCCGTGTAATCTTAGGCGGTGTATCCCTTCTGCTTATGGTACTGGCGGGAACGTCGTACTACGGCATTCCGGCTGGCTGGCTGTATGGCAGCATGACTTATGGCGAGCTGGGCCATACCGAATGGTATGCAGGGATTTACCGCATTGGCATCTACGGAGTACAATTACTAGCGTCTATCGCGTTTCTGAGCTTTGTTCCAGCCGTCACTGGACTTATAACTAAAATGGGGCGGCGGACATTATACGTCTTTTTACTTCATGGTTTGATTGTCCGCACCGCTGTTGCCAAGGGGATTTACGATTATATAGACACTCCGGTAGAAGTGATGCTGATTGTAGCGTGTGCTGCGGGTCTGTGCTGCCTGCTGACTCTGCATTGGGTGCGGAATGCAACACATCCTTTAATTGAGCCGCGGGTCGACTGGATGCTCAAGCCGTCTCCTTATCTTTTTAAACGATCCGCATAAAAACACCCTTCATTACTATAAAAGCAAGCTCAAGCCCATCCCGCTTTATTGCAGAGTGGGCTTTTTCATATTTTGCCGACATCATAAAAATTCAATCGATTACTTCCTATCATCAGGATTTTGCAAAATTCGATTCCAGCCGCTCCAAGGTGCAATATATAGACGAACAAAACCATTTCGATCTATATATTGTCGATTACAGGTCGCTTCTTGGATTTTTGCAAAATCCTCATATATGTAGAAATATGTACACATGTATGATAGACTCTTTAGAAAACATCTGCGCTAATTCGGCGTCTTCAAACGTCATACTATTTTTGAACTATGGGGGGAAACCAGCATCATGACAGCTAAGACGAAAATGCGTTCCGATATGATTAAAAAGGGCTTTGACCGCGCTCCTCACCGCAGCTTGCTGCGCGCAGCGGGCGTTAAAGAAGAAGATTTTGACAAACCGTTTATCGCGGTGTGTAACTCTTATATCGACATCGTACCGGGTCACGTCCATTTGCAGGAATTCGGCAAAATTGTCAAGCAAGCCATTCGTGAAGCAGGCGGCGTACCTTTCGAGTTTAACACCATCGGTGTAGATGACGGCATTGCCATGGGACACATTGGTATGCGTTATTCTCTGCCGAGCCGTGAAATTATTGCCGACTCCCTGGAAACTGTCGTTTCCGCTCACTGGTTTGACGGCATGGTCTGCATTCCAAACTGTGATAAAATCACACCCGGCATGATGATGGGCGCATTGCGCGTGAACATTCCGACTATTTTCGTCAGCGGCGGCCCCATGAAAGCTGGTAAAGACAAGAACGGACGCTCCATCTCCCTGACCTCCGTCTTCGAAGGCGTAGGTGCATATCAGGCTGGTAAAATCGACGATCAAAGCCTGCTGGAATTAGAACAATACGGCTGTCCCACTTGCGGCTCTTGCTCAGGTATGTTCACAGCGAACTCCATGAACTGTCTCGCAGAAGCGATGGGTCTGGCTATGCCTGGTAACGGCACCATTCTCGCGGTAGCGGAAGAACGTAAAGAATTCGTCAAACAATCTGCACGTCAATTGATGGAATTGATCAAGCTGGACCTGAAACCACGTGATATCGTGACTAAAGAAGCTATTGATAACGCATTTGCGCTGGATATGGCAATGGGCGGTTCCACCAATACGGTATTGCACACATTGGCACTGGCTCATGAAGCTGAAGTAGACTACCCTATCGAACGGATTAATGAAGTGGCGAACCGCGTGCCTCATTTGTCCAAATTGGCACCTGCTTCCGACTATCATATCGAGGATGTTCATAATGCAGGCGGCGTAAGCGCAGTGCTGAATGAACTGCTGAAGAGGCCGGGCGCGCTGCATGGTGACTGTATTACTGTAACCGGAAAAACGATCCGTGAAAACGTAGAGGGTCAGGAAATTCTGGATACCAATGTTATCCACAAGCTGGACAACCCTTATTCCGAGCGCGGTGGTTTGGCAGTATTGTTCGGTAACCTGGCACCGCAAGGCTCCATCATTAAAGTCGGTGCAGTTGATCCGTCTGTTGGTGGTTATCACAAAGGCCCTGCCATCTGCTTTGATTCACAGGAAGATGCGCTGGCTGGCATCGCTAACGGTAAAATTGCCGAAGGCCACGTTGTTGTTATCCGTTATGAAGGTCCTAAAGGCGGACCGGGTATGCCTGAAATGCTTGCTCCAACTTCGCAAATCGTCGGTATGGGACTTGGTGCCAAGGTCGGCCTGATTACAGACGGACGCTTCTCAGGCGCATCCCGTGGTATTTCTATCGGTCACATTTCTCCCGAAGCAGCAGAAGGCGGCCCTATCGCTTTTGTTGAGGACGGCGATATCATCGAGCTGGATCTGAACAATCGTACGATTGAGCTGCAAATTAGTGACGAAGAATTTGAACGTCGTCGCGCAAACTGGAAAGGCTTCGAACCGAAGGTTAAAACAGGTTACCTGGCACGTTACTCCAAGCTGGTGACCAATGCAAGCAACGGTGGTATTATGAAAATCTAATCCTTATCATGATATAAAAAAGAATAAACAAAAGCCTCCTGAACATCCTGATCACAGGGGTTGGGAGGCTTTTTTTGGCGTTAATTCAACTACTCGATCCCGGATCCGCTACTTGCGAGGCTGTAACTGTTTCCTGAATAGGGTTAGCTTCCTTACTCACTCCACTGTGGAGAATATGAGCAGCGTCCCGTGGATCTGTTTTGCTTTGGCCTTGATCCGTATGGTATGATTCCCCCAGCCAGAAGCGATCAAACAGAGTATCAATCGGCATCACAATCATCTTCGGCACCATCACGTCCCTTTTTTCATTCAACTGCTCTGGGCTGGAAGGATGGATAACACTAAATAACAGCTTTAAATATAAGGTTGACACTATTCTGAACAGTCCCTTGGGAAGCTCTTGTATCTGAAAACCCAGTTTCTCCGGTCCCCGGTTAATCATACTCACTGCATAGACGGCCTTAATGCCATTCATTTTGGGGTCATCTGCAATTCGGTAGGCGAGATCAGGAAGTTGTCGTTTTACAATCCGAATCAGCTGAATAGCCAAATGCACCATAGACTTGGCGGTTGTGCCTAACTGAAACAACATTTTATTATCAAAATGCAGTTCGACGATGGCGTCCCCTTTTTCCAGCCACCTGCCGTTCTCCATGTTCACATTGGGTCCATGATAGGTACTCCGACGGTAGTAAAAGATCGTGTCCTCCTTACACAACGGACGTAGACGAAACAGGGCGTGAAATAGCCGCTCATATAGCAACCATCCGAATACTAACGTTCTTTTAAACCAATCCGTACTGGATATTTCAGTCGTAGCAGGTCTGCTGGCAGACTGACGACAAAATAAGGTATCGACACGTACGCTGCGCAGCTTCCGTTCATGGGCAACCACTAACAACTTCTCCAGCGCAATCAGCATGTTTTGCGGAGCGCCTGCGTCTGCCCCCAATGTCGTACCACAATCATGGAGTAGCATCACCTCGCCACCCCTCAGCTTTTTGATCATCCGCTCAGTCAACTGTGTTGCTCCGATTTTTGCCTTCCAGTCCCCGAACATGGAGGACCATAATACGATTCGGCGACCATTCGAGTTGGAAATATCAAAGAAATTCACAATTCCCCACGGTGGGCGGTAAAAGGTCGTTCCTTCCCCGGTTACCCGGCGAATAATAGCCTCTGTCCGGGCAATTTGCCTTTTGACCGTGGCAGGCCGCATAAGCCAATTCGATTTGTGCACATAATTATGAATACCGATCAAATGACCTTCGTCATGCATGCGTTTCAAAAGCTCCAGGTGTTTTTCCGCATGTATGCCTACGACAAAAAAAGTAGCCTTGGCATCAAAACGCTTCAGCAAATCAAGCAATTGCGGTGTATACACTGGATCAGGACCATCATCGAAGGTGAGCGCATACTCTTGCTCACTCTTGCCCCGCCGGAACACTCGGAATCCAAACATTCGACTGACCAGCGCCGGAATAAAAGCATAAAAGGTTGAAATGTAAAACAACCATAATAGCAAAGTCTGCACGTTTTATCCCCACTTTTCTATTTCTGGACTACCAAGCAGGCTTCCTGAGGAAAACTGACTTACTTATATGTTATCACAAAGACATAAGCGTGCCGAGATTTTGCTGCGGGTTCTGATTTTGCATTTTAGCACTGTGTAAGCAGCATAGACATCCAATTTAGTGTACAATAGGTGAAAATCTTAAAGGAGTCGTTGTATACATATGCTACCATTGTACAAAAAATATTGGCGAACCGTTTTTGATATCGGCCTGATTGTATTAACCGTGTATTTAATTATGTTCGTTTCCAGTAAGCTGTACCAGCTCGCGGCCCCTGTGTTCCTGTCGTTCGTTGTGTTTTGGTGCATCGAGCCTGTGGCCCGTTATTTCAACCGCAAAGGTATGAAGAAGCCCTTCGCTTCCGCGCTCTCCGTTTTGCTGTTTATCATCCTTTTACTCGCTATTTTTTTTGGACTGGGTCTGATTCTGGTTACGCAATTTACGAAAGTGGCGCAAAATCTCCCACAGTATACCCAGATTATCCAAACGGAATTCACACGGTATCTTCATCTTTCCCAAGATAAAATTGCCGCTTTGCCGCCGGGGATTACCGAACGTGTTAACGAATATTTTGAAACAGCGACCGCCATTGCCACCAAATGGGCACAGTTGGGGCTATCCTTTTTCATACAGTTTCTCAGCTCCTTCACTGTCTTTATGGGCAACTTTGCAGTTGCCATTATTTTAGCTTTCTTTTTAAGTATGGAGATCAATCTCTGGAAGAACATTGCTCGCAGTAAAACACCCAAGACGCTTAAAACCGCTTATCTTTTTCTGAAAAATCATGTCCTCAAAGCAATTTCAGCCTTTCTGAGGGCGCAAGCTGTGCTAGTAGGAATCACCTTTGTTCTCATATTTATAGGTTTACTCATTTTACAGGTGGATAATGCCCTGTCGTTGGCTCTTGTGGCGGCTTTGTTCGATATTTTGCCCCTGCTGGGTGTACCTGTTATTTTTATTCCGTGGGCAGTCTATTTGTTCATCACGGGCAACACCGACCTGGCAGTAGGGCTACTCATTGTCATGGCTGTTACGGTAATCGTCCGCCAGCTCGCAGAGCCTAAAATTACCGGTAATTCCATCGGCGTTTCATCCGCTTATCTGATGCTTTCCTTTGCCATCATCTCGTTGTCGATCTTCGGATTGGCCGGGTTGATTCTGTCTCCAATCCTGATCATTTTGCTGAAGGAATTATGGCAGCAAGGCTATTTGCAGCAGTGGATTCGATTTCCGACAGAAGAATTCGAGGAGCCTCCCTTTATCGTCAACATTCAGGAGGAAGATCGTGTAGCTCCTCGTGGAACCGAGGAAAATTGAGCCAACAGGTCCATCACCTGACCGAACAGTGCTGTTGCCTGATTTGCAGAATGCTGTGGCGCATTTTGTACCAGAACGGCAACGGCATAACGAGGATGTTCCATCGGACCATAGCCGATAAACCATTGGTGATTCACGGGTTGACCATCCTTTAGAGCCTGAGCTGTACCCGATTTTCCAGCCAGATGCCACAACTTGCCACGCAAGGATGCACCTGTGCCGTGGGCTACGACCTTTTCCATCGCTTTGCGAAGCGTACGAGCTGTGGAAGCATGAATCGGACGGCTCCCTTCGGGTGATGGAGAAGCGTGAGCTGGCAGGTCAAGCAATGTGCCTCCGTCTGCGTAGCCGATGTGCTTCACCAACCGTGGAGCATGTACCTGACCATCATGCAGCAATGTCACGATAAGATTGGCGGCTTGGAGGGGCGTGACCAGCACGTCTCGCTGGCCGATAGCTGTCTGGACACGCACACCCGGATCAGCCGCATGCGTATGGGAGCCGAAAACGGCTCCCTTTTCTTCGTGATCCAACGGACTGAACTGCGACATGCCTGCAAGATTCCGCTCCTGCCAACCTACGGTTCGGCTCAACCCGAGCGCAGAGGCTGTCGCCTGAATTTGGGCAGGGCTAAGCCGTTCACCCAGATGAGCGAACACGATATTACAGGATACGGCGATCCCTTCCTCCAGGTTCAGAGCGCCGTGTCCTTCTTTTTTCCAGCATGCCAAACCATACTTCCCATAGGTCCCATGACAATGGAATTGCTCCTTCGGTTGGACTGCCCCCGATTCAAGCGCAGCAGCAGCCGTAACAAGCTTAAAAATGGAGCCGGGCGTCACCGCCTTGAGGGCACGATTAGACCAACCTGTTGTCTGTTGCGGATCGACGCGACCAGGGTTATAAAAAGGACGAGACACCATCGCCAGTACATCGGCATTCCCTGCATCCAGCACAACCATCGCCCCTTCTTCCAGATGATTGGTTTCCGTCAACTTTTCAAGCTGCTGCTGTAATGGAAGGTCAATGGTCGTCTGAACCTGTAGAGGGTAGTGATCATTGGATGGCGCACTGACCCGTAACGGCACATGAGCGAGCGGACGGCGCTGCGCATCCACAAACCGGGAAACGAACGTTTCCCCTACACCGCTCAGCAGCGGCTCCAGTGTTCTTTCCAGCCCGGCTGCCCCAGTCGGCAGTTGACCCGGTTGGTCTGGTCGCTCATACAAGAAGCCAAGCCACTGCTTGCCATTGGGTAAATTTTTGTAGCGTGTCGAATACGGTACAAGCTCTACCAGCGAAGGCGCGAGGCTAAGCAGTTTACCCGCTTCATCCGGCTTGATTTGCAGGGGCTCTCCACGCCCGTCTCGCCATAACAACGGAGATTGCAGCGCCTTCCATCGAGCCAGCAGCTCTCTCCTGTTTGTCCGTAGCAGCTTAGCAAGTTGTTCTCCGTGCAGGGCTATTTTACCGTCCACATCAGGAAAAAGCACTGGCGTCCATACCACGCCCCCAGTTAACGAACGTCCGTACCGATCCGTAAATTGTCCCCGCCCCGAGTCGATTGCAATTCCCTCCTGCCGCTGGCGTACAGACATTTCCTTGAGCGAATGCCCACCGTAAGCAGACATATGGATACCAGCCGTCCCCTGTATCCAGGCCAGCCGCAATAGCAAAAGGAGTAACAATACCGTAATGCCCAAAGCCATATATGCAATTCGACGTTTTCGAATGAAACTGCTGCCGCGCCTCGGCACACGCATCCTTCTTTCATCTTTTTTCCAGTAGTATGTCCTGTAATTATTTTTTCCAATCTGTATGCTATATGGCATGTCAATTGTTAATAAGGAAAACTACCCATGGCTCGATTCCCCTTTGATGTGTAGTACACTTCAGCATATATAGAGGATTACTCAAGGACAGGGCATTCAGGCAAACAAATAAGGCTCTACCAGTACGATGCAGTAGAGCCCACAATGTTATAAGAGAAATGTTTTCAAGATGATCACTAGCAAAATAAACAGTGTCAGGATAGCGGCTATTGATGTCCACACTCCTCCGTAGCCTCTTTCCATTTCTCCCATAAGAACGCCTCCTTTGTTCTAGCGTACTGTATAGGCTATGCAAGGTATTGGCTAAGGAAAGGGCTTCTGGGTAAACAATAAATTCATATAAACACGATAATCCTGCCAGCTGATTCCCGATATTCGCCTGCTCGATGCTGAGAGAGGCGACTTCCTGCGAAGTGGCGGAGGACTGTTCAGCTACCGCGCTCACATGGGTCATCGCCTCTGACAAGGTCGCCTGCGATTCACTCAGCTCCTGAATGGATGAGGTAACCGTGCCCAATCAAAGCGCGAATTCACCCATTTGCTGCTATACTGATTGGAAAATGTCCGTCGTCTCCTCGTTTTATCCGAGACTTAAGACTTAATTACTTCTTTTTACGCATCATGTCAAAATAAGATACAGGCTGACCTACCTTCATTTTGATCCGTTGAAGCGGATGGCGGGCAGCATCCAGTTCGTTGCCTTCTTCATCCCAGATTGTTCCAACCGTTTGTTTAAAGAACGTTCCGTTCGGACCAAAAAATTCAATTTCATGTCCCGGTTTAAAATGGTTACGCTGTTGAATGGTAGCTATACCGCTCGCCGCATCGTAGTCCATAACCAGTCCGGCAAAATCATAAGGCACAGCCTTTTCTTCCGGTTCATAAATATGATCTTCGTGATCCGGTGTATCGTAGAAAAATCCAGTGTTCAGCGGACGATTAGCCGCCTTGTTTATTTCATCAATCCATTCCGGTTTGAGCACATAATTTTCAGGATCAGCCATATACGAGTCAATCGCTTGTCGATAGACATTTACAACCGTAGCCACATAATGAATGGACTTCATACGTCCCTCTATTTTGAAGCTGTCCACACCGACATCAATCAGATCAGGAATATTTTCAATCATGCACAGATCCTTAGAGCCCATAGAAAAGGCATTATCATTTTCCTCAAACCATGGAATCTGATTAACACCAAGCTGGAATTGCTTCAGCACATTGCTATCCTGCGCCTCTTCCTCTGATATCCAAACCTCGTCTTGACGAGCATCCTCAAACAGATCATATTTCCAGCGGCAGGACTGACAGCAGCCTCCACGATTGGAATCTCGGTCCGTAAAGTGATTAGACAGCACGCAGCGACCGGAAAATGAAGAACACATCGCACCATGGACAAAGGCTTCGATTTCGATGTCCACATGCTTTTTAATCTCCTCAATTTCCTCCAAGCTGGTCTCACGGCCCAGTACCACACGCGGTAGTCCTTCATTCTTCCAGAACTTTACCGCCTGCCAGTTCAGCGTCGATTGCTGGGTGCTCAAATGCACTTCCAGCTCTGGCACCGTGCGCAATGCCACAGATACAATCGCCGGATCAGCGACGATTACAGCATGAATACCCGCCTTGTACAAATTACGCAGGTATTCTTCAATCCCCGCAATATCCTCATTGTGCGCATAAATATTGGTAGCAACCATAACTTTGGCACCATATTTTTTCGCAAACTCTACGCCTTCCCGCATTTCCTCAAAGCTGAAATTATCGGCATTGGAGCGCAGACCGTATTTTTGTCCACCAATATACACGGCATCCGCGCCATAGTGAATAGCAAACTTTAGCTTTTCCAGATTTCCGGCAGGAGCCAGCAGCTCTGGCTTATCCAGACGATTCCGCTTGCCCGTATATTTTCTCGTTTTGGTCATCGTTCCCATGACGTTCCCCCCTCTGTGTGCTCATTTTAAAATTAATAAACCTGTTCTTTATAGAAAAATCCGAAGGATAGTTCCCGTTCAGGATCTTGAAGACGGCGAACCTCATCCAGCCAGCTTTCATTATAAGCATAAGCGTCAGGATCGGCTGTAAAGGTATCCATCGCCTTACGATAAGCACGAACGACTGCCGCGTTGTATGCCGTAGGCTTCAACAAACCCTCGATCTTAAAGCTATGCACGCCTGCCTCCATCAGAATATGCAGGTCCTCCATAATGCAAAAATCATCCGAACTCATAATATGCGTTCCGTTGATATCCTCATAAATCGGAAATTTCTCTTCCTGCCGTTCTGCTTCGATCAAAAACAAGCCACGCTTTCTGCCCAGATCACCTTCCACCGGGCGTCCTTGATGCAGCATATAGCTTTGTACAAGCTTGCGCTTGGAATGATAAATATTGGTCATACCATGCACCTGAACCTGCGCCTCCATGTTCAGCTTTGGCACCATTTCCGTAATTTCGTCCATACTCAGCTCACGGGCCAAAATGACGCGCGAAGCACCCTTCTCTCCCCAATAGTTGGCGGTTGCGAAGTTGGTGGAAATCATTTCACCGTTCCAGAACAGCTTCAAATGGGGGGCATATTCCTTTACCGCCATCAATACTGCCGGATCATTAAACTCAATGGCATCTACACCGCATTCGGCAATCGTCTGCACATATTCGGGAAGGAATGGCAATAGCTCGTTCGTCATCAAGTTGGTCATGGATACATATACCTGGGCCGCATGCTTCCGAGCCTCTGCCACAACCTCACGGATTTGATCCGGTGTAAAATGCCCCGGTAGCCGCATTCCAAAACGATCATCTCCAATAAGTAATGCGCTCGCTCCAGCCTCCAGCATATGACGGGCATCCTCCAGAGAGCTGGCGGTTACCAATAGTTCGGGTTTGTAAGCCATAGGCTCACCTCCTAATTTGTCTTACGGTTGCTTACCTGAATATTATGCAAATGTTCTTGATATGTCTTGGCAAACAAATGTCCGTGCGTTCCGTCTTTTTTGGTCACATAAAAAAAATAATCCGTAGTTTTCGGCTGTAAAGCCGCCACCACTGATTTCAGACTGGGGCTTGCAATCGGCCCCGGTGGAAGTCCCTGATGCAAATACGTATTATATGGGCTTTCTACAGCCAAATCCTTGTAGTACAGCCGTTCCTTTTGCTTGTCCAGCATATATTGAACGGTAGCGTCAATTTCCAGCTTCTTATCCTGCTTGAGCCGATTATAAATGACGCTAGCTACGACAGGACGTTCATCATCCACAACCACCTCGCGCTCCACCAGAGAAGCAACCGTCAGCAGTTGATGCAGCGTTTCACCCCGCTGTTTCAGCTTCGCGTCCAAATCGGGAACGGTCTCCAGACGTTTTTGCGTCTGTTCCAGCATCGCCTGTATAATATCTTTGGTCGTACTGCCCTTTTTCAGCTCATAGGTTTCCGGGAAAAGATAGCCTTCCAGCGCATAGCGAAGCCTCGCCTGCTTTGGAATATCCCGCACCAGTGCGACGTCAAAAGCGGACGGATCGTTGGCCAGCTGCAAAAATTGCTTCTGGTTCGCCAGTCCTTCCTTTTGCAGCTTATCAGCCATCTGTCTGATCGTAAATCCTTCCGGTATCGTAAAACGGATCATTTCCTCTTTCACAACGTCCCCTGCCGATAACTTGGCAATCAACTGATCAAAAGTAGCACCGGGCTGAGACTCATATTTTCCGGCCTGAAATGTGCTTCCTTGCTGTTTGAATTTAAGATAAGCCTTAAACACGAGCGCATTACGTATGAGTCCCTTTTGCTCCAGCGTATCTGCTATAGCGGATGTACCCATTCCTTTCACTACTGTAAATGCAACCGGCTGCGTCTTCGTTTGGACAGGCTGCATGGCATTCCAAATATAGAGAGCTGCTCCGCCTGCTATGATCACAATCAACAGAAGCAACGTAACCAACGTCGCCCTTCGCTTCAATTCCACCCAACTCCTTCACAGCCAAAAAGGGCGGACTGGTCCGCCCTTTCAGGTTTGATCTCCTCGTTATCCAGACTTTACAGCTCTTCTGGCAGCGTACATTCATCATACAGCTCGGAAATATCTTCCCACTCATCGTCATCCTCAATCGTGGTGATGGAAATATCTCCTTCCGGGGATGAACTCACATGATACAGCTCATGCTCGCCTTCAGCAGCTCCGGGTTTACGCAATACGGCGTACCGTTGCTCTCCTACCTTGAACTCCGCTTCCAGTTCCATGCGTACCGCACGGCCCTGTTCATCCTGTAGCTCTACATCCCCGCCAAACGCTTCCTTCAAATCAGAGGTCCAACTCAGATTTTCACGTGAATAGTTCATCATTTCCCGTCTTCCTCGTCCTCTTCTTCCACAAATGTATTAAAGGTCTCTTCAACGATTTCCCATTCGGCATCGTCTTGGATCACAAACAATTTAATATCATCGCCTTCTTCCTCGTAACGGAAGGCGTACACATCGGACTCGTCGGCTTCAGGGTCCACTGGCGCAACCATCATGTACTTCGCTTCGGAACCGTCTACCTCAAACTTCATAATGACCTCGAACTCTTCCTCGTTGCCCTCGTCATCGGCAATGTAAATAATTTCCGGTTCTTCTTCCATACCCACTTGATTTTCAGTCATTACGAAATCCCCCTCACCTTGTACTGTGTGCGTCCAAATAGTTTTGCAAGATCAGGCTTGCGGCCAGTTTGTCTACCACCTGCTTGCGTTTTTTTCGGCTGACGTCGGCCTCCAGAAGCGTGCGCTCCGCCGAACGCGTCGTCAGCCGTTCATCCCAAAGGTGAACGGGTAAACCCAGTAACTCCTTGAGTCGGTTCGCAAACTCAATGCAAATCTCACCGCGTGGACCCACGGTACCGTTCATGTTTTTCGGCAAGCCTACTACAACCTCGCCGACCTCATTGTCACGGACCAGATTTGCAATTTTACCGAACTCGCCGTCGTCACCGCGTCGTTCTATGACTTCCAATCCTTGGGCGGTCCAGCCGAAGGCATCACTTACGGCAACCCCGATTCGGCGGTCCCCGTAATCCAATCCCATTACTTTCATGCCTGTCTCCTAACGGTGCTTGGCCAGATAGAAACGAACCAGCTCTTCAATCAATTCATCGCGTTCTTTTTTGCGTACCAGGCTTCTGGCATTATTATGCCGTGGCACATAAGCCGGATCACCTGACAACAAATACCCGACAATCTGATTAATCGGATTGTATTCTTTTTCTACCAAAGCATCATATACGGTCAACAAAATCTCCTGAGCAGAAGCTTCCTTCTCATCCGCCTTGACATTAAATTTGACCGTTTTGTCCATGGAATCCACTGTTGACACCTCGCTTCCACAAAACATGTGTACATGTTTATGCCAGCTTATTCTTATACATCATACCATAAGCAGGGCCCTTCAAGGAAATGTCTAAATCCGGCTTTTTCCAAAAATCCGCAAGAATTATCGAACTTTATCCTTGAGAAGCCGCCACTACCAATTCACGGGCGCGCACGAGCGCTTCGTCCAGCTTGCTGGCATCCTTGCCTCCGGCTTGAGCCATATCCGGACGCCCACCGCCGCCGCCGCCGCATACAGCAGCAATTTCCTTCACAAGCTTGCCTGCATGAAGTCCAGCCTTGGTATGCTCTGCCGGTACAGCTACGACAAAATTGACTTTGTCGTCCATCGCAGCCCCGAGCACCAGCACAGCAACCGGAAGCTTGCCTTTCAGCTCATCGGCAATCGCACGCAGCGCATCCATACTGGAAGCCTGCACGCGTGCAGCCAACAGCTGCACTCCGCCAGCTTGCACGACCTGATCGGTCAACTGACCCGCTTCAATAACGCTCAGCTTGCTTTGCAGCGATTCATTTTCACGACTGAGATCTTTAATTTGCTGCTGTAAAGATTCAATGCGTTTTGGCACCTCGGACAGCTTAGATTTCACCAGACCTGCCGATACTTTTAGCAGCTCCAACTGACCTTCCATATATTCAAAGCCAAAGCGTCCAGTCACCGCTTCAATCCGGCGAACGCCCGATCCGATGCCGCTCTCGCTGACAAGCTTGAACAGTCCGATTTGTGAGGTGTTGCTTACATGACAGCCGCCGCACAGCTCAATGCTGTAATCGCCTACCTTGACGACACGTACGATATCTCCATATTTTTCACCGAACAGCGCCATCGCTCCAAGAGCCTTGGCTTCATCAATCGGTTTCAGTTCAATATTTACATCCAGTTGGCTCCAAATCGCGCGATTTACACGCAGCTCAATATCCGCCAGTTCTTCCGGCGTAATGCTTCCAAAATGGGAGAAGTCAAAACGCAGACGCCCAGGTTCTACCAGTGAACCTGCCTGATTGACATGGTCGCCCAGCACTTCTTTAAGCGCTTTGTGAAGCAAATGCGTGGCGGTATGATTTTTTTCGATTTCACCGCGAGATGCTTGGTCTACTTCCGCTTTAACTGTATCGCCAACGTTCAGCTCACCAGCTTCCACGACGACCTGATGTACATGTTGGCCTTGAGGTGCCTTGAACAGTCCTTCGACCTTCGCCGTTACCGTACCCCCGCGTAGCAAGCCATGATCACTGACCTGTCCGCCGCTTTCAGCATAAAAAGGAGTCACGTCCAGCACAACCTGACAAGTCTGTCCTTCACTAACACTGTCCACCAGCACATCTTCATATACAATAGCCACAATTTTAGACTCGGTTACGAGGTCATTATATCCAACAAAATCACTTTTAACCGCCAGGTCAGACAAGGCTCCACCCTGAATCTTCATGCTTGCATTGTCCTGATGAGCGTCACGCGCACGTTTCCGTTGCTCCTGCATCGCTTCATCAAAGCCCTCACGGTCTACTTTCAAGCCCTGCTCGTCCGCATAATCCTCTGTGAGGTCAAATGGGAAGCCGTACGTGTCATACAATTTGAATGCGTCTGCTCCACTGATGACATCGCGACCTTCCGATTTCGCCTGAGCACTGATATCAGCCAAAATAGCCAATCCGTCCGTCAGCGTTTCGTGGAAGCGTTCCTCTTCTGTTTTGATCACCTTGATGATGAAATCACGCTTGTCTACTACCTCAGGGTAGTACACGCCCATTACATCTCCCACCGTTTCCACCAGTTCAAACATAAATGGACGGTTCATGCCCAGCATTTTTCCGTAACGGACAGCACGGCGTAGCAAACGGCGGATAACATAACCACGGCCTTCGTTGGAAGGCAGCACACCGTCACCAATCGCAAAAGCTACGGTGCGGACATGGTCGGCAATCACTTTGAGAGCCACATCACTGTCCACATTTTCGTTATATTTGACCCCTGCCATAGCGGCTGCTTTCTGAATAATAGGTTGGAAAATATCCGTATCGAAGTTGGAATCCACATTTTGCAAAATGGATGCAAAACGCTCCAATCCGGCGCCTGTATCAATATTTTTGTTCGGAAGCGGCGTGTAGCTGCCATCCTTGTTATGGTTGAATTGTGAGAATACGAGGTTCCATACTTCCAGATAACGCTCGTTTTCCCCGCCCGGATACATTTCAGGGTCCGTCATGTCGCTACCGTAAGCTTCGCCGCGATCATAAAAAATTTCCGTACAAGGTCCACAAGGGCCTTCGCCGATATCCCAGAAGTTATCTTCCAGTTTGATGATACGTTCAGCAGGAAGCCCCACCTTTTCGTTCCACAGCTTGTACGCCTCTTCATCCTCAGGATACACGGTTACAGCCAGACGCTCCGGGTCAAAGCCGATCCACTTCGGATCAGTCAGAAACTCCCACGCCCACACAATGACTTCTTCCTTAAAATAGTCACCAATCGAAAAATTACCGAGCATTTCGAAAAAGGTGTGGTGACGGCGCGTTTTGCCGACATTTTCAATGTCATTGGTGCGAATACATTTTTGCGAATTAGCGATACGCGGATTTTCAGGCTTCACACGTCCGTCAAAATAAGGCTTAAGCGGTGCCATCCCCGCATTAATCCACAGCAGGGAAGGATCTTTATGTGGAACAAGCGGTGCGCTGGGTTCAATCACATGTCCCTTACTTTCAAAAAACTCCAGCCATTTGGAGCGGATTTCACTAGCTTTCATATAAATAACCTCCTAATTATGGTGTCACTTGTACTTGGCACAGGCCATAAAAAACAGAAAAACGCCCCTGAACGGATCAGGGACGATTGTATCGCGGTACCACCCTGGTTATCGTCGTCCCCTCTTCACGAAATGCTACATGCGCAGGCTGCGCACTCAGGCATCTGATTAACGGACGAGCGATCGCCTTGTTTTCACTGGTAACGGGAGCATCCCGGCGGGTTCAGCCCGCACTCCGAAATGAGCTTTCCCTACTGGATAAACACATTTAAACATACTTAATTCAGTATATCCGTGTCATTTAGCCGTGTCAACGCGATTTCAGACGGGAATATGGACGAAATCAGATCGTTTTGCGCTTCACATAATAAGCAAAAAAATGCTGAAGCGCCACCTTCAAGACCGCCATCACCGGAACCGCTAAAATTAACCCGGTTATTCCCGCTATTTCGCCACCCACCAGCAGTGCGAAAATGATGGCAATCGGATGCAAATGCAAAGTACGTCCAACCACCTGGGGAGAAATGACGTTACTTTCCAACACTTGAATACAGGTATTGACGACTAAGACCAGCAGTACCATTTTCAAAGAAACCGTAGAAGCCATAACAACCGCCGGAGCAGCCCCCAAAAACGGGCCTAAATACGGCACAATATTGAATACAGCCACCACTCCTGCCAGCAGTAGCGCATAAGGCATCCCAATCAGCATATATCCGATATAGGCCATCACCCCGATAATGACGCAGACCAGCAGTTGTCCACGCACATAGTTACCGAGCGCCTGATCAATTTCCTTAAGCACCGTTACAATAGCCTTGCGGCGGGATCGCGGGAGATAAGACACAATAGCCCGTTCGAACACATCGAAATCCTTTAAAATATAAAAAATGAGAAACGGCACAATGAACACATTGAACAACATATTGATCATCCCACCGATGTTGTCCATAAAAGCAGCAATCCCTGTAGCCATCCGATTCTCGAGTTGAAAAAACCACTGATTCATACCTGAGCGTATCCCTTGGGGTAAAATACTTCCGTCCATATTCGTCATTAATCCCTGTGCATGCATGGTCAGCTCGGGCAGGTGCTCATTCAGCTCATCCAGTTGTTCGATAAACATCGGAATCAGGTGCATCAGAATGACGACGAGGCTGCTCAAAAATACGGCATAAATAAGCAGGACGGCTACACTTCGAGGTACCTTGCGTCCGCCCAGCATATTGACCACAGGATTAAGTACATAGGAAATAATCATCGCTACCGCAAATGGCGCAATAATCGTTTTCAGAAAATCATACAGATGCAAAAACAAAGGCCGCAGCAGCCAGATAAAATACAGAATGACGAGTCCCAGCAGTGTCCATATTCCGTATCGGAACAGCCTGCTTTTCGTTAATTGATCCATACCGTGCCCCCTTACCGGACTAGCCTCTTTTAAGTATATGCCTGTACCTTTACTTTAATCCTTCCCCTGAGTCTGGAGGCACCCCAAAGTATCTATTGTAAAGAAATAGAAAAACGGCTGAAAATGATTAACAAAGTGATTCCGTCTGACGATATAAATAAAAAAGAACTACCTTAATTTTCACATTTCTGAACTATCGGGGGTATTTTTATGAATTTGAAAATGAAGCTTATTCTCCTTTTTACCTGCATTGTTGTCGTTTCAGCAGGACCTTTGTCCGTGATTAGCATGACAAGCATTAAAAATCAGGCTAACCATGATATCCCAGAGCTTATGAGAAGCAAAGCTTCTGAAACCGTCAACCTGCTCGACGGATGGACACGCGGCAACGCCAAAATTATCGAAACACTGGCTGTCGGACTGCAATCCGGTGATATTCCCTCAGATGCCAAAGTGGCTTCAATGAAGGCAGCCTTTCAAAACTATAAAGATCAAAGTGTTGCCAATATTTACGCAGGATTTGAGGATGGAACCTATTGGGACGGCTCCGGCTGGTTTGAAGCGGGTTACGATCCTCGCGTTCGTCCATGGTACAAGGATGCCAAAGCTAAGGGAGAAATGTATTATTCCTCACCGTATATTGATGCAGCCAGCAGTGATTTTACCATCTCCATTGCAAAGCCTCTCAAGGATTCCAACGGCTCCATCACTGGTGTAGTGAGTGAGGATATTTTGCTCAACGATATGACAAAAATGATTAAAAGCATAGACCTGAACGGATTGGGCTACGCATTTCTGATTGATCAGAATGGAGTCGTGGTCGCGCATCCGGACAGCAAGCTGGCTGGTAAATATCTCAAGGATACGCCCGAGTTAGGTTCATCAACTGCGGCCCTGCTGAGCGCCCCTTCGGGAAAAATCGACTACAGCTACAATGGTAGTGATCGTCAGCTTTATTTTAAGAAAATGCCCAGCACAGGCTGGATTGTAGGCTTATCTATTTCGAAAGATATTGCTTTTCAGGAGTATTACTCCACACGCAATCAGTTACTCATTACCGTTGCTATCATCTTTGTCGTTGCTATGGTGCTGGCGGTCTGGGCGGCAAACAGCTTTATCAATCCGATTCGGAGGCTTCAAGCGAACGTCAAGCGGGTGGCTGAAGGGGATATGACAGCACATGTGGATATTAAGGGCAAAGATGAAATTGCCAGCTTGGGTACGGATTTTAATATCATGTCGGATAATCTCTCTCACCTGCTGCGCAAAGTAGCAGATACGGCTGGCGAGGTTAGCTCGGCTTCTCATGATATGCACCAGTACGCCAAGGATACCGGGACTATTGCATCACAAATCTCCAGTGCCGTTCAGGAGCTTGCTCAAGGAGCAAGTGATCAGGCAGAAGCTGTATATTCCGGCTCTGAAAAGCTGTCGCATATGACAGGCTCCATCGACCAGATCGGTGAAAGCGTCAAGCGCACCCAAACCGCTGTGCTGGAAACGGACTCTGCCGTGCTGGTCGGGTACGAAACAGCGGAGCGTCAAGCGAAGCTCGCAGCCGAGTCCAGACAAACAACAACCGCTGTAGGTGAAGCTGTAGACTCACTCAACTTGAAAACACAGGATATTGAATTGCTGGCCGGGGCCATCCATGATATCGCAGCCCAAACCAATCTGCTGGCGCTGAATGCTTCCATTGAAGCAGCCCGCGCCGGGGAACACGGACGCGGCTTTGCCGTCGTTGCCGGGGAAGTACGCAAGCTGGCTGAACAAGCAGGAAGTTCCAGTGACAGCATTATGCACAAGCTGGAGGAAATCAAGGTTGCGGGACTGCGGAGCGCAGAGGAAATGAAGAAGGCTCTCGCTGTAACAGTAGAGCAGGAACGTGCGGCTATCGCTACGAGACAGGCGTTCGAGTCCATACGGGGAGCGTCTCAGCATATGCTTACCCAGATTGAGGATGTATCTGCCGCGGCTGGTCATCTCCGGACAAACGCCGGACATATTTCCGATGTCATTTCCAGCGTAGTCGCCGTATCTGAGCAAAGCGCAGCTTCCACCGAGGAAGTAGCTTCCTCCGTGCAGGAGCAAGGGCATTCCATGAACAATATTGCCGAGCTTTCCGCCAAACTTGACTCGCACGCAGACCTACTGCTGGAAGAGGTTAAACGCTTTAAGCTGTAAAGCAATTCTGCTCAAAAAACAGATAAACAGCATGCTACCTATCCAGACAGGAATCTATATGAAAAAGAGGGTGACTCCCAGGCTATTACAGCCATCGGGAATCACCCTCTTCGTTATTCATCAAGCATGGTCCAATCTATGATCCGTTCATCTGCTGAACAGTATAGTTCACACCACATTAGATGGACTGCCTGTCCCTACTCCAGATTTAAACTTAGGAAGAAGCGTGGATCTGCGGCAAGTCCTGTTGTGCCACGTCATCTCCAAAGAACAGGTCGTCCAGCGAACTGAGCGTACCGTCCTCTTCCACTTGGTAGACAGACATTTTGTCACCATTCACCTGAAGTTCGATGAAGCATCCCCAACAATAAAATTGATGGGAGCCGATTTTGCCGATATCTTTGGAATTACAATTCGGACATCTCAATAAACTCACCCTATCCATTAACAGAATATATGGCTTTTTCCAAACGCTGCTCGCTTAACGGGGGCACCATAACGGCATTCTCCCCGATGGACATTTCTTCGGTGCAGGGCAGCCATTTCCGCCCTTCAATAATATCCGATACAAAACCATCGCTGATTTCCAAGCCTATTATGTTATTGCCCATTTCCTGGTCAAAATAAACATCCGAAATGTGTCCGAGCATAAGCCCTTCCTCTGTAAGCACGGATAAATCCTTCAGTTTACCGGGTCCAAGCAAATACGTATGTTGAATATCGTTGGCCTCCGTTTTACGGACAGCCTGCTGATTGCGAATCATAATCGCATCTTCGCCATAAGCAATGATGTCATCCCAAGCCACCATTTTCACTTGAGATGAAAAAAGGCCTTTACCTTCCAACTCGATCCCTATAATTTTCCAATCATCCGTCACCATAAAATCGAGTATTTTACCGATCTGCTTCCCGCCCTCTACATCGAAAACGGCAAGTCCGATCATATCCTGAAGCTTCATATATAGGGTACCTCCTCATTCTGCAATCCGAACGGAGATGCGGTCCTTTCCTTCATGCGTGTCAGACCTTGGTTCCGTTCATGCAATGAAATGGAAAACCGCCCCTCCCTTCTTATTAAAGTGCGGAGAAATCCCTAGTACCTACTACGTAGCCGCTTCCATATGGTTTCAATTTTCTTGGCCGTGTATTCCATTTCTTTCGTAGTATTACCCAAACCGAAGCTAAACCGAATCGCTGATTTTAAAACATTCTCAGGAAGATCCATCGCCTGCAATACATGCGACAATTCCAAAGACCCGGAAGTACAAGCTGAACCGCTGGCCGCTGCAATTCCTTCCATATCCAGATTCATCAACATGGTTTCCGTACCAATAGCCGGGAAGCTAAGATTCAGAACATTCGGTAAAAAATGCTCAGGATCGCCGTTGATTACAAAAGCGTCTTTGCCCAAAGTGTCTTCCAGCGCTTTCAGCAGAGTTTGACGAAGAGCCATATCGTGCGCCCAACGTTCCTCTATAGAGGTGTTGGCAAGAGTTGCTGCTTTAGCCAAACCTGCAATCCCGGCAATGTTTTCCGTACCGGCACGGCGTTTCTTCTCCTGAAGTCCCCCGTGCATCAAAGGTTGGATACGTGTACCCTGACGGATATACAAAGCTCCAACGCCTTGCGGGCCGTTAATCTTATGACCGGATACGCTAAGCAAATCAACAGGAAGGCTCTGGCAGTCTATCTGTATATGACCGTAAGCTTGAACCGCATCTACATGGAATACAATGCCATGTTCTCCCGCAATCTGTCCTACTTCATGGATCGGCTGAATTACGCCTACCTCATTGTTGGCATACATCATGCTGATCAAAAAAGTATCCGGCCGGATCGCAGCCTCTATATCGGCTGGATTGACGCGCCCAGAGCTCTTGACTGGCACATAGGTCACTTCGTATCCCGCTTTTTCGAGTTCAGCGCAAGCATGAAGCACCGCATGATGCTCAATGGCTGTCGTAATGATATGGCCAGAAGTGCGGCCATCTGCCGTAGCCGTCCCGAACAGGGCCAGATTATCGCTTTCTGTCCCTCCGCTAGTAAATATGATTTCTTCGGGCTTGCAGCCCAAAGAGGCCGCAACGGCATCCCGCGCAGCACTGACGGTGCGCTTGGCATCCCGGCCAAAGGCATGAACGCTTGAAGCGTTGCCGAATTGGCCGGTCATGATGTCCATCATAGTCTGCGCAACCTCAGGATGCATAGGAGTCGATGCGGCATGATCCAGATAAATTCTGTTCATGTCAATTCACCTCAAATGTAAAACATGTAGTTATCCAATTCATCATGTTCCTGGTATGTGATCAAGTCCTTGAGCGTAGTGGAATCCAGCACTTCTGCAATACTGTCACGAATCCGCAGCCATAGCTGACGCTTCGCCGGGTCGTCCTCTTCAGTGAAATCTACCGGAGAAATCGGACCTTCCAGTACACGAATAATGTCTCCTGCCGTTACCCCTGCCGGTTCACCCGCCAGAATATAACCGCCGTAAGCACCACGGATACTTTTTACCAAACCTGCATTGCGCAAAGGCGCAATAAGCTGCTCCAGATAATGCTCGGAGAGCTGATTCTTCTCGGCTATACTTTTCAAAGACGTCGGACCTTCGCCAAATCTGGCTGCAAGTTCCATCATAATCGTCAGGCCGTAGCGGCCTTTTGTTGATATTTTCAATTGTGGCACCTCACTTATAGTAACAATTCCGTTAAACACGCGGAATAACTGGTGTTATATAACTCTCTATTCCGATCTTAACCCTCAGCTTATGTTAACATATTAGGGCAGGTAAAGGGAAACATTACGGTAACAATCTTAAAAAGAGTTGTTTTCGGGCCATTTGGAACGGCTTTGGCCCATTTTATGGAGCTTTCTCCCATCGTTCTCCGTGTCGTTGGATCGTCCAGCCATCGTAACTTATAATCGTTTATGTTACAATAGGAGGGTTCTACAACAATTTTGAGAGAATTGGGTGATGACCATGGCTAAAGCCAATCATGAAACCCGTGTCGTCGTCGGCATGTCCGGGGGCGTCGACTCATCCGTTACCGCGCTGCTGCTAAAGGAGCAGGGCTATGACGTAATCGGCATCTTCATGAAAAACTGGGATGACACGGATGAATTTGGCCGCTGTACGGCTGAGGAGGATGCGGAGGATGTACGCCGTGTCTGTGAGCAGATCGACATTCCTTACTATACCGTCAATTTTGAAAAAGAATACTTCGATAAAGTATTCTCGTATTTTCTTGATGAATATAAGGCTGGACGTACTCCAAACCCCGATGTCATGTGCAACCGTGAAATTAAATTCGGCGAATTTCTCAATAAAGCGCTGGATTTGGGCGCGGATTATGTTGCTACAGGACATTACGCTCGGGTTGTGGAAGAAGACGGCCGTTTCACCTTGCTGCGGGGCGTGGACAGCAACAAGGATCAGACCTACTTCCTGAATGCATTGAGCCAAAAACAATTGTCTCGGACTATGTTCCCCATCGGTCACTTGCCGAAACCGGAAGTCCGCAAAATTGCGGAAGCCGCAGGACTGTATACGGCCAAGAAGAAGGACAGCACAGGCGTATGCTTCATCGGCGAGCGTAATTTCAAGGAGTTTTTGAGCGGGTATCTGCCTGCTAAAGGCGGAGACATGGTGGATATCGCTACAGGTGAAGTCAAAGGACGCCATGATGGTCTGATGTACTATACACTCGGCCAACGGCAAGGCTTAGGCATAGGCGGTTCCGGTTCAGGCGAACCGTGGTTCGTAGCCGACAAGGATCTGGAGCGGAACATTTTGTATGTGATACAGGGCGACCGTCACCACAGCTTGTATTCCACCAGCCTAATTGCAACCGACGTGAACTGGATTGAAGGTGCGGATATGCGTCCGTCCGGCGAATTCCGTTGCACAGCCAAGTTCCGTTATCGCCAGCCTGACCAGCAAGTGACTTTACAATGGCTTGAGGACGGAACCGTACACATCGTATTCGATGTACATCAAAAGGCCATTACGCCCGGACAAGCTGTCGTATTTTACGATGGCGAACGGTGTCTGGGCGGCGGAACCATTGACAAGGTTGAAAAGCTCCAGCCTGAATCGGTTAAATGAATATACGTTTGACGTGGCATAAGTATTTAAAAAGAAGGGCGTCTTCCCTATTTGTAGGGAGATGTCTTTTTTATGCATTATTTATTCATTAGCGCAATATGAGGATTCGATTATGTATTTTGCAAAAAGTGGATTTGCTACTCCTAACTGTTTACCTACTTTCATCACTGGGAAATTGCCAGAATTTAATTCGTTGTAGGCTGCTGCCCGACCTACCATAAGTATTTCCTGAATGTGGGTTGCGTCTAGTAATGATGGATATGAACCTAAAGCTTTAACATTTCTACTTCCATGTATGGAGTCTGTAAAATATATTGTGTAAACTCTCAAACCCATTAAAATGGAAGTAAGAGAAAGGTTGGGGAGAACACTATGGGACTCTGGTCAAAACA